>DATKND010000017.1:0-50531 GCA_035541475.1 Myxococcota bacterium | reverse complement strand
TCGCAGCCCGCGATCCGTCATCACATAGCCCTCGACCAGGGTCCGGAGCTCCGCGCCGCCCGAGCCGAAGCCGACGACGATGCGCTTGAGCGCGCTGCCCTCGTCGACGGAGAGGAAGGTGCCGCGGATCACGATGTCGCCGACCTCACCCTGCGGCAGCTCGGCCGCGCGCACCGCCGGCAGCCCCATGTCCTGGATGTCCTCGACGAGATCCTTCGCGACCTCCGCGCCGAGCTTGCGCCCGAGCTCGAGCTCCTTCTCGGACGGCGGGGGCTGCGACGCGACCTGCTCGGCGATCGCGGAGTCGGCCGGCACCTCGTCGGGCGTCGCCGTGAAGTCGTTCACGACGATGTGTTGCGGCCGCGCGAGCCGCTCGCCCGGCTGCATCTCGCTCTGGCGCTGCGTAACCTTCGTGGAGGCGCAGCCGGCGAGCACGACCAGGGAAACGAAGATGGCGGCGAGGCGTTGGGGTCGCATGGTGGCTCCGTTCTCGTGGGGCGCTTCGGGACGACTCGCGTCGCGAAGCGAGGCATCATACGGGACCTCGGGTCCGTTCGAACCGCTCACACGTCAGCTAGTGGCGCGATCGGACAAGCGCTCGGCAATCCGCGGGCACAGAATCCCTCGTTGGAGGAGAATCGCATGACTCCGCGTCTCGCCGCCTGGTTGATCGCCCTGAGCTTCGCCGCCCCCGCGCTCGCGCAGGAGCGCAACCCCGAGCGCAACGCCTACTTCGGCGAGACGCACGTCCACACGAGCTGGTCGCTCGATGCGTTCGCGCTCGGCAACACCCTCACCACTCCCGGCGACGCGTACAAGTACTTCAAGGGTGAGCCGATCAAGCATCCGCTCGGCTACGACGTGAAGATCGACACCCCGCTCGACTGGGCCGGCGTGACCGATCACTCCGAGTACGCGGGCGTGGTGAACCTGGCGAACGAGCCGGGCTCCGCAGTGAGCAAGATCCCCGCGGCGCAGCCCCTGATCCTGAAGAGCAGGACCAAGGAAGAGATGGAGCGGGTCGCCCTCTACATGATCAACACCCTGGGCGGCGGACCGCCCGTCAAGGCGCTCATGGCCCCCGAGATCGCCGAGACGGTCTGGAAGAGGAACGTCGCGCTCGCGGAGGCGGCGAACGAGCCGGGGAAGTTCACGGCGTTCTGCTCGTACGAGTGGACCTCGATGCCGAACAACATGAACCTGCACCGGAACGTCTTCTTCAAGGACTGCAAGCACGTGCCGCCGATGCCCTTCAGCGCGCTCGACTCCCCGTTCCCCGACGAGCTCTGGAAGTGGATGGACGGGCAGCGGAAGGCCGGCAACGAGCTGCTCGCGATCTCGCACAACGCGAACCTCTCCGACGGCCGCATGTACCCGACCGACGTGGACGAGCACGGTCGGCCGATCGACGCCGCCTGGGCCGCGTCACGGGACCGGAACGAGCGGCTGATCGAGATGAAGCAGCTGAAGGGCACGTCGGAGACGCACCCGATGCTCTCGCCCAGCGACGAGTTCGCGGGCTTCGAGATCATGTCGATCCTGCTCGGCAACCCGCCGGGCCGCATTCCGCACATCGTCGGGAGCTACGCCCGCCAGGCGCTCAAGGACGGGCTCGCGATGCAGGACACGAAGGGCTTCAACCCCTACAAGCTGGGCTTCGGCGCCGGATCGGACTCGCACAACACCGCTGTGCCGTACCGCCAGGACAACTTCTTCGGCGGCCATACCTTCGCGGACGGAACGATCGAGGCCCGCATGGCGGGAACGATCGTGGGTGGGATGTTCGACGCGCGGACCGAAGGGACCGGCGGGCTGACCGGCGTGTGGGCCGAGGAGAACACGCGCGAGTCGATCTTCGAGGCGATGCAGCGCAAGGAGACGTTCGCGGTCAGCGGACCGCACATCCAGGTGCGCTTCTTCGGCGGCTGGGAGTACGGGCCGGACGTCGTGAAGCAGCCGGACTGGGTGAAGACCGGCTACGCGAAGGGCGTTCCGATGGGCGGCGATCTGCCGCCGGCCAAGGGCAAGGCCCCGACGTTCGTGCTCTGGGCGGTGAAGGATCCGACTTCCGGGAACCTCGACCGCATCCAGGTCATCAAGGGCTGGACGAAGAGCGGCCAGAGCTTCGAGAAGATCTTCGACGTGGTCTGGGCGGGCGACCGCAAGCCCGACAAGTGGACCGGCGTGGTGCCGCCGATCGGCAGCACCGTGGATCTCGAGAAGGCGACCTACACCAACTCGATCGGCTCGGTGGAGCTGAAGACGGTCTGGACCGATCCCGAGTTCGACCCCGCGGTGCACGCCTTCTACTACGCGCGCGTGCTCGAGATCCCGACACCGCGCTGGACCACGATGCAGGCCGCGAAGCTCGGCATCGCGCCGCCCGACGTCGTGGCCGCCACGCTGCAGGAGCGCGCCTGGAGCTCGCCGATCTGGTACACGCCGAGCGCCGACGCGCGCAAGAACGCCAAGCCCGGCACGACGGTGGCCGATCTCAAGAAACAAGGCGCGGTGGCGCTGAACGACGCGCAGCTGAAGGCGCTGATCGAGCAGAAGTCGATCTGGATGCAGAACAACGTGACCGGCGGCAAGTACATGATCCTCTACGGCGCGCTCGGCAAGGGCGGCGCCGCGGCGAAGCCGATCGCTCCAACCGACCCTGGCTTCGTCACGCAGCGCTTCCCGGTCGACCAGGGTCAGTACCAGGTGCGCTACGTCGGAAGCGACGTGGCGATGCAGAGCCTGGCTGGCGACGCGTTCGAGGCCAGCGCGCTCGGCACTTCCCGGACCTACAACATCCAGAAGGGGAAGATCGTCACCGACCTCGTCGGCACGCCGATCGAGATCGCCGTCTACAAGATGGGCGACAAGTACTACGGCGCGCGCAGCAACGAGTTCGGCTACGCCAACTACGAGATCATCCCGGCCGTCGCACAGCTGAGCCCGTTGGGGGCCGCTCCGCGTTGAGGGTCGCGACCCCGCGCTGGCTGCGCGAGCCGCTGCTGCAGTTCCTGTTGCTCGGACTCCTGCTGTTCGCGGTCTACCACGGGCTGCGCCGGGGCGGTGATACGGCCGGATCGACCGACCGCATCGAGCTCACTCCGGACGATCTGCGACAGATCGGCCTGGCCTGGGTCGCGCAGGGGCGTCCGGCGCCGTCTCCGGAAGAGATGCAGAGCCTCGTGGACGGCAGGGTGCGCGAAGAGATCCTCTACCGCGAGGCGCTGGCGCTCGGCCTCGACAAGGACGACGCGATCGTCCGGCGCCGACTCGCGCAGAAGATGGAGTTCCTCTTCGAAGACGTGGCCGCACTGCGGAAGCCGACGCAGGACGAGCTGCGCGCGTGGTTCGAGCAGCACGCGGCGCGCTTCGTGCAGCCTGCGCGCGCCACGTTCCGCCATCTCTACTTCTCCCCCGACCGCCGGGGGCAGCGCGCTCGCCAGGATGCGGCGCAGGCCCTCGAGCGGATCGCCGGCGAGTCCATGGACTCGCCGGATGTCGCCGCACAGGGCGACCCCTTCATGTTCCAGGACTACTACGCCGAGCGCGCGCAGGGCGATGTCGCCAAGACCTTCGGCACGGACTTCGCGAAGGCGCTCTTCGAGCTCGCAGCGGGGGCCTGGGCGGGCCCGATCGAGTCGGGCTACGGCTGGCACCTCGTCTGGGTCGATGCGATCACGCCCGCGCGTTCCCCGGCCTTCGAGGAAGTGGAGTCGCAGGTCGAGACGGGTTGGATCGAAGAGCAGCGCGCCGAGATCCGCGAGAAGGCCTTCGCGGCGATGCGAGCGCGCTACCAGGTCGTCGTGCCGAAGGAGCTGCCGTCGATCGAGATGCCTTCCGTGGCCGATGTCGTGCCGGAGTGACGACGCGACGCGCACTCGTCGCCGTGCTCCTCGTCTCGCTCGGGGCCGCTTGGGCCGCCCGCGCCCACGAGATCCGGCCCGCGTATCTCGAGATCCAGGAGACGCAGCCCGGCCACTACGATGTGTTGTGGCGCACGCCGGTGCTCGCGGGCATGAGACTCCCCGTCGTGCTGAAGCTGCCGGACGGCGTGAAGGACGAGTCCGTGCCGAGCGTGCAGGAGCTGGCCGACTCGCTCGTCGAGCGCCGCGCGGTCGACGCGGGGCCGGAAGGGCTCGCGGGCCGGCGGATCGAGTTCGTCGGGCTCCCGCTCACGATCACCGACGTGCTGGTCCGCGTCGCGCTGCGCGACGGCACCACCTGGACGACGATCGCGCGCCCCTCGCAGCCCTTCGTCGAGATCGCCGCGTCCGGCGGTGCGTGGAGCGTGCTCCGCACCTACTGGTTCCACGGCGTGGAGCACATCCTCTTCGGCTACGACCACCTGCTCTTCGTGCTCGCGCTGATCCTGATCGTGCCTTCCGCGCGCGTCCTCTTCTTCACGATCACCGCCTTCACGCTCGCGCACTCGCTGACCCTGGCGCTCGCGACGCTCGGGCTGGTCCACGTGCCGGGACCGCCGGTCGAGGCCGCGATCGCGGCGAGCATCCTGCTGCTCGCCTCCGAGATCGTGCACCTGCGTCGCGGCGTGGTCGGCTGGACGGCGCGCTGGCCGTGGCTGGTCGCCTTCTCGTTCGGTCTGCTTCACGGCTTCGGCTTCGCGAGCGCGCTCATGGACGTCGGTCTCCCGCGCGGTGACATCCCGCTCGCGCTCTTCGCGTTCAACGTGGGCGTCGAGTGCGGGCAGCTCGCCTTCGTCGCGTTGGTGCTGGCCGTGGCGGCGTTCGCGCTGCGCGTGCGCGCGACGCGCCTCGAGACGCAGGCGCTGCGCGCGGCGCCCTATGCGATCGGCACGCTCGCCGCGTTCTGGTTCTTCGAGCGCCTCGCGCGCTTCTGACGCCGCGCGCCCCGGCGCGATGCGCCGGGCTTGCTAGCGTCCGCCCCCTCGTGAGAATCGGTCTCGTCGGATATCCGGGCAGCGGGAAGTCCACCGTGTTCGGCGCGCTCACCGGGCGCGCCGTCGACACCGGCTTCGGCGCGAAGGAGAACCTCGGCGTCGTGAAGGTGCACGACCCGCGCGTCGACGCGCTCGCGAAGCTCTACTCGCCGAAGAAGGTCACCTACGCGGAGATCACCTTCAGCGATCTGCCGGGAGGCCACGGCGACTCGCTCGACCGCAAGGCGCTACTCGCGATGAAGAGCGTCGACGCGCTCTGCCAGGTGCTGCGCGCCTTCCCCGACGCCGCGGACGAGCCGGGCGACCCGCTGCGCGAGCTCTCCGGCCTCGAGACCGAGACCATCCTCGCCGATCTCGAGGTCGTGGAGGGACGCATCGCGCGCGTGCGCAAGGACCGCGGCAACCCGCGCGAGCTCGCGCTGCTCGAGCGCGTGCAGGCGGCGCTCGAGGCGGAGACGCCGGTGCGCCGCATCGAAGTGTCGGACGAGGAGCGGCGCATGCTCTCGGGCTTCCAGCTGCTGACTCAGAAGCCGCTGCTGCTCGTGCTGAACGTGGCCGAGGATGCGGTCGCGGAGCCCGCGCCCGCCGCGATCTCGAAGGCGGCCGAACAGCGCGGCCTCGGGCTCGTCGTGCTCTCGGCGAAGGTCGAGATGGACATCGCGCTGATGCCCGCCGCGGAGCAGCAGGAGTTCTGCGAGTCGCTCGGTCTCTCCGAGCCGGCGAGCCGGCGCTTCGTGCGCGCGGCCTTCGAGCTCCAGGGACTCATCTCGATGCTGACCGCCGGCGAGGACGAGTGCCGCGCGTGGCCCGTGCCGCGCGGCACGTTCGCGCCGAAGGCGGCCGGCAAGATCCACTCCGACATCGAGCGCGGCTTCATCCGCGCCGAGGTGACGCGCTGGGAGGACCTCGTCGAGCTCGGCTCCGAGGCGCGCTGTCGCGAGGTCGGCAAGCTGCGCGTCGAGGGCCGCGACTACGTGGTCGAGGACGGCGACGTCGTGAACTTCCGCTTCAACGTGTAGGGCGCCTCGCTGCGCCGCGCATGCGCGGCCGATGCGCGGGCCCTGCCGTGAGCGGGCTCACGCGGCGCGCCGGAGCGGCCGCCGATTCCGGGAGATCGAATTTCCCGGAGGTGCGCGACATGCAGGCCCTCTACCTGTGGCCCACGCAGCCGTTGCTCTCGCTCTTCGTGCTGTGGCTGGTGTCGGTCGTCTTCCTGTGGGCGGCGCGCGACGCGATGGTGCGCCTGCTCGCGAGCCTCGGCGGTTTCCTCGGCGAAGGCTGCCAGGGCCTCGCGGCCTGGTGCCGCGAGGCCGCGGCGGATCTCCGCAAGCAGAGCCGCGCCGCGCTGCTCGCGGCCGCTCGCGTCGAGACGCAGGGCAAGCTCGAGCGCGAGCTCCAGAAGGTGGACTCGAGCTTCGCCGACCAGCTCGGCGACTACGCGAAGCTCCATCGCCGGCTCGACGAGCTGCTGCACGGCCTGGAGGACGATTACAAGGCCTGCGGCGAGGCGCCGCCGCAGGTGCCCGGCTGGTCGGCCGCGGTCGAAGCGCTCGCGAAGATCCCGGCCGCCGGCGACCCGAACGTGCAGAAGATCTTCGAGAGCATCCGCAGGTCGTCGCGCGACGCCGAGAAGAAGGCGCTCGCGGCCTACCGAGACGACACCGCTCGGAGACACAAGTCGCTCGGCGGCATGGCGCCGCAATGGAAGGACGTGCGCGGGCTGATGGCGCGCATGTGCGACGCCGTCGCGAAGGCGCTCGAGAGCACGCAGCGCATCCGCGGCTACGCGGAGGAGTTCGAGAAGTTCCGCAAGGACCAGGAGGGCGCGGCACGCGCGCTGACCTGGTCTGCCGCGAAATTCTTCGCCGTCTCGCTGATCGTGCTCGGCGTCGCGCTCGGCGGCGCCTTCGTGAACTTCCAGCTGATCTCGCTGCCGATGTCGGAGCTGGTGCCGGCCGGCGCGCGCGTCGGCGGCGTGCCGGTCGCGATGGTGTCGGCGCTGGTCATCGTCCTGATGGAGACGGCGCTCGGCATCTTCGCGATGGACCTGCTCGGCGTGACGGATCTGATGCCGCGCCTGCACGCGATCCCCGCGGCTCGGCGCCGCCTGATCCTCGGACTCGCGCTCGGCGGACTCTTCTTCCTCGCCTGCGTCGAGAGCTCGCTCGCCGTGCTGCGCGAGCATCTGGCCGAGGCCGACGCCGCGCTGAAGCTCGCGCTAGCGGGCGAGCAGGGCCGCGTGGTGACCGAGGCGAGCACCTCGTGGATCCCGGTCGCCGGCCAGGCCGCGCTCGGCTTCGTGCTGCCCTGGATCCTCGCGATGGTCGCGATCCCGCTCGAGATGCTGCTCGACAGCGCGCGCCACGTGCTGGCGTCGCTCGCGGTGCTCGCGCTGGAAGGCGCGGGCTCGGCGCTCCGCATGCTCTCGCACGTGGCGAGGTCGCTGTGCGCGATGCTCGAGAGCGCCTACGACGTCTACATCGGCATCCCGCTGCGGATCGAGCAGGCGCTGCGCGGACGCCACGGCGCGCGCGACTTCGGCCGCGCGCGAGCGAGCGAGCGGCGCGGCGAGGCGACCGCGTCATGAGGCGCGCGCTCGCCTCGGTCGCGCTGCTCGCGTGCATGGGCTGCAGCAACGGCTCCGAGTATCGCCAGGCCGTCGCGGTCTTGATGGACGTCTCCGGGACCTACACCGATCAGCGTGCGGAGGTCGCGCGCATCGTGAAGCGCGAGGTGCTCCCGGCGCTGCTGCCGGGCGACGCGCTGCTGCTCGTCCGCATCGACAGCCAGAGCTACCGGAAGGAGAACCTCGAGGCACTCGTCACGCTCGACCCGCGCCCCTCGAAGGCCAACGCGGAGAAGCTCGCGCTCGCGTCGCGGGTCGATGCGTTCGCGGCCGGCGGGACGCGCTCGGAGTACACGGACATCCGCGGCGCGCTGATGCTCGCGGCCGAGTACCTGCACGAGATCCAGGCCGGGAGCCGCGTGATGCTCGTCTTCAGCGACATGGACGAGGATCTGCCGAACGGCACCACGCGCGAGCTCGAGGCGAATGAGTTCGCGGGCATCGACGTGGTGGCCGTCAACGTGAAGCATCTCCGCGCCGACAACGCGGATCCGCAGGTCTTCCGCAGCCGCATGGCGAGCTGGCAGGAGCGCGTGCTCTCGCACGGCGCCGCCGGCTGGCGCGAGGTGCTCGACTCGGGGCAGCTCCCGGTCCAGCTCGCGCAGCTCCGCTAGACGCCCGCGCAGGTCGCCGAGGGGTCGAGGCAGAGGTCCCCTGCGGCGGCCATCTGTTCCTCCTCGGGGACGTCTGCCTCGACCCCGCCTCGGCCAGCAGATGCTCAGCGCGCCAGCAGTGCGACGATCTGCGCGAGCAAGGTGCCGAGCTCGATCGGCTTGGTCAGATAGGCGTCGAAGCCCGCCGCGAGCGCCGCGCGCCGGGTCTCCGGGCTCGCGAAGCCGGAGGCGACGATCGCCGGTGTTCGCGTGCCGCGCAGCGTGTCGATCTCGCGCAGTCGCTCGATCAGCGAGAGCCCGCTCTGCTGCGGGAGGCCGAGGTCGCTGACGACGAGCGCCGGGCGTTCGCTCTCGATCCACGCGAGCCCGTCGGGCACGCTGCCCGCGACGAGCACGCGTGCGCCGTGGCTCCGCAGCAACATCTCGATCGCGTCGCGCGTGTCCGCGTGATCCTCGACCAGCAGAATCGTCGAGCCGCTGAGCCGCCGCATTCCGGCCCGGCGCGTCTCGACCGCCGCCGCGCCGAGCGCGCTCCTGCGCTCCGGCGGCTGGAGCGGGAAGCGCGCGTGGAACGTGGCGCCCTTCCCCTCGCCGTCGCTGCGCGCGTCGATCGAGCCGCCGTGCGCCTCGACCAGGTGCTTCGCGATCGCGAGCCCGAGGCCGAGCCCGCCGTGCTCGCGCACCGCCGCGGCGTTTCCCTGTCGGAAGCGCTCGAAGATGTGTGGCAGCAGCGCGGCGGGAATGCCGCGGCCCGTGTCGCGGACCCACAGATCGAGCCGGTCCTCGTTCGCCGCGATCTCGACCTCGACCGCGCCACCGGCCGGCGTATGGCGGATCGCGTTCGCGAGCAGGTTGTTCACGATCTGCCGGATGCGCGCGGGATCCACCATTGCGATGACGGGGAGCCGAGGCTCGTGACGGAGCGCCACGCCGGCCGACTCCGCGAGTGCGCGGTGGTCGTTCACCGCATCGCGCACCAGGGTCGCGACGTCGGCCGCCACCGGCTCGAGCGTCAGCTTCCCGGCGACGATGCGCGAGACGTCGAGCAGATCCGAGACGAGCACCGCCTGCTGGCGCAGGCTCCGCTCGATCGTGTCGAGCGCGCGCGCCCGCTGCGCGCCGTCGAGCGATTCGCCGCGCAGCAGCTCCACCCAGGAGAGCGCGGCGGTGAGCGGAGAGCGCAGCTCGTGGGAGACGACGGCCAGGAACTCGTCCTTGGCGCGCGAGGCACCCTGCGCGATCTCGCGCTCGGATTCGGATCGCAGCAGCCGCTCGCGCGCCTGCTCGGACTGGCGGCGCGCGGTCACGTCGCGAAACACGAGCACGACGCCCATCAGCGCGCCGGCGGCGTCGCGGATCGGAGCGCCGCTGTCGTCGATCGGCCGCTCGGAGCCATCGCGCGCGATCAGAAGCGCGTGGTTCGCGACGCCGACGACGCCGCCCTCGCGCGTCACCTTCGCGACGGGGCTCTCGATGCCTTCGCGCGTGAACTCGTTGACGACGCGGAAGACCTGGTCGAGCGGCAGGTCGCGCGCGTCCGCGCGCCGCCATCCGGTCAGCGCCTCGGCCACCGGATTCATGTAGGTCACGCGCCCGGCGACGTCGGTCGCGATCACCGCGTCGCCGATGCTCTCGAGCGTGACGCGCAGTCGCTGCTCGCTCTCTCGCGCCGATCGCTCCGCCGCGGCGCGCGCGCCGATCGTGCGGTTGATCGAGAAGACGAGCGCCGAGAAGATGCCGACGCTCAGCGCGCCGAGCACGAACGCGTCGCGGCGCGTGCCGCGCAGCGCCTGGTCGCGCACCGCGAGGCGCTGGCGCAGCAGGTCGTGGTCCCGCGCGCGGATGTCGTCGATCGCCAGCCGCACCGCGTTCATCGCCTCGCTGCCCGCGGTGCTCGACGCGACCAGAGCGCCGGGTTTCGCTTCGTGCGCGCGCTCGAGCGTGCGAGCCATCGAGTGGAGCCGCTCGGCCAGCAGCGGCTCGAGCTCGGCGATGCGCGCCTGCTCCTCGGCGTCGTCGGCGGTCGCCCGACGCAGCGACTCGAAGCTCGTCTGGACGCGCGGCAGCGCGCCTTCGTAGCGCGCGAGCTGCGCGGGATCGCGAGTCAACAGATAGCCGCGCTGACTCGTCTCGGCGTCGGTCAGCGCGGCGAGCAGCGCGTCGCTGTCGAGCAGCACCTGGAAGGTGCGCTGCGCCCACGAGACGGCGACGCCGACCGAGCGCGCCTCGCGCCACGCGATCGCGCCCGCCGCGAGGAGCGCGAGGCCCGCGAGCGCGAAGAGCACACTCTGCCAGCGGCTCAGGTGGTAGCGGCGGCCGATCGGATCGCTCGCGGCCATCGGAGCCACAATCTATCCGACGGCGCGCTCGCGGCGCCGTGACGATTGCCGACGCGCAGGGCTCGTGTAGATCTTGCAAACAAGCGCGTCGAAATGCGGCGTGCGACGTCCTCGTCGCACTCGCCGGCTGGCACGCATCGTGCTGTTCCCGGGATCAGCACGGAGGATCCAATCATGCTCGGAACGATTCTTCTCGTCATCGTGGTCCTTCTCCTGATCGGAGCGATCCCTGCGTGGCCCTACAGCACGGGGTGGGGCTACGGCCCGAGCGGCGCGCTCGGCGTCGTCCTGATCGCGGTGCTCGTCCTCGTCCTCATGGGGCGGTTCTGAGGACTCGGGACTCAGCGTCGTGTCGGGCGCGCCAGGTACCAGCGCGTGTGCGACACCGTCTCGTAGCCCATGCGCTGGTACACCGGATAGCCCATCGCGCTCGCCTGGAGCGCCGCGACTCGCATGCCGCGGTCGAAGCCCGCGTTGCCGGCCGCGCGCGTGACGATCTCCGCGAGCCCACGGCGGCGCGCGTCGGGCACTGTGCCGACCCAGTAGATGCCCGCGACGCCGTGCGAGCAGAGCGCCATCGCGCACGCGACGGGGCGATCGTCTCGCCACGCGAGCGACCACACGAGATGCGGCGCCAGCATGCGGTCCGCGCGCCCGAGCAGCGAAGCCGTCTCCGCGGGCGGAAGCCCGGCCGGAGCCCAGGCCGCCTGACTCACCGCGACCACGTCGCGGATCCGGGACTCGTCGCGCACGAGCTCGACGCGAACATCGCGCGGCGGCGCCGGATCCGGCAGCCGCTTGCGGAGCACCATCCACGGCGACGGCACCGGCGAGACGGGCAGGAGCTTCGCGGACTCCGCGGCCGCCTCGAGGTCGGCGTCCGGCGCCCCGCGCACCCAGAGCGTGAAGGTCCGCGCTTCGCCGGCGAAGTGCGCGCGGGCGCGCGCGATCACTTCGGCCGCGGGAACCGCGGGGTCGAGACGCGCCGCCGCGTTCGAGAGGCCGACCGGGAAGTTCGTGCACCCGTGCGCGATCAGCAGGCCGTCGCCCTCGTAGAGACTGGCGCCGCGCTGCCAGCGCACGGCCTCGCGCAGCGACTCGACGAGATTCGCGTCGAGCGCGGCGAAGTCGGGCGGCAGCGCCGGACTAGCCTGCATGTCCCGCCAGGTCTCCTGGCGAAACGCCGGAGATGGCTGCAGATGCAAGGCGCGCGACTGAGGCCCGCGGAGGCGTACCCACGGTACGTCGAGCAGGCCGAGGGAGCGCAACGCAGCAGATGCGGCCAGATCCGGCGTTGCAGCTAGACGCGCGCGGCGAGGAGCGTCCACTCACCCGGAACTCCCTTCAGCGCGTGGCGGCCGCGCTCCTCGAACTCGAGTCGCGAGCCGACCACGAGGTCGCGCACCGTGCTCGTCAGCCAGATCTCGCCCGGCGGCGCCAGCGCGGCGACGCGCGCGCCGATGTGGACGGCGAGGCCCGCCATCTTGTCGCCGATCGCCTCACACTCACCGGTGTGGACGCCCTGGCGCAGGCGCAGCCCGAGCGGGCGCGCGGCGTCGCGCAGCGCCGCGGCGCAGTGGATCGCGCGCGCCGGGCCGTCGAAGCTCGCGAAATGACCGTCGCCCGCGGCGTCCACCACGCGACCGCGAAAGCGCCCGACCTGCTCGCGCACGAGCCGGTCGTGGCGCACCAGCAGCTCGCGCCAGGAGGCGTCGCCCTCCGCCGCGGCGCGCTCGGTCGCGCCGACCACGTCGCAGAAGAGCACCGTCGCGAGCACGCGGTCGGCGGATGCGGACGCGCGCGACCCGGTCACGAAGCGTTCGATCTCCGACAGGATCGGCTCTGTGTCGCCGACGAAGACGAAGTGGTCCTTGCCGGGCACGAGCACGAGCCGCGCGTTCGGGACGGCCCTCGCGATGGCGCGGCCCGCGTCCGCGGAGATCGTGCTGTCGCGCTCGCGGTGCACCACGAGCGTCGGCACGCGGATCGCCGGCAGCACCGCGCGCACGTCGGTCTCGAAGGCGATCTCGAGCAGCATGCGGGCGCGCCCCGGGCTCGCGGCCATGCGCTCGAGCCGCGCGAAGCGCTCGCGGAAGCCGGGGTCCTTCGCGAGTCCCGGCGCGAGGTAGTCGGCGGACTGCCCCGTGCCCCACGACTTCGACACCATCGCGAGGAAGGCCTCGTAGTCCTCCTGGGTGCGGCCCCACGGCGTGGCCTCGTCCTGGCGGAAGCGCGCGAAGGTGTTGACCAGCCCGAGCGAGGCGCAGCGCTCGGGAAAGCTCGCCGCGAAGAGCATGCACATGGGCCCGCCCTCGGAGACACCGAGCAGCGACGCGCGCTCGATGCCCGCGGCGTCCATCACCGCGCGCACGTCGTCCATGCGCTCCTCGAGCGTCGGCATGCGGGGCACCGGGTCGGACATGCCGACGCCGCGCCGGTCGAGCAGCACGAGTCGCGAGAAGCTGGCCAGCCGGCGCAGGAAGGCCGCGCACAGCGGCTCCTCCCAGATCGACTCGACGTGGGAGACCCAACCCGGCACGTAGAGCAGCGCGGTGTCACCCTCGCCCACGACCTGGTAGGCGATGTGGAGATCGCCGCTCTTCGCGTAGCGGGTCTGGCCGGACATCCGTGCGGCAGTCTAGCCGCGCGGCGCGAGCGCCTCCGCGGACGAGGATCGCTCAGCCGACCGCGACGGCCTCGCGCTCGCCGCCCGTGACGACCGCCTCCGCAGCCGCGGCCGCGCCCGACACCGCGCGCGGGAGCAGCGACTGCTTCAGCTCCTCGAGCTCGCGGCGCGCCGCCTCGTGGCGCACCTCGTCGCGGATCGCGCGCAGGCGGCGGCGCGTGCCGTCGTCGCCGCCGATCTCGCGATCGAGCGTGCTCTCGGTGGCGAGCCTCGCGATGTGCTCGCGCACGCTCTCGAGCGCGCGCATGTCGGCGTCGACCGAGAGCCCCTCGAGCGCTTCGGAGAGTCGCCTTCGCGCCTGCGCGTTGGCGAGCGTCGCCAGCATGCGGCCCTTCTCGCGCATCAGGTTGCGGATCTCGTCGCGGAAGCGCACGAGATTGTTCTTCGCCTCCTCCGCCTCCTGTCGCACGCCGTCCTGCTCGCGCTCCGCGCGCTCGAGCTCGTCCATCAGGACCTGCTTCTGCTCGATCAGCGAGACGCTGAGGTCGTCCTGGCCGCGGCGGATCGCCTGCTTCACGTCGTCGTAGAGCCGCGCGATCTCCACGCGGCGCTCGTGGATCTCGGCCTCGAGCTTGTTCCGCATGTAGAGGATACCGGCCACGGCCTCCTTCAGGTCGCGGTACTGGCGCGTGCGCTCGTCGATCGCCGTCTCGTACACGGCGGCGGGATTCTGGCGCTCGCCGCGGCGCACGAAGCCGCCGAAGCTCGCGCGCACGAGGTTGACGAAGCGGGCAAACAGTCCGGACGGTTGCTCACGGGTGATGCTGGTCATCGCACGTTCTCCTTCATTCGTCCTCGCTCCAGTCCTCGGAGCGAAGTCCCAGCTCGCGGATCTTCTGCTGGAGGCTCTGGCGCACCATGCCGATCGACTCAGCGGCGCGCGAGATGTTTCCGCCGTGCGCGCGCAGCGCGCGCAGCAGGAAGTCGCGCTCGAAGCCCTCGACGGCGCGGCGCTTGGCCTCGGAGAAGGGCAACGCGCCGTCGGCTGCGGCGGGCGCCGCCTCGACACCGGACGGCGCCTCGATCGCGGCGGCGCCGATCGGATCGCCGAGCCGCAGGTCGTCCACGTCGATCACCGCTCCGGACGCCAGCACCGAGGCCTGCTCGATCGCGTTGCGGAGCTCGCGCACGTTGCCCGGCCAGCGCTGGCGCGCGAGCTGCGCGAGCGCGGACTCGGAGAGGCGCTGCTTCTCGCGGCCGAGGCGCTCGTTCACCTGCTCGAGGAAGCGCAGCGCCAGCGCCGGGACGTCGCCGATCCGCTCGCGCAGCGGCGGGAGCTCGATCTCGACCACGCGCAGCCGGTAGTAGAGGTCCTCGCGGAAGCGGCCCTGGCGCACTTCCTCCTCGAGGTTGCGGTGCGTCGCCGCGACGACGCGCACGTCGACCTGGATCGGCTTCGCGCCGCCGACGCGCTCGAACGATCGCTCCTGCAGCACGCGCAGCACTTTGGCCTGCGTCTCCGGCGGCATGTCACCGATCTCGTCGAGGAAGATCGTGCCGCCGTCGGCCACCTCGAAGCGTCCCTGGCGGCGCGCGTCGGCTCCGGTAAAGGCGCCCTTCTCGTGGCCGAAGAGCTCGCTCTCGACCAGCTCGCGGCTGATCGCCGCGCAGTTCACCGCGACGAAGGGGCGGTTCCTGCGCTGGCTGCGGTTGTGGAGCGCCTGCGCGACGAGCTCCTTGCCGGTGCCGCTCTCTCCGCGCACGAGCACCGTGAGGTCCGTCTCCGCGACCTTGCGGATCGTCTCGAACACGCGCCGCATCGCCGCGCCCGAGCCGATCAGGTTCTCGAAGGCGTACTCGCGCTGCACGCGGTCGAGCAGCTCGCGGTGCTCGCGCGCCATGCGCGTGCGCTCGAGCGCTCGCTGGACGACCAGCCGGATCTCCTCGTTGTCGAACGGCTTGGGGACGTAGTCCTCCGCGCCGGCCTTCATCGCCTCGACCGCGATCTTCTCCGAGCCGTGCGCGGTGATCATCACGACCACGGTCTCGGGGCGCAGGCGCTTCGACTCGCGCAGCACGTCGAGCCCGGACGCGCCGCGGCCGAGCGCGAGGTCGGTCAGCACGAGGTCGAACGCCTGCTCCGAGAGCTTCGCGATCGCCTCGTCGCCCGAGCCGGCGAGCGACACCTCGTAGCCCGCGCGGCCGAGCAGCCCCGAGAGCGCGAGCTGGATCGCGCTCTCGTCCTCGACGACCAGGATGCGGGCCTTCACGCGTGCGCCTCCTCGTTCGCGCGGAGCTTCGGGAAGACGGCCACGAACTCGGCGCCGCCGCCCGGCCGCGCGGCGGCCTCGATCGAGCCGCCGTGCGCCTCGACGAGCTTCTTGACGATCGGGAGACCGAGGCCCGTGCCGTTCGGCTTCGAGGTGTAGAAGGGATTCCAGATCTTCGACAACGCGTCGGCGTCGAGGCCGGGGCCGTCGTCCGCGACGCGCAGCCACACCTCGGTGCCGGCCAGGTTCTCGCCGACGCCGACCGCGACGTGGCCGCCCTTCGCGGTCCCGCCGTCGACCGCCTCGATCGCGTTCGACACGAGATTGATCACGACGCGCCGGAGCTTCTCGGCGTCGCCGCGGATCTCGCCCTCGCCGCTCGTCTCGCGCACGAGCTCGATGCCGCTCCGCGCGACGCGGTCGCGGAAGGTCTCGAGCGCCGAGTCGACCACGTCGGCGAGCCGCACCGCGCTCACGCGCATCTCCTCGTCGCGCGCGAAGCGGAGCAGGTGGGAGACCGAGCGCTCCACGCGCCCGAGCTCCTCCAGCGCGACGCGCGCGTATTCCACGTTCTCCGGCGCGCCCGGGTCCTCCTCCATCTGCTGCACCAGGCTCTTCGCGGCCGTGATCGGGTTGCGGATCTCGTGCGCGACGCGCGCCGAGAGCGTCTGCATCGAGTGCGCATGCTCGCTCTCGAGCGCCTGCCGCTCGCCCGAGAGGTGCGCGTGGACGCGCCGGTCCACCTCCTCCTGGAGGTACTGCTCGCGCATGCGCGGCTCGAGCCAGAGTCGATAGGCGCGCTTCACGTGTCTCGCGCCGCCGAAGAGCAGCACCACGATCCCGATCGGCGTCAGGAAGATCAGCAGCAGCACGGTCACCACGCTGAACTTCAGCAGATCGCCGACCTCGTCCGCGCGGCGCGTCGCGACGCGCTCGGCGTCGCGCAGCGCGCGCTCGGCGGGCGAGAGCAGCGCGTCGCGCGGGTCCCCCTCGTCGTCGCGCTCGCGGCGACGCCGGCGCTCGGCGCGTCGCTCCATGCGCTCCATGCGCCGCTGCGAGCGCGAGTGTCCGCAGCCGCTCACGACCGCACCGCCCGCTTCGGGATCGCAACCGTGAACTCGGCGCCCGCGCCGGGCGCCGACTGCGCCTCGATCGAGCCGCCGTGGGCGTCGACGAGCTTCTTCGAGATCGCGAGGCCGAGCCCGGTGCCGCGCTCCTTCGACGTGTAGAACGGGCTGAAGATCTTCGAGAGCGACTCGGGTGCGATGCCCGGACCGTTGTCGCGCACGCGCACCCAGCACTCGGTGCCGGCCAGGTTCTCGCCGGCCGTGACCTCGATGCGAGGCTTCTGCACGCCGGCGCCTTCGAGCGCGTCGAGCGCGTTGGCGATCAGGTTGATCAGCACGCGGCGGAGCTTCTCGGCGTCGCCGCGGAGCGCGCAGTCCGCGCCGACCTGCACGTCGAGCGCGACGCCGCGCGAGGTCGCGCGCTCGCGCAAGGTCGCGACCGCGGAGGAGATCACGTCGGCGAGGCGCAGATCCGTCATGCGCATCTCCTCCTCGCGCGCGAAGCGGAGGAGATGCGCGACCGAGCGCTCGACGCGGTCGAGCTCCTCGAGCGCGACCTTCGCGTATTGGACGTTCTCGGCCGACGAAGGATCCTCGCCCATCTGCTGGACCAGGCTCTTGGCCGCCGTGATCGGGTTGCGGATCTCGTGCGCGATCGAGGCGGAGAGCTCCTCCAGCGAGCGCACGTGACGCTCTTCGAGGTCGCGGCGCTCGCGCGGCGCGCTGTGCTTCACCTGTCGCTCGACCTCGCGTGCGACGTAGTGGCGGCGCAGGTCGGGCGCGACGAGCGCGCCGAAGAAGTGGCTCACGAGGCCGATTCCCCAGGCGAGCGCGACGATGAAGGCAGCCTTGAAGCCGGCGACGAAGAGCAGGAAGAAGCAGACGGCGCCGTAGGCGACCGCATGCGAGAGGAATCCGACCTGCGCGTTGGCGCGCCTGCGCGCCACCTCGAACGCGCGCTCCTCGGGCGTCAGGCCCTCGTCGCGCTCCTCGAGATCCCTCTCCTTGTCCGAGCGCGAGCGGTGCGCGTGGCGATGGCGCATCGAGGAGCTCCCTTCCGGGATGGGCGCGAGGCGATTATGAGCGGGCCTCATCCGTATGCCTACGCCGGTCATGCGGAGGGGGAGAGCAAGGCCCGTGCCGCGGACCTGGGCGCGAGGAATTTCGCGGACTTGTACGGGCGCGGCCGGGCCCGGCCGCAGTTGCCCTGCTGCAGCGAACCGGGCTCGCTGCAGTCTGCCGGCTGCACCGCCGCCGGGTCGGGCGGCTCGCGCGGACGCCGGTATGGTCTGCCCCCTTCGAGGGGAGATGCCTTGGCTGCGCAGGGGACCATCGTCGTCGTGGGGGCCTCGCTGGCGGGAATCCGCTGCGCCGAGGCGCTGCGGCGACAGGGCTATGGCGGCCGCCTCGTGCTGGTCGGCGACGAGCCGCACCGACCCTACGACCGACCGCCGCTCTCGAAGGAGGTGCTGCGTGGCGAGCGCGCACCCGAGCAGCTCGCGCTCGTGAAGCCCGAGGCCTTCGATGCGCTGCGCCTCGACCTGCGCCTCGGCGTGCGCGCGGAATCGCTCGACCTCACGTCGCGCGCCGTGCGGCTCGCGGGCGGCGAGTCGATCCGCTTCGACGGGCTCGTGATCGCGACGGGCGCGCGCGCGCGTGCGCTCCCCGGCGCGCCGCCGCTCCGCGGCATCCACGTGCTGCGCACGCTCGACGACGCGCTCGCGATCCGCGCCGAGCTCGAGGCGCGGCCGCGCGTGGCGGTCGTCGGCGCGGGCTTCATCGGCGCGGAGGTCGCGGCCTCGTGTCGCGCGCGCGGTCTCGACGTGACCTTGATCGAGGCGCTGCCGCACCCGATGGCGCGCGTGCTGAACCGCGAGGTGGGGCTGCTGTGCGCGGCGGCGCACCGCGACGCGGGGGTCGACGTGCGGCTCGGTGTCGGCGTCGCGGCGCTCGAAGGTGGCGCGCGCGTGGAGCGCGTGCGCCTCCAGGACGGCAGCGCGGTCGCGGCCGACGTCGTGGTGGTCGGGATCGGCGCGCTCCCCGAGACGCGCTGGCTCGAGACGTCCGGGCTCGAGCTCCACGACGGCGTGGTCTGCGACGCGACCTTGTGTGTGGCGCCTGCCGTCGTCGCGGCGGGAGATGTCGCACGCTGGCTGCATCCGGGCTACGGCGAGCACATCCGCCTCGAGCACTGGACCAACGCGGTCGAGCAGGCCGACGCCGCGGCGACGCGCCTTCTCGCCAGACCCGAGCACGCGGTGCCCTACGCCCCGGTGCCGTTCGTGTGGTCGGACCAGTACGACCTGAAGATCCAGGCCACCGGACTCATCCGACCCGACGACGAGATGTTCGTCGGCCACGGCACGCTCGCCGAGCGCCGCTTCGTCGCGTACTTCGGCCGCAAGGGCCGCCTCACCGGCGCGCTCGCGGTCAACCGCGTGAGACAGCTGATGGCGACGCGCCGCATGCTGCGCGAAGGCGTGTCGTTCGAGGACGCGATCGCGAGCGCGAAGTCGGCGGGCTAGCGCGACTCCAGGTACATCCGCACCACCCGGACCACGCCGCGCGCGAGCGCTTCCTCGGCGCGCAGGAACCCGGCCCACACGACCTCGCGTCGGTCGATCTCCGTCGCCGGCTCCTCCTCGTAGTGGAGCTCGAAGAAGTGCGCGTGGTCTTCGGCCGGGCCTTCCACGTCGACGATCTCGCCGACGTAGCGGAGTGACGCGGCGTCCGGCGCGAGGCCGACCTCCTCGCGCAGCTCGCGCAGCGCGGCGTCCATCGGCGTCTCGCCGCGCGCGAGGCCACCGGCCGGCAAGGTGAGGCTTCGCCGGTACGAGTTGCGAACCACGAGCAGACGTCCCGCATGCCACACCGCGACGTAGGAGCCCTCGAGGCGCGGACGCCCGATCCGCCAGTAGAGGACGCGCAGGCGGAAGGCGCAGCGATAGGCGAAGCGCCAGAGCGCGTCGCGATCCATGGGCCGGCGAGCGTAGGCGAGACCTCGCGAACCGCCGCAGTCGCCCCGCGATCCCGCCGTAAGACAGGGCCGCCTCCGGTGGTCACGAGCCCTTGCTCGCGACCCTTGGCAGCGCCTTTCCGCCCACCGGAGGCGGCCCCGACGACGCATCCGCGCGGGCGGAGCCGAAACGCCAACCTCAGAAAAATTCGGAACCAGTACCCGGCACCAGGCCGGCGCGCGGGAGATTCCATCGACCGCGAGATCGGAGCTGTGACGAAGATCACCGACTCGCGGGCGCCGCCGTGGCGGCGCGTCGCGCATAGATATCGAGAGGACAGCCGGGTCGCTGCTCGAACTCCGCGGCGAAGCGAGCCGCATCGATCTCTCCGGGGCTGGTGCGCTGCGCGAACGCGACATCCTGGTCCTCGGCGATCTGCCAGAAGGCATCCGACGCGTTCGGCGCGTAGATCGCGATCGCGTCCGCCTGCCACGCGATCCGCGGCGCCGCCTGCGCGATCACGCGCGCGCCCGCGCCGACACAGGCGCGGAGCGCCTCGCGCGCGGCGGACGACTCGCGCGTGCTCGGGTCGCGCAGAAATTCGCGGGTGTGGAGGAGTGTGCGCAGGTCGCGCATCGGCGTCGGCAAGGTGGGCAGCAGCGGCGAAGCCAGCAGCAGCGCCAGCGCGGGCGCACGCAGCCAGCCGCCGTGGCGCATCCAGGCCGCGGTGCCGAGGGCGATCCACGCCGGGATCCACGGCACGAACTCGGCGCCGGTCGGGTGCGTCAGCGCCGCGAGCCCGAGCGACGCGATCCCGATCGCCGCCAGCCAGCCGCAGTACGCGTCGAGGCGCACACAGCCGAGGAGCACGCCGGCGAAGGCGGCGAGGTTCACGCTCGCGAACGGGAGATGCGCGACGAGCCCCGGGAGCTGGGTTCGCAGATTCACGTAGAGCTCCGACGCGGAGCCACCGGCCGGAGACGTCTCGAAGAGCGGGCCCGAGCCTGCGGCGGGCGCGAGACTCGGCGCCCACAGCGAGAGATTCTGGAGCGACGCGAAGGGCTGACCCGCGACCCACGTGTTGCGGATCCACCAGGGCAGCGCGACGACGGCGAAGCCGGCGGCGCACGCGCCCAGCGCGCGCGCGTCGCGGCGCCTCGCGAACACCAGCGCGAGCACCGCGGGCAGCAGCAGCAGGCCGCCGTAGCGCGTGAGATACGCGAGCCCGCACACGAGTCCGACCGCGAAGGCCGGCGCCCCGGACGTGCACAGCCAGAACGCCAGAGCGATCGCGACGCCGAAAAGCGTCGCCGACGTCGGTTCCAGCGCCAGCAGCCGGCTCTCGTCCGTGGTCGCGACCGCGATCGCGGCCACGGCGCCCGCGAGCAGACCCCCGCGCACGCCCGCCAGCGCCGCGGACACCGCGACGAGCGCGGCGAAGCACGCGATCGTGGTCGCGCGCGCAACGCCATCGTCGGCGCCGAAGGCGGCGAAGGGCGCCGCCAGCACGAGCGGCCAGAGCGGAGGCTGCCCGATGGCCGGGTGCGCCGAGTCGGCGCCGAGCCGCAGCTCCGCCGGATAGATGACGCCGGTGGTGAAGCCCTCACCGCGAGCGAGCCGCCGCGCCATCACCGCGTGCTCGAGCGCGTCGTCGCTCCGGATGCTCGGCTCGATCCCCTGGAGCTGCGAACGGGCGCTGGCGTCGCCGAGCACAGCGGCGAGGAGCAGCAGCAGCACGACGATCGGGCGCGAGCCCGCGTGCGCGTCGAGCCAGCTCGAGAGTCTCGAGAGCGGTTCCTTCACACGCGGTGGTGTTTCAGCGAGGCGTGCAGGCGCCAAAGACGGCGAAGGCGCCCTCGCCGTCGGCCACCGAGCCGGTCATCCGGCCGGTCGCCTGATCGATCACGAGGCTCCAGGCGCGCCCGTTCTGCGCGCCCTGGAGGACCGTCACACCCTCGCTCTGTTCGACCCTCTCGATCGGCGTCTCGCGCGGAGGATCCGACAGGCTCATCATGCGCTTCTTGGCGAAGTCGAGGCGCAGGAAGGGCGGGAGATCGACGTCGGAGGGAGACACGCGCTCGCAGTGCGCGCTCTGATCACACTGTGCGATGTCGGTCGGCGCGCATAGGAGATCCTTCGAGCCGTCGAAGCCGGCGGCCGACGCGATCGCCGCGCAGCCGAGGCCGACGGTCGCGCCGAGCGCGAGCAGAATCGAATGAGCGGATCGGCTGGAAGTCCTCATTGAACGCCGTACCCCCGGCCCGACAGACACGCCTTCACGGCCTTGTTGTACTGATCGCGCGCCGCCGCGTACTTCGTGTACTCGGGATTCGTGCGCGTCTCGCTCGTCGGGGCGCTGTCCACCTCGCGCTTGCGTCGAACCGCGCCGATCAGCGCGCCGCCAGCCGCGCCGGCCGCCGCGCCCTTCCCCGCATCACCCATGATCGCGCCGGTCACCGCGCCGAGCGCCGCGCCGCCGGCCGCCCCGCGCACCGTCGCGCCCGATCCGACGACCTTCTCCTTCTCGAGCTGCGTGGTGACGGTCTTCGACGGCGCCTCCGCGGTCATCGGGTCGAAGCCCGTCTGCTGCTGCGCCCACGCGTAGCACTCGCCCTTGTCCTTCATCTGCTGATCGGCGCTCTGTCCCTTCGACGGGTAGATCATGATCTCCTGCGCGCCCGCAGGACACGCCATCAGCGAAGCGAGCAGAGCGCACAGGCTCCGCAATCCGGCGCGTTGTCGCTCTTGCATGGATCCCCCGAGGCGAAACTGGCGGCAGCTTATCCGATGCCATTGCCGGGGGTGAGCCCGCCCGACCCCGAGATGTGAGCGAGGGCACGGACTGGCCAGTCGGGACCGGCGGAGAATCGCATCGCCGGTCGTTACCGGAGCGAGTGGAACGGCGTGACGCGCGATTCGGACGGCGACGGCGCCATCTCAACTTCGTCGTCCGGACGGTCGAACCGGACGGCATGCGACGCGCAGCCCTCGCTCAGCTGGCCGTGCTCGCCCTGGCCGCGACCGCCTACGCCTCGTCGGGGACGACCGCGGGCGACGAGATGCAGGAGATCTACCGGCTCTCGGGGCTCGAGGCGCAGGTCGGCGCGCTCGACCGCGTGGTCGCGGCGTCGCTGATCCCGAATCTCTCGCGCGTGCCCGCGGCTCGAGCCGGAGTCGTGCGCGACGCGGTGCTCCGCGCGTGGAGCACGCCGGTGCTGCGACAGGACGTGGTCGACCGGCTCGCGAAGATTCACGACCCGCAGCACGCCGCCGAGACGCTTCGCTGGCTGCGCTCTCCGCTCGGGCGCCGCATCAGCAAGCTCGAGACGCACGCCACGTCGGCCGAAGGCGTGCAGGGGCTCGAGGCCTTCTCGCAGCAGCTCCGCAGCCACCCGCCCGACGCGACGCGCCTCGCGCTCGCGCGCGCGCTCGATCAGGCGACCGGTGCGACCGACTTCGCGGTCGAGGTCTCGCTCGCGAGCGGGCGCGCCGCGATGTCGGCGGTCGGCGCCGCGTCGCCCGAGGAGAAGCGGCTCGAGCCCGACAAGATCGAGGCCGCGATCGAGGCGCAGCGCCAGCGCCTGCACGATCAGCTGGCGCCGGCGTCGCTCGCCTCGACGCTCTTCACCTATCAGAGCCTCAGCGACTCGGAGCTCGAGACCTATCTCGCTTTCGCGCGCGGCGACGCCGGACGCTGGTATCACGACGCGGTGAAGCAGGCGCTGCTCGGCATGCTGACCGACGTCTCCGGCCGCATGGGACTCACCGTCGCGACGGCGCTGCGCGCAGCGCCCGCGCCGGGCGGACCGACGACACCCGCGCATCGCGCTGATTAGCGGCGCACGTCCGTCCGGCACAAGCGAGGACGCGCCTACCAGGTGAACCGGTAGCGGACCTCGTAGCCGTAGTGGTCCGACAGCCTGGCGCCCTCGTAACGCTGGGTGAAGTTCCGGATCAGCTGGACCGGCGTGATCCGCACCGGCGAATCCTTCGGCGCGTAGAAGAACTGGTGGTCGTTCGTGGTCTTCCACACGTCCAGGATGTCGGTGCGGCCATCCTGCCCGACGTCGATCTCGCACTGATCGCGGGTGTCGAGGCAGAAGCGCCCGGTCTCCGTGAAGAAGGGCAGCACGCGCGCGAACTTCTGGTAGCTGGGGTGGCGCGGCTTGAAGTTCAGGTCGCCCGCGAAGATCGCGGGCTCCGCGCCGAAGCCGATGCGGCGCAGGAAGACGTCGATGTCGTCGATCTGGTTCTTGCGCACCCCGTCCGCTGGCGTCTGCGCCTGGAGATGCGTGGTGAAGATGCGGAGCGGCACCGGGAGCGCCGGGATCGCCAACGTCGCGCCGATCACCGACTTCGTGGCGAGGCAGTCGGCGCCGGCGCAGCGGTCGAAGCGGCGTCCGTACTGCGTCACGATCGGGTAGTCGCTCAGGATCTCGAGTCCGCTCGGGTTGTCGAGCAGCAGATTCTCGCCCTTGCCGACGCCGAGCACCTGGTAGCGATAGCCGGCGCGCGAGCGGATGCGGTCGGCTTCGCTCGACCAGGCCTCCTGGAGGAGCACCACGTCGGGCTCGTCGCCCTGCCGGCGGCGCTCGGCGAGGATCCGGCCGATCTCCTTCATGCGATCGGCGGCGGGCAGCAGCGGCAGTCCGCGGACGTTGTAGGTCAGGACGACGAAGTCGAACGAGCGCGACGCCGCGGACGGCACGACCCCGCTCGCGGCGCTCTGCAAAGGCGCGGCGAAGAGGTGTCCGGCGCAGAGCAGCAGCGCGAGGAGCGTGCTGCCCCGGTAGACCAGCCGGACGGGGGGTCGCAGCGTCGCCACAGGCACATAGTGTATGTCACCGCTCACGGAAAAATGTGACGCCGGCAACACAGCGGCAGCACACTCGCAGCACGCGTGACCGGTTCGTATCTCTCGCCGACGGTCTTCCTGATCCGCATCTGGCACGGAGAGTTCGAGCACGAGCGAGCGATCGCTCACTTGCTAGGCGCCGAGCAGCCGATCGTCTCGGTCGCACTCCGCAAGATGGCAGCTACGTCACGCAGCTGGAAGAGCGACGCTAGTCGCGATCCGCGTCCGGCTCTACGGTGAGCGTCAGCCGCTCGCGACCGCGCAGCAGCGCGAGCGTCGCGGGCCGCCCGATCTGCTCGGGGCCGAGCAGGCGCAGCAACGCGTCGACGCTCGGGGTCGGCCTGCCGTCCAGCGAGAGCAGCCAGTCGCCCTTGCGGAGCCCCGCGCGCGCGGCGGGACCGCCCTCGAAGAGCGAGAGCACCTCGACCACCGAGGGCTGGGTCAGTCCGACGATGCGCGCGAGCCGACGGTCGATCGGACGCGAGCGCCCGGCGAAGCCGAGCCGCGCGCGCTGCACACGGCCGTGCGTCAGCAGCTGGCCCACCACCCAGTTGGCGGTCGTGGCCGGCACCGCGAAGCCGAGGCCCTGCGCGTACGCGATGATCGCCGTGTTGATCCCGATCACGGCGCCCGTCGAGTCGAGCAGCGGGCCGCCCGAGTTGCCGGGATTGAGCGGCGCCGTGTGCTGGACGACGTTCTCGATCAGGCGCCCGTCCTGACCGCGCAGCGAGCGGCCGGTCGCGCTGACGACGCCTGCCGTCACGCTCGAGTCGAAGCCGAGCGGGTTGCCGATCGCGACCGCGAGCTGACCCGGATGGATCGGCCTCGCCACTTCGAGACGGACGAAGGGCAGCGCGCTGCCCTCGGCGCGCAGCAGCGCGAGGTCGGTCGCGGGGTCGCGGCCGACGAGCCGCGCGCGCAGCTCGCGCCCGTCGGGGAGCATCACGCGCAGCTCCGAGGCCTGACCGGCGACGTGGTCGTTCGTCAGCGCGTAGCCGTCGGGCGTGATGAGGACGCCGGAGCCGCTCCCCCGAGGCGTGAACTCGCCGCCCGCATCGCGGTCGCCCGGCTGGACGCCGACCACCGCGGGCGACGCGAGGCGCACCACGTCGACGACGGCGCGCGAGTAGGCGTCGTGAAGAGCGGCGTCGCGCTCGGCGACGTCGGCGCTGTTCGAAGGCGGAGCGGGCCGCGACTCCTCGTCGGAACTGCGCGCGGCGGCTTCGGGGTCGGAGACGATCAGAGAGAGATGGCGAGGCCTGGACATGAGGCCGGGGAGGCTAGGCACGCGAGGCGGTCCGACAAGCGGCGCGCAGGCTGCGGCTCGCGGACCAGCCGGGGATCTCACGCGCGCGCTAGGCGGACCCGGGGCGGCGCCGCCGCGCGAGAGCCAGGAGTCCCGCTACCACAAGCAGCCCCGTCGAGGGCTCGGGGACGACGTCCGCCGTGACCCGCGCGTAGAAGTTCGCGGGCGTGCTTCCGAAGTTGGCCTTGGACCAGACCCCGTTCTGCTTGATCCAATAGAAGCTCGAATCGCTCGAGCCGACGCTCGGCGGATTGAAGATCCCCGTCAGGGCCGTATCACCGGTGACGTTTCCGAAGATCACGGACCACGTGAAGCTGTTCGGCACGGCCACATCGAGATTCATCAGGGCGGCGGCGGCGAACACGCCTCCGGTGTTGGAGATCGAGACGGGCCCGCTCTGGAACAGCTGCGTGCCCGGCGCTCCGGCCGTGCCGTCGTTGGCGTAGAAGCGAACCGTCGCGGTCTCGTTGCCATCGCCTCCCGAGAGCTGGTATGCGAACTGGAACTGCGTGACGACGCGATTCGTACCGGCGAGCGCGATCTGATCGCCGAATTCGAACGATCCCGGGTTGAACATGTTGTCGACGAGCAAGCCGCTGGTGTTGTCGTAGACGACGGCGGGAGTGGCTCCGGCGTGTGACGCTGCGAGGAGCAACAGCGACGAGCCGAGCAGCAACGCGGCGTTCCGAAGTATCGCGGTCGGCTCCGGAGGGCGCGCGGGCGCGGATCTCACGGACCCCTCCTTCTTCCCCCTTTCTCCCAGTGGCTCGCCGGAGCGCGTTGTGGCACGAAGGGGCGGATTGCAAGAACTTCACCGTCGCGCGCGCCTGGAGCGGAGATCTGCGCGCCGGTCGTTCGGCTCCGCCGGCGGGTCGGCGCGGTGGATCAGGCGCCGAAGACGAGAGCGCCCCCGGGCGGGAGCTCCGGGGGCACTGGAGATTCCTGGCGCGCCCAGCATGACTCGAACATGCGACCTTCAGGTCCGCAACCTGACGCTCTATCCAACTGAGCTATGGGCGCGAGGCGCGGGACTCTAGCGCGCAGGGTCTGACGTCGCTGCGGGCAGCGAGTGCCCAGCGGCTGGACAGCGAGGCGGTCCGCGCGCCACTCTGGAGAGCGCACCGTGACCCATACGTGCCGTCTGCAGGCACATAACCCATGTGGCACGGCGCATGCTGAGCGAGTGATCGACCCCGGTCGGACTCAGCGAGGCAAACCACCCATGAGGACTCTCCGGCTCCTTTCCCTGCTCGCGATCTGCGCGACCTCTCTCGCCTGTGGCGCGGACCCCGCCGATCGCATCGCGATCGCCGTCCTACCGTTCGGCGTGTCGCACGGCGGCAAGGCGCCACCGGTGGACGTCGCCTCGGTGATCCGCGCCGATCTCGCCTGGGGCGATCGCTTCACGCAGCTCGACATGGCCGATCTCCCGTCGCAGCCGACTCATCTGTCCGACGTCCACTTCGAGGACTGGGAGCAGATCCCCGTCGACTACCTCGTCATCGGCCGCGTCGCCCGCGCCCAAGGCGGCGGTCACGAGGTGAAGTACCGACTCCTCGACATCCACACGCAGCAGGTGCTCGACGTGATGACCGTTCCGTCCGATCGGCACGAGCTCGGCTACACCGCCCACGAGATCGCGCGGAAGATCGAGGAGCGGCTTGGAGAGGAGAGGGGCTTCGGGGTATAACCCTCGCCGTGCCGACGAGCACGGCCTCCGATCTCCCGCCCTACGACCCGCAGCGCCTCCTCGCGGCGCCCTTTCCCGAGCGCGTGCGGCTCGTGTGCCGCAGCTGGGCCGCGCAGGTGGCGCCGACGCCCTTGATCGTGATGGCGATGTACTGGGCGAAGTACTTCGCGCTCTTCATCGGAGGCTGGGCCTTCTTCGTCTCGTTCGACGCCGGCTATCCAGGCTTCCTGAAGCCTCTGGGCTGGGCCTTCACGCCGACCGCGTTCCAGAAGTTCGTGCTGTGGGCGATCGTCTACGAGCTGACCGGGCTCGGCTGTGGCTCCGGCCCGATGAACGCGCGCTTCAACCCTCCCTTCGGCGGCTTCCTCCACTTTCTGCGGCCCGGCACGACGAAGCTCGCGCTCTTCCCGAACGCGCCGCTCGTCGGCGGCATCCGGCGCACGGCACTCGACGTCGCGCTCTACGCCGCGAACCACCTCCTGCTGCTGCGCGCGCTCCTCGCGCCCGAGATCACGCCCGCGCTGCTGTGGCCGTCGGTCGTGTTGATCCCGCTGATGGGCGTCGTCGACGTGACGCTCTTCCTGGCCGCGCGCGCCGAGCACTACTTCGTCGCGCTCGTGTGTCTCACCGTCGCCGCGGGCGACGCGCTCTGGATCTCGGCCTGCAAGGTGCTCTGGGGCGCGATCTGGTTCTGGGCCGCGACCTCGAAGGTCAACGATCACTTCCCGTCGGTGATCCAGGTGATGATGAACAACGGCCCCTTCTTCCCGAAGTGGCTGAAGCGCCGGCTCTTCGTCTCGTATCCCGACGACCTGCGCGCGTCGCGGGTCGCCGCGTTCATGGCGCGCATGGGAACCGCCACCGAGTACATGCTGCCCGTCGTCCTGCTGACGAGCCACAGCGCGCTGCTGACGGCGCTGACCCTGGTCGTGATGGTCTGCTTCCACGGCTACATCGCGATCAACAACCCGAGCGGCATGCCGATCGAGTGGAACATCCTGATGATCTACGGCGGCATCTTCCTGTTCGGCTTCCACCCCGAGGCCAGCCCGCTCGCGGTGCTCCGCATGCCGGGCCTCGTCGCGTTCCTCTTCTTCTGCCTCGTCGTCGTGCCCGCCTACGGAAACTTCGTGCCCTCGCGCGTCTCGTTCCTGCTCGCGATGCGCTACTACGCGGGCAACTGGGCGTACAACATCTGGCTGATCCGCAAGGGCAGCGCCGCAAAGCTCGCGAAGCTGAAGAAGGCGGCGGGCACGATGCGCGAGCAGCTCGAGAAGCTGCTGCCGGACGCGACGTCGGTGGACGTCGCGCTGACCCTCGCGATGGCGCACCGCTTCATGCACCTCGAGGGGCGACCGCTGCTCGAGGCGCTGCCGCGAGCCGTCGACGACATCGACGACTACGAGTGGTTCGAGGGCGAGGTGCTCGGCGGCATGGTGCTCGGCTGGAACTTCGGCGACGGCCACCTGAACGACGAGCGCCTCTTGCGCGCGATCCAGCCGCAGTGCGGCTTCGAGCCGGGCGAGGTGCGCGTGGTCTCCGTCGAAGGGCAGCCGCTCTTCGGGTCGACCATGCACTGGAAGATCGTCGACGCCGCGACCGGCCTGGTCGACGAGGGCAAGACGGTGATCGCGCGTATGCGCGGGCTCCAGCCCTGGCCGACCGGTGAGTACGCGGAGGCGTTCCTGCGACAGCGACGCGCGCGGGCGTAGGGACCGCGCGCGCGTTGGCCGAGGCCGCCCCGGACGCCGTCGTCGTCGGTGCGGGCCCGAACGGGCTCGCCGCCGCGGTGGCGCTCGCGCGCGCAGGCCACTCCGTGCTCGTGGTCGAGGCGGCGGCCGAGATCGGCGGCGGCACCCGCAGCGCCGAGCTGACGCTTCCCGGTTTCGTCCACGACGTCTGCTCTGCGGTCCATCCGATGGGCGAGCTCTCGCCGTTCTTCCGCGAGCTCCCCCTCTCGGAGCACGGGCTCACGTGGCTGCATCCTCGATGCTCGGTCGCGCACCCGCTCGACGACGGCCCCGCGGTGATGCTCCATCGCTCGCTCGAGCGCACGGGAGAGGGACTCGGACGCGACGCGCGCGCCTGGGCGCGCCTCGTCCGCCCGTTCGTTGCGCCGGCTCACGCGCTGCTCGCGGACGCGATGGCGCCGCTGCGCGTCCCCTCGCATCCGCTGCTGCTGCTGCGCTTCGGACTACGCGCGGCCTTCTCGGCGAACCGGCTCGCGCGACTCTGCTTCCGCGAGGCGCGGGCGCGCGCGCTGCTCGCGGGCTGCGCGGCGCACTCGATCCTGCCGCTGACGCAGCCGCTCACCGCCGCGATGGGAGTCCTCTTCGCGGTGACGGGACACGTCGTCGACTGGCCGGTCGCTCGCGGCGGCTCGCAGGCGATCGGCCGCGCGCTCGCCTCCTATCTCCTGAGCCTCGGCGGCCGCATCGAGACGGGTCGCCGCGTCGAGCGGCTTCGCGATCTCCCCGACGCACGCGTCGTCCTCTTCGACACCTCGCCGGATCAGCTCGCGCGCATCGGGGGCGACGCGCTGCCGGCCGGCTACCGCCGTCGGCTCGGCCACTATCGCTACGGACCCGGCGCCTTCAAGCTCGACTGGGCGCTCGACGGTCCGATCCCGTGGCGCGATCCGACCTGTCGCGAGGCCTCGACGGTCCACATCGGCGGCACGCTCGAGGAGATCTGCGCGTCGGAGCGCGACATGGTCCGCGGCCGCCACAGCGACCGACCCTTCCTGATCCTCTGCCAGCAGAGCGAGGTCGATCCGACGCGCGCGCCGGCGGGCCGGCACACGGGCTACGCCTACTGTCACGTCCCACACCGCTCGACCGTCGACCGCACCGACGCGATCGAGCGTCAGGTCGAGCGCTTCGCGCCGGGCTTCCGCGATCGCATCCTCGCGCGGCACGCCACGGATCCCACCGACTTCGAGCGGCTGAACCCGAACTACGTGGGCGGCGCGATCACCGGCGGCGTCGCCGACCTCTTCCAGCTCTGGAACCGACCGGTCACGCGCCTCGACCCGTACTCGACGCCGAACCCGCGCCTCTTCCTCTGCTCGGCCTCGACACCGCCGGGCGGCGGCGTGCACGGGCAGTGCGGTTTCTGGGCGGCAAGGTCCGCGCTCGCGCGGCTGCGTAAGATGCAGGCGTAGAGAAGGAGGACGAGATGGGCATGCTCGACGGCAAGGCGGTCGCCGTGACCGGCGCGGGGCGCGGCATCGGGCGCGCGGTCGCGCTCGACCTCGCGGCGAACGGGGCGAAGGTCGTTGTGAACGACTATGGCGTCGCGGTCGACGGGACGTCGCCGACCAGCGAGGTCGCGGACGCGGTGGTGAAGGAGATCGAAGCGGCCGGCGGACGCGCGATCGCCAACGCGAGCAGCGTCACCACGATGGAGGGCGGCGCCTCGATCGTGCGGAGCGCGCTCGACGCCTTCGGACGCATCGACGCGGTGGTGTGCGTCGCGGGCATCCTGCGCGAGCGCATGCTCTTCAACATGGGAGAAGAAGAGTGGGACCCGGTGATCGAGACCCATCTCAAGGGAACCTTCACGGTGTTCCGCGCGGCGGCCCCGATCTTTCGCGAGCAGAGGTCCGGCACCTTGATCGGCTTCACCTCGGGCGCCTTCGCCGCGAGCGTCGCGCAGGCCAACTACAGCGCGGCGAAGGGCGGCATCGTGTCGCTCGTCCGCAGCGCGGCGGCGGGCCTCTACAAGTACGGCGTGACCGCGAACTGCGTCGCGCCGGCCGCGAAGAGCCGCATGTCCGGCGCGGTGCCGATGGACTTCAAGATGGGCGAGCCCGAGGACGTGGCTCCGCTCGTCACCTATCTCGTGAGCGACCGTGCGCGCCATCTGACCGGCCAGATCTACTCGATCAACGGCGGCGAGATCGGCGTCTACAACCAGCCGGTCGTCCTGCGCACGATGTCGAAGCCCGGGCGCTGGAAGCCCGAGGAGATCGCCGAGCGGATCGACGGCGACCTCGGCTCCGAGCGCATGCCCATCCTCGACATGCTCGACCAGATGGCCGCCGCGGCGGCGCGGAAGAAGGGCAGCTGACTTCTCGATCCCCCAATGTGGGGATTCACACATCCGTCACGGTTTCGTCTTTTTCCATCCGATCGTCACGATTCCGTCACGCGCTCACGCTGAACTGCCGCCGCAACAACATGTTAGGTCGACGCGCCGGATGGGGGTGGACGGCGCGCATCGGCGAAACCCTCTCGCCCCTTCCCGCACACTCGATGAAATCCACATGGCTGGTGTTGTTCGCCGCCCTGGCCCTCTGCAGCCCGCGAGTCGGCACCGCGGAGGAGGCCAACCCGGCGCCCGCTCCGGCGCCCGCTCCGGGAGCAGCCGTCGCGCAGCCCCAGGAGCCGTCCGTCTACGACCGGATCTGGAGCCTGGCGACCCTCTACAAGAACGATCAGAACCCCGTCCTCGAGGAGCTCGACTTCACGGGGCGTCTGCAGTTCGACTACTACAACGTCACTTCCGATCAGGGCGACAACAACTTCTTCGAGATCCGCCGCTTCCGGCTGGGCGGCGATTCCTGGTGGGCCGATCGCCACATCCAGTTGAAGGGCACCGTCGACACCGCTCTGCGCTCGTATCACACGGACACCGTGTTCTACAACCGCATCACGGAGGCCTTCGTCAACTTCCGTGTCGCCGAGGCTGCGAGCGTCCGGGTGGGGAAGTTCGAGCCCCACTTCGGCTACGACCGCGAGTTCTCGGACATCCAGCAGAAGTTCTTCGAGCGCAGCTTCTTCGACGACAACGTCTTCAACAAGACCGGCAACGACTATGTCACCGGCGCGTCCGTGCTCGGCAAGGTGGGCAACTACGGGTACCAGTTCGCCGTCCTGTCCAACAACGTGGGCAACGAATTCGGGAACCTCAACGGCGGCGAGAGCTACCTGACGGAGCTCAGCTACGACTTCTCGAAACAACTTGGCTGGGACAAGGCGCTGTGGGCGGTGGACTACATGCACATGCACGACAACGACCACAGCACCGTGTTCAACACCATGCACAACGCCGTCGCCATGTACTTCGACTCCCAGAAGGACCGCGTCGGCTTCGTCACCCAGCTCGGCTACGGAGACGGCATCGGCCGCAAGGGCGACATCTACGAAATCATGCTGATGCCGAGCTACTTCATCATCCCGAAGAATCTGGAACTGATCTTCCGCTACCAGCTCGGCCTCGGCAGCAAGGACAATGCGATCACCACCCTGAACCGCCAGGAGAGCACCATCGGCCACTTCACCGGTGACACCTACAACGCCATCTATCTCGGCTTGAACTACTACCTCTACGGTCAGAAGCTCAAGCTGATGCTGGCGGAGCAGTTCGCGGATCTCACCGGCGGGCGGGGGCCGAACGAGGGCTTCAGGGGCGCGACCACGCTGGTGGGCTTGCGCACGTACTGGTGACCGAGCGCGGTTGCAGCCACCCCGCCTACGCGGGGCTCGCGCGCCGCGCCGCCGCGCCTCGCTCCGCGCGCGCGCGCAGGAACGCGAGGCAGGTCGAGTCCGCCGGGATCTCGTCGAGCTCCTGCGCGACGAGCTGCGGCGTGATGTTCACCTCGTTCGCCAACGGCCGCAGCGCGTCGAGATCGAAGCCATAGAGCTTCGCGGCGTTCTCGCCGAGCATCATGCGCACTTCCGCCTCGGGCACCTTCGAGAACGCGAGCCGCATGTTCTCGCGCGAGTAGGGGTGACATCCCTCGTAGTGCGGGTAGTCGTTGCCCCAGAGGATCCGGTCCAACCCGACCGTGTGTCGGCCGTCGATGTCGCTCGCGCTCGGGAAGCTGGCTCCGTACCAGCAGTTGCGCTTCACGTAGAAGCTCGGCGGCTCCTTCAGCGCCGGGTCGTTCGCGGCGTCGATCTCGCCGATCGCTCCGTGCTTCCACATCTGGAACATCATGTCCATCTGCCGCATCAGCGCGGGCGCCCACGCGCAGCCCGACTCGGTCAGGATGTACCTGAGTCTCGGGAAGCGCTCGAAGACGCCGCCCATCACGAGATGCGTGACGCCGCGCTGCACGAAGAAGGTCATCTCCATGGCCCACAGCGCGGTCGAGCCCTGCCCTTCGCAGTACGGCGGCGAGCCCTGCCCGGAGTGCTGGTCGATCACGAGGTCGCAGTCCTGGATCACGGCCCAGAGGCGATCGTAGTCGCGATGGTTCAGCGGCTTCAGCCAGTGCTCGGCCGGCGACGGAAGCGGCAGCAGCACGCCGCCTCGCAGGCCGTTCTCGGCGATCCACTTCACGTCCTCGATCGCGTCGTCGAGGTCGTTCAGGTGGATGAGCCCGATGCCCGCGCGGCGCGCCGGCGCCTCGCGACAGAACTCCGCCAGCCAGCGGTTGTGGGCGCGCGTGCCCGCGAGCGCGTGCTCGTACTCCTCGGGGCGCGGCGGCGCCGAGACGTGGAAGGCCTTCGCGTAGAAGGGCGGCACCGTGTTCGGGAAGATCACCTCGCCGACGACGCCGTCCTGCTGGAGATCGGCGAGGCGCTCGGCCGAATCCCAGTTCTTCGTCTTCTTGCCGCCGATGTGCTTCTTCGACGGGTTCTTGTACTGGCCGCGCCACGCGTCGAAGTCCGCGCGATAGCGCGGATCGAGATACTCGCGATACGTGTCGATCGCGGCGCCCGCGTGCGTGTCGGCGGTGATGCAGACGAAGGGAGACGAATCGGTGACGGGCGGCATGCGGACTCCAATCGAGGGCGCGAGACGGTTCGCCGAGCGAATCGTCTTCGCGACTCGCTCATGTTGCAGCCCCGCGCCGCTTCGCACCACCCGCGCTCAGCGCCCGGTGAAGCGCGGCTCGCGGCGCTCCATGAAGGCCTTCATCCCCTCGCGGATGTCCTGGCTCGCGTAGGTGATGTGCTGGCAGCGCGCCTCGTCCTCGAGCGCCTGCGGCAGCGTGACGGACGAGCTGGCATCGAGCAGTCGCTTCGTGAGCCCGAGCGCGAGCGTGGGCCCTTCGGCCAGGCGCCGGCCCCATTGCTCCGCCACCGCATCGAGCTCCCCCGCACCGACGACCTTGTTCACGAGTCCGATCGACTCGGCCTCCTTCGCCTCGATCACGTCGCCGAAGAAGGCGAGCTCCTTCGCCTTGTGGAGCCCGACGCGGCGCGGCAGCAGCCACGAGTTGCCGCCGTCGAGCGTGAGCCCTCGCTTCGCGAAGATCTCGGAGAAGCGCGCGCGATCGCTCGCGACGACGAGGTCGCAGGCGAGCGCGATCCCCATCGCGACGCCGACGCACACGCCGTCGACCTTCGCGAGCGTCGGCTTCGGCATGCGCGCGAGCCGCAACACGATGTCGCCGACCCCGCGCATCTCGTCGACCATCGGCAGCAGCGGGCGGCCCGTCAGGCCCATTCCCGGCTTCCCGCCCGTGAGGTCCGCCCCTGCCGAGAAGTTGCCGCCAGCGCCGGTCACGATCAGCGCGCGCGCCTCGGGATCGATCGCGAGCTCCGTGAATGCGGTGTCGAGCTCGTTCCAGGCCGCCGCGTCGATCGCGTTCTTCTTCTCGGGCCGGTCGATCGTGATCGTGACCAGTCCCGCGTTCCGCTCGACTCGGATCGCGCCCATCTCGTTCCTCCTTCTGCGCGGCCGCCGCCCGTCGGAGGCGCCTTGTGAGCCGACCGGCCGTACTGTATTCGATGTTTTCCGTTCGGCGCAGATCGCGGAGCCCGCCCCCATGACGAGAGCGATCGACTGCCTCGTGAACGTCGGCCTCGGCGACATGAAGCAGCCCGAGTACATGGTCCGGGTGAAGGAGGACTACTTCAAAGCGGGCGACTCCTTCTTCAAGAGCCCCGAGCTCCCGGAGCTGCTCGACGACATGGACAAGAACGGCGTCGAGCGCGCGATCCTGTTGACCGCGCTCGGCAAGGGCGCCGATCGCGCGCAGCGCTACGCGACCGAGCGTCCCGATCGATTCTCCCTCGGCGTCGGCGGCGTCGACCTGCTGCGTCCGATGCGGACGCTGCGGGCGCTCGAGTCGTTCGTGCGCGACCACCCGGTCGTCTACGCGATCGTCGGTCCGAGCTTCTGGGGCGACGGCCTGTACCCGCCGAGCGACGCGGTCTACTACCCGCTCTACACGAAGTGCTGTGAGCTCGACCTGCCGCTCTGCATGAATACCGGGATCCCGGGACCGCCGCTCCCGAGCGAGGTGCAGAACCCGATCCACCTCGACCGCGTCTGCATCCGCTTCCCGGAGCTGCGGCTCTGCATGATCCACGGCGCGGATCCGTGGTGGGACGTCGCGATCCGGCTGATGCTGAAGTACCGGAACCTGCGGCTCATGACGTCGGCGTGGTCGCCGAAGCACCTGCCGCAGTCGCTCCTCCACTTCCTCTCGACGCGCGGCAAGGACCGCATCCTCTTCGCCTCCGACTACCCCGTGCTCTCGATGCAGCGCTGCCTCGACGAGGCGCGCAAGTTCGACCTCGCGCCCGAGGCGCTCGACGCGTGGCTGCGCGGGAACGCCGAGGCGTTCTTCTTCTTCCGTGCGAAGAAATCATCATGACGCTCCGACCGATCGACGCGGACAACCACTACTACGAGCCGCTCGACGCCTTCACGCGTCACCTGCCGAAGGAGTTCAAGCGGCGCGGGGTGCGCGCCGTGCAGTCCGGCAAGCGCGTCGAGCTGCTGATCGGCGACCGCGTGAACCGCTTCGTCCCGAATCCGACCTTCGACCCGATCATCGTGCCGGGCTGCCTCGACGCCTTCTTCCGCGGGCGGACGAAGCCCGGCGACGATCGCGCGGGCCTGATGAAGGTCGAGCCGCTGCGGAGTGAGTACCGCGATCGCGACGCGCGCCTCGCCGTCGCGGAGGAGCAGGGGCTCGGCGCGCTGCTGCTCTTCCCGACACTCGGATGTGGCGTCGAGGAGGCGCTGCGCCACGACGTCCCGGCCACGATGGCGAGCCTCTCCGCCTTCAACCGCTGGCTCGAGGAGGACTGGGGCTTCTGCCACCGCGGCCGCCTGATCGGGGTGCCGATGCTCTCGCTCGCCGATCCGGCCGCCGCGCGCGCCGAAGTCGATGCGCTGATCTCGCGAGGCGCGCGCATCGTGCACGTCCGCCCCGCGCCGGTGCCGTCGGCGAGCGGCGGCGGCCGCTCGCTCGGCGATCGGCTCCACGATCCGGTGTGGGCTCGCCTCGCGGAGGCCGGCATCCCGGTCGCCTTCCATCTCGGGGACAGCGGCTACAACGCCTTCGCCGGCGCGTGGGGAGCCGCCGCGACATTCGAGGGTTTCGGCGCGGTCGACGTGCTCTCCCGGCTCGTCGTCTCGGACCGCGCGATCCACGACACCGTCGGCAGCCTGGTCGTCGACGGCGCCTTCCACCGCAATCCGAAGCTCCGCGTCGCGAGCATCGAGAACGGCAGCGACTGGCTGCACTGGCTGGTCAAGCGGCTGCGCAAGCTCGCGAACCAGACACCCTCGGCCTTCCACGAGGATCCGCTCGACACGGTGCGCCGACACGTGTGGGTGACCCCATACCTCGAGGACGACCTGAGCGCGCTCGCCGATCTGATCGGCGTCGAGCGCATCCTCTTCGGCTCCGACTGGCCGCACGGCGAGGGCGTCGCGCACCCGCTCGACTTCGCGAAAGAGCTCTCGGCCTTCGGCGCGGCCGATCAGCAGCGCATCCTGCGCGAGAACTGCCTCGAGCTGCTCGGCGGATCGATCGGATGAACTTCGCGCTCTCGGAAGAGCAGGAGCTGCTCCAGAGCACGCTGCGGCGCTTCGTCGCGAAGGAATGCACGCCGCAGGTCGTGCGCGCGATCTTCGATGGCGAGCGCCAGAGCGTGCCGGCGCTCTGGAAGGGGCTCGCGGAGATCGGAGTGGCGGGCCTCGCGGTGCCGGAGTCGCACGGCGGCGCGGGACTCGAGCTGCTCGAGCAGGCACTCGTCGCCGAGGAGCTCGGCCGCGGCGCGGTGCCGGTGCCGTTCCTCGGACACGCGCTCGCGACCGTGGCACTCGCGCGCGGAGGCAGCGCCGCGCAGCAGTCGGCGTGGCTCCCGCGGCTCGCCGCCGGTGACGCGCGCGCGACGGTGGCGCTCGCGGAGGACGGTGGGCGCTGGCTGCCGACCGAGTGGAGTGTCGAGCTCGCGAACGGCCGCGTGCGCGGGCGCAAGACGCTCGTGCCCGAGGCGGAGGGTGCGGAGCTCTTCGTCGTCGGCTGTCGCGGCGGCGCGCTCGCGCTCGTCGAAGCCGGCGGCTCGGTGCGCGTCACCGCCGAGCCGACGCTCGACCGCGGTCGCCCGCTCGCGACGCTCGATCTCGGCGGCGCGCCCGCGGAGGTGCTCGCCCGAGCGGATGCGTCGCGACTCGTCGACGCCGGCTGCGTGCTGCTCGCCGCCGACGCCTTCGGCGCGGCGCACCAGCTCGTGCGCACGACCGCCGCCTATCTCCAGACGCGCCAGCAGTTCGGACAGTCGCTCGCGCAGTTCCAGGCGCTGAAGCACCAGCTCGCGAACATGGCGCTCGACGTCGATCCGGCGCGCGGGCTCTGGTGGTACGCCGCGCACGCCTTCGACCACGCGCCGGCGGAGGCATCGCGCGCGGCGTCGCTCGCGAAGGCGCACATCACCGAGCGCGCGCAGCAAGTGGCGCGCGACGCGGTCGAGTGTCACGGCGGCATCGGCTTCACCTGGGAGTGCGACGTCCACATCGGGTTCAAGCGCGTGCTCTTCGATCGCCTCTGGCTCGGCGCCCCCGAGCTGCACCGCGAACGCTATGCCGCGCTCGAAGGATGGTGAGGAAGGCCCGCAGATGAATCTCGAGTTCGGCCAGAAGTACGAGGCGCTGCGCGCCGAGGTGCGAGCCTTCTGCGCGGAGAGCTGGCCGCTGCGGGGCGCCGAGGCGCGGCTCGGAGAGCGCGAGCAGGCGATCGCGTGGCGCAAGCGCGCGCTCGCGGCGGGCCTCCTCTACCGCACCGTCCCGCGGGCCTACGGCGGCGCGGGCGCGGCGCCCGACGTGATGGCCGAGACGGTGATCCGCCAGGAATTCGATGCCGCCGGCGTTCCGCACCGCGGCTCCGTGCAGGGCACTCGCATGCTGGTCCCGACGCTCCTCGAGTGCGGCACCGAGGAGCAGCGCCGCGAGTACATCGAGCGGACCTTGACCGGCGATCTCACCTGGTGTCAGGGCTACAGCGAGCCCGGCGCGGGCAGCGACCTCGCCTCGCTCCAATCGCGCGCCGAGCTCGTCGGCGACGAGTGGGTGCTGCGCGGGCAGAAGATCTGGACCAGCAACGCCGTCGACGCCGACATGATGTTCGGCCTCTTCCGCACCGAGCCCGATGCGCCGAAGCACGCGGGCATCTCGTATCTCCTGATTCCGATGAAGACACGAGGCATCGACGTTCGGCCGCTCACCATGATGCAGGGCGGCGTCGACTTCTGCGAAGTCTTCTTCGACGGCGCGCGCATCCCCGCGAAGAACATCGTCGGCAAGCGCGGCGAGGGCTGGAAGGTCACGCGCGCGACCTTGAAGCACGAGCGCGTGCTGATCGGCGACTCGGCGGGCGCGCGCATGTCGTTCGACGCGCTCGTCGAGCTCGCCAGACAGGTGCAGCGCGACGGGCGCCCCGCGATCGAAGAGCCGTCCGTGCGCCAGCGCCTCGCCGAGATCGCGGGCTATGTCGCGACGCAGGAGTGGGCGGTGGCCCGCATGCTGACCGCGATCCACCAGAACCGCGACGCGCAGGTCGTGAGCGAGCTGCTGATGACGAAGCTCCTCGGCACGAACCTCCAGCAGATGATCGCGAAGCTGGCGCTCGACCTGATCCCCGACGTCGGACTTCGCGAGCCGGATCCTGCCGAGGTCGTGATGGGCATCCGTCCCTTCACGCCGGGGCGCTGGGTGTCGCACTACATGTTCTCGCTGGCCGGCGCGATCGCGGGCGGCACCTCGAACGTGCAGCGCAACATCATCGGCGAGCGGGTGCTGGGTCTCCCGCGCGATCCGCGTCCGCCTGCCTGACCCGCTTCACGAACTCCACCAGCTCGCGGTGGAAGAGCTCGGGCTGGTCGAGATACGCCGGATGCCTCGCGTCCGGCAGCACCAGCACGCGGCCGTCGGTGAAGGAGTCGGCCAGGGGCCTCGCCTGCGAGATCGGAAAGGTCGAATCCCGCTCGCCCCAGACGACGAGCGCCGGCACCGGGCTCGCGTGGAGGCGCTTCGCATACTCGACCGCGCCGACCGGCGCGACGGGCACGAAGCCCGCGATGCGATCCGGGTGCGCGAGCACGAAGGGAAGGCTGAAGACGCCGCTCATCGACGGTGACACGATCACGGGTCGCTCGAGGCCGAGCGCCGGAACGAGCTTCTCGAGGAAATGCTCGGGATCGGCGTGAGCCGCCTTCGAGCCGCCGAAGCCGGGCAGGTCGATCGCGACGGCGCGGAAGCCCGCGCCCGCGAGAACGCCGAGCGTGCCGAGCTCCTCCCAGGTTCCCGAGTCGAAGGCCGCGCCGTGGAGCAGCAGCACGGGCGCGCCCGACTTCGGGCCGGCGGCGCGTCCGTGGATCGATTGTCCGTCGAGCTTCAGATCGAACGACGTGATCGCGACCGTCATCTCCGACTCCTTCGCCATGGCTTGCGGCGACCACGCGGCCAGCGCGAGGGCAAGGAGAGCGAGCCGCGCGGCACTCAATCGATCGCTCGCACCTCGGTCCAGCATGCGCCGGGATCCGGCTCCTTGTCCACGATCGCAAGCGCGCGGAGTTGACCGGCGAGCGTCGCCCAGCGCTGCTGCGACATCGCGCCGATTCCGTGCTCTCGCGCGAAGTCGTCCTCGATCAGCGGCTTCTGCGCATCGGCCGCGAGTCGGAAGGTCTCCGCGTCCATCTCCTGGTTGAGCGTGCTCATCACAGCGTTGGCCGGGCCCGGATCGTCGAGATAGCCGCGCCAGCCGGCGCGCAGCGCCGCGACGACCTTCGACACGCGCTCCGCGTGATCGCGCACCTGCGCGCCCGTCGCGATCACCACGGCCGCGTACGGGTCGAAGCCGGTCTCGGCGATCAGGAAGACCTGCGGGTCGGCACCCTGACGCTTCGCGGCGATCGGCTCGGCCGTCACGAACACCTGCTGCGCCATCTGCGGATCGGCCAGGAACGGGGCGATGCTGTAGCCGTAGGGGACGATCTTCATCTTCGAGAGGTCGAACTCCTTCTCGAGATGCTTCACGTACGCGAGGCCCGGCTCGACCTCGAGCGTGCCGCCCGCCGCGAAGAGATCGCGGAGCGACGCGAGTCCGCGCGACGCGTGCACCATGATGCCCTGCGGATTCGTCTGATACGTGGCGAAGACCGCGACGACGTCGCTGCCGCGATCGCGCGCGACGACGACCTCGTCGGCCGCCGCGAAGCCGAACTCGACCTGCCCCGCCTCGACCATCTGCACGACCGGCGCGCCCGGGCCGCCCGTGATCTCGAGCGCGAGCCCGCGCTTCGCGAACTCACCGGCGCGCTGCGCCTCGAAGAGTCCACCGAACTCCGGCTCGGCCTTCCAGTTGAGCGCGATGCGCACGCTCTCGAGCGGCTGCGCGGCGGCCGGCGGATTCGACGCCTGTTCCTTCCGCGTGTCGCCGCAGCCGAGTCCGAGCGATACCGCCAACGCGAGACCGATTCGCGCTCCCATCCTCTTCACGTCTCGTCCTCCTGACTGTGCCAGCGCCGCAAGGCGAAGTGGCTCGCGACGTTCACCGCCGCGAAGAGCGCGAGTCCGAGCCCGGCGGCGTGCAGCACCGCGGCGAACACGAGATCGGTGCGCTGCTGCCGCATCGCCTCGAGCACGACCACGCCGAGCCCCCCGCCGCCGACGAACTCGCCGACGATCGCGCCGATCACCGCGAGCCCCGCTGCGATGCGGAGCCCGACGAGCACGCTCGGCAGCGCCCACGGCAGCGACAGCTTCACGAGCCGCGCGAAGCCGCTCGCGCCGTACAGGCGGAAGAGATCGCGCAGCGCGGGATCCACGGAGAGAAGCCCGGCCAACGCGTTCGCGATCACCGGGAAGACCGACACGATGAAGGCCGCCGCGACGACCGCGCGAATGCCGTAGCCGAACCAGATGACCAGCAGCGGCGCGATCGCGACGATCGGCACGATCTGGAAGAAGATCGCATAGGGGTAGAAGGCGCGTTCGACGAAGCGCGAAGTCGAGAGCGCGATCGCGACGACGAGGCCGACCGCGATCGAGAGCGAGAGTCCGATCGCGACGGCCTTCGCGGTCGTCGCGAGCGCGGGCAGCAAAGTCGGCGCGTGCGCGACCGCCGCGCGTGCGACCGCCGACGGCGTCGGCAGCAGCAGCGGCGAGATGTGCGCGGCCCGGATCCCGAGCTCGGCGGCGGCGGTGGTCAGCACGAACGTGGCGGCCGGCGGCAGCACGGTGTCGCGCAAGCGGCTCATCGGGCGCCCCGCCGCAGCGCCTCGTAGAGCACGCGCGTCTCGCGCGCGAAGCGCGGATCGCCGCGCAGTGCGGCGTCGCGCGCCCGGCCGAGATCGACCGGATGGTCGAGCAGGATGCGCGCCGGGCGCGGCGTCAGCACGATCGCGCGCTCGGCGAGAAAGACCGCCTCGGCGATCGAGTGCGTGACGAACAGCACCGTCGCGCCGGTGTCGGCCCAGAGCGCGCGCAGCTGGTCATCGAGCTCCTGTCGCGTGATCTCGTCGAGCGCTGCGAAGGGCTCGTCGAGCAGCAGCAGGCGCGGCCCCGTGACCAGCGCTCGCGCGAGCGACACGCGCATGCGCATGCCGCCCGAGAGCTGCGCCGGATGGCGGCCCGCGGCATCGGCGAGGCCGACGCGCTCGATCGCGCGCAGCGCGGCATCGCGCCGCTCGCCGGCCGCGCGGCCCTGGAGCTCGAGCGGCAGCGCGACGTTGCCGAGCACGTCGCGCCAGGGCAGCAGGTGGGCGTCCTGGAAGACGTAGGCGAGCGCGTCGCGCGGCGCGGCAGCGCCGGCGGCGTCGCGCAGGTCGATCGACCCGGTGTCGGGGCGATCGAGCCGGGCGATCATGCGGAGCAAGGTCGACTTCCCGCAGCCCGAAGGCCCGAGGATCGCGACGAACTCGCCGGGCGCGGCGACGAGGTCGAGGCTCTCCACCGCGGGGACGTCGGGCTGGCCCGGGGTTCGGAAGGTCCGCGACACGCGGGAGACGCGCACCTCGACGCCGGTCGGCGCGCACATCCGCGCGGGCCTCGACATGCGGGCGAGGTAGCCGGACGCCGCGTCGGTTTCAAGCGCGGTCCCCGCCAGGCTGGCTGGAGGGCTCCTCGTTCGGAGCCACGCGCCCGATCGAAGCGGCTTCACCGGATCCTCGCGCGCTCGTCTCCGTTCCGAGCCCCAATCCCCACGATCTCTCCATGCGGGACGCAAGCGATCTTGACGAACGGTTGATTGGTTCCCGGTAGACCGGCTTCGGCGTTTCCCCCCGTCACACCAACCGGCGACATCCGGGGAGGGAGCCATGCGAGACGATCGGACGATCCTGGATGCCAGAGCTCCGCGGCGCTGGGGGCGCGTCGACTTCCACATCCATTCCTACGCCTCCAACGTCACGGACTACTACGCCAGCAACTCCCTTGCGATCCCGGAGTCGTATTCGGACCCGCTGGAGAACTACCGGCTGCTGAAGGCCCGGGGCATGGACCTCGTGACGCTCACCGATCACAACTCGATCGCCGGCGTCCGGGTGATGCTCGACGCGGGCCTCCCCGACGTCTTCATCAGCGCCGAGATGACGGCGACCTTCCCCGAGAACGGCTGCAACATCCATGTGACGGCCGCGAACATCTCGGAGGCCGAGTTCGCCGAGATCGATCGGCTGCGCCGCAACGTCTACGAGATGGTCGCGTACCTCGACGAGCGCATCCGCGCCGAGGCGAGCACGCCGGACGGGCGTCGCATCGCGTACTTCATGACGCATCCGCTGATGAGCACGCAGAACCGCCCCTACGGTCGCGAGGGGGCGCTCTCGCTCTGGCACATCGAGCGCGCGCTGCTGATGTTCGAGTGCCTCGAGATCCGCAACGGCACGCGCGCGAAATCGTGCAACGATCTCACCGCGCACCTGCTCGCGTCGCTCGACGAGAAGCGCATCCTCGAGCTGGCCGAGAAGCACGGCCTGACGCCGAAGGGCGAGACGCCGTGGCGCAAGGCCGTGGTCGGCGGTTCGGATGACCACTCGGGCATCAATCCGGGGCGCACCTGGACGGAGTTCGCCTATGCGGGCGAGCGGCCGCTGCCGAACGACGTCGTCGATTCGATCCGCCGGCGGATTACGCGAACGGGCGGCATGCACGGCGGCCCGATCACGCTCGCCCACGCGCTGGTCAAGCTCCTCTACGACGGCCAGCACAGCCGACACCGCAGCGCGAGCGCGCAACCCGTGCGCATGAGCGATCCGATCAACCTGCTGCTCGGCTTCGCGTTCGAGAAGGACTCCGCTTCACTGCGCTCGCGCGCCGCGCTGCGGCTGCGGGTCGCGCTGCAGGCGGCCGTGGGGCGCCCGCTGGCGCGGCTCCTGCGAAGGGACGGGTCGTTCGAGCGGATCTTCCTCGATGAGGCGCAGCAGCTCCTCGGCGAGGGCGAGTTCCGCGCGCGCATCGCCGTGTGCGAGAGCACCGACGAGAAGATCTTCCTGATCATCCGCACCCTGCTCGACCGCCTGTTCCTTCGCTACGCGGCGCGCATCCGGAGCAATCCCTCCGGCGACCTCGTCCGCACGATCAAGGAGTCGATCGCGCTCGTCAGCTCGAACGTCCTCGTCTCGCTGCCCTACTTCGTGACCCACGCGCACCAGAGCGGGGATAAGCTGCTGACGCGCGATGTCCGCCGCGCCTTCGACCTGCAGCAGGCCGAGAAGCTCCTGCTCGTCACCGACACCTTCTTCGACGTGAACGGCGTGGCGATCACCTTGCGAAAGCTGATCCGCGAGGCCGAGGCGCGCGAGATCGATCTCACCGTCGCCACCTGCCTCTCCGAGCCCGAGCGCACCGCGAAGCTCGCTGATCCCGAGATCGCGGACTGGGTCGCCCGCGGCCGCCTCGTGATCTTCCCGTCGATCGCAAGCTTCGGACTGCCGGAGTACCGCGAGCTCCAGGTCCGAGCGATGTCGTTCCTCGAGTTCCTGCGCTTCGCGCAGGAGGGCGGCTTCACGAAGGTCCAGATCTCGACGCCCGGTCCGATCGGTGCGCTCGGCCTGCTCGCCGCCAAGATCCTCGGGCTCGAGACCTCGTCGACCTATCACACGAACTTCCCCGAGTACGTCGAGGAGTACACGCGCGACGTGAGCCTCGAGGCGCTGGCCTGGAAATACATGATCCTCTTCTACCACTCGGTCGACGAGGTCGTGGTGCCCTCGAAGTTCATCGCCCGGCTGCTCCACAAGCGCGGCCTGCGGAACCGGAAGCTGCTGGTGCTCGACCGCTGGGTCGACCTCGAGCGCTTCCATCCGCGCTACCGCACCCCGGCCTTCTGGAGGCGCTTCGGGCTCCCCGACGAGGATGGGCGCGTGAAGTTCGTCTACGTCGGGCGGCTCGGCGCGGAGAAGAACCTCGAGCTGCTGGCCGAGTCGTTCCGCCAGCTCTGCGCGGAGCGAGCGGACGCGCATCTCCTGATCGTCGGCGGCGGCCCCTTCCGCGAGCGCCTGGAGGCGCTGCTCGCGGGTCTGCCGGTCACGTTCACGGGCTACCTGACGGGCGATGATCTCTCGCGTGCGCTCGCGTCCGCCGACGCGAAGCTCTTCCCGAGCACGACCGACACGTGGGGCAACGCGCCGCTCGAGGCGCAGGCCTCGGGCATCCCGGTGGTCGTATCCGACCGCGGCGGACCGCAGGAGCTGATGGAACACGAGCTGACCGGCTTCCGTGTCGCCGGCGGCGACCCGAAGGCGCTGCTCGAGGCGATGCGCCGGCTGATGGATCGCGAGACCCGCGAGCGCATGGGCCGCGCGGCGCGCGCCTTCGTGGAGGAGAACGACGTGCGTGAGCCGTACTCCGCGATTCTCGACACCGAGACGTACCGCCGCCGCCGCAAGAGCGAGAAGCTCCTCGCGGAGCTGCTCCAGGACGTCGACGCCGGCGCATGAACCTGCGCAGTCGCATCGCGCTCTCGCGGGCCAAGCACCCGTCGCTCGCCGGCCACTCGCGGATCGGCAAATTCCTGGCGCGCCTGCTGCCGTACTACGAGTACGATGCGCGCGAGTTCCTGCGGGCCGACGGCTGCCCCGAAGAGATCGCCGCGCAGCGACAGGTCGGGCTCGCCGAGCTCTCGCTGCGTCTGTCCGAGAAGGCCCCGAAGACGCTCGAGCTGACCGAGGAGCTCCGCGACGGCCTCTCCGATCTCGCCTTCACCGATCTCTACCGCGTTCCCTATCCGTTCCGCGCCGAGCTGCGCCGACACCTGCGCGTCGGCGCGCTGCGCGAGGCGTCCGACGGAGTGCGCCTGCGCGATCTCGACGGGAACTGGAGCTACGACCTCACCGGCTCGTACGGCGTGAACGTCCTCGGGCTCGACTTCTACAAGGAGTGCATCGATCGCGCGGCCGAGCGGGTCCGGGCGCTCGGGCCCGTGCTCGGTCCGCTCCACCCGGTCGTGCTCGACAACGTCCGCCGCTTGCGAGAGCTCTCGGGCCTCGACGAAGTGTCGTTCCACATGTCGGGCACCGAGGCGGTGATGCAGGCCGTCGCGCTCGCCCGCTACCACACGCGCCGCAGCCATCTCGTCCGCTTCGCCGGCGCCTACCACGGCTGGTGGGACGGCGTGCAGCCAGGCGTCGGCAATCCGCGCGACGTGCGCGACGTCTACACGCTCTCGGAGGGGAGCGAGGCCGCGCTGCGGGTGCTCGACACGCGCCGCGACATCGCCTGCGTGCTCGTGAACCCGCTCCAGGCGATGCATTTGAACGCGCCGGCGCCGGGGGACTCGACCTTGCTGAGCTCCGCGCGCCGCGCGCACTACGACAAGGCCGCCTACGCCGCGTGGCTCGCGCGCCTCCGCGACGTCTGCACGCGGCGAGGGATCGCGCTGATCCTCGATGAGGTCTTCCTCGGCTTCCGAGTGGCGCGCCGCGGCGTGCAGGAGTACTTCGGCGTGTCGGCGGACCTCGTGACCTACGGAAAGACTCTCGGCGGCGGTCTACCGGTCGGCGTCGTGTGCGGCCGGCGCGAGTGGATGAAGCGCTACCGCGACGAGCGGCCGTCGGACGTGCTCTTCGCCCGCGGCACCTTCAACGCGCACCCCTACGTGATGGCCGCGATGAACGAGTTCCTGCGCCATCTCGACCTGCCCGAGGTGCGCGAGAGCTACGAGGATCTCGACGCGCGCTGGGACGCGCGCGCGGCGGAGCTGAACGCGCGCCTCGAGCGCCGCGGGCTGCCCGTCCGTTTCGCGAACCTGACCTCGGTGTGGACCACGCTCTACACGGCGCCGTCGCGGTACAACTGGATGCTCCAGTTCTACCTGCGCGCCGAGGGCCTGACGCTCTCGTGGGTCGGGAGTGGACGCCTGGTCTTCAGTCACGCCTATCGGGACGAGGACTTCCGCGAGGTCGCCGACCGCACCGTGCGCGCCGCCGAGAAGATGGCGGCGGACGGCTGGTGGTGGGGGGACGGCTCGCAGACCAACGCCGGGATCGAGCGCAGCGTCCTCTGGCGCGCCCTCGTCACCCGAGCTCGGGGTCGATGAGCTCCCCGCGCAGCAGGTAGTACGGCGCCTTCCAGTAGGTGCGCACGTCGTTGAAGGGATCCGTCAGGATCTTCGTGCACCAGACGAGCCCCGTCTGGACGTCGCGGATGAAGAAGAGCTGGACGGTGCGGAAGAGCAGCGCGCCCGCGCCGACGGCCAACCACAGGCCGGTGAGATCCCCGAGATAGCTTCCCTTCTCGGTGTAGGGCCGGATCAGCCCGAAGAGGTCGGGCACGAGGTAGAGCAGCGCGGGCGCCGCGAGGAAGACGGCCAGCAGCATCAGCTTGCGCTTCAGGTTGTAGCCAACCTTCACGTCCTCCTTCTCCTGGTAGCTCATCGCGTTGCGCGCGTCGTAGTCCTTCGGCTCGAAGAAGAAGTGGCCGATCTGGCGGGAGAACCACGCCGCCATCCAGCCGATCCACACCGCCGTCGCGGTGTCGAAGGCGAGCAGCGCGTAGGAGGTGAGGAAGCAGCAGGCGCTGAACAGATGCAGGCTCTGGTTGATGCGGCTGTGGTGGTAGAAGCGGTGATCGTCCCAGCGCTGCTCCCGCAGCGCTTCGCGGAAGCCGAGCTTGGCGGGCACGGTCGTCGTGGTCATTGTCGTCTCCTCCGTCATGGTTTCGTCGCGACGAGCAGGGGCTCGCCGACGCGCAGGGTCCGGCCTTCGCGCACGCCGCCGGCGAGCGCGAGGTCGCCGCTCGCGAGCACGATGATCGTCGAGCCCTGCTCGAACCAGCCGAGCTCCTGGCCCTTCTGATAACGCGCCTCGCACGCGATGCGGGTGGGTCCCGCATAGCGAAGGCCGAGTGTCGCATCGAGGCAGTGGAGCCGCAGGTTCGCGACGCCGATCGCAGCGACGGGCACCAGCGTGAGCCAGCCGTCGACGCCCTCGAGCTCGAGCGGCAGCACCGCGCGCTCGTTGCGGCAGAAGAGGCGCTCGACGCGCGCTACCGCGATGGGGTTCACGTTCCACGTGTCGCCGGCGATGTGCGTGACTTCGCGAACGCGGCAGGCGGCCGGCGCATGGAAGCGGTGATACATCGTGGAGCGGAGGCGCAAGGTCACGAACTGGCCGTCGCGGTGACGCGCCGCGAGCGCCGCGTCGCCGAGGAGCTGCTCCAGCGTGTAGCGGAGTCCCTTGGCCTGGATCACGACGTCATCGTCGATGCGGCCGCAGGCGCCGACCTCCGCATCGCACGGACTCACGATCACGTCGGGGTCCGCCGCGATCGGGCGCGCTCCCGGCGCGAGCTCGCGGATGAAGCACTCCCGCAGGCTGCGGAACCGGGTCGTACGCGCCTCGGAGAGATCCAGATCGGGCGAAAAGATCCGCCAGATGCGGAGCGACACCCGCACCAGGAACGGGCTCTCGAGGCGAGAGAGCCAGCCAAGGAGCCGCGTGGCCGCGCGGCGCGGAATCCGGTTCGTCAGCAGGAAGTTCAGGTCTTCTTGCTGGAAGAGCCTCGCGATCATCCCTTCACCCGGCGGTGTTGCGCCACGAGGGAGAATCGTCAGAAGCGCGTCACGGGGCAACGGCGAACCCGCCTCGCGAGCCAAATCTCGCCAAGACTTCGCGAGTCCTTCAGCGAGCCGCCACGGAGCGAAGGCGTCGGCCGCTCCGCGGAGTCCGCTCAGCGAGAGCGGAATTTTCGAGCTCCGGCTCAGGGACGCCGCAGCAGCACCGACCAGAAGAGCGGCTCGCGCTCGAATCCCTTCGGCTTGTCGAGACGGCAGGTCCGCAGGTCCGCGATCTCGAAGACGCGACCGAGTTCGCTTCGGAGCTCGTGCTCGGTCACGACGGGGACGGGAAACTCGGGCTGCTCGTCGGCGCTGAAGGCCAGCACCAGGAGAAGGCTCCCGGGGCGAGAGTGCCTCTTCAGCGCGTGCAGGTACGCCTGGAGGTTTTCCCTGCGCGCGAGGTGATAGCAACCGCGATCGACGAGCACGTCGAAGGGCTCTCCGATCCCGCGAACCTCGGTCACATCGCCGGTGACGAAGCGAACGCCCCGTGCGGCCGGGTGACGGGCCGCCCGTCTCCGGGCTCGCTCGATCGCGGTGGCGGAGAGATCCACGCCGACGACTTCGAGCCCGTGCGCCGCGAGCAGCAAGGTCTGGACGCCGCTCCCACAGCCGAGGTCGAGGGCCGTTCCGCGGGTCGGCAGATCTCCTGACGCGAGGCGACGCTCGATCTCCGAGCACGGCAGTCCCGTCTCCCAGGGCGCGGTTCCATCCCGGTACTCGCTCTCCATCCGCTGCACGAACTCGATCGAACTCAAGCGGCGCTCCTCCCGAACATGAGTGCAGTCTCATCCGGTGTGGCGGGCGCGTATTGGAGGAAATTGACATCCTGCCGGCCGTGGGTCGCACGAGCACGGGACCGGGAGCGGGCAGGCGGACCCACGTCGCGCTGCTGCTCGCGCTCGCGGCGTGCGCGTCGAATCACGTCGATGCGGCGCGCTCGGCGCTCCGCACCAACGATCTCCGCACGGCGCGTACGCTGCTCGAAGCGGACCGCGAGCGCTACCCGGACTCGATGGACGTCCGCCTCACGCTCGGCGAGGTCTACTACCGCAGCGCGCGCGACGCGCTCGACTGGGACGACGACGAGGGCAGCTATCTCGCCTACCTCGAGAAGTCGGTGGACGAGTTCGTGCGCGCGGCCGCGATCGATCCGAAGAATCCGCAGCCGCTGTTTTTCCTGGCGATGATCGACATGTATCGGGGAGACATCAAATCCGCGCAGCAGGGACTCCGCAACACGCGCAAGCTCGGCTTCGGTCCGATCGGCGACACCAATCTGGCCGAGAGCTACGTCTACGCGGGCAACCTGACGGAGGCGACTCGCTGGAACGAGGCGGGGCGCCAGGCCGGCGCGGGTCTCGGTCCGGTCACCTTCAACGAGATGTTGATCGAGTGGAGCTCGGGCGATCTCCGCGCCGCCCGACGGTCCTTCGACTTGCTGCGCACGGAATATCCGGAGATGATCCAGACGATCAACGTCGCGCCGCTGCCGACGACACCGCGCCGCTTCGAGGAGTTCGCGGGCTACTGCTGCGCGAGCCCCGCCTGCGGCCCCTATCTCGAGAAGTCGTGCGAGGCGCTCTCGCTGCCGGTGAAGCACCGCGAGATCTCGAAGGAGACCTTGCTCGAGGAGCTGCGCGTCCAGATGGAGGCGCAGCGCAAGCTCCAGGAGATCTACAAGCAGCGAAAGGAGATCGAGATCAAGGTCGAGCCGGAGGAGCCGGCGCACTGAGCGCTTCGTTGACTCGCCGATCGCGCCGCTCGTATCCTGCCGCGCCGATGCCCCCCGTCCTGCCCGCCTGCGACGAACGTCCGGAGATCGATCTCGTCGACGGCCGCTTCTACGCGGGCGACATGCACGCCGCGCTCTCCTGGATGCGGCGCCACGAGCCCATCTACCACGACCGCACCAACGACCTCTTCGCCGTGACGCGCCACGCGGACATCATGGCGGTGTCGAAGCGCTCCGACGTGTTCCGCAACGGCCAGGGCTATCGCCCCGACGCGGCGCCG
>DATKND010000016.1:0-8467 GCA_035541475.1 Myxococcota bacterium | reverse complement strand
GAGGAGATCGACGAGCGCAACCTGGAGCGCGAGCTCGCGCTCCGGACCCGCGTGGCGGAGCTCCTCGCGCAAGGTGGCGACGCGCCTGTTCGAATCCGCGCGCGCGGCCACGGGAGACGTGGCGCCGGCCGGAGCCTCGTCGCGCGGGGGGTCCGGGTCGGGCTGCGTCATGCGCTCGAGCTGCGCGATGGCCTTTGCACGGCGCGAGGACGCGCGCGGCGCGGGTAGTCCGCTCTCGCGCTCGCGCAGCCGCCGCAGACCCTCGATCGCCTCGGTGTCCTCGGGCGCGAGCTTCACGGCCTTCTCGTACGCCGACTCGGCGGCGCGCGGATCGTCGAGCTGCTGCTCCAGCAGCGCGCCGAGCGCGGCGCACGCGGCCGCGCGGTCGGCCGGCGTGCCGGACTCCGTGGCAGTCTCGAGCAGCGCGCGCAGCGCGGGCCACGCAGCCGCGCGCCGGTAGAGGCGCTGGAGCGCCGAGCGCGCGGCGCGGTTGTTCCGATCCGCCTCGACCGCGCGCTCGTAGGCGAGCCGCGCGCCTGCGAGGTCGCCCTGCTGCGTCTCGCGCAACGCGCCGAGACGCGCGAGCACGACCGAGCGCGTGGCGTCCTCCGTCGCGAGGCTCGCGCGGCGCTCGAGCAGATCCGACATCTCGGCGTAACGCTCGGCACCCTCGAGCACGGTCAGCAGCATGTCGAGCGCCTCGACGTCGGAGGCGTCGCGCGCGAGCGCGTCGTGCAGCGCCGCGACGGCCCGCTGCGTGTCGCCGCGCGCGGATGCCAGCCACGCGCGCTGCACCAGGGTCGGCGCGGAGGTCTCCTCGCGAGCGCTCGCCTCCGCCGGCGGCTTCGGGCCGTGGCTTCGCTCGCTGCGCGCGCGCGCGAGGAGCTGCTGCGCCTGGTCGAAATCGCCGAGATCGCGCTCCCAGATGCGAGCCATCTGCGTCAGCAACCGCGCCTTCTCCTCGGGTTCCGCGAGCAGACCCATCTCCAGCTCGGCCACCTGGAGGACGGCGTCCCAGCTCCCGCGTTCCGCGTAGAGGCGACGCAGGCCCTGGAGCGGCTCGCGTCGCGTTGGATCGAGGCGGGCTAGGCGCCCGTAGGCGTCGAGCGCCGCCTGGAAGTCGCTCGCGCGCTCGAGGAGGCGCGCCTGTTCGAGCTGCTCGTCGAATCCGGCGGCGCCCGGACCTTGCGTCGCGCCGCGGGACCTTGCGACCACGGGGCTCACCTCTCGCGCGGCGGCTCGCCGCGGCTTTCGCATCGGCCGGGAACGGCTTCGTCTTGAATGCCGGCGCCCGCCCGGGCGAAGCGCGATTCCGGAGCGGCGACGGGGGCTTCGTGGGCCCGTCCGCGTGCTCACGCGCGGCCGGCGGACGGCCGATGCACCGGGCGATGAATCCCGGCGCGCTCGTCGCCTTCGTCACCGTCTGCGCGGCGGGCCTGCTGTCGCTCGCGATCGGCGCGCGCGCGCGCCGGTCGGATCTCGACGCGCTGCTGCTCGCCCTGCTCGCCGCGATCGGCGTGTGGGGCGCGGGCGTTGGCGCCTGGTCGGTCGCCGACTTCGATGCGAGCTGGCAGAGCCTCGCGCTCATGACGTCGTTCGTCGGCGTCTTCGCCGCGATGCCGCTGTGGCTCCTCTTCGTCGTGCGCGCGGCACGACCGGATTGGCTGGAGCGCGTCCGCGCGCTGCCGCTCTGGCTCGCCGCTCCGTACGCGCTGGCCTACCTGGCGCTGCTGACGGACGCGCGACACCACTGGGTGCTGCGCGAGGGCGTGTCGATGACCGCGCCGATCCGCGACTTCGCAGGGCCGGTGCTGATCGCCCTCGCGGCGCTCTCGGTCACGTGGCTGTTGACCGCGAGCGGCCTGCTGCTCGCGTGGGCCTGGCGCCTGCGCCATCGACTGGACGTCCACCGCGCGAGCCTGGTCGCGCTGGCGCTGGCGGCGATCGCACCGATCGCGGGCCTGGCCGCGCGCTTCTTCGTCGGGGCAGGCAGCGCGCACTCGGTCTTTCCGGCGTCGTTCGTCGTCGCGGCGCTGCTGCTCGCGGCCGGACCGCTGCGCGACCGGCTGCGGCGCGGGGTGCCGCTCGCGCACCGCGACGTCTTCGAGAGCCTGCGCGACGGAGTGCTGGTCGCGAACGCGCGTGGCGAGATCGTCGACGCGAATCCGGCGGCCGAGCGCCTGCTCGGGAGCGAGCTGGCGCGGCTGCGCGGTCGCGATCTCGCCGACGTGATCGCCGAGCTCGCGGCACCGGAGCGATCCTCGAGCCTGCGGCGCGAGCTCGAGGACCTCGCGGCGAGCGAGGCGCCGCTGCGCCTCGATGTGGCGCTGCGCGACGGGCGCCGGCTCGAGGTGCGCGCCGCGTGCGTGGGCGACGTCGAGACCGACTCGATCGGCCGCTACGCGCTCTTGCGCGATCGCACCGCCGAGCGGCGTTTCTCGGAGGCCGCGCGTCGCGCGCAGAAGCTCGAGACGGTGGCGACGCTCGCGGGCGGTGTCGCGCACGAGGTCAGCAACCCGCTCGCATTCGTGCGCGCGAACCTGGCCGAGATCGATCGGCTCGGCGCCGCCGCCGAGCGGCACCTCGAGGGCGGGCCGTCGCCGCTGGCGCGCGAGCTCGTCGACCTGCGCGGGCTGGCGCAGGAGACGCTCGAAGGGATCGCCCGCATCGAGCGCATCGCGGCCGGCATGCGGCGGCTCTCGACCGCGAGCGACGGCTTCGGGTCGGTCGAGCTCGGCCCGGTGCTCGACGAGGCCGTGCAGCTCGCGCGCATCCGCTTCGCGCGTCCCCTCAACGTCGCGCTCCGGCTCGACCCGCAATTGCCGAGCGTGCGCGGCGCGCCCGCGCTGCTGGTGCAGGCGCTGCTGCACCTGCTCGTGGTCGCGCAGCGCGGCGCCTCGGCCGACGGCTCGGCGATCGAGGTGCGCGGAGAGCGCGCGGGCGACGAGGTCGTCTTGCGGATCGCGGCCACCGGCCGCGCGGCGGCGCACGTCGGACGGGAGCTCGCCGACGCGGAGCGCGAGGCCGGAGCGGCGCGCTCCGACGACCCCGGCCTGCCGATCGCGCGCGACATCGCGCGCGACCACGGCGGCGCGCTCGAGATCGCGGGGCCCGCCGCCGCGCCGACCGAGCTGGCGCTGCGCCTGCCGCTCGCCGAGGGCGCGTGACGTGGAGGTGAATCCGTATCTGATCGCCGCGACGCTCTCCTGGCTCGCCGCCTTCGCGATGGGCGTCTACGTCGGGCTGCGTCGCGACAAACAGCCCTTCCACTGGCTGCTCTGCGGACTCTGCGTCTCGCTCGTCATCTGGGTCTCGGGCAGCATCGTGCGTCAGACCGTTCCGACGCCGGACGGTGTCCGCCTCGGCGTGCACCTGGTCTACATCGGCGTGGTGACGACGTCGCCGCTGTGGCTGCTGCTGGCGGCGAACCACGCGCGCTCGCGCCTGCTCGACGGCGCCCGCCTCCCGGTCCTGATCGCGGTCTTCCCGAGCGCGCTCTCCCTGCTCGCCCTGCTGACCAACGACGGACATCGATTGCTGATCCGCGAATTCAGCGCTGTTGCTCTCGAGCGAGGCCCGGTCGCCTTCGCGGGTCCGCTCTTCTGGCTCTCCACGGCCTGGGCCTTCGCCTGCGCGCTCCTCGGCGTCGGCTACTTCCTCGTGTCGGCGCGAAACGTGCGGGCGCCGGCGGAGCGCCGCCGCAGCGCGCTGCTGGCGGTCGGGGCGCTGCTCCCGCTGGCTTCGAGCTGCGTCTACCTGTTCCAGATCGTGCCGGCCCGCTACGACACGACGCCCTTCGGACTGACCGCGAGCCTCGCGCTCTTCTACGTCGCGCTCTTCCACTACCGGCTGCTCGAGAGCCTCCCGCTCGCGCGCGAGGACGTGCTGAGCCATCTCGAAGACGGCGTGCTCGTCGCCGACGCCGAGGGCCTCGTCGTCGAGCAGAACCCCGCCGCGCTGCGCATCCTCGGCGTGGAGCGCTCCGCGCTGCGAGGGCGCCCGCTCGCCGACGCGCTCGCGCGCCTCGGCGCGATGAGAGCGCGCGCGCTGCCGCGTCCGGAGTCCGAGGCGCCGCCCGACGCGCGAACGGGCGTCGAGTTCGAGACCGCGGACGGCCGCTGCATCGAGGTGTCGGGCGGCGTGCTGCACGACAGCGGAGGCGAGCCGATCGGCCGCTTCGCGATGCTGCGCGACCGCACGGAGGAGCGCCGCTACGAGCGGCGCATGCGCCAGATCCAGAAGCTCGAGACGGTCGGCGCGCTCGCGGCCGACATCGCGCGCGAGGTGAATGATCCCCTCGCCTTCGTTCGCTCGAACCTCGGCGAGATCGACCGCCTCGGCAGCCGCGTCGTGTCGCAGTCGCCGGGCGACGAGCGCGACGTCAGGCTGACCCACGAGCTGCGCGACCTGCACGGCCTGGCGGAGGAGGCGCGTGCGGGCGTCGACCGCATCGCGCGCCTGGTCGAGGACATGCGCATGCTCTTCCGCGGCGCCGCGAGCCAGGTCGAGGCGGTGGACCTCGCGGCGGTGGTCGACGACGCGCTGCGCGCCGCCGACCTCGTGCGGCCGGGCGCCCCGCACGTCGTGGTGTCGGAGGAGGGTCGGCTCGCGCCGGTGCGCGGCACTCCCGAGCGTCTGGTGCAGGCCGTCGGCGCGCTGCTGGCCAACGCGCGGCAGGCGCTCGCGGACGCGAGCGATCCGGTGATCCGCATCGCGCTGCGCCGCGACGAGGAGTGGATCGAGCTCGAGGTCAGCGACAACGGCCCCGGCGTCCCCGAGCACCTGCGCGAGCGCGTCTTCGATCCCTTCTTCACCACCAAGTCGCCGGATCAGGGCACCGGCCTCGGCCTGTCGGTCGCGTTCGACATCGCGCGCGACCACGGCGGCACCCTCGAGGAGCGCTCCGCGCGCGGCCGGGGAGCGACGTTCGTGCTGAGACTGCCGGCGCTGGAGGGCTAGAGGCACTTCGCGTCCTCGTCGACCTCGACCGTCTTCGCGACGTCGGACTCGTCGAACGCCACGTCGAGCACTCCAGAAACGGAACACGCGAGGCCCGGCTTCGGGTAGAACGACGAGACCAGCCGTCCCTTCTTCACCGAGAATGCGAGACGGAGGTCGTTCAGGGTCTCCTCGATCTCGCGCCGTTCTGGCCCACCGCCACTCTCGCGCGCAGCGTCTCCAGGGCTTCGTCCAGGTTCCGGCCAAATGCCCTAAGAAGACCCATCGCGTCCACATCGATCGCCGGGGCTTCACGAGCGATGCGTGCGCGCGGAGAGGTCGACAGCGCGTCGGGGGAGAGCGATTCGATCTTCGAGTCCGTCACCGCGAACGCTGCATAGAATCGAGCTCGTCGGGTGTTCGCGTCCAGCGGGATCAATTCGTAGAGCTCGACGTCTTTTGTCTGGCGTGATTCGATCGCGCCATATGCAATCGAGAGCGAACGAGGTGGCTGATCGTCGGCCTGGACCCGGAGGGCATTCCCCGAGGCGAGAGAGATCGGTGGGTTTGCGACACCGTTCCTCCAGACGATCTCCAGGGTCACGGGTTGGCTCGATTCGTTGAAGACAACCGGTTCCCGTTCTCCCGCGCAGGCCAACGATGCGAGCGCGAAGAGCGTCGCCGCGATGTGACGCATCGAGACCTCCGAATCGGAAGCGAAAACTAACGCGGAAGTTCCGGGCTCGGCACGGTTGGCGTAGAGTCCGCGCATGATCCGCGTCCATGCCTTCATGGTCCGCCTGCCCTCCGTCTCGCGCGACGAGTTCCGCGATCACTACGAGCAGATCCACGTGCCGACGGCGATGCCGATCCTCGGCGGCACCCGGACGTACGTGCGACACCACGTGCGCGAGGAGCTGCACGGCACACCGCCCTTCGATTGCATGACGCTCTTCGAGTATCCGGACCCTGCGACGATCGCCGCGGTATTCGCGCGCGTGGCGGGTCCCGAGTCGGCCGCGGTGCACGCCGACGAGGACACGTTCATGCACGTCGCCTCGAACTTCTACTTCCCGGTGGAGACCGGACCGGCGTGGCAGGCGACGCCCGAGCGCAGCGCGCGCGAGATCGCGCTCGTGTGCGCGCGGCGACGGTCCGGTGAAGACCGCGAGCGCTTCCGCGAGCGCTTCGTTTCGGAGACGCTCCCGCGTCTCCGAAACGCTCTCTCCGATCCTGCGTGCCTCCAGGTCTTCTGGCCGCAATCCCCCGACGCCCGCTACGACGCGAACGTGCTCGTCGGCGCCTCGCGCGTCGCCGGTCTCGCGCAGGCCGCGCGCGAGCTCGAGCGCGACGGCGGTGAGCTCGTCGCGGCGCGCGTCTCGGTCCATGCGACCGAGATGGGCGCCTAACGAGGCTTGAGCCCCGACGGTCCCGGCGGCAGCTCGGCGAAGAGCCCCGCGCGCTCGTAGTCGCGGTCGTCGACCTTGCCGTCGCCATCGAGGTCGCAGTCGGGGATGTAGTAGCCGGTCGACTTCGCGTGCGCGATGCGACCGAGGTCCGAGCGCCCGTCGCCCGAGTCGCGCGTGCTGACGACTCCGTCGTTGTCGAGATCGGGGTCGCACGCGTTGCCGAAGCCGTCGCCGTCGGTGTCGCGCTGATCGGGATTCGGGATGTCGCGGCAGTTGTCGCGCGCATCCTCGACGCCGTCGCCGTCGCGATCGGCGACCGCGCGGCGCGGGTTCACCGGCCGCATCAGCGGGTCCCCGATGTAGACGTTCATCCAGCCGAGATAGGGGATGCTCCGCAGGAAGGCCTCGCCCGCCGGCACGCCGCGCGCGTAGGCCCCGAGCAAGAGCGCCGGGCGCGCGACGGCCGCGAGCGTCGGCTCGTCGACGTGGCCCGCCGCGCCTGCGACACCGAGATGGATCAGATCCGCCACCAGCGACTGCCCGTAGAACGGCGGCTCCGAGAACGAGCGCGCGTTGGTGCTGACGAGGTCGACCGCGATCGCGCGGGCGGTGAAGTGGCCCGGGATCAGGCGCTCGCCGATCTGACCGTAATAGGGCGAAGGGCCGGCGGACCCGTCGTTGCTACCCCATCCGGTGTAGCCAGCGATGCGCTCGACGTTCGCGACGCGCGCGGGCTTCCGGTCGTGTCGGACGGGGAGCCCGAGCGCTGCGAGCGCCGCGGCCGCCGGCTCGAGGAAGACCTCGTTGGCGGCGTCGCGTCCGAGGTAGTTCTGTCGGGGATCCTCGTCGACGACGTAGACGCCCTCGGGACCCTCGGCCTGCGCGGCGTCGATCAGTGACTTCACGTCGGCCGGGACGCCGGTGGCCGGGTCGAGAGGCGTCGCATAGCCCGCGAGGCGCGCGACCTCGTAGCGCGGCACGGACTCCGGGTGGGCCTCGCGCCAGCGCGCGAAGGGCTCTTCGCTTCCGTAGTAGGGGTTCACCGTCCCCGTGAAGCCGGGGCTGTCGACCGCGCCGCTGCCGAGCAGCGCGAGCTCGGCGTCGACGGCGGCCGAGCGCTGCGTCTGCCACGTCGCGCCGGGCTCGACGTCGTGCGCGCGCAGCGGCACCCCCATGCAGGTCACGATCACGAGGGTCGTGGCCTTGCGGCCGGGCCCGTCGAGCCACGCAGCGACCTTCGCCTCGACCTCGCGCGCGTACACCTCGCGAGAGACGGTTTCCGAAGCCGGTGTCACGAGGCTCGGGTCCGCGAGGGGCAGGTCGAGCGCGAGCAGATTTTCGTCCGGCACGCCGCGTCGCGACGCGTAGTAGCGCGCGATCGCCATCGAGACGGGGCTCGCTCCGTTCGCCACGAGGAGCACCTCGGGGTGGCGCTCCGGTGCTGGCGCCGGCGCGGGCTCGCAGGCGAGCGCCGCGGCGAGCAACGCGAGGACCGCTGCCTGCGCGATCAATCGCCGCCCGATAGACTCCGCGCGCTTCGGCAGGACGCGTCGCATTCCCCGGACGTCGCGGCGCATGCGCGGTCCACCGTACCGGCTGGCAGGGGGCGCGGCCAAGGCGCGACGCCGCGCGCGCAGGAGGAGAGATTTGGCTCACGAGTTCGTCTTCACGATGCAGGACCTGCGCAAGGTGGTGTCGGGGGATCGGATCATCCTCGAGGACATCACGCTCGCCTTCCTGCCCGGGGCCAAGATCGGCGTGCTCGGATCGAACGGCGCGGGCAAGAGCACCTTGCTCCGCATCATGGCGGGCGTCGACACCGACTTCGTCGGCGAGGCGCGCCCGACGCCCGGCGTGCGCGTCGGCTTCCTGCCGCAGGAGCCGCAGCTCGACGCGTCGCTCGACGTCCTCGGCAACGTCGAGAAGGGCGTGAAGCCCGTGCGCGACCTGCTGCACCGCTTCGAGGAGATCGGCGCGAAGTTCGCCGAGCCGATGGACGACGACGCGATGAACGCGCTGCTCGAGAAGCAGGCCAAGCTGCAGGACCGGATCGACGCGGTGAACGCATGGGAGCTCGACCGTCAGCTCGAGGTGGCGATGGACGCGCTGCGGCTCCCGCC
>DATKND010000015.1:0-10480 GCA_035541475.1 Myxococcota bacterium | reverse complement strand
TCGCGCGGTGGAAGAGCCCGCGCGCGTCCGGTATGCCCGCGAGCGAGAGGATGCTGCCCGCGCCGGCCGACTCGCCGAAGACGGTGACGCGCGCGGGGTCGCCGCCGAAGCTCGCGATCCCGTCGCGCACCCACCGGAGTGCCGCGAGCTGGTCCTGGAGGCCGAGGTTCGCGACGCCCTCGCCGCGCGACTCGTCGAGAAAGCTCCAGCCGAGCGCGCCGACGCGGTAGTTGAGCGTCACCACGACGACGTCGCCGCGCGCCGCGAGCCGGCTCGCGTCGTAGAGCGGCACGCACGCGGTGCCGCCGATGAAGGCCCCACCGTGGATCCACACCAGCACCGGACGCGCAGCAGTGTCGCAGGCCGGCGTGTAGACGTTGAGCGTGAGGCAGTCCTCGTCGCAGCGCGCGCCGTGGAGCAGACCGAGTCCGCCCGCGAGCGGATCCTCGCGCTGCGGCTGCGCGGCGCCGAAGCGCGTCGCGTCGCGGAGGCCGCGCCAGGGCGCCGGCGGCTGCGGCGGTCGCAGGCGCGACGCGCCGACCGGCGGCGCCGCGTACGGGATGCCGAGAAAGCGCGCGATCGGCGCGCGCTCCGAGCGCGCGCCTTCGAGCCTTCCCTGCGGCGTCTCGACGACCGGCATCGGCGTGGATCCTCGCTCGGGCGAACGCGAAGCGGCATCATAGGCGACCCGTCGTCGCGGTCGACGCGGTCACTCGGAGAGCCGCGTGGAGTCGCTGGCATGCGTCATCGATCGCCACGCGCGCCGCATTCCGGAGCGCGTCGCCTTCGCCGCAGGCGACGCGCGGCTCACGTGGGGCGCCTATGCCGAGGGCTCCGACCGCGTGGCCGAGCGACTGGCGCGCGCCGGTCTCGGCTCGGGCGACCGGGTCGGCGTGCTGCTGCCCGACGGCCCTGGCGTCCACCTCGCCTACGTCGCCGCCGAGAAGGCGGGGCTCGTCGCGGTCGGCATCGGCCCGCGCGCGGGCGCGGCCGAGATCCGACACCTGCTGGCGTTGACGCAGGCGCGCGCGCTGATCTCGCCGGCGATCCACCGCGAGCACGACCTGCGTGCGCTCGTCGGCGAGCTTTGCGCCGACGGCGTCCCGCTCGAGCACCACTTCGTGGTGGAGGGCGAGCTGCTCGCCGACTCCTGCCTGGCGCGCGGAGGCGCGGGACGGCCGTCTCCGACGGCGAGCGCGCCGAAGCCGCGCGAGCCCGACGAGCTCTTCCTGCTGAACTCGACCTCCGGCACGACCGGGCTGCCGAAGTGCGTGATGCACGATCAGCGGCGCTGGTTCGCGTTTCACGAGCTCGCGGTGGAGGCCGCCGATCTCTCTCCGAACGACGTCTTCCTGTCCGCGCTGCCGGCCCCCTTCGGCTTCGGCATCTGGACCGCGCACGTGACGCCGACCCTGCTCGGCGCGCCCTGCGTGCTGCTCCCGCGCTTCGACGCCGACCGCCTCGTGCGGGAGATCGACGCGCATCGCGTCTCCGTCCTCGCCGCGGTCAGCACGCAGTTCATCCTCATGCTCGAGTCGCCGGAGCAAGCAAACGGGAGTCTTCGCAGCCTGCGCGTCCTCTTCACGGGCGGCGAGGCGGTGCCCTACGCGCGCGCGGCGGCATTCGAGGAGCGCACCGGCGCGCGCGTGCTCCAGTTCTACGGCTCGAACGAGACGGGCGCCCTCTCGCGCACGACCTTGCGCGACTCTCGCGACGTGCGGCTTCGCAGCGCGGGGCGCGTGATCGACTCGATGCAGGTCCGCCTCTTCGACGACGACGCGCGCGACGTCACCGCGTCGGGCCGGGGACAGCCCGGCTGCAAGGGACCGCTCTGCAGCCGCGGCTACTACGGCGACGACGTCGCCAACCACTCGCTCTTCACGCCCGACGGCTGGATGCTGACGGGCGACGTGGTGGAGATCGACGCGGCCGGCGTGCTGCGCGTGGTCGGACGCAAGGCCGACTTCATCATCCGCGGCGGCAAGAACGTGAGCGCGCCCGCCGTCGAGGAGGCCGTCTGCAGCCATCCCACGGTCGCGCTCGCGGCCGCGGTCGCGATGCCGGACCCGGTGTTCGGCGAGCGCGTCTGCGTGTATGCCGAGCTGAAGCCCGGCCGCGCGCTCGAGCTGTCGGAGCTCGTCGCGCATCTGGTGGCGCAGGGCGTATCGGTGGAGTACCTCCCGGAGCGCCTCGTCGTCGTCGACGCCTTGCCGCGCGCCTCGGGCGGGAAGATCGCGAAGGGCGCGCTGCGCGCGGACATCGCGCGCCGCGTCGCGGCGGGCGAGTAGAGGATCCGGCATGGCGAGCCACATCACCCGCTACGACCTCATGCCGATCCCGCCGATCGAGGCGCGCACGCAGTGGTTCGACGCGGGCGCCGTGCGCTTCGGTGTCGAGTACCGGCTGTTGACCGAGGCGATCGCCGCGGCCGCGCAGCTCGAGTCCGCGAGCGGATCGGACCGCGCCGACCCCGCGACGTTCGACGACCGCGGCGTCTCGATCCACGTGCAGGGCCGCGACGACGGCGGTGCGCTCGAGTACCTGCGCTTCGACTGCTTCGACGAGGATCCTCACTATCACTACGTGTCGTGGCGCGGGCGCAGCAACGAGATGCTCCACATCGACGCGGTCGCCGAGGGCGACCCGCTCGCGTGGGCGCTCGAGCGGCTGCGCACGCGGCTGCCCGAGATGCTCGCGCGCGCCGGCGCCGGGCACATCGCGGCGCGCGTCGACCGGGCGCGCGTCGAGGCGGTGCTGCCGAAGGTCGCGGAGGCGGCCTATCGCGCGCGCGTGGAGCCGGACGGCCCACGCCGCGCGACGCGGTAGTCGCGTGCAGGTCGGCCTCCGCGACACGCGCTCGGCGCGCATCCGCGCCAGCCTCTCGCATCCGATCGTCGACGCCGACGGCCACTTCATCGAGACCGTCCCGGTCTTCCGCAGCTTCTTCCTCGACTATGTGAAGGATCTCGCCGGCGGAGATCTGGCCGCGCGCTTCGAGGTGTCGGGCGGCATCGATTTCGACGACATGGTGCTGCGCCCCTGGAGCGCGCTCACGCCCGAGCGGCGCCGCGAGATCTGGGCGACGCGCCCGTCCTGGTGGAGCCTGCCCGCCGCGAACACGCTCGACCGCGCGACTGCCCACCTGCCGCGCCTGCTCTACGAGCGCCTGCCCGACCTCGGCATCGACTTCGCCGTGCTGTATCCCTCGCGCGGCCTGACTACGCTCTCGATCCGCGACGCCGAGCTGCGTCAGGTGGCCTGCCGCGCGCTCAACGCCTTCCACGCGGAGATCTATTTCCCGTACGCGGAGCGCATGACCCCCGTCGCGCAGATCCCGATGCACACGCCCGCCGAGGCGCTGGCCGAGCTCGACCACGCAGTCGGCCGGCTCGGCTTCAAGGCGATCATGATCAACGGGATCGTGCATCGCCCGATCGGCGGCGGGGCTCCGGCCGCCGACCGCAGCGTGCCGAACTGGGGCTCCGGCTCGGGCGAGCGCCTCGACACGCTCGGGATCGACAGCGCGCACGACTACGACCCCGTGTGGCGGCGCTGCGTCGAGCTCGGCGTCGCGCCCGCCTCGCACACGCCGGGCATGGGCTGGGGCAGCCGCCGCTCGATCTCCTCCTACGTCTACAACCACATCGGCTCCTTCGGCGCGAGCATGGAGGCGCTCTGCAAGTCGCTCTTCCTCGGTGGTGTCACGCGGCGCTTTCCGGACCTCGCCTTCGGGCTGTTGGAGGGCGGCGTCGCGTGGGCCTGCTCGCTCTACGCCGATCTGCTCTCGCACTGGGAGAAGCGCAACGCGCGCGCGATCCGGCACCTCGACCCCGCGCGCATCGATACGGAGCTCCTGCTGCGGCTCTTCGCCGAGTACGGCGACCTGCGCTTCCGCGCCGATCTCGAGGGGCTGCGCGAGTCGTTCACGCGGCTCGAGCCCGAGCCGCCGACGCGGGACGAGTTCGCGGCCTGCGCGATCGAGAAGCCCGAGGACGTGGCCGAGCTCTTCGTGCCGCGCTTCTACTTCGGCTGCGAGGCCGACGACCTCGGCGTCGCGCAGGCCTTCGACACGCGCGCGAACCCGCTCGGCGTGCGGCTGCGCGCGATGTTCAGCTCCGACATGGGACACTGGGACGTGCCGGACATGGCGGGCATCGTCGAGGAGGCCTTCGAGCTCGTCGAGGAACGCCTGCTCTCCGCCGAGGACTTCCGCGACTTCACCTTCGCGAATCCGGTCCGCTTCTACACCAGCGCGAATCGCGACTTCTTCCGCGGCACCTGCATCGAGTCCGACACCCTGCGCCTGCTGGCAGAGCCCGCGTGACGGCGCCTCTCGCGGGGCGCGTCGCGATCGTGACCGGCGGATCGCGCGGGATCGGGCGGGGCTGCGCGATCGAGCTCGGCGCGGCCGGCGCGACCGTCTATCTCACGGGCCGCACCTTGCACGAAGGCGACGCGCCGCTGCCCGGCAGCATCGCGTCGGCCGCCGAGGCGGTGGACGCCGCCGGCGGACGCGGCGTCGCGGTCGCCTGCGATCACCGCGACGACGCGCAGGTCGAGGCGCTCTTCGCGCGCGTGCTGCGCGAGCAGGGACGCCTCGACGTGCTCGTGAACAACGCCTTCCTGATCCCGCCGGAGCTCACGTCCGGAAAGAAGTTCTGGGAGGTTCCGCTCTCGAACTGGGACGATATGCTCGACGTCGGCACGCGCTCGGCCTTCGTCGCATCCGCGCTCGCGGCGCGCGCCATGGTGACGGCGCGTCGCGGCGTCGTCGTGAACATCTCGTCGTCCGGCGCGAAGAAATACGCGTGGCACGTCTGCTACGGCGTCGGCAAGGCGGCGCTCGACCGCCTCACCGCCGACACCGCGCACGAGCTGCGGCCGCATGGCGTCGCGGTCGTGTCGCTCTGGCCCGGGCTCGTGCTGACGGAGCGCGTGGCGCGCGTGCGCAGGCGCATGCCCGGGCTCGCGCAGGTGCACGGCGAGACGCCGCGCTTCACGGGCCGCGCCGTGGCGGCGCTCGCCGCCGATCCCGACGTCCTGCGCCACACGGGCCGGGCGATCGCGTCGCGCGATCTCGCGCTCGAGTACGGCTTCCGCGACGTCGACGGCAGTCTGCCGGACGGCCCGTTGGAGGAGCGGCCGACGCCGACGCGCTAGGAGCGCGCCTCGGGTAACAGGATCTCGAACGTCGTCCCCTTGCCGGGCGCCGCATCCACCGCGATCGCGCCGCCCGCCGTCTCGATCACGCTGTACACGATCGAGAGTCCGAGCCCGGTGCCCTTGCCCGGCTCCTTCGTCGTGAAGAAGGGCTCGAAGATGCGGGCGCGCGTCTCCTCGTCCATGCCGAGGCCCGTGTCGCTGGCGCACAGGCGCACGTAGCGGCCGGGCGGCAGTCGGTGTCGCGACGCGGGATCGGCCGCGATCTGCGCGGCGCGTGTCTCGAAGCGGAAGCAGCCGCCGTCGGGCATCGCGTCGCGCGCGTTGACCGCGAGGTTGATCGCGATCTGCTCGAACTGCTGCGCGTCACCCTGGACCGGCGCGAGGCCGTCCGCGAGGTCGAGCGCGAGCTCGACGTCGTCGCCGAGCAGCCGCGCGACGAGCGGCGCGATCCCGCGCAGCACGGCGTTCAGGTCGACCGGCTGCAGCGGATTCTCCTGGCGCCGGCCGAAGGTCAGGAGCTGTCGCGTCAGCCCGGCGCCGCGCTCGGCCGCCGCCTGGATCTCGCGCACGTCGTCGCGCACGGGTCCGTCGGGGAGCTCGCGCAAGAGCGGCCGGCTGAAGCCGAGGATCACCGACAGTAGGTTGTTGAAGTCGTGCGCGACGCCGCCGGCCAGGCGCCCCACGGCCTCGAGCTTCTGCGCGTGGAGGAGCCGCGCCTGACTCTCGCGCAGCGCCGCGTCCACCTGACAGCGACGGCTCGCGCTGGTGAGAATCTCGCCGACGAGCCCGAGCAGCGCGACCTCCGCGTCCGTCCAGCGGCGCGGCCGCGTGCGCGTCTCGAAGCCGATCAGTCCGACGAGCTCGCGCTCCAGCCGCACGGGGATCACGAGTAGCGAGCGCGTTCCGTGTCGCCGCCAGTTCGCGCGCTCCGACGCCGCCTCGTCGGGGATCTCCTCGATCGAGCCGAACTGGAGCACGCGTCCCTGCGCGAGCTGTCCCTCCGACCAGGTGCAGCGCACGCCCCACCCGGGCTCGATGCCGCGAGCGCACCACTCGTACACGAAGCCGCGCCGGTCTTCGGGCGAGAGCGCCAGCGAGTAGAGCAGCACTCGCTCCGCGTCGGCGAGCGCGCCGGCCTCGGCGAGCGCCTCGCGGATCGCGCCATCGAGCTCCTGCGCGGAGACCGCGAGGAAGCGACGCGAGAGCGCCGCGACCTCCTGCTCGGCCCGCAGCTGGCGGGCCATCGCCTCCTCCATCGCCACGCGCTCGCTCACGTGGCGGCCGATGCAGACGAAGCGGCGCGAGCCGTTCGGCGTCTCGTAGAGCCCGCCGCTGCTCTCGAACCAGCGCCACGTGCCGTCGCGGTGCCGCATGCGGTGCGTGACGCGCACCTCGCGTCCTTCCGCGACGCCGTGGGCCATGTCGCGCGTCGCCTGCTCGAGGTCGTCGGGGTGGACGAGCGTGGACGCGGGCTTGCCGACCAGCGACGCCGGATCGTGTCCGAGCTGCCTCGCGAAGCTCGGGCTCGCGTAGTGGTAACGCGACTCGGAGTCGAACTCGGACACGAGCTCGGTGGCGTGCTCGGCGATCGCGCGGAAGCGCTGCTCGCTCTCGCGCAGCGAGTGCTCGGCCTGTCGGCGACGCACCGCGCTCGCCAGGATCTCCGTCACGACGCGCAGGTTCGCGATCTCCTGCTGCGACCAGATCCGCTCGCGCGACCGGCTGGCGAAGATGTGACCGCCGACGATCGCCTTGCCGAAGCGCACGGGGATCACGAGCACGGAGCGCACGCCCTGCGAGCGGACCCGGTCGCGCTCGGCGGTGGCCTCCTGCGGCAGCGAGTCGGGCCTCATCTGCACGATGTCGCCGCGCAGGATCTGCTCGCGCGCCCAGGTGAAGTGCTGGAAGAAGTCCGATTCGATCGGAGGCACGTTGCGCTCGGACGCCGACCACCAGTCGTAGGCGGCGGCCACGCGGCCCGACTTCGGATTCGCGACCACCAGACGCGTGCGCTCGACTCCGGCGAGCTCGGCGGCGACCTCGAGCTGCTCCCGGATGCCCTGGTCGAGCTCCTCGGCGGGCAGCGAGAGCAAGGTCTGCGCGAGCCGCGCGATCCGTTGCTGCGTCTCGAGCTGGCGCTCGAGCGCCGCGCGGGCATCGTGAGGGCCGGGGACCGGTCCGGGCATGCGCGCTCGTATCGGCCGAGCGGCGCGTCCCCGAGAGGGCGTCAGCGATCCAGTGCCGCCAGCCGACTCCGTTCGCGGTGTAGCAGCCACAAATAGAAGCCGAGCGTGCCGGCCGTGACCGCGTAGGCGGCGATCGCGTAGCTCACGCGGTCCCTTCCCACGCGTCGGCCCGGAGTGCGAGCCGCGCCCGGCGCAGCTCGACCTCCCAGCGCAGCAGCACGCAGTAGGCGAAGGCCGTGAAGAGCGTCAGGTTGCCGAGCAGGAATGGCCAGCCCATGCCCGACCCGAGGCTTCCGCGCGACAGGTTTTCCGGATGCATGGCTCGGCCCTGGAAGAGCTCGATCACGAAGTAGTTGAGGGGGATGAGGAGCGTGCCGAGGATCCCGTAGATCGCGCCGAAGCGAGCGGCGCGCGCGGCTCCTTCCGTGAAGCCCCGCAGCAGCAGATAGCTCGCGTACACGAACCAGAGCAGCAAGGTCAGCGTGAGTCGCGGATCCCATGACCACCAGTGGCCCCAGGTCCCCTTCGCCCAGATCGGACCGGTCACCATCATGAGCGTGCAGAAGATCACCCCGACCTCGGCGCCGGACGTCGCGAGCTGATCCCAGGCATCGCGGCCGCGCCACAGGTAGAGCGCGCCGCCGAGCGCAGTCAGCACGAAGCCGAGATAGGCGCCATAGGCGAGCGGCGGGTGCACGTAGAGGATCTTCTGGATCACGCCCTGCACGCGGTCGATCGGCGCCATCCAGACCGACGTGGCGTACGCGAGCACCAGCAGCGCGAGCACGACGCCGAGCGGGCGACGCCAGCGCTCGAGCCACGCCAGCAGCGCGCCGTCGGATTCACCCATGCTAGCGAGGCTAGCTCAGCGTTCCCGGACGCCGCGGAGCGCGGGAAGGCGGCGCGAATCGCCGCGGCGCGTGAAGACGTGGACGAGCTGCAGCGCGGTCGCGACGTTCAGCGCCGCATGGGTGAGCAGCGTGCCGGTCGGGTCGTCGCCGTAGAGCGCGCGGTCGAGCTGGAGCGAGAGCGTCGTGAGCGGCACCGAGCTCGAGACCACCGGCCGCTTGAACGACACGACCAGCGCCTCGCGCAGCGAGTGCACCTGGAGGTCGGGGTTCAGCAGGATGCCCGCGTAGTCGTCGAGATCGACGTACTCGTGGTGTCGGACGGGCGCGTACACCGCAAAGGTCGCCAATGCGATCGCGCCGCCGAGGAGGACGCGAACCCGCGTGCTCTGCACGCGCGGGTTCCTACCAGATCCGGCGCGCGATCCGCATCGCGAGCGGGTGGGCCGTCAGGGAATCGAACCCTGGACCCTCGGATTAAAAGGCGCGACCCGCACTGTCCGCCGGAGTCCACATCCGTTCGTTTTCAAGGGCTTACGCCACCTCGACCGTCCGCCGCGGTCCGCCCCAGTTCAAGCCGTAGGCTGTACGAATGGCTGTACGCGGCTCGACGCACTCGTGCGTCAAACCCAATTCGCAAGTCGGACTTGCGAAGGGCCGGATCGATTTTGGGGGGACTAGTGCGCGTGAACTCCTTGCGCTTCGAGGCGAGCAAGGCGAGAGGTGAGTGAGGCAATCTCGGCCTGCTGCGTCTGGTTCTCCTGCCGCTGCGCGTCGATCGTGCGCTGTTGCTTCTTCATCTCGTTGAGCAGCATCGGCGCCATCTCGTGGTACTTCACGGTGAAGGGCTTCCCTGCGTCGTCGTAGACGACGAGATCCGGGAAGACCTGGGCGACTTCCTCGGCGATCAGCCCGTACTCGGGCGGCACCTCGCGCCCGCCCGGCAGCGTCTGCTCTTGCTTGTAGCGGAAGGTCACGGGGCGCAGGTCGAGCAGACGCGCGGTGGCGTCGCCCATGTCGTGGATGTCCTTCTTGACCTCGCGCGAGGACGAGACAGTGCCGAGCTGGCCCGCGCTGTCGATCACGACGGTGACCGCGTCCGCTGCCCCGGTGGTCACTCCGCGGATGCCGGCGATGAAGGCCCTGTTGTGCGGCGTCGCCCCTGTAGGGCAAAGGCCGGCGGGGCATCCGATTCGAATCGTGGTGTTCTCGGCAGCGACACCCGTGTTGGCGAGGTAGATGTTGTCGCTGCCAGTCGTCTGGTTGAAGCCGGCGCGAAAGCCCACCGCGATGTTGCGGGACCCCGCCTTGTTGTTGCCGAGGGCGTCTCTCCCGAGGGCGGCGTTTTCAGCGCCAGATTTATTGGCGGAGAGCGCGTATCCGCCGAGGGCGGAGTTGCTGTAGCCCGTGGTGTTGGCGAAAAGAGCGCTCGAGCCGAAAGCGGAGTTGTCCTGGCCCGTGCTGTTGGAGCGAAGGGCATAGAAGCCGAAGGCGGAACTTCTGTTGCCGGTGTTGTCCGTGAGGGCGAGGAAGCCGACTGCGGAGTTGTTGGAACCGGCCACGTTGCCGAAGAGGGCGCCATACCCGAGGGCGGTGTTCTTGTCGCCAATGGTATTGGAGAACATCGCATTCGCTCCGAAAGCGGAGTTGTAGGTTCCCGCGGTATTGCTGAGGAGGGCATCCACTCCCACGGCGGAGTTTTGGAAGCCCGTGTTGGAGCGGAGCGCGTTGTGACCCACTGCGACGTTGAAGGATCCGTTATTGCCGCGGAGGGCGCCGACTCCAACGGCTGAGTTCCAGGAACCCCCGCCGTTCTCGCCAAGGGCGTCCATCCCGACGGCAACGTTCAGCTGCCCCGTGGTGTTCGAGCGGAGGGCGTTCCTCCCGACGGCGGTGTTGTAGGCACCGCCGGTGTTGTAACGGAGAGCGCCGAATCCGAAGGCGGAGTTTCCGGCTCCGTAGGTGTTGGCAGACAGGGCGTAGAATCCGAAGGCGGAGTTCTCGAAGTTGGGCGACGAAGTGTTTCCAGCACCCGGTCCGACGAACAAGTTGTTCATCCCTGTCGTGTGCACGAAGAGCGCCCCGTTGCGCGAGATGTTCCCCGTTGCCTCGTCGACGCGCAGGCGCTCGACGGTGCCCGTGCTGTCCTTGACCGAGAAGCCGGTGCCCGCATCGAGCTTCACCGAGACGTCGCCCGCGAGCGCGGGCGTTGCCAGGGCGAGAGCTGCGGCAAGGAAGGTGGAGAGCTGGATCGACTTCAGAGCGAGCGCTGCCATCGGGACA
>DATKND010000014.1:0-56118 GCA_035541475.1 Myxococcota bacterium | reverse complement strand
TCTTCGGATACACGACCGGCCAGATCTTCGCGGCCAACGGCGGCATGTACCTCGACTGACGCCGGAGACCCACGAGAGGGCAGCGTGGCTGCGCCGCGCATCTTCGTCACCCGTCCGATTCCGGACGCCTCGCTCGCGCGGCTCGCGCGCGCGCTGCCGCACGCTCGGATCGACGCGAGCTCCGAGGACCGCATCCTCACGCGCGCCGAGCTGCTCGCGCGAGCGCGCGGCGCCGACGCGCTGCTCTGCATGCTCGCCGACCCGATCGACGCGGAGCTCCTCGCGGCGCTCGCGCCGCCGCTGCGCGTCGTCTCCACGTTCGCCGTCGGCTACGAGAACATCGACCTCGACGCCGCGAAGCGCCTCGGCGTGCGCGTCTGCCACACGCCGGGCGTCTTGACGGATGCGACCGCCGAGATCGCGGTCGCGCTGCTGCTCGCCTGCGCGCGCCGCGTCGTCGAGGGCGACCGGTGGCTGCGCGCGGGCGGCTTCACCGGCTGGTCGCCGCTCGCGATGCGAGGTCAGGCGCTCTACGGGAAGACGGTTGGGATCGTCGGCGCCGGGCGCATCGGCCTGCGCGTCGCGCGGACCGTGCGGCGAGGCTTCGACTGCGAAATCCTCGTCCACTCGCGCACGCCGCGGCCGGACTGGGAGCGCGAGCTCGGCGCGCGCTTCGTCGCGCTGTCCGAGCTGCTCGAGCGCGCGGACTTCGTCTCGCTCCACTGTCCCGCGACGCCGGGGACGCACCACCTGATGGATACCACCGCGCTGGCGCGCATGAAGCCGACGGCCTGCCTCGTCAACACGTCGCGCGGCCAGGTGATCGACGAGTCGGCGCTCGTGACCGCGCTGGAAGAGCGGCGCATCGCGGCGGCCGGCCTCGACGTCTACGAGCGCGAGCCGGCGCTGGCGCCGGGCCTCGCGCGCTGCGAGAACGCGGTGCTGCTGCCGCACCAGGGCAGCGCGACCTTCGAGGCGCGCGAGGCGATGGGCCGGCTCGCGGTGGACGCGATCGCCGCGGTGCTCTCCGGACGCGAGCCCGAGCATGCGCTCGTCTGACGCGCCCGCGGCCGCCGAGTCCGCCGCGTCCTCGCAGACGCGGCACGCGCGGAGCCGTCGCGGGGTGCGCCGTGCGCTGCTCGCGGGCCTCGGTGTCACGTACGTGTGTGCGTTCGTCTCGCTCGCCGTGCAGATCGTCGGGCTCGTCGGCTCCTCCGGCATCCTGCCGAACCGCGCGTGGTTCTCCGCGCTGGCCGGACATTTCGACGTCGGCTTCGCGGACGTGCCGTCGCTCTGCTGGGGCAGCGGCTGTAGCGACGCGACGCTCCTCGCGCTCGCATGGGGCGGCGCGCTCGCGGGCCTCTGCCTCGTCGTCGGCGTGCTGCCATGGCTCGCCGCCCTCGTCGCCTTCGCCACGTACCTCTCGCTCTGCGGCGCGGGCCAGCTCTTCTTCAACTATCAATGGGACATGCTGCTGCTCGAGGCCGGCTTCCTCGCGCTGCTGCTCGCGCCGCCGGGCGCGCTCGGACCTCGTAGCCGCGCGTGGGAGCGCGAGCCGCCCGCGCTCTCGATCTGGCTCTTCCGCTGGCTGCTCTTCCGGCTCGTCTGGAGCTCCGGGATCGTGAAGCTCGCCAGCGGCGACGCGACCTGGTGGAGCCTGACCGCCCTCCACTATCACTACGAGACGCAGCCGCTGCCGATCCGCACGAGCTGGTGGATGCACCAGCTCCCGCTCGGCGCGCAGCGGGTCGCGACCTTCGCCGCGCTGGCCTGCGAGCTCTGCGCGCCGCTCGGCTACCTCGGTCCGCGGCGCGTGCGACAGGTCGCCGCGGCGGCCACCGCGGGGCTGATGCTGCTGATCGCATCCACCGGCAACTACGGCTTCTTCAACCTGCTGACGATCGTGCTGTGTCTCTCGCTTCTCGACGACGACGCGCTGCCGCGGCACATGCGGCGCGTCGGGGTCGGATCGCCCGCGCCGCGCTGGCAACGCGGCGTGGTGTGGGCCCTCGGAGCGCCGCTCGTGCTGCTGAGCCTCGCGCCCTTCCTGCTGAGCATCGATCGCGGCACGCCGGCGCGCGATCCGCTGATCGGCCTGTATCGCCTGCAGCGGGGCTTCCATCTCGTCGGCGCGTACGGACTCTTCGCGGTCATGACGACCGAGCGTCCCGAGGTGACGGTCGAAGGAACGCTCGACGGCGAGACGTGGGAGCCTTACGCGTTTCGCTGGAAGGCCGGCGACCCGAAGCGAGCGCCGCGCTTCGCGGGTCCGCACATGCCGCGACTCGACTGGCAGCTGTGGTTCGCGGCGCTCGAGGGCGCCGATCGCGTCCGCTGGCTGCGCGCGTTCGCGTCGCGCCTGCTCGAGGCATCGCCCGACGTGCTCGCGCTGCTCGCCGAGGATCCCTTCCACGGTCGGCCGCCGAAGGCCGTGCGCGTGCGCGTCGACGACTACCGCTTCACGAGCCTCTCCGAGCGGCGCGCCACCGGCGCGTGGTGGCGCGTCGTGCCGGGCCGCGTCGCCTTCGAGGTCCGGCGCGACGATCCCGAAGCTCCGTAGCTACTCTCCGGCCTTCGCATGTCCGAGAAGCCGAAGACCCACTACCGGCGCGACTACCGCCCGCCGGACTACTGGATCGACGCGGTCGAGCTCGACTTCGACCTGCACGACGACCGCGCGATCGTGAAGGCGCGTCTCGACGTCCGCCGCGAGCCGGCGCTCACCGGTGACGTGCCGCCGCTCGTGCTCGACGGCGAGGGACTCTCGCTGCGGCGCATCGCGATCGACGGCGCCGCGCTCTCGCCGGGCCGCTACCACGTCGGCGACGAGAGCCTCACGATCGAGGCGCTGCCCGCCCGCTTCACCCTCGAGACCGAGGTCGAGATCCATCCCGAGAAGAACACCGCGCTGTCCGGCCTCTACCGCTCGGGCGGGCTCTTCTGCACGCAGTGCGAGGCGCACGGCTTCCGCCGCATCACGTACTTCCTCGATCGCCCCGACGTGATGTCGACCTACACGACCCACATCGAGGCCGACCGCGCCCGCTATCCGGTGCTGCTCTCGAACGGAAACCGCAGCGACGAGCGCGAGCTCGCGGGCGGGCGACACCGAGTCACGTGGCGCGATCCCTTCCGCAAGCCCTGCTACCTCTTCGCGCTCGTCGCCGGCGACCTTCGCTGTCACGAGGGCTCCTTCACGACCGCGAGCGGACGCGATGTAAAGCTCGAGATCTGGGTCGAGCCGCAGAACGTGGGCCGCACGGCGCACGCGCTCGCGTCGCTCCAGCGCGCGATGCGCTGGGACGAGGAGCGTTTCGGCCGCGAGTACGACCTCGACATCTACATGATCGTGGCGGTGCACGACTTCAACATGGGCGCGATGGAGAACAAGGGCCTCAACGTCTTCAACGCGAAGTACGTGCTGGCCGATCCGAAGACCGCGACCGACGAGGAGTACGAGGCGATCGAGGCCGTGATCGCGCACGAGTACTTCCACAACTGGACGGGCAACCGCGTCACGTGTCGCGACTGGTTCCAGCTCACCTTGAAGGAAGGGCTGACCGTCTATCGCGACCAGCGCTTCACGGCCGACATGACGTCGGCGCCCGTGAAGCGGATCCAGGACATCCGGCGGCTGCGCGCGAGCCAGTTCCCCGAGGACGCGGGTCCGCTCGCGCACCCGATCCGGCCCGAGTCCTACGTCTCGATGGACAACTTCTATACGCCGACCGTCTACGAGAAGGGCGCCGAGGTGGTGGGCCTCTACGAGACGCTCCTCGGTGTCGACGGCTTCCGCCGCGGCATGGACCTCTACTTCCTGCGCCACGACGGGCAGGCCGTCACCTGCGACGACTTCCGCGCGGCGATGGCGGACGCGAACGAGGTCGATCTCTCGCGCCTCGATCGCTGGTACTCGCAGGCCGGGACGCCGCACCTCGACGTGCAGGGTCGCTACGACGCGAAGACGCGCCGCTACGAGCTCCGGCTCGCGCAGCGCTACCCGGACGCGGGCGAGGACGACCCGCGCAAGCCCGTGCCGATTCCGGTGCGGACGAGCCTGCTCGCTCCCGACGGCACGGAGCTGCCGCTGTCGCTGCCGGGCGAGAAGGGCGCTGCGGCGCGCGAGCGGCTGCTCGTGCTCGAGGAGACCGAGGCGCGCTTCGTATTCGAAGACGTCGCGGTGGCGCCCGTAGTGTCGGTGCTGCGCGGGTTCTCGGCGCCCGTGAAGCTGACCGCGAAGCGCACGCGCGAGGAGCTCGCGTTCCGGATGGCGCACGAGACCGACCCCGTGAACCGCTGGGACGCGGGCCAGGAGCTGTCGATGCAGCTCCTCGTCGAGCTGCAGGCGGCGGCTGGCGCGGGGCGGGAGCTCGCGCTCGATCCGCTCTTCGTCTCGGCCTTCGGCGGCGTGCTCGCGGACCCGTCGCTCGACGGCTCGATGAAGGCGCTCGCGCTCTCGCTGCCCGGCGAGGCGCTGATCGCGCAGGAGCTGGCGAACGTCGATCCGTCGGCGATCCACGCGGCGCGGCGCTTCGTGCTGCAAAGGCTCGCTCAGGCGCACCGCAAGGCGTTCGCCGAGACCTATCACGCCTGCAACACCGGCGCGCCGTACTCGCTCGAGCGCGCGGCGATCGACCGGCGCCGACTCGGCAACGCCGCGCTCCGCTACCTCGCGTCGCTCGAGGATCCGGGCTGGACCGCGCGGATCCATCAGCGCTTCGAGCGCGCCGACAACATGACCGAGCGCGAGGCCGCCTTCGCGTTGCTGAACGACCTGCCCGGGCCCGAACGCGAGCAGGCGCTCTCCGCCTTCTACACCGAGTGGCGGCACGACCCGCTGATGCTCGACAAGTGGTTCGCGGTGCAGGCGCTCTCCTCACTCCCCGACACGCCGGCGCGCGTGCGTGCGCTCTCCGCGCACCCCGACTTCTCGCTCGCGAACCCGAACCGCGTGCGCGCGCTGGTCGGGAGCTTCGCGGCCGGCAACCCGCTCCACTTCCACGCGCCCGACGGCTCGGGCTACCGATTCCTCGGCGACGTCGTGCTCGAGCTCGACCCGCGCAACCCGCAGGTGGCCTCCCGCATGGCGTCGACCCTGGCGCAGTGGCGCCGCTACGAGCCGAAGCGCCGCGCGCTGATGCAGGCCGAGCTCCAGCGCATCGCGTCGCAGCCGAAGCTCTCGAAGGACGTCGGCGAGAACGTGGGAAGGATGCTGGGTTAGTGCCTGGCTCTCTACTTCGTGGACGCCAGTCGAATCACGGTTCGTCCGGTCCCATTCAGCTCCACGCGGAACTTGGCGTCAGCCGGACTCAAGCCGCGGCCAAATTCGATCTCGCTGAAGTCCCCCAGGCTGCGAGGAAACTCTGAGAACCTAACAACCCGTCTGCCCGTTACGAACACGAGCAGGACGATGTCGTCTCGCGTCGCAATCCCGGTTCGATCCGCGCCTTCCCAGGGAAAACCCAGTGCTTCAGTGATTGCGCTGGTGGGTGTGTAAGGTGGGAACAAGAAGACACGTTCCGAGTTGAAATTCGTGACCTGATCGAGCACGAGCTCGGCGTTCGGGTCGGCTCGTCGTGACTCGATCGCGTTTGCAAGCTCGCGCGTAAGGCGTTCGTCGCTTCGATCGAGCCAGGAACACGAAAGCAGCGTCAGCGCGAACGTCAGCGCCCAGATGGTTCGTTCGGGCATCGTGGCGCGCTGCCCGTGGTTATTCACGAACCCCGTCTTCCGATCCGCGTGCCGAGGCGCAGCAGCGTTCCCGGCGCCTGCGCGTCGAGCGCGAGCGCGCCCGGTGCGGCGGCCATCACGAGCGTCGAGCCGAACTCGAAGCGGCCGAGCTCGTCGCCCTTCGCGAGCCGGCGCCCCGCGCCGCCGTAGCGACACTCGACAGGGACGTCGCCCGAGCCGGTCGAGAGCTCGTCGAAGACGACGCGCACCTTGCCGACCAGGGTCGCGCCGACCGCGACGAGGCACAGCGGCTCGCCCTCGCCTCGCCCGGGCAGCGCGCAGAAGATCGCGATGCGCTCGTTCTCCGCGAAGACGCCGGGGACGCCTTCGACACCGAGTCGGTTCACGGGCCAGAGCCGGCCCGGCAGATAGACCGCGCGCACGATCTGGAGATCGCAGGGCGCGTGGAAGCGATGATAGTCGCGCGGCGCGAGATAGAAGGTTGCGAACTCGCCGCCCTCGTAGCGGGCGGCGTCGGCGTCGCCGCCGAGCAGCGCACCGAGCGAGTAGGGCCGGCCCTTCAGCTGGAGGAGCGTCCCGCGCTCGACGCGGCCCGACGCACCCCACGCCCCGTCGCACGGCGCGACGAACGCGTCTCGCGTCGGGTCGATCGGGCGCGCTCCCTTCGCGAGCTCGCGCGTGAAGAAGTCCTGCAAGGTCGCGTAGCGCTCGACCGGCTCGGCGGCTTCGCGCAGGTCGGCGCCGACCAGGGCCGCGAAGGCGTGGATCTCGGCGCGCTGCAGCGCCCGCGGCAGCGGCTTCGACGCGAGCCAGCCGGCCGCGCGCGACCACGCGTGCAGCGGCAGCTCGCGCAGCAGCGCGAGGCCCAGGCGTTCGGCGATCGAGAGGGCCACGCGACAAGAGTAACGGCACACGCCTCGCGCGCCGGCCCTCGCGCGCGAGATCGCGACCGCCCCTCGCGATCGGACGACACTGCTACCTTGCCGCGCCGTGCCGGAGCAGAGCGCCGTCCCGACCGTCGGCATCCTCGCGAACCCGATGTCGGGTCGCGACGTCCGGCGCCTCGCCGCGCGCGCCAGCATGACGACCCTGGAGATCAAGCGCGACCAGGTCGCGCGCGCGGTGGTCGGCGCGGTGGCTGGCGGCGCCCGCCGCATCGCGGTCGTGCGCGACGTCTTTCGCATCGCGACGGGCGCGGTCGAGCACCTCGGCCTCGACGCCGAGATGCGGGTGCTCGACGGCGGCGGCACGCTCGATGCGCAGGCTTCCGAGCACGCGGCGCGCGCGCTGCGCGAGGTCGGCTGCCAGGTGCTGATCGTGCTCGGCGGCGACGGCACGAACCGCGCGGTCGCGCGCGCCTGGCGCGACGTGCCGCTGGTTCCGCTCTCGACCGGCACGAACAACGTCTTTCCGCTGATGGTCGAGGCGACCGCCGCGGGCGCCGCGGCGGGTCTCGTCGCGTCGAGCCGCATCGGACTCGAAGAGGTCGCAAGCGCGCAGAAGTGCGTCCACGTCGAGATCGAAGGCGGCCGCGAAGACCTCGCGTTGATCGACGCGGTGCGGCTCGCGGACGACCACGTCGGCAACCTGATGCCGGTCGACGCGCGCCGCGTCCGAGATCTGATGCTGGCGCGCGCCGAGCCGACGGCGGTCGGCGTCTCGTCGCTCGGCGGGCTGACGCTTCCCTGTGGCGCGGCGGACGACTTCGGCGTGGCGATTCGGTGCGGCGAGCACGCGCGCGGCGGACGGCCGCTGCTCGCGCCGCTCTCACCGGGCCTCTACCGCACGGTGCACGTGGAAGAGGTGCGCAAGGTCGCGCTCGGCGAGGTCGTCGCGATCGAAGGGCCGGGCGTGATCGCCTGCGACGGCGACCGCCTCCACCCGCTCGAAGCGGGGCAGGGCGCGCGCTGGAGCGTGCGTCGCGACGGCCCGCGCGTGATCGACGTCGCGCGCGCGCTGGCGCTCGGCGCGCACGCGGGCGCCTTCTGTGACCGCGGCCCCTGGCGCGACGCCTTCGACGCCGGCGGCGGCGTCGACTGCTGTTAGGTGCGCAGGCCGGTCCCGCTCGCGCGGCTCGCCGGTCTCCGGGGATCCGAGCGCGGCCTCCGCTCCGACGAGGCCATGGCGCGCCGCGAGCGTTACGGCGCGAACCAGATCGCCGAGGCGCAACCTGGCGCGTGGCTCGACCTCGCGCGCGACACCGCGCGCGATCCGATGATCTGGCTGCTCGTCGGCACGAGCGTCGTCTAAGGCGCGCTCGGACAGGGCGCCGAGGCCGCGACGCTCGTGGCCGCGAGCGTGCCGCTGGTCGGCATGGATGCGTGGCTCTACCGCCGCACGCGCGCCTCGACCGAGGGCCTCGCGTCGCGCCTCGCGCAGCAGGCGACCGTAGTGCGCGATGGCGCCGCGAAGACGATCCCGGCTCTCGAGGTCGTGCCGGGCGATCTGGCGCTCGTCGCCGCGGGCGAGGCGTTCCCGGCCGACGGACTGCTCGTCGCTGGGGTCGAGCTCCAGATCGACGAGTCGGCGCTGAGCGGCGAAGCGCTCCCGGTGCGCAAGCGCGCGCTCTCGGCGATCCCCCGCGATGGCGACGAGCCGGCGGTCGACGCGATCCACTGGGGTCTGGCCGGCACGCGCCTTCTCACCGGCGAGGCGCGGCTGCGCGTCGTCCACACCGGTCGCGAGACGCTCTACGGCGAGATCGTGCGGAGCGCGATCGGCGGGGGCGTGCGCACGCCGCTCCAGCAGGCGCTCGCGCGACTCGTGTCCGTGCTGGTGGTGGCGGCGGTGCTCGCCTGTGTCGGTCTGGCCGTCGTGCGTCTGCGCCAGGGCTACGGTGCGGTGGACGCGCTCGTCAGCGCGGCGACGCTCGCGGTGGCGGCGCTGCCGGAGGAGTTTCCCGTCGTCTTCGGATTCTTTCTCGGCGTCGGCGTCTACCGGCTGGCGAAGCGCCAGGCTCTCGTGCGCCGCGCGGTCAGCGTCGAGAACATCGGGCGCGTGACCTCATCTGCTCCGACAAGACCGGGACCGTCACCGACGGGCGTCCGCGTCTCGCGCACCTCGAGCCGGCGCACGATGCGACGGAGCGCGACCTGCTCGCGCTTGCGGCGCTGGCGTCGCGGGCCGAGAGCGGCGACCCGCTCGACGCCGCGGTCCTCGCCGAGTGCAAAGCGCGCGGCGTGGACGTCGGCGCGCAGGCGTGGGAGCGGCACGCCACCTTCCCGTTCACCGAGGACCGGCGGCGCGAGGCCGCGATCGTGCGGGACGCGCACGGACGGCGCGTCGCGGTCGCGAAGGGCTCGCCCGAGACCCTGTGGTCCCGCTGCGCGAAGAGCGAGCTGAATCTCGACCTGTGGCGCGAGCGCGTCGACGCCTTCGCGGCCTGCGCGCACAAGGTGGTGGCGTGCGCGAGGCGGTCGGCGCCTGCGCGCGCGCCGGCATCCGGACGATCCTGGTGACCGGCGACCATCCGCGGACCGCACGCGCCGTGGCCGCCGAGATCGGCCTCGGCGGAGGCGATCCGCGGACCGTGTCGGGCGACGAGGTCGCCGGGCTCGCAGCCGCGCAGGGCGATGCCCTGGCGCGGATCGACGTCGTCGCGCGCGCGCTCCCGGCGCAGAAGCTGGCACTCGTGCGAGCGCTGCGCGCGCGCGGCGAGGTGGTGGCCGTGACGGGCGACGGCGTGAACGACGTGCCCGCGCTCCAGGCCGCGGACGTCGGCATCGCGATGGGCGAGCGCGCCACGCGCAGCGCGCGCGAGGTCGCTGCCATCGTGCTGCTCGACGACAACTTCCGGACGCTCGTCGGCGCGATCGGCGAGGGGCGGCAGTTCTTCCAGAATCTCCGGCTCGCCTTCCAGTACCTGATCCTGCTCCACCTCCCGATCGTCTCGACGGCCGCGCTGATTCCGCTGGCCGGATTCCCGCTGCTCTACCTGCCGATCCACGTGGTCTGGCTCGAGCTGATCCTCCACCCGACGGCGCTGCTGGCGTTCCAGGATCTGCCGGCCTCGCTCTCGCTCGCGCGGCGCCGAGCCGGTGTGCGCGCGCGCTTCTTCGAGGCGTCGGAGTGGACATTCCTGCTCGCGGTCGGGGCCGCGCTCTCCGCGCTGGTGGCGGGCGCCTGGCTGCACGGCCTCGGTCCGGACCGGGCGCGCGCTCGCGCTCGCGACGCTGGTGCTCGCGAGCGGTGCGATCACGCTCGTGTCGAGCCGCCTGCGATCCGGCGCGGCCCGAGCGATCCCGGCGCTGGCGACGCTCGTCTCGGCGGCGCTCCTCCAGGTGCCTGCGCTGGCGCGCCGCATGCAGGTCGAGCCGCTGCACACGAGCGACTGGGGCCTGACGCTCGCCGGCGTGCTCCTGCTCGTCGCGCTGCCGCTCGAGCTCCGCGTGCGCGCTTCGAGGGCGCGACGCTAGTTCGTGACGTCGCGCAGGCTCGGCTCCGCGGCGAGAAGCGCCGCAAGTTCCTCGCGCAGCACTTCGTCCTGGAGGCCGCCCGCGTGGATCGCCGCGGCGAAGGCCTCGGCGGCGGCGCGCCGGTCGTCTCGGATCAGTTGCGCGTGCGCGAGCAGGTGCAAGGTCGCCTGATCGGTGTCGGCGCGCACCGGGTTCGTCGCGACGAAGCGGTCGGCCATCTCGCGCACGACCGCCGCGAACTCCGGCGAGGTCGCGATCGGCGCGAGCGCCGGGTCGTCGACGACGGACATGAAGTCGCCGAGCCCGCGCGCCGCGGCGGCGCGCAGCGCCTCGGCCGCGGCGACCGCGTCGCCCAGCTGCGCGGCGCGGCGCGCGCGCATCATCTGCGCGGGGTAGCCGTCGGGGTAGTGCGCCGCGGAGTCGAGGAAGAGGAGGGTCGGCTCGCGCCAGAGCCGCGCGCGCGCGTCGGTGCGGACCGCGAAGAACGCGGCGAGCGCGACGCCTGCGAGCGCGCCCGCGAGGCGAAAGCGGGGCGCGGCGGCGCTTCCTCGCGCGAGCGGCGCGAGCGCGAGGAGCGCCGCGCCGAGGAGTCCCGGCAAGGCGAAGTAGAGGTAGCGGTCGGCGATCGGGAAGAGGAAGGGAAAGGCCTGCGACACCGGCGCGAAGGCCGTCGCGGCGAAGACCCAGTACGCGCCTTCCTCGCGCCGCGCGCGCAGCGCGACCAGCATTCGCCACGCGAGCGCGATGAGCAGCGGGACGCCGGCGAGCCACCACGGATCGAGCCACGAGCGCGGTGGATCCGGCTGCGCGAAGGCCGCGACGTTGAGGCTCGTCGAGGCCATCCACGCATAACGAGCCGCGATTGCGCCGACGCTTCGCACGCGCAGGAGCAGGTCGGGCGAGTCCTGCGGCTGGTAGCCCGAGTAGTCGAGGAAGGCGAGCATCTCGGGCAACGCGTAGAGCGCGAGCAGCGCGCACCATCCGACGAGCCAGGCGACTCGCGCGCGCCCGTCGCGCCACACGAAGGCGAAGGCCGCTGCGGTCGGCAGCAGGAAGATCGCGTGCGGCTTGCTGAGCAGCGCGGCGGCGAAGAGCGCGGTCGCGAGCGCGGGACGCGTCCTCCAGGCGCGCAGCGCGCCGAACGCGAAGACGCCGCAGATCACGGTCTTCGACTGCGAGATCCACGCGACGCCCTCGACGAGCGCGGGGTGCAGACCGAAGAGCGCCGCGCCGAGGAGCGCGGTCGGTGGCGCGAGACCCGACGCGAGGAAGAGCGACGCGACGAGCACGGTCGCGAGCGCATGCAGCAGCACGTTGACGACGTGCCACGCCGGCGGCTCGAGCCCGAAGAGGACGCGCTCCGTCGCGATCGCGAGCATGTGGAGGGGCGCCCACGTGCCGGTCAGCACCGTCTGCGTGCCGCGCGGCTCGAAGATCGCGCGCAGATGCGCAGGCGAGAGCCCCTCGACGACCGGGTTGTCGACAATCAGATCGGTGTCGTCGGAGATGAAGGGACCCGCGAGCGCGCCTCGGTAGAGCGAGAGCAGGACGACCGCGCACACGACGAGATGGAGCCACGGCCAGCCGCGCAGCCACGGGTCGCGGACGCGGGGCGGGTCGCGCGGCGGATCGCTCACGGCGGCGAAGTCTAGAGGCTTCCGAGCGCAGACGAGGCAGGTCGAGGTCGCCGAGGAGGCACAGACGGCCGCCGCACGCGACCTCGACCTGCCTCCGACCTCGCTCGTACTCTCCTACACTGAGCGCCTCTCCGGAGCGGCATGGGCGAGGCACTCCCGCAGCGCGTGCTCGGCGCGACGACGGTACTCTTCGGCGAGCGCGGCGGCCGCTATCCGCAGGGCAACAGCCTGCACGTGCGCGGCGCGACGCACGAGGCGCTGATCGATCCGTCGCTCGGCCTGCTCGCGCGCGAGGGCGACCTGCCCCGCGCCGACTGGATCCTCCACAGTCACTGCCACGAGGACCACGTCGCGGGCAGCCACCTCTATTGGAATCGACCGTGGTGGTTCCACGAGGCGGATCTCCCCGGCATCCGGTCGATCGACGACTTCCTCGCGATCTACGGGTTCCCGGAGCCGATCGCCGAGGCCTTTCGGCCCACGTTGGTCGAGCGCTTCCACGTGACCCCCCGCGGCGACGCGCAGGCCTTCGCCGACGGCCACGTCTTCGAGCTCGGCGGCGGCGTCCGCATCCGCGCGATCCACGCGCCGGGCCACACGCGCGGCCACTGCCTCTTCCACGTCGAGCCCGACGACCTGCTCTACCTCGCGGACATCGACCTCTCGAGCTTCGGCCCCTACTACGGCGACGCCTGGAGCGACCTCGAGGAGTTCGAGCGCACGCTCGCGCGCGTGCGCGAGCTGCGCGCCCGCACCTACGCGACCTTCCACCACATCGGCGTGCTCGACGAGCGCGAGGCCTTCCTCGCCCGGCTCGACCGCTTCCGCGCCGTGATCGGAGAGCGCGAGGCGCGCCTGCTGGAGTACCTGCGCGCGCCACGCACGCTCGCCGAGATCGCGCGCCACCGCTTCGTGTACCGGCCCGGCGACGACGTGCCGTTCGCGGAGGCGGTCGAGATCCGCAGCATGGGACAGCACGTCGCGCGGCTGCTGCGCGAGGGGCGCGTGCGCGAGGTCGAGCCGGGGCGCTACTTCGCGGGCTGAGGCGCGGGGGGCGGCTTCGCGGCGTCCAGGGTCGGCATCTTCGCGGACTCGATGCTCGTCACGGCTTTGGGCTTCCCCGACGGCCACTCCTTGTCGGGCGGCCACTCGCCGATCCCGTCGACGTCCTTGACCGTCTTGTCGTAGGCCGGGTCGAAGAGCAGGGTCGCGAGGCCCGGCGGCAGCGGCTTCTGCCCGCCGATCAGCACCACCCGGATGCGATCGGCCGGCCGCGGGTCGCCCTTCTCGAAGGTGACCGCCACGCGGTCGCCCTTCTTGAGCTCTGCCCACGAGTTCTTGAACAGCTCGACTGTGGTGTGGTCGGTGCGCACGAAGGTCTTCACGTCGCCCTTGCGCTTCGAGCCGGCGGGGCCGTCCGGGGTCCGCAGCACCATCGTCTTGTCGTCGATCTGCTTGATCCAGCCGACGAACTCGCGCCCGTTCTTGCTGTAGGGGTCCGCGCCCGCCGCCGCGACGAACTGCGGGTCGAGCTTGCGCGGCAGCACCTGGATGCCGGTCGCCCGCGGCGGGTCGCCCTGGTAGGCAACCGCGACGAGGTCGCCCTTCTGGAGCTCGCCGTAGCTCTTGCGCAGCCCGGTGACGGGGACGCTCGCGCCACCGCCGAGCGTCAGGAAGCTGCGGCCTCCGCCCTGGCCCTCGGCGAGGTTCCGGACGGACAGGACGTCGGACGTGATGTTGAGGATCACGCCGGTGATGCCGCGAGGGATCTCCTTCGCGGGGTCGACGGGCTTCGCGGGCTCGGGCGCCTTTGCTGGCGCGGGCGCCGGGGCCGCAGCCGGAGTGGCCGCGACGGGCTCGTCGGCCGAGGCGCCCGTCGCGAGTGCGAGCGGGACCCACAGCGCCAGGAGCGCGAGGTGCAGGCGAACGGGGCGCGCAGCGTGCATCGGCAAGGACCTCCATGTGCAGAGGGGCGACGAGTATATCGGCAGACCGCGCCCGGCCTCGCGCGGTAGGATCGCCTCTCGTCGGATACGGAGGGAGACCGGAATGAAGCTCGAGGGACGCGTCGCGTTCGTGACCGGAGGCGGATCGGGGCTCGGTCGCGCGATCGCGGAAGCCTTCGCGCGGGAAGGCGCGCGGATCGCAGTCAACGACCTGAACGAATCCGGCGCGAAGGAGACCGCCAGCGCGCTGGCCGGCGGCGGTCACCTGGTGCTCGCGGGCGACGTGTCGGACTCGGCGCGGGTCACGGCGATGTTCGCCGAGGTCGAGCGCGCGTGCGGGCGACTCGACGTGCTGGTGAACAACGCGGGCGTCGACCACGTGCCCGGCGACGGCCTCGACCAGCTCGGCGCCGGCGGCTCGCAGATCCTGCGCATGGGCGACGATGGCTGGGCCCGCATGTTGGAGATCCACCTGAACGGCGCCTTCTACTGCGCGCGCGAAGCGGTGCGCCGCATGCTGCCCGCGAAGTCGGGCTCGATCGTCAACATGTCGAGCATCGCCGGGCTCGGCGGGCTCGGGACCCTGCACTACTCGACCGCGAAGGCGGGCCTGCTCGGCTTCACGCGCTCGCTAGCGCGCGATCTCGGTCGCCACGGCATCCGCGTCAACGCGATCTGCCCGGGCGCCATCGATACGCCGATGTCACGCCGCATTCCGGAGCCGATGCTGAAGCCGCTCATCGCGATGACTCCGCTCGGCCGGGTCGGCCAGCCGGACGACATCGGCGCTGCGGCGCTCTACTTCGCCAGCGACGATTCGCGCTTCGTCACCGGCCAGTGGCTGTCGCCGAACGGCGGCATCCACATGGCCTAGGAGGATCCCATGTACATCGCGATGAACCGCTTCCGCATCGCACGCGGCCGGGAAGAGGTCTTCGAGGAGCTGTGGCGCAAGCGCGAGTCGCATCTCGACGGCGTGCCCGGCTTCCGGGAGTTCCACCTGCTGAAGGGCCCGTCCGACGACACCGCGACGCTCTACGCCTCGCACTCCGTCTGGGAGTCGGGCGCGGCGTTCGAACGGTGGACCCGGTCGGAAAGCTTCGTGAAGGCCCACGCGCAGGCCCGCGCGCCGCAGGGGACCTATCTTGAGCACCCGCGCTTCGAGGGATTCGAGGTCGTGCTCTAGCGCGGGGACGGCGCGCTGCGTGGACTATTTTGACGCCCGCGTGCGTCGGGCGGAAGAAAAGCTCGGAAGTCGGACGATCGCGCTCGCGCTGGGGCTCGCCACGGCGCTGCTGTACGCGCGCGTGCTCGGCTTCGAGTTCTTCGACATGGACGATCCCGAGCACCTGCTGCAGAACCCGCAGGTGTTCCGGGGGCTCACCGCGGAGGGCCTGCGCTGGGCCTTCCACACGACGCTGTCCGGCAACTGGATTCCACTGACCTGGATCTCGCAGCAGGCGGCCTTCAGCCTCTTCGGCGCCGCGCCGGCGGGCCACCACGCTCTCTCGGTGCTGCTCCACGTCGCGAACGTGCTGCTCGTGTTCGCGCTGCTCTCCGTGTTGACGGGACGGACGCGGCGCAGCGCCTGCGCCGCCGCGCTCTTCGCCCTGCACCCGCTGCGGATCGAGTCGGTGGCCTGGGTGGCGGAGCGCAAGGACGTGCTCTGCGCCTTCTTCGGACTGACTGCGCTGTGCGCATACGTCGCCTACGCGCGTCGCGGCGGAGCGCTCCGCTACGCGGGCGTCTTGGCGCTCTTCGCCTGCGGGCTGCTCGCCAAGTCGATGCTCGTGACCTTGCCCGTCGTGCTGCTGCTGCTCGACGTGTGGCCGCTCCAGCGAACGCGCTGGCCGATCCGCTGGTGGCGAGAAGGCAATGCGCCCGGCGCGCGGCGCCGCGGTGCCGGCTTCCTGCTCGCCGAGAAGGCCCCTCTGTTCGCTCTCTCACTCGCGATCGGTGCGGCCACCGCCGCAGCGCAGCGGGAACACGGCGCGCTGGTTCCGCTGTTCGCGCTGTCCGTGCCGCAGCGGCTCGCGAACGCGGCGCTCGCGCTCGCGAGCTATCTCGGGCAGACCCTCTGGCCGCCTGCGCCGCTCTCGGTCTTCTACCGGCATCCCTACCTCTTCGGGGGGCCGGAGCCCTCCGCGCTCGCGATCGCGGGATCCCTCGCGCTGATCGGGCTCGTCACCGCGGTCGTCGCGCGCTGCTGGCGCACGGGCTACGCGCCGCTCGGCTGGCTCTGGTTCCTCGTCATGCTCGCTCCGACCTCAGGCCTGACGCAGGTGGGAATCCAGGCTATGGCGAACCGCTACACCTACCTGCCGTCGATCGGGCTGTCGCTGATGTTGGTGTGGGGCGGCGCCGATCTCCTCGCGCGCCTGCCCGTGGTGGGGCCCGAGCGGCGGCGGCGTCTCGCCGCCGCGCTCGCGCTGGCCGTTCTGGCGCTCTGCGCCGTGTCGAGCTGGCATCAGCTCGGGTACTGGCGCGATTCGGTGTCACTGTTCGAGCGCTCGCTCGTCGCCACGCGCGGCGACTTCGTCGTGCGCCAGAACCTCGGGCGCGCGCTCGAACGCCGCGGGCGCTTCGAGGAGGCGGTCGGCGCGTATCGCCGAGCGCTCGCCGAGGCGCCGCAGGCGGGTCCCGCCGCGCTCGGCCAGGCCCACGGCATCCTCTACTACCACCTCGGCCGATCGCTCCAGCAGCTCGGACGTGCCGAGGAGGCGCGCGAGGCGCTGCGGCGCGCCGTTGCGCTCGTGCCGGAGTACGAGGACGGTCCCGCGCGGCTCGCAGCCCTCGAGCGCGACGCGGCGGCGTCCGACGCCCCGCCCTAGATCGCGCGCTCTTTTCCTGCCCAGTACGGATCGCGCAGCCGCCGCTTGTAGAGCTTCCCATTCGGATCGCGCGGCATCTCGACCGTGTAGTCGATCGTCTTCGGCGTCTTGAACTTCGCTAGCCGGTCGCGGCAGAAGGCGAGCAGCTCCTCGGTGAGCGCGGGGCCGGGCGCAGCGCCGGGCGCCGGCTCTACCACCGCCTTCACCTCCTCGCCCCACTCGGCGTGCGGGATGCCGAAGACCGCGACGTCACCGACCTTCGGATGCGTCAGCAGCACGTTCTCGATCTCGGCCGGATAGATGTTGGCGCCGCCCGAGATGATCATGTCGATCTTGCGATCGCACAGGAAGAGGTAGCCGTCCTCGTTGAGGTAGCCGACGTCGCCGACGGTGAAGTAGACCGAGTCGCCGATCTGCGCGCGGTTCTTCTTCGTCTTCTGCTCGTCGCCCTTGTACTCGAAGGCCGCGGTGGGACCGAGCTTCATGTAGACGGTGCCCTGCTGACCCGTCGGGACTGGCTTGTTCTCGTCGTCGAGGATCTGGATCTCGGCGTTGGGCCACGGGCGCCCGACCGTGCCCGGATACTTCATCCACTCCTGCGGCGTGACCAGGGTGCCGCCGCCCTCCGTCGCGGCGTAGTACTCGTAGATCGAGTTCCCCCACCACTCGATCATGCGGCGCTTCACGTCGGGCGGGCAGGGCGCCGCGGCGTGGATCATGCAGCGCGTCGACGTGACGTCGTACTTGCGGCGCCGCTCTTCGGGCAGCAGCAGCAGGCGGTGGAACTGCGTCGGCACCATGTGGCTCGTCGTCACGCGGTACTTCGCGATCAGGCGCAGCATTTCCTCGGCGTCCCACTTCTCCATCAACACCACGCTGTGACCGAGGTGGAGCGAGGCGCCCGAGTAGACGAGCACCGCAGTGTGGTAGAGCGGCGAGCCGCAGATGTGGACGTTCCCGTCCTCCGGCTTGATGCCGAACATCTGCCACACGACGGCCATCATCTGGGCGATCAGATCCGGCTCGATCTCCGCCGGCGCGAGCGGGCGCCGCACGCCCTTCGGTTTGCCGGTGGTGCCGGACGTGTAGTTCATCACGGTGCCGGCGGAGCGCCGGTCGGGCATCGAGTCCGGCTGTCCCGCGACGAGATTCGAGAACGGGCGGAAGCCCTCGATCTTCCCGATCGCGAAGCGCGCGTCCTTCGGGAAGTCGATCTCCTCGGCCGCGGTGCGGCAGACCTGCGCGATGCGCTCGTGCCCGATGAAGGCCTTCGCGCCGGAGTCCGCGACGATGTAGGCGATCTCGGGGCCGGCGAGGTGCCAGTTGATCGGCGTGAGATAGAAGCCCGACTGCAGGCACGCGAGGTAGAGGGCGTAGAACTCGGCGCAGTTCGGCAGCGCGACCGCGACGGCGTCGCCGCGCTCGAGCCCGAGCGCCCGCAGGCCGTGCACGATGCGGTTGCAGAGCGAGAGCAGCTCGCCGCGCGTCCACTCGCGTCCCTCGGGATCGACGAGCGCCAGCTTCGAGGGACTTCGCTGCGCGTGGGACCAGAACCCTTGCTCGGCCATGCGGGGGGACTCCTCGGTGTGGCGCGGGTCGGGCGTCGACCGGCCGGGCATTCTAGCGGGGCGATGCGCGTCTACAGCGTCGGTCACTCGAACCTCGATGCGGCCGCCTTCCAGGCGCTGCTCTCCGACGCCGGCGTGCGCGCGCTGGCCGACGTGCGGCGGCGTCCCGTTTCGCGCTGGCCGTGGTTCCGTCGCGACGCGCTGGCGCGACGCCTCACGCAACGCCGCGCTCGCGGACCCGTCGCTACGCGCGTACGCCGACGCGCAGTCCGAGCCGACCTTCGCGCGCGATCTCGAGGCGCTGCTTGCGCTGGCGGCACGCGCGCCGACGGTGGTGATGTGCGCGGAGCGCGACTGGCGCCACTGCCACCGCCAGATCCTCGCCGACCTGCTCGTTGCGCGCGGCTGGGAGGTCTTCCACCTCGCGCCGGACGCGGCGCCCGAGCCGCACCGTCTCGCGGAGACGGCGCGAGTCGAAGGCGGAACCGTCTCCTATCCCTCTTTGCTCTGAGCCTTGGACCAGCCTCTGGCGTGCGGCGCCATGAAGACGACGCGCAGCTTCATCGACTCGTGGAGCCAGCGCCCGCCGTCGCGCACGTAGCGGTCGTCCTCGACGCCGGCCATCCACATCGGTGTGCCGTCGGTCGCCGTGCAGGGCGCGAGGATGTCCCAGGTCCCGTGAGCCCGGTCGCCGTCCACCTCGATGTGCGGCTTCACGAAGAAGTGCCACGAGAAGCGCAAGGTCGGGTGCAGGAAGCGCTCGCGGATCGCGGCGCGGCCGCGGCACTCCCCGAGTCCGGCGCCGCCGTCCCACACGGCGTCCTCGCTGAAGAGCGCGGCGATCTGGCTCGCGAGCGCCTCGAGCTCCGGACCGCTCCTCGGACCGCGCCGGTCGTAGCGCGCATCGACGAGCTGTCCGTAGCGCGCCTTCAAGCGGTGGATCTCTTCCACGTCCTCGACGGCGCGAAGCCGACGTTCGAGCGTGTCGAGTCGTCGCGCGAGCGGCTCTGCGTCCTGCATGGGTCTCCTAGATCCTGCGCCCCGTGCCCGCCCAGTAGGGCTCGCGCAGCAGGCGCTTGTAGAGCTTTCCGGTCGGATGCCGTGGCAGCGACTCGACGAAGTCGACCGAGCGCGGCGCCTTGTAGCCGGCGAGGCGCTCCCGGCAGTAGGCGACGAGGTCGCGCTCGAGCTCGGCGCCGGCCGTGCGCCCGGGCGCGAGCTGCACCGCCGCCTTCACCGACTCGCCGAACTCCTCGTCGGGGACTCCGAATACTGCGGCGTCGAGCACGGCCGGGTGGTCGCAGAGCACGCCCTCGATCTCCGCCGGATAGATGTTGACGCCGCCCGAGATGATCATGTCGATCTTGCGGTCGCAGAGGTAGAGATGGCCGTCGGCGTCGACGAAGCCGACGTCGCCCGTGGTGAAGACGCCCGGCTCGAGGTGCGCGGCCTTGGTCTTCTCCGGGTCCTTGTGGTACTCGAAGTCGACGCCGCCGCGGTTGCGAAAGTAGATCTGGCCCTCCTCGCCGATGTCGGCCCGCGAGCCGTCCTCGCGTACGATGCGGAGCTCGACCCCGTCGAGCGGACGCCCGACGCTGCCCGGCTTCGCGAGCCAGGTCGCGGAGTCGATGCGCGTGACGAGGGCGCCCTCGGTCGAGCCGTAGTACTCGAAGATCTTCGGCCCCCACCACTCGATCATGCGGCGCTTGACGTCGGGCGGGCAGGGCGCCGCGCCGTGCCAGACCCCGACGAGGCTGCTGCGGTCGAAGCGCGCGCGCGTCTCGTCGTCGAGGCGGAGCAGGCGCACGAACTGCGTCGGGACGAGGTGCAGGTTGGTGACGCGGTGCCGGTCGATCAGCGCGAGCGTCTCGGCGGCATCGAACCGGTGTCGCATCACGGTGGTCTGCCCCGTGACGAGCGGGAAGAACGAGAACGCCCACTGCGCCGAGTGGTAGGCGGGTCCGACGACGAGCGCCGTGCCGTCCGCCGGCAGCTCGAGCGCGCCGACGATCGCGGCGCCGACGAGCTTCAGCACCGCCGGAGGCGCCCCGATCCGGAAGTGCGAGTTCACGACGCCCTTCGGTCGCCCGGTGGTTCCGGACGTGTAGAACATCGGGCCGCCGAGGCCGGGCTCGCTCGCCGGACCGGTGGGCGCCGCCGCGAGCAGCGCCTCGTAGTCTTCGAAGCCGTCGGCTCGCGAGCCGATCAGCGCGCGCAGGCGCAGCGGCGGGCAGTCCGCGCGCGCGACGGAAGCCAGCGCCGCGTCGGCGAAGCGAGCGTCGGCGACGAACGCGACGGCGTCGGAGTTGCCGAGCACGTACGCGATCTCCTCCGGCGCGAAGTGCCAGTTGATCGGCACGTAGCGCCAGCTCGCATGCGAGGCCGCGAGCATCAGCTCGTAGAGCTCGCGCCGGTTGCCGGAGAGGACGGCCAGCGTGTCGCCGGAGCGAAGTCCCGCCGCGCGCAGCGCGTGGATCGCGCGGTCGACGCGCGCATCCAGCTCGCGCCACGAGGTCGAGCCGGATTCGTCGATCAGGGCGGGCGCGTCGCCGCGGCGCTCGGCATGCGGGGCGATCAGCTCGGCCATCGATCCTCCGGGAGCGCCAGCATACCCTTGCCTCCGCGGCGGGAACGTGTTGCAATCGCGCCCCGTTCATCCCCGATTCGAAGGAGACCCCCATCGTGAAGGCAGCGATCCTCTGGGAGCTCGGCAAGGATCTCGAGGTGCGAGGCGACGTCGGCGTGACGGGGCTCGGCCCGAACGACGTGCACGTCAAGGTGGTGTCGAGCGGCGTCTGCCACTCCGACGTCTCGGTGCAGAACGGAACGATCCCGCTAGGGCTGCCGGCCGTGCTCGGCCACGAGGGCGCGGGCATCGTGCAAGAGGTCGGCAAGGGCGTGAACGGTCTCGCCCCGGGCGACCACGTAATCCTCTCCTTCACGCCCGCTTGCCGCGTCTGCAAGTCCTGCATGCGCGGCCAGTCGTATCTGTGCGAGACGACGTTCGCGATGATGATGACGCCGCACTTCAAGGTCGGCGACAAGGTGATCGGCGGCATGACGGGCTGCGGCACCTTCGCGCAGGAGATGATCGTGCCCGAGGGTGCCGCGATCAAAGTCGACAACGACATCCCGCTGAACGTGGTGTCGCTGATCGGCTGCGGCGTCACCACCGGCGTCGGCGCGGCGATCAACACCGCGGCGATCAAGCCGGGCTCGTCGGTGTGCGTGATCGGCTGCGGCGGCGTCGGCATCGCGGCGATCCAGGGCGCGCGCATCGCGGGCGCCGCCGAGATCGTGGCGGTCGACACCTTGCCGAAGAAGCTCGAGATGGCCAAGAAGTTCGGCGCCACGCACGGCGTGCAGCCGAAGGACCTCGAGGACGCGAAGAAGACGATCACGGGCGGGGAGGGATTCGACTACGCGCTCGAGTGCGTCGGGCACCCGCAGACGATCCGCGCCACCTACGACGCGGTCCGCCGCGGCGGCACCGCGGTGATCGTCGGCGTCGGGCGCATGGACCAGAAGATCGAGTTCAGCGCCTTCGAGTTCTTCTACGCCGACAAGATCCTGCGCGGCTCGATGTACGGCTCGGCGAACGTCCGCACCGACTTCCCGCGCCTGCTGCGCTTGTGGAAGGCCGGCAAGCTCGACCTCGAGGGCATGATCAGCCGCCGCATCAAGCTCGAAGAGATCAACGACGCCTTCCGCGCGATGCAGGCGGGCGAGGTGATCCGCTCCGTGATCGACTACCACTGAGCGTGTCCATCTCTCCGCTCTGAATGCCGAACATCCGCTGGCTGCTCTCGCTCGTCACGCGCGTGCAGCGGTGGCTGTATGTCCGCACGAACGGCGCGATCGGCGCGTCGATCTTCGGCATCACGATGCTGTTGCTGACGACGGTCGGGCGGAAGAGCGGCCGCGAGATCCAGATCCCGCTGCTCTACATCCGGGACGGCGAGCGGCTCGTGCTGATCGCATCCAACGCCGGCGACGCGCGTCACCCCAACTGGTGGCGCAACCTCCAGGCGAATCCGCGCGCGCGCGTGCAGGTGCGCGGCGAGCGCTTCGAGGTGATCGCGCACACCGCCGACTCGGCCGAGCGCGCGCTTCTCTGGCCGCGCCTGCTCTCGACCTACCGCGACTTCGCGCGCTACGAACGCAACACCGCCGGATCGCGCGAGATCCCGGTCGTCGTGCTGGAGCGCGCCCGCCGCATGAGCGCGCACGCGCCCGCCGCATGAGCGCAGAGGGCCTCGGTCGCCTGGTCGACCTGGCGCTCCAGCTCGAGGCGGATGCGCAGCGGCCGGCGGCCGAGCTGCGCCGCCGTGACCGCGCGCTCGGACGCGAGCTCGCGGGCGCCGGGTTGCGCGGCGACGCCTTCGTCGAGGCCTGGCTCGAGCGCGTGCGGCCGCCTTCGCCCGAGGGCGCGGGCTCGCGTAGCGCGCGCGCGTTGCGCGGCCTCTCGGCGCTGCTCGCGGGATTCGGGGTCGCGCTCGGTTCCGGCGCGGCGGCCGCGCTCTTCCACTACGACGGCACCCATCCGGTGAACGTCGTGCGCGTGATCGCGTTCTTCGTCGGCCTGCAGCTGCTGCTGCTCGCGGGCACCGCGCTGCTGCTGCTCGGCGGCCGCTGGCGACGCTTCGTGCCGGGGCTCGAGCTCGTGCAGGACGTCCTCTCGCTCGCGAGCCCGGGGCGCTGGCTACGCGCGCTCCACCGCCTGCTGCCTGCGGCACAGCGCGACGCCGTCGCGCGCGCCGGCGCGCTGGCGATGCGACACCGTCGCCTGTACGCCGAGGTCGAGCGCTGGACCTGGCTCTGCGCCTCGCAGCTCTTCGGCGTGTCGTTCCACGTCGCGGCGCTCGCGACGGCGGTCGGCCTCGTGGTCTTCACCGACCTCGCCTTCGGCTGGTCGACCACCTTGACGCTCGACCCGCGCACGCTCGAGCACCTCACGCATGCGCTGTCGACGCCGTGGGCCCGGCTCTGGCCCGACGCCGTGCCCTCGTCCGAGCTGATCGCCGCGACGCAGTACTTCCGCGGCGGCCCGCACGTCGTGCGCGATCCGATGGCGAGCGCGCCCTGGTGGCGTTTCTGCGCGGCCTGCATGGTCGTCTACGGGCTCTTACCGCGGGCCGCGCTGCTCGCCTTCGGCCGCTACCGCCTGCGCCGCGCGGTGCGCCGCGCCTTCGTGCGCCAGCCGGCCGTGCTGGCGCTGCGCGACCGCCTCGAGCACGCGGTCGTCGAGACGACCGCGGACGTCGCCGAAGCGCCGCTCGCGCTGCGCGACACGTCCGCGCGACGCGCGGCCCCGACGCCCGCGCCGGGCCAGCGCTGCGCGGCGCTCGCGTGGTCGGGATTCCCGCTCGACGTCGCGGCGTCGTGTCGCCTCGTCGGGCTCGTCGCGGCGTCGCAGCGGCGCGCCGGCGAGGGCGCGCTCTCGGACGACGCCGCCGCGATCGAGTCGCTGCGGCGATCGCCGGCGGACGAGATCGTCGCGGTGCTGGTCAAGGCGTGGGAGCCGCCGCTGCTCGAGCTGATGGACTTCCTGCGCGAGCTGCGCGCGGCGCTCGGCGACGGACGCGTCGTGGCGCTCGTGCCGCTGGCGCAGGGGCCAGACGGCGCGCCGGTCGTGCCGGGACCCGCGGCGCTCGGCCCCTGGCGGACGGCCGCCCTGCAGAGCGCCGACCCGTGGCTCGTGCTGCACGCGCCGGAGCGCGAGCGATGAGCGAGACGACGCCGACCTTCGCGGTCGTCGGCCACCCCAACAAGGGGAAGTCGAGCATCGTCGCGACGCTCGCGCAGGACGACTCGGTCCGCATCGCGCCCGAGCCCGGGACCACGCGCGTCTGCCGGCGCTATCCGATGAGGCTCGACGGCCGCGTGCAGTACGTGCTCGTCGACACACCGGGGTTCCAGCGCGCGCGGCGAGCGCTCGCCTGGATGCGCGAACGAGAGACGCGCGCCGACCTCCACCGCGCGGTGGTGGAGTCGTTCGTCGCGGCGCACCGGGGCACCGGCCGCTTCGAGGACGAGTGCGAGCTGCTGACCCCGGTGCTCGAGGGGGCCGGCATCCTCTACGTGGTGGACGGGTCGCTGCCGTACGGGCCCGAGTACGAGCCCGAGATGGAGATCCTGCGCTGGACGGGCGAGCCGTCGATGGCGCTGATCAACCCGATCGGCGAGGCGGATCACATCGAATCCTGGCGGTCGGCGCTCTCGCAGTACTTCAAGATCGTGCGCGTCTTCGATGCCTTGACGGCGCCCTTCGAGAAACGGCTCGAGCTGCTCCAGGGCTTCGGCGCGCTGCGCGAGGAGTGGCGCGCGCCGCTCGAGCAGGCGGTGCGCGCGCTCTCGCAGGAGCGCCTGCAGGTGCGCGAGCGCGTCGCGCGGCGGATCGCCGAGCTGCTGGTGGACGAGCTCACGCTCTCGGTCTCGAAGCGCCTGCCCGAAGGCGTCGACGCTCGAGAGCAGGAGGCCGCGCTCGAGCGCGAGTACCACGAGGCGCTGCGCGAGCGCGAACGGAAGGCGCGGGCGCAGGTCGAGGAGGACTACGGCCACCACGAGATCGAGCGGCGAGAGGAGTCGTTCCGCCTGCTCGACCAGGACCTGTTCTCGGTGGAGCACTGGGTGCTGTGGGGACTGCGACGTCGCCAGCTCGTCGCGACCGGGGCGGCCGGCGGCGCGCTGGTCGGCGGTGCGCTCGACGCCGCGGTCGGCGGCGCGTCGATCTTCCTCGGCACGCTCTTCGGAGCGGCGGCCGGCGGCGCGGCTGCGCTGTGGTCGAGCTTCCGGCTCGAGAAGGCGCGCATCCAGGGTCTGCCGCTCGGCGGGCGCGAGCTCCGCTGCGGGCCGACCCGCAACCGCAACTTTCCCTGGGTCGTGCTCGGGCGCGCGCTGCACCACAACGCGCGCCTCGCCGGGCGCACGCACGCGGACCGCGGAGCGCTGGCGCTCGAGCCGTCCGTGGGTCCCGGGTGGGCCGACCGCATCGACCGGGAACGGCGCGCCGCGCTCGAGCGCTGCTTCACGCGCCTGCGAGACGGCGACACCGACCCGGCGCTCGTGCAGGATCTGGCCGAGCTGCTCGCGCCGATCGTCGCGCAGGCTGACGTCGCGCCGGGAATCGGATAGGCGGGAGGACGCGTTGGATCCGGGCTTCGTGCTGTCGACCGTTCGCGCGCTCGCCGACGGCGAGGAGCCCTTCTTCGCCGCGCTCGAGCGCGGCTCGCGCCTCGACGTCGCCGCCTACGCCGGCGCGCTCGAGCGACAGCGGCTGATGCGGTGGGTCGAGCCCGCGGTGCTCTCGCCGGAGGGACGCCGCAGGCTGCCCGCGGCGCTCGTCGCGGCTGTCGAGAGCGGAAGCGACGCGCGACGGCGTCGCCACGCGGAGGTCGTCGCGGAGACGCTCGAGGTGGACGACGCCCTGGCGCGCGCGGGCCTCGCCTGCCGGCACCTGAAGGGCGTGTCCTTCGGGCAGCGCTTCTACGGCGATCCGCGCCGCCGACACCAGCGCGACGTCGACGTGCTCGTGCGCGGAACCTCGCGCGACGCGGCGCTCGCGGCGCTCGAGGCGATCGGCTACGCGCGCGAGCCCGGCGTGATCACGGAGGGCGTGGTGCGCTGGGGACTCGGCCGCGGCTACGCCGCTGTCGACCTGCACTGGAATCTCCGCCGTCGCGCGCGCCGACGCGTCGACGCGGAGGAGCTCTTCGCCGACCCGGTCGGCTTCGAGATCGGCGGGCGCACGCTCGAGACGGTGTCCGACGACGCGACGCTCGTCTTCCTGCTGCTCTCGCTCTGCGGCGACCTGCGGCGCGGCGCCTGCGGGATCCGCCACCTCCTCGATCTCCATCTCGTGCTGCGCGGGCTCGCGCCCGCGCTCGACGCGGAGGCGTTCTTCGAGCGGCGCGCGCGGCAGCGCCTGCTGATGCCGTGCGTCAACGTGCTCGCGGTCTTCTTCGCGCTCTGGCGCGCGGCGCCGGAATTCCCGGAGCTCGCGGAGTCGCTGCTGCGCCGCAGGCAGCTCGTCCGGATCCGCGGCGCCGACGAGGCGCTGGCGCTCCTGACACCGAACGGGAACGGAGGAGCGGGGCGCCGCTGGTTCCGGCGCGCCTATCCCTACAACGTCTTCGACGGCTGGGCGCGCAGGCTCACGATCGATCTCGGGTTCACCTTGTCGCGCTGGCTGCCGTCGCGGCGCTTCCGCCTCGCGGACGCCGAGGCGGGCGAGCTGCGCGCGTCGTGACCGAGCGCGCGCGGTGCATCAGTCGAGCGCCTCGCGCAGCGCGGCGACGAGATCGCCGCGGTAGGCCTGGGCGCCGAGCCGGCACTCGAACGCCGGCACGCGTTCCGCGAGCCGGCCGCACGCCTCGCGCTCGACCCGCGCGGGGAGCGTCTCGCGCCGGCGACCGGGGCTGAAGAGTGCCGAGAGCCGAGTCGGGTGGGAGGCCTTCATCAGCGAGCGCGCGAGTCGCGCTCGCGCGGCCGCGGGAGGGAGCGCGCGCAGCTCAAGCCCCTGCGCGCGCGCGTCGACGCGCGGGAAGAGGATCGCGCGCACGCGGGCGCTCGCGCGCATCGGCGCGCCGAGCAGCGCGCACAGCTGCGCGGGGCTGATGCCCGGCCGGTCGAAGCCGCGCCGCGCGCGCGGCTCGGGTCGCGCGACGCCCGGGTCGCACTCGCGCAAGGTGCGCGCGCGGTCGTAGCGCGCGCGCTCGAAGCCGGCGAGCAGGCGCGGAAAGCGCGAGAGCGTGCCGTCGCGCAGCATCACGATCGTCGGCATCGGGGTCGCGATCGGCGCGCGCGCGACGTCGACGAACACGCGGTCGTTCGACAGGAAGGCGCCGCCGCACTCGAGCGCGTGCACGAGCAGGCTGGTCTTGCCGGATCGCTTGGGCCCGCAGATCAGAACGGCGCCGCCGCGATCGGCGAAGGCCGCGCCGTGGACGGGGAGTCGCCCCGCTCGCAGCTGCGCCGAGACCGCCAGCTCGCGCACCGCGCGCATCAGCGCGACGCGCGGCCAGTCACCCGCGTGCCTCGCGGCGACGAGGACCTCGCGCGCCGACGCGTCGACACCGTGGAGGACCGCGCTGTAGGGGTCTCGCACCCACGTGCGGCCGCTCGCGTCGCGAACGCTCGCATGGCGCGAGAAGCGGCCGTCGAAGCCGAAGCCGTCGAGCGGCCGGCCTCGCGCCTCGCGCAGCCGTCGCGCGAGCTTCGCGTAGAGCGCCGGCGCGACGCCGAAGGTCACGCGGTGGTCGGGCCGCCCCGAGGCCCGCTTCGCGAAGGCCGGGCCGAGGAACTCCGCCAGCCAGGCGAGGCTCGCGGCGTCGTCCGAGAGGATGTCGATCGCGACGGGCCCGTGGCGGAGTCGCAGTCGCGCGGGCGCGTCGCCGGCGAACGCCCGCGCCGCGTCAGGCGACGAGCGCATCGATCTCGCGCAGAGGTAGTGCGACGTCGCCCGTGCGCTCTCGCACGCGATAGGCGGCGGAGCGCAGCGCCGCGGCGAGCCGCCAGAAGCCCTCGCTCGCCAGGAAGAGCGCCGGATCGGAGCGGCGCCGGTAGCCGGTGAGGAAGCGCTCGCGGATCGCACCTCGCAGCGGCCAGCGGTTCACGCTGAAGCCCGCATCGATCTCGAGAAGCTGCGGACGCACGGTGGTGTTGTCGACGCAGCGCACGCCGCTCGCGTCCACGACGAGATTCTCCGGCGAGAAGTCGCCGTGGTAGAGCCCCCAGCGCGCCGCGACGGGCGGGCGCGCGTCGAGCTCGGCGGACAGGCGGTGCGCGCGTCCGGCCGTCACGTGTCCCGCGACGTGGATCGCATCGATCCAGCGCCCCATGTCTTCGCGGAACCCGGCGAGCCGCGCATCGCGGACCGACACGGAATCGATCGGGATCGCCGCGTGACAGGCGCCGAGCAGTTCGCCCGCTCGCTCGGCCGACTCCGCGTCGGTGGGATCGAGCGGCTCACCGGCGACCCACTCTTCGAGCGTGGCGCTGCCCTCGGCAGCGCGGAGCGCCACGTATCCGGGCGCCGGGAGCGCCGGCAGCCAGCGCGACATCCGCTCCGCGACCGCCGGCTCGCGGTGCGTGCGTCCCTTCACGCGCTCGCCGCCCGCGAGCTCGATGCAGAAGGTTCGACGCGGTCCCTCGCCCCGGCGCAGCGACGTGACCTCGAGCACGCGCACCGCCGAGAGACCCTCGCGCGCGAGCAGCGCGGCGAGCGGCGCGGGCAGCGCGAGCGACTCGACGTCGCGCGCAGCGGGCGCGGGCGGGGCGTCGGGGCGAGGAGCGCGGTCGAGGATGCGCGGGTCTCCGGCGAACGCGCGCATTGTCGGAGCGCGCCCGCGAGCCCGCAAGCCTCAGGCGTCGGCGCTCGGGCTCGGGGTGTCGCTCCGCTCGTTGCCCTGGATCCAGCGGAAGGGCGGGTTCTCGAGCCAGCCCTCGAAGACGTGGATCGGAGCCGGCTTGCCGAACAGGAAGCCCTGCATGCGGCTGCAGCCGTAGGAGCCGAGCAGCAGGAGCTGCTCGAGCGTCTCGACGCCTTCCGCGATGGTCGTGAGATTCAGGCCCGCGGCGAGCTGGACGATCGTCTGCGTGATCGTCGCGTCGGCCGGGTCGGTGGTCAGCGCGCGGATGAAGGACTGGTCGATCTTCAGCACGTCGATCGGCAGGCGCTTCAGGTAGGCGAGCGACGAGTAGCCCGTGCCGAAGTCGTCGATCGCGAGGCGCACGCCGAGATCCTTCAGGCGCCGGAGTGTGTTGACGGTGACCTCGACGTCGCGGAGCAGGCTGCTCTCGGTGATCTCGAGCTCGAGCGAGATCGGCACGAGGCCGCTCTGGTCGAGCGCGCTCTTGACCACGTCGGCGAGACCGGGCTCGAGGAACTGCTGCGACGACACGTTCACCGAGACGCGCAGGCCGCGGTGGCCCTCGCGGTTCCAGCGCGCGTTCTGGTCGCAGGCGGTGCGCAGGATCCAGTCGCCGATCGGCACGATCAGCCCCGTCTCCTCAGCGATCGGCAGGAAGTGGGCGGGCGAGACCAGGCCGAGCTCCGGGTGCTTCCAGCGCAGCAGCGCCTCCGCGCCGATGATGCGCCCGCGCGTCAGGTCGAACTGCGGCTGGTAGTGGACCACGAACTCGTCCTGATCGAGCGCCGTGCGGAGCCGGTCCTCGAGCGCCACGCGCCGTTGGATCGCGGCGTTCATGTCGTCGGTGTAGAAGTCGAAGCGGCTGCCGCCGCGCTGCTTGGCGTGATACATCGCGGTGTCGGAGCGCTTCAGCAGCGCCTCGGCGTCCTGGGCGTCGCGCGGGAAGGTCGCGATGCCGATGCTGCAGCGGATCGTGGTGGACTGCTGCCGGAACTGGAGCGGCTCGCCGAGCGCGGCGACGATCTTGCGCGCCACCGTGGCCGCGTCGAGCTCGTTGCCGAGGTTGGTCAGCATGACCGCGAACTCGTCGCCGCCGAGGCGCGCGGCGGTGTCGGTCTCGCGCAGGCACGACGCGATCCGGCGCGCGATGCCCCGCAGCAGGCCGTCGCCGACCGCGTGGCCGAGCGTGTCGTTGATCGACTTGAAGCCGTCGAGGTCGACGAATAGCACCGCCAGCTTCTGCCGGGCGCGCCGCGCGCCGGCGACCGCCTGCTCCAGCCGGTCGTGGAAGAGCGAGCGGTTGGCGAGCCCGGTGAGCTGGTCGTGGGTCGCGAGGTGGCGCGCCCGCTCCCGTGCGGTGTTGAGCTGGAGGATCATGCGATGGCTTTCGAGCGCCGCGCCGAGCGTGGTGACCAGCAGTCGCGAGCTCGTCTCGGAGCGCACCAGGTAGCCGCGCGCGCCGTTCTGGAGCGCACGCAGCGCCACCGCCTCGTCGTCGAGGTCCGACAGCACGACGATCGGCAGGAGCGGCGCGGAGAGCCGCGCGCGCGCGAGCGCGCCCATGCGCAACGCGTCGCTCGCGTCGAGCAGCAGCAGCATCACGTCGACGTTGCGCGACTCGGCGAGCGCGAGCGCCTCGGCGAGGTCGGCGCTGTGCACGATCTCGAACGCCACCACGCGCGACGCCTCGAGCAGCGCCCCGACCGCGCGCGCGTCCGCATCGGTGCCGCCCACGCAGAGCACCCGGATGCGGGCGGAATGGCTCGGTGAATCGGCAGCGGCCAAAGGGCCTCCGTCCCGACGGGCGGTTGCGGGCCCTCTGCGTATCGGCGCGGCGGTGGGCGCGCTTGACGGCTCCCGGTGTCGCCCGAGGCCGCGCTCCGACCGGCAGGCGCGCGCGCGAGGTGCGCGGCGTCCCGAGGGTTCAGCGCAGGATCTGGAACTCGAGCACGCGCGGCTCGAAGCGCCCGAAGTGCGCCTCGCCCTCGAGCTCGCGGACGTTTCCCGCCCCGGTCACGCGCAGGCGGTAGTGGGCCGTCTCGACGCCGGCCTCGCAGCGCTCCGGGAAGTCGACGCCGACGCGGTAGTTGCCCGGCAGCGGCGCTCGCCAGCGCACCACCTCGACGCGCGGGGCGGGCGCGTCGCAGCGGACGTCCCCGGCGTGCTCGCCGCCGCTTCGTACGGGTGTGTTGGCGAAGTAGACGGTCTCGCGGAGGGGGTCCGAGACGTAGAGGTCGAGGTCCGCTTCGGACCCGAAGATCAGCTCGATCTCGAGACCGCCGGGCGCTGGCGGTGCCGGGGATGCCGCCGGCCGGGCGGGCTTGTGGGTGACGCAGCCGAGCGCGAGCGCCGCTGCGCACGCGGCGAGTCGCGCGATACGATGGCGAGCGTCGCGTCTCGAGGAGGAGTCCATGCAGAGCGCCGTCCTGACTTCGGCGCTGCGCGCGGGCATCGCCGGGCTCGTTCGCGGGATCGCGGTCGCGGCGATTCTATCGCCCGCTCTCGCGGTGCCGGTGTCGGCGCAGTCGGTCGAGGGACGCGTGCGCGGGCCGGACGGCGTTCCGTTGGTCGGCGCGATGGTGACCGTGCGGCGCGGCGACCCCGAGCACGCGATCACGGTGTGGAGTGACGAGTCGGGCGACTTCCACACGCCACCGCTCGCGGGCTCGGGCGCGACCTCGCTGCGCGTCCGCCGCATCGGCTGGAAGGACCTCGTCCAGGCGGAGCCGCCGCCCGGCCGCCCGCTCGATCTCGTGCTCGAGCCCGAGCGCGATCCCGTCGCGGTCGCGGCGCAGCTCCCGGCGAATCGCTGGTACGAGCTGCTGCTCGACCGCGTGGACGATCCGGCGTCGCGCGAGGAGCTGAAGCGCCAGTGCACGTACTGCCACCAGCAGGGCAGCGCCGCGACGCGCAAGCTGCGCGAGCCCGACGAGTGGAGAAAGGTGCTCGCGCTGATGGGGCGCATGGGCGGCATGCTCTCGCGCGACCTGCGCGATCGGCTGCCGTCGCTGATGAACGCCGCGTACGCGCCGGAGACCGCGGTGGCCGCGCTGACCGCCGGGATGCACGACCCGGGCTTCGCGCCGCCGCCGCCGGCCGAGGTGCGCGCCGCGTCGGTCGAGGAGTGGGACCTCGGCGGCCGCGCGTCGATGCAGCACGACATGACGGTCCATCCGGACGGGCGCATCTACTCGGTCGACATGACGCAGGATCAGCTCTACCGGCTCGATCCCGCCGCGCCCGACGGCGACCGCCGCGCCTGGACCCTGCCGCGCGGCGACCTGCCGATCGGCGGCGTCTTCGCCGGCACCGGTCCGCCCGACGTGCCGACGGCACAGGCGCACGTCGGCCCGCACTCGATCCAGGTCGCGCCCGACGGCGCGCTCTGGATCACGCTCGCTCTCGGAAATCAGCTCGCGCGCTTCGACCCGAAGACCGAGACCTTCACCACCGTGAAGCTCGAGCACGGCTTCTACCCGCACACGCTGCGCTTCGATGCGCGCGGACGGATCTGGTACTCGATCGCGGGCTCGAACCACCTCGGCTTCTACGACCCGGCGACGGGCGAGAGCCGCCAGATCCGGCTGCCGTCGCGCACTCTCGGTCAGGCGATCGTGATGCGCTCGATGCCGTTCCTGATCTGGCTCGGCAACCACGTCGACCTGCGCGGCCGCGCGGCCGAGGGCGACGGCTTCCGCGCGCCGATCCCCTACGGTGTCGACGTCGCGCCCGACGGCTCCGTCTGGTTCAGCCAGCTGAACGAGCACCGCATCGGGCGCGTCGACCCCGACAGCTTCGCGATCGAGATGATCGAGACGCCCTTCAGCGGCCCGCGTCGAATGCGCTTCGACGCGGAGGGGCGCCTCTGGATCCCGGGCTTCTCGTCGAGCGTGATCGCGCGCTTCGACCCGAAGACGCGCGAGTTCGCGAGCTTCGAGCTGCCGATCGAGCCACGCGGCAGTGAGACGCCGTACGCGGTCCACGTGCAGCGCGCGACCGGGGACGTCTGGATCTGCGGCAGCGAGAGCGACAGCCTGATCCGCTTCCAGCCGGCGAGCGAGCGCTTCACGGTCTATCCGCTGCCGACGCGCGTGACCTACACACGCGAGATCGATTTCGACGCGCAGGGCCGCGTCTGGACCTCGAACTCGAACGTCCCGGCCTGGCAGATCGAAGGCGGCATGCCTCGGCTGCTGCGCCTCGATCCACATGGCGGCGGTGTCACGACCGCAAGCGCCGAAGGTGCGCCGTAGGCGAGCGAAAATTCAGGGAGACGACCCGGCTCGTTGCTCAAGGCCCGGGCCGCCCCCGCCGATCCCCTCCGCGGAGGGCGTGTGCCGTGGACGGCTGGCTGCGCATCGATACGCGCGGACGGGCGAGCCTCGACGCCGGCAGCGGCGAGCGGCTGGCCGGTCGCAGCTATCGCCTCGCCGGCGGTCCGGACGAGCTGCTCGTCGGCATCGAGTCCGACGGCGACGCGCCCGTTCGCGCGGTGCTGGCCGGCGACCTCGCGCGCATCTCGTTCCCCGAGATCGTGACCCTGGCGGTGCAGTCGCGCGCGAGCGGCGTGCTGCGCGTCGCGACCGACTCCGGCACGCGTCGCGTGCTCTTCGCCGAGGGCGAGGTGCGCGGCGCCGTCTCCGAGCGGGTCGGCGAGCGGCTCTCCGAGATCCTCGTGCGGATGGGCAGCGTGAAGCGCGAGGACATGGAGTCGCTGTGCGAGCACGCGGGCGATCCGCGCGCGGCCTGCCGTCTCGCGGTCGCGCGCGGGCTCTGCTCCGAGCGCGACCTGTGGAACGCGGTGCAGGAGCACGTGACCACGATCTTCCAGGCGATCCTGCTGGAGTCGCAGGGCAGCTTCGTCCTCACCGAGGAGGCGCAGAGCGACGACGCGAGCGTGCCCGGGCTCTCCGCCGAGGCGCTGCTGATGGAGGGCGTGCGTCGGCTCGACGAGCTGCGGGCCGGTCGCGGCCGCGACGCCGCGCCCGAAGGCGTGCTCGCGGCCTTCAACGGCGCCTTCCGCGACATCTTCGCGACGGCCGAGCACGCCGGCGCCGGCGACGCGCTGCGGCGCGCGGCCGAGAGCGTCTTCGAGGACGAGCGCGCGCACGGCGGCATGTTCCGCGACCTCTCCTTCGGCCCCGACGGCGAGCTAGAGGCCGGCGACGTGCTCGAGCGCGCCGCGCGCGCCGCCGAGAGTGAGGGCCGCACGGCCGAGGCCGTCATCGCGGACGCGCTCGGAACCGTCGTGCTCTTCCTGCTCTTCGTGGCCGGCGAGCACCTCGAGCCGCGCGTCCACCGCGCGCTACACGCGCGCGTGAAGGCCATCGTAAGCGGCCGCTGAAGGCGGCCGCGCACAGCGAGCCGAAGGCGAGCGAAGCCCAGAAGATGAGACCCGGCTCGAGGGGTCTCGGTGCACGCAGGCGTTACGCCATGTCCGGCGGATACGGAAGCAGCGCCAGATGGCGCGCGCGCTTCACCGCGACCGCGACCTCGCGCTGCTGCTTCGCGGTGTTGCCCGTGATGCGGCGCGGCAGGATCTTGCCCGTCTCCGACAGGAACGAACGCAGCAGCTTCGGATCCTTGTAGTCGATGACGATCGTGCGGTCGGTCGTGAGCCGCGAGACCTTCTTCCGGCCGAAGCCCCGCTTGCGCATCTTCCGGTCGCGCTTGCGCGCCTTCGCGCGCAGTCGCGCCTTGACCGTCGGCGGCTCGCGGTGCTCGCGGTCCCGATCGCGCGAGTCGCGTCGGTCCCGATACTCCCGCTCGCGGTAGTCGCCTTCGCCCACGGCCCACTCCTCCTGGGGTCCGCGCCGCGATGGGGGGCGCGGAAAAGGGCGGCAGCATAGACCACGCGCCCGGAGGCCGCTGCGGGCCGCGGAGCTACCAACGCCGCCAGCTGGACTCCGGGACTGGCAGCGCCGGCGGGTGGCCGATCCGCGTTGCCCGGATGCGCGCCTCGACCTCCTGGGAGGTCTCGCCGTCGAGGATCAGATACGGAATCACCGAGCGGCGCTGCGCGAAGTACATCTGGGCGCGCTTCCGGCGCGGACCGGGGGCGCCCTCGCCGTCCGCGCGGGCGTACAAGCTGAACGAGCCGAGTCCGAACCCGGAACCGAGGAAGTAGGGCATCGTGAAATCGAGCACCGTGCGGTCGTCGGTGACCGGCGGCGCCTCGGCGGCGAAGCTCCGGAAGGCTTGCTCGTCGAAGATGAAGTACGAGAGCAGGTCGTCGGGGCCCTGGATCCCTGCGAGCTCGAGGTCTCGGCGGATGTGCGGCTCGGCCATGCGGCTGCGCAGGCGCGCGTAGTCGATGCGCAGCGGTTGATGGGTCCCGATCAGCAGGATCGGCCCGCCCATGAGCTGCTCCCAGGCCGTGGCGTGCGGGAAGACGTCGGAGAAGGCGCGGAAGAGCATGCGCTCCTCCTCGAGCGGGGCCTCGCCGATCGGCACCCACTGCATCATGACGCCATCGGGTGCGAGTCGCGCGGCGGCGTCGCGATAGAACTCGCGCGTGTAGAGGTTGATCACGCCTGCGGTGAAGATCTCGGGCGGCTCGAGCAGGATGACGTCATAGGTCTCGCGGCTGGCGAGGACGAAGTTCCGCCCGTCGTCGATGATGGTGCGGACCTTGGGGTGCGAGAGCACGTCGCTGTTGCTCCAGAAGTAGCGGCCCGCCTCGAGGACGTGCGGACTGAGCTCGACGCTGTCGACCCGCTCCACCGACTCGTGCGCGGCCACCGCGGAGAGGCTGTTGCCGACGCCGAAGCAGATGTGCAGCACGAGACGCGGCTCACCGGGGTGGAGCAGCATCGGCAGGTGGCCGAAGAAGTAGTTGAACGGGAACGTCGCGGTTCCCGCCGTGCCGCGCTGATCCTCGTACTCGATGATGCGCTGGCCGTTCTGCTCGATGACCCCCACCGTGTCGGTCACTCCCTCGCGATAGAAGACCAGCTCGGTGCCCGGCGGCGCGAAGGTGCGCCGGAAGAGATCGGATGGAACCAGGAGCAGCGCGCCGAGCGCAGCCGCCCCGAGCGACGCGCCCACCGCCAGCCGCCGGGGCGGAGTTCGGGTGTCGGAAACCGCCAGCATCCAGGCGAGCAGGAAGTTCACCGCGATCAGGAAGAGCAACGTGCCCTGCATCCCGAGGCCGGGGATCAGGACGAAGGCGGCCGCGAGCGAGCCGAGGATGGCGCCGAGCGTGTTGACCGCGTAGACGCGCCCGACCGTGCCTCCGGCCGTGGCGAGTCCGCGCGCGCAGAGCTCGGTCGCGAGTGGCAACGTCGCGCCGAGGAACACCGCCGGCAGGAGCAGGATCAGCGCCGCGCGCAGGAAGATGAGCAGCACGGACTGGCCGAACGACTCGACCACGTTCCGCCCGAGGATCGCGTCCGAGATCGCGCGCAGATCGGCGAAGAGATAGCTGGAGAGTAGGAAGCCGACGCCGACCCCCAGTTCGAGCGCGGCGAACCAGAGCACGGGGCGCCGACGCCCGCGCAGCCATGCCGCGTGCGACGCGCTGCCGAGCGCGATGCCGGCGAGAAAGGTCGCCAGCATCGTCGTGAAGGCGTAGGTCGAGTTGTACACGTAGCGGGGCAGCGCGCGCGTCCACACGACTTCGTAGGCGAGCGAGGTGAAGCCCGAGATGCCGATGGCGACGAGTACGAGCCGTGCCATGCGCGGCGACAGCTCGCGCGTCGCCGGCCGCTCGTCGGTCGGCTTCGCCTCGAACGACGCGGCGTTCCGCGTGCCGAGGAACGCCGCGATGGCGGCGACCGCGAGGCTCGTGCCCGCCGCGACCCAGGTGGTCCGCTCGAGCCCGAGGCGAGAGATCAGCACGAAGCCGGCGGCGAGACATCCGGCGAGGGCGCCGAGCGTGTTCACGAAGTAGAGGACGGCGGCGACTCGGCCGAGCTCTCCGCGGGCGAACGCGAAGAGCCGGACGAGGATCGGGAAGGTCCCGCCCATGAGCGCGGTGGGAACGACGAGCACCCCCGCCGCGAGCAGGGCCCGGAGCAGCGCGAGCACGGCGTAGGGCAGCTCGAGCTGCCGCAGCCAGACGTACGGGACGACGAGGGCCCCGAGCAGATGGGGGACGAGCAGCGCGTAGAGGCCGACGCCGCCCTCGAGCGCGGCATAGGCGAGCAGCGGGTTCCCGCCGCGATCGACGCGACGCCCGAACACGTAGCTGCCGAGCGCGAGGCCACCCATGAAGGTCGCGAGCACGGTCGCCGCGGCGTAGGTGGTGACGCCGAAGACGAGCGACAGCTGTCGCGTCCACACCACCTCGTACACCAGACCGGCGGCGCCGGACGCGAGGAAGATGGCGAGCACGAGCGCGCGGGTGAGCCGCATCGGAGCCTTTTACCCCACGCGCACCGCCAGCAGCCAGATGCGAAGCGCCGAGCCGGGTGCGGCCACCCGGGCGGTCTCTTAGCCTGTGCGCCCGATGGGGCCCGGCGTGACGACCCGCTTCGCGCCTTCGCCGACGGGGCACCTGCACGTCGGGGGAGCGCGAACGGCGCTCTACAGCTGGGCGCTCGCGCAGGGCGGCGGCCGCTTCCTGCTCCGCATCGAGGACACGGATCGGGCGCGCTCCTCGGAGTCTGCGGCGCGGGGAATCCTCGAGGATCTCGCGTGGCTCGGGATCCGCTGGGACGAGGGACCTGCCTTCGAAGGGATCGGAGGCGACCCGCGCGGCGTGGGACCCTTCTTCCAGACCGAGCGCCTCCCGATCTACGACCGTTGTATCGAGACCCTCGTCGCGCAGGACCGCGCCTACCCGGCCTTCGAGACGCCCGACGAGCTCGACGGGCTCCGCAGCGAAGCGCAGCGGCGCGGCGGCGCGTTCCGCTACCAGCGCCCCGCCGACTGGAATCGCGACGCGGCGCTCGCGCGCATGGCGCGCGAGCCGCATGTGGTCCGCTTCCGCATGCCGCGCGAGCCGGTGATCGTGGTCGACACGGTGCTCGGGGAGATCGCCTTCGGCGAGGAGCAGCTCGACGACTTCGTGCTGCGCAAGCGCGACGGCGTCCCCACCTACCACTTCGGCGTGGTCGTCGACGACGAGCGCATGGGCGTCACGCACGTGTTGCGCGGCCAGGAGCACCTCGGCAACACGCCGCGCCACGTCGCGCTCCAGCGCGCGCTCGGCTTCCGCACGCCGGTCTACGCGCACGTGCCGCTGATCCTCAACGCCGACGGCTCGAAGCTCTCGAAGCGCGACAAGGATCGCGCCGTGCGCGAAGCGGTGGAGGCCGACGCGTCGGGCCGCAAGCGCGAGCGGATTCTCGGAGTCGAAGGCGGTCGCGCCTGGCTCGACGACGAGAGCCGACAGCTCGAGCCGCGGATCGTGAGCGAGCTCGCAGACGAGTTTGGCGTCGAGCTCCCGATGATCGAGGTCGAGGACTTCCGCCGCGCCGGCGTGCTGCCGCAGGTTCTCTGCAACTACCTCGCACTGCTCGGCTGGAGCCCGGGCGAGAAGGACGCCGAAGGCCGCGACCTCGAGCGCTTCGACAACGCCTACCTCGCCGCGCACTTCACGCTCGAGCGCGTCGGGCGCGGCAACGCGCGCTTCGACCGCGAGAAGCTGCTTGCATTCGATCAGGACGCGATCGCGAAGCTGTCGGAGGAAGAGTTCTTCGAGAGCTGGAGCGCCTGGTGCGCGCGTTACAGCCCGCGCATGCGGGAGCGCGACGAGGCATGGCGCCGCCGATACGCCGCGATGGTCCGCACGCGCTGCCGCACGCTCGCCGACGCCGCCTCGCCGCGCGGACCGGGGGGCTTCGCGCTCCTGCCGGACGACGCGCTCGTCTACGACGAGGCCGCCGTCGCGAAGTGGCTGCGCAAGGGCGATCCGCCGGGGCGAGCGCTGCTCGCCGAAGCGCGAGATGCGCTGCGCGGCGTCGCCTCCTTCGAGCCCGAGCCGATCGAGGCCGCGGTGCGGAAGCTCGCCGAGTCGCGCGGGCAGGGCCTCGGCAAGGTCGCGCAGCCGCTGCGCGTCGCGGCGACCGGCGGCGCGGTCAGCCCGCCGCTCGGCGAGACGCTCGCCATCCTCGGCCGCGACGCCGTGCTGCGTCGCATCGACCGCTGCCTTGCCGAGTGCCGCTGACGAGCAGGGTCGTTTCTCTGATCTTCGCTCGGCTAGGCCTCGCTGCGCGCGCTGCTTTGCAGCGCTTGCAGTACCTGATCGGGGTGCGCCTCGGCCTTCGCGACCCGCGCCCAGTGCTTCTTCACGACGCCGTCGGGACCGATCCACACCGTCGAGCGGATCACGCCCTTCGTCTTCTTCCCGTACATCATCTTCTCGCCGAAGGCGCCGTAGCGGGTCATCACCTTCTTGTCGGGATCCGAGAGCAGCGAGAAGGGCAGCGAGTACTTCGCGATGAACTTCTGGTGCGCGGCCTCGCCGTCAGGCGAGACGCCGATCACGACCGCGCCGAGCTTCTGGATCTGCTTCCAGGAGTCGCGGAAGCCGCAGGCCTCCTTGGTGCAGCCGGGCGTGTCGTCGCGCGGATAGAAGTAGAGGATCACCTGCTTGCCGGCGTAGTCCGAGAGCGACACCTGCTTGCCGCGCTGATCGGTGAGCGTGAAGTCCGGAGCCGGCTTGCCTTCGAGCTTCGACATCGTTCCCTCCGTCGGGCGCAGAGCTTCCACCCAGCAGCGCCGACGAGCAACCCCGCGCGTTCGGTACTCTGGCCCGGCTGCCCGGAGGATCCATGCCGCGTCACGACTTCGACCTCTTCGTCATCGGCGCGGGCTCCGGCGGCGTGCGCGCGAGCCGGATGTCCGCCGGCTACGGCGCGCGCGTGGCGGTCGCCGAGCATGCGGCGCTCGGCGGCACGTGCGTCAACGTGGGTTGCATTCCGAAGAAGCTGCTCGTCTACGCATCGATGTTTCGCGAGGAGTGGGAGGATGCCGCGGGCTTCGGCTGGAGCGCCGCGGAGCCCCGCCACGACTGGGCCACCTTGATCGCGAACAAGGACCGCGAGATCGCGCGCCTGAACGGCGTCTACGGCCGGCTGCTCGACCAGGCGGGCGTGATGCGCATCGAGGGCCGCGCGCGCATCGTGGATCCGCACCGCGTCGCCGTCGGCGACCGGAGCTGGTCGGCCGAGCACATCCTGGTCGCGACGGGGGGCTGGCCCTGGCTGCCCGACATCCCCGGCATCGAGCATGCGATCACGTCGAACGAGGCCTTCCACCTGCCCGTGCTGCCCGAGCGCGTCCTCGTCATCGGCGGCGGCTACATCGCGGTCGAGTTCGCCGGGATCTTCCACGGGCTTGGCGCTCGGGTGACCCAGCTCTACCGGCGCGACCTCTTCCTGCGCGGCTTCGACGACGACGTGCGCCGGTCGCTGGCCGAGGCGCTGCGCAAGGGCGGCATCGATCTGCGCTTCGACGCGAACCCGGTCCGGATCGAGCGCGCCTCGGACGGCTCCCTTCGCGCGACGCTCGGCGACGGCAGCCACATCGAGGCGGATGCGATCCTCTACGCGACCGGACGCGCGCCGCGCACGCGCGACCTCGGCCTCGAGCAGGCGAAGGTGGAGCTCGCGGACACGGGAGCGGTGGTGGTCGACCGCTACTCGCGCAGCTCGGTGCCGAGCATCCATGCGATCGGCGACGTGACCGACCGCATCAACCTGACGCCGGTGGCGCTCCACGAGGCCATGTGCCTCGCAGCGACGCTCTTCGGTGGCAGGCCCGCGCCGGTCGACCACGAGAACGTGCCGCACGCGGTCTTCAGCCAGCCGCCGGTCGCGGCGGTCGGGCTCACCGAGGCGGAGGCGCGCGCGCGCCACGGCGAGATCGACGTCTACCGCTCGCGCTTCCGCGAGCTCAAGCACACGCTCTCCGGTCGCGACCAGCAGGCGATGATGAAGCTGGTAGTGGACCGCGTGACCGATCGCGTGCTCGGCGCCCACATGGTGGGGAGCTACGCGGGCGAGATCCTCCAGGGCGTCGCGATCGCCGTGCGCATGGGCGCCACCAAGGCGCAGTTCGATGCGACGCTCGGCATCCATCCGACCTCCGCCGAGGAGTTCGTGACGATGCGCCAGAAGGTCTGATCGGGGCCATCTCGCCACATTCCACGCACGGCCCGGCAACTCGGGGTGCAGGAACGCCTGCGGCCTGCCGAAGAGCTCCGAAGGTTCGTTCGGAGCCGTCGAGACGTGGCAAGGGTCGGAGTCGGAGAACGAGTCGAAGAGACGCGGCGCCTCGCGGGTGCGCCCGCGGTCCTGCTGTCCGGCGCTCTGCTCATGGGGCTCGTCCCGGGCTGCGCGTCGCTGTCGTTCGTACCCGGAGAGACGCCCGCGAGTCGTGACGACGCGCAGCGACGCCTCGAGCAGAGCCTCGCCGAGCACGTGCCCGGGGAACTCGCGCCTCTGAACGGCGCGGCCGACGCGAGCGCCGAGTCGGTCCCGGATCTGCTCGGACGCATGCGCGCGGGCTTCGCCTTGCCGGCGGTCGAGGAGGAAGCGGTCCAACACCAGATCGACTGGTTCCTCGAGCATCCGGAATACCTCGACCAGAGTCTCGAGCGCGGGCGCCGCTACCTGCACCACATCGTGTCGCAGCTCGAGGAGCGCAACATGCCGCGCGAGCTGGCGCTGCTGCCGGTCATCGAGAGCGCGTTCGATCCCTTCGCTCGCTCGCCCCACAGCGCGCTCGGGCTCTGGCAGTTCGTGCCGAGCACCGGCCGGCGCTACGGGCTCGAGGAGGACTGGTGGCTGGACGACCGCCGCGACGTGCTCGCCGCAACGCGCGCGGCGCTCGACCACCTGCAGCAGCTGCACGACGAGTTCGACGGCGACTGGCTGCTGGCGCTCGCCGCCTACAACGCCGGCGAAGGCAGCATCCGTCGCGCGATCGAGCGGAACCGACAGCTCGGGGAGCCGGTCGACTTCTTCCACCTGCGCCTGCTTCCGGAGACGCGCGCCTACGTGCCGAAGCTGCTCGCCGTCGCGCGGCTCGCGGCCGAGCCCGAGCGCTTCGGGCTCGAGCTGCCGTCGATCCCCGATGCTCCGTACTTCGAGCCGATCGACGTCGGCGGGCAGATCGACCTCGGCCTGCTCTCGGAGCTCTCGGGGGTCCCGCTCGACGAGCTGCGCGCGCTGAACCCCGGCTTCAAGCGCTTCGCGACCGCGCCGGACGGTCCGCGCGAGCTGCTCGTGCCGGCGGCCGCGCGCCAGCAGTGCGAAGAGGTGCTGGCGGAGCTGCCGGCCTCGAAGCGGATGCACTACGCGCGGCACCAGGTGCGCCGGGGCGACACCTTGATCGCGATCGCGCACCGCTACGGCGTCCCGCTCGAAGTGCTGCGGAGCGCCAACCGGCTGCATGGGGCCCTGATCCGCCCCGGCGACGATCTCCTGGTGCCCGTTCCGGCTCGCGGCGTCTCGGCGGCCGGAGGAAATCCGCGGATGACACGAGGAAGCGTCGCCGCAGCGACGCGCGTCACCGAGCGCTCAGAGATCTTCGAGTCCGGCGTCCGGTAGCGCCTTGCGCGCGCTCTGGCGCTCGAGCTCCGCCAGCAGGCGGTCCGCCTGCGCGCGCTCGCTCTCCAGGAAGCGCGCCACCGCGGCGCGCAGACGCGGATCGACGAGGTGGTGCAGGCTGTACGTCGGCCGTGCGTCGAAGCCGCGCAGGAACTTGTAGTCGCCGCCGGCGCCCGGCTCGAAGCGCGCGAGCCCCGCTTCGATGCAGTGCTCGATCGCGGCGTAGTAGCAGACGTCGAAGTGCAGGTAGCGGACGGCGTCGAGCCCGCCCCAGTAGCGGCCGTAGAGCGCGTCGCCCTTCTGCACGTTGAGCGTCCCGCCGACCACCTCCTCGCCGCGGCGCGCGACCACGAAGCAGAGGCGATGGCGGAAGCGCTCGGCCAGCAGGCCGAAGAAGCGCCGGTTCAGGTAGCGACGTCCATAGTAGTGGGCGTCGACCGTTGCGCGGTAGCAGCGGTACATCGGCTCGAAGAGCGAGTCGGGGATCGCGTCGCCGACCAGCACCTGGCTGACGACGCCCTGCGCCGCGACGCCACGGCGCTCGCGCCGCACCTGGTTGCGGCGCTTGCTGCGCAGGCGCAGGAGATAGTCGTCGAAGCTCGCGAAGCCCTCGTTGCGCCAGTGGTACTGGAAGCCGATCCGCAGCAGATAGCCGTCGTTCTCGAGCGGCGCGATCTCGTCGTCGCGGCAGAAGTTCACGTGCACGGACGAGAGCTCGTTCTGCGCGCAGAGCTCGCGCAGCGCGCGGGCCATCGCTGCGACGGCGGCGGCGCGGTCCACGCCGGGAGCGCAGAGGAAGCGCGCGCCCGTCACCGGCGTGAAGGGCACGCCGACCAGGAGCTTCGGGTAGTAGGCGATGCCGGCGCGCGCGGCCGCGTCGGCCCAGCCCCAGTCGAACACGAATTCGCCCTCGCTGTTCGACTTCAGGTACAGCGGACACGCCGCGACCAGCTTGCCGTCCTGGCGCAGCAGCAGCGGTCGCGCCTGCCAGCCCTGCGCGTCGCCGACACAGCCGGCTTCCTCGAGCGACGCGAGCCACTCCCACTCGAGGAAGGGCGACTCGTCGCCGACGAGCGCGTTCCACTCGGCTGCGGGGATGTTCGCGACGCCTTCGCCGAGCGCGAGACTCGATTCGGGCTCCGCATCGCGGCGCGCGGTCATCGCTGCGCAGTCTAACCGGATGCCTTCACGAACCGGGTCCGTCTTCTGAACTTCGCCCGCCAAGCTCTTGCGATCTCCGCTCGGCTTCGCCTCGCTGCGCGCCCGACGGCTTGCTGCTCGCTGCGCGCCGCGCGGTCGCGCGGCTTGCGGTTGCTATCTTGCGCGCGTGCCGAACGTCCCTTCCGGTCCGGGAGACGTCCCGCGCGAGCCGCGGCGCGACGACCCGCGACACGAATCGGGAATCGCGACGCTCACGCGCCGCAAGACGGCAAAGCCGATCCGCTACAAGGTCCTGCTCTTCAACGACGACTACACGCCGATGGAGTTCGTCGTCGCGATCCTCGAGCAGATCTTCGGCAAGGGTCCTTCCGAGGCGACCCAGATCATGCTGGCCGTGCACCGCGGTGGAGTCGGGGTCGCGGGCGTCTACGTGCTCGATGTGGCGGAGACGAAGGCGGCGGCGGTCCACCGGGCGGCCGAGGCGCGCGGCTATCCGCTGCGCTCGGGAGTCGAGCAGGAATGAGCGAGATCGGCCGCGAGCTCCACATCATGCTCCAGGCGGCGGTGCGCGAGGCGATCTCGCGGCGCCACGCCTACGTGACGGTCGAGCACCTGCTCTTCGCCCTGATCCACGACGCGCGCGGCGCGGAGATCCTGCACCACGCCGGCGCCGACCTGCGCGAGCTGAAGGCCGCGCTCGAGCGCTACTTCCACGACGACCTCGAGAGCGTGCCGGGCGACGAGCCGTACGAGGCGCGCCAGACGCTCGCCTTCCACCGCGTGCTCGAGGGCGCGCTCTCACACTGCGAGCGCTCGGAGAAGCCCGAGGTCGAGGCAGGCGACATCCTGGCGGCGATCCTGCAGGAGCCGGAGTCGCACTCGGTCGCGCTGCTGCGCTCGCAGGGCGTCTCGCGCCTCGACGTGCTCCGCTACATCTCGCATGGAATCTCGAAGCGCGCGGCCGGCGGCTCCGCCGAAACGGCGACACCGGCCGGTGCCGAGGCCGGGCTCGGCGAGCCGGGCGAGCTGCCGGACGATCCGCTCTCGGCGTACGCGACGAATCTCACCGAGCGCGCCGCGCAGGGAAAGCTCGACCCGCTGATCGGCCGCGGCACCGAGCTCGACCGCATCGTCCACATCCTGGCGCGGCGTCGGAAGAACAACCCGATCCTCGTCGGCGAGACCGGCGTCGGCAAGACGGCGCTCGCCGAGGGGCTCGCGCTGCGCGTGCGCGAGGGCCGCGTGCCGGACGACATGCGCGAGGCCGAGATCTTCTCGCTCGACATCGGTGCGATGCTCGCCGGCACCCGCTACCGCGGCGACTTCGAAGCGCGCTTCAAGGCCTTCATGGCGGCGCTCGCGACGCGCGCGCATCCCATCCTCTTCATCGACGAGATCCACACGATTCTCGGCGCGGGCGCGGCGCAGGGCGCCACCGTCGACGCCTCGAACATGCTGAAGCCGATCCTGCAGCAGGGCGAGCTGCGCTGCATGGGCTCGACCACCTACGCCGAGTACCGTCACTTCGAGCGCGACCGCGCGCTCTCGCGCCGCTTCCAGCGCGTCGACGTGAAGGAGCCCTCGGCGGAGGAGAGCGTGCGCATCCTGCAGGGGCTCGCGCCGCGTTACGAGGAGCACCACGGGGTCCGCTACACCGCGCCGGCGCTGCGCGCCTGCGTCGACCTCTCGGTGCGCCACCTCTCCGACCGCTTCCTGCCCGACAAGGCGATCGACGTGCTCGACGAGACGGGCGCGGCGGTGCGCCTGCGCCCGGGACCGCGCCGCAAGACGGTGTCGGTACGCGACGTCGAGGACGTGATCGCGCGCATGGCCAACATCCCCGCGGTGCGCGCGCAGGGCAACGACCGCGAGCGCCTCGAGCAGCTCGAGGGGGAGCTGCGCAAGGTCGTCTTCGGACAGGACGCAGCCATCTCCTCCGTGGTGCGCGCGGTCAAGCGCGGGCGCGCGGGGCTCGCCGGGCGCGACCGGCCGATCGGCTGCTTCCTCTTCACGGGCCCGACCGGCGTCGGCAAGACGGAGCTCTCGAAGCAGCTCGCGCGCGCGCTCGGCGTCCCGTTCCACCGCTTCGACATGAGCGAGTACATGGAGCGCCACGCGGTCTCGCGCCTGATCGGCGCGCCGCCCGGCTACGTGGGCTACGACCAGGGTGGGCAGCTCGTCGAGAAGATCCGCAAGGAGCCCTACACCGTTCTGCTGCTCGACGAGATCGAGAAGGCGCATCCGGACGTCTTCGACATCCTGCTGCAGGTGATGGACCGCGCGACCTTGACGGACAACCAGGGCCGCGAGGCGGACTTCCGCCACGTGACCTTGATCATGACCAGCAACGTCGGCGCGCGGGAGATGGCGGCGCGCGGCATCGGCTTCGGGGCCGGGCGCTCGAGCGACGGGCGCAAGGAGGTCGAGCGGCTCTTCAGCCCCGAGTTCCGCAATCGGCTCGACGAGATCGTGCGCTTCTCCGACCTCGGGCCCGACGTGATGGGGAAGGTCGTCGACAAGTTCGTGCGCGAGCTCGAGGCGCAGCTGCGCGAGCGCAAGGTGCGGATCGATCTCAGCGACGCGGCGCGCGCATGGCTGGCGGAGAAGGGCCACGACCGCGACTTCGGCGCGCGACCGATGGCGCGCCTGATCCAGGTCGAGCTGAAGGACCGCATCGTCGACGATCTGCTGTTCGGCGCGCTCGCCGGAGGTGGCGTCGTCCGCGTCGACGTCGACCGGGAGGAAGGCCGCCTGTCGTTCCGGACGGAAGATCGGAGCGCGTCGGGCGAGTCCGCGCAGGGCTCGTGACCGGTGCCGGTCGAGTCCTAGCGAAAAGCTCGCCTCGCGAGCGCGAGGTCCCGCGCCGCGCCCATCGCACGCCACCTCAGGAGTCGTCATGAGCGTCGACACGAAGCTCGAGGTCGTCGTGATCCCGGTCTCGGACGTCGATCGCGCCAAGCGCTTCTACGGCGGCCTCGGCTGGCGGCTCGACGCCGATTTCGCCGTCGGGGATCGATTCCGGGTCGTGCAGTTCACTCCCCCGGGCTCGCCGTGCTCGATCCATTTCGGCACGGGAGTCACGTCGGCTGCGCCGGGGTCCGCGCAGCTCTACCTGATCGTCTCCGACGTCGAGGCCGCGCGCGCGGCGCTCGTCCGGCGCGGCGTCGAGGTCGGCGAAGTGTTCCATCGCGCCGGTCCGGGACAGCCGGCCCAGAAGGGCCGGGATCCCGAGCGTCGTAGTTATGTGTCGTTCGCGTCGTTCAGCGATCCCGACGGCAACGGCTGGCTCTTCCAGGAGATCACCACCCGGCTTCCCGGGCGCGTCGACCCGGCTGCGACGTCGTTCGGCTCCTCGATCGATCTGGCGAGCGCGCTCCGGCGCGCGGCGGCCGCGCACGGCGAGCACGAGAAGCGGACCGGCCAGCGAGACGAGAACTGGCCGGACTGGTACGCCGCGTACATCGTCGCGGAGCAGGCCGGCGAGAAGCTGCCGTCGTGAGCGACTACGACGTCATCGTGATCGGCGGCGGCTCGCCGGGCGAGCACTGCGCCGGCGCGCTGGCGGAAGGCGGGCTCCGCGTCGCGTTGGTCGAGCGCGAGCGCGTCGGTGGCGAGTGCTCGTACTGGGCCTGCACCCCGTCGAAGACCTTGCTCCGACCGGGCGAGGCGGTGCGCGGCGCGAACGAGGCGGCGGCCAGCGCGCGGATCGACGTCGCGGCGGCGCTCGCGTGGCGCGACTTCATGGTGTCGGACTACTCCGACACCGGACAGGAACGCTGGCTCGCGGATCACGGCATCGAGCTGCTCCGCGGTCGCGGCCGGATGGCCGGGACGGGCGTCGTGGAGGTCGACGGCGTCCGCCACACCGCGGATCATGTCGTCCTCGCGACTGGCTCCGACCCGATCATCCCGCCCGTGCCGGGCCTGCGCGGCCTCGAGGGCATCTGGACGAACCGCGAGGCGACGGGCATGAAGTCCGTGCCTCGCCGGCTGCTCGTGCTGGGCGGCGGTGCGGTCGGCGTCGAGATGGCGCAAGCGGTCCGCCGCTTCGGCGGCGAGGTCGCGTTGGTCGAGTCCCACGATCACCTGCTGCCCCGCGAGCCCCGTCGGCTCGGCGAGGCGCTCGGCGAGGTCCTGCGCCGGGACGGCGTCGAGCTCGCGCTCGGCGCGCAGGCGACCGCGGCGCGTCGCGAGGGCGAGCAGTACGCGCTCGAGCTCGACGATGGCCGCACCCTGCGCGGCGATCGGCTGCTCGTCGCGACGGGGAGGCGCCCGCGCGTCGAAGGGCTCGGGCTCGAGACGGTCGGCGTCGAGGCGGGCGCGCGCGGCATCCCAGTCGACGCGCGCCTGCGCGCGGGCGAGCGCCTCTTCGCGATCGGCGACGTCAACGGCATCTGGCAGCTCACCCACGTCGGGAAGTATCAGGGCCGGATCGTCGCCGCGAACCTCCTCGGCGAGCCGCGCGAGGCGCACTACGAGGCGGTGCCGCGCGTCGTATACACCGATCCGCAGGCGGCCTCGGTCGGCGCGAGCGAGGCTCCCTTCAGCGCGAGCGCCCGCATCGCCGAGGTCGCGAAGACCGCCACCTACACGCGCGCCTACGCCGAGTCGAACGGCTTCCTGACGCTTCTTTGCGACGGCGAGCGACTGACGGGCGCCTACGCGCTCGGACCGGAGGCCGGCGAGTGGCTGCAGCAGGCGACGCTCGCCATCCGCGCCCGCGTGCCGCTCGACGTCCTGCGCGACACGATCCAGCCGTTCCCCACGTTCTCGGAGATCTTCTTCGCCGCGCTGAAGGCGCTCGACGGCGCGATGAAGACCGCGCGCCGGCCCGCAGCGAGCTGATCTCAGTGCGCGCGGGCGCGGGTCCAGCGTCCGCGCCGGAACGACATGCCGAGCCACCCCGCGCGCGCGAGGTGGTCGCCGACGATGATCCCCCAGATCCACACCACGGGAGCGTGCAGCGCGTACGCGAACGCGAAGGCGAGCGGCACGCGGATCACCCAGTTGCCGACCGCCGCCGCGACGAAGGGCGTCCAGGTGTCGCCGGCGCCGCGCAGCGCGCCGCCGAGCGCGAAGTGCGTCTGGAGCGCCGGCTGCGAGAGCGCGAGCGCGACCATGAAGGGCGCGACCTCCGCGATCAGGGCGGGGTCGGCGGTGAAGACACTCGCGATGCGCGAGGGCGCGATCAGGCAGATCGCGCCGAGGACGGCCGCGACGCCCAGCGAGAGGCCCGCCCCGCGCCAGCCGGCGCGCGCGGCCGTCTCCGGGCGCGACGCGCCGAGCGCCTGGCCGACCAAGGTGGACGCCGCCGTGCCGAAGCCGGTCCCGGGGATCCAGGTGAAGGCCAGCAGGCGCACCCCGATGGTGTAGGCCGCGATCGCGAGGCTGCCGTAGCCCGAGAGCACGCGGAAGTAGGCCAGCAGCGCGAGGTTGTTCGCGAGTCGCTCGCCGACACCGGGAAGCGCCAGGCGCACGACCTCGGGCACGAGCCGGCGCGCGCCGGCGAAGTCGCGGCGGCGGAGCGCGAGCGGCGAGGGGGCCGGCCGGCGGCGCACGACCGTCAGGAAGAGGATCAGGCCGATGACCTGCGCGGTGATCGTGGCGACTCCCGCGCCCGTGAGGCCGAGGCGCGGGAAGCCGGCCAGCCCGAAGATCCAGAGCGCGTTGCCGCCGATCTTCACCGACGTGACCACCGCCGCGATCGACATCGGGATGCGCGCGTTGCGGTCCGCGCGCATCGCGAACTCGAACGTCATCGAGACCGCGAGCAGCGGCGTGGAGCCGACCACGAGCGCGAGGTAGGGAACGCAGAGATCGATCACGCGCGGCTCGGCGCCGAGCCCGCGCAGCAGCGCCGCGGGCGCCGCGAGCATGCTGGCCGACAGCACGCTCGCCGACCCGACCGCGACGAGCAGCGACGCGGCGAGCGCGCGGCGCGCGCCCTCCGGATCGCGCGCGCCGATCGCGCGCGCCATCAACGCCACGCAGGCCGAGCCGACCGCGAAGAGCACCGACTGCGAGAGCTGGAAGAATTGCGTCGCGTAGCCGGCGGCCGCGACCGCCTCCGAGCCGATGCGGCCGACCATCGCGATGTCGAGGAGGCCGACCGCGTTGAGCAGCGCCTGCGAGAGCATCACCGGCCAGGCGAGCGACCACAGCTCGCCGAGCGAGTCGAGCGCGAGCGGCGCGCGCAGCGCGCCGGGCGCTGCGCCCGCGGCGAGCGCGGTCGCGGGTAGGTCCGGCCCGCCCTCCGGATCGAACAGGGTGTCGAGGCCGGCGTCCGCCGGCGGCGGCTTCGGCTCCGCGGTCACCGCCCCGGTCTCAGCGCAGTTCCGGCGGGAGCTGGAAGACGATGCCCTCGTCGACCTGCGGCAGCGCGCGCACGCGCGCAGCCGGCCCGACGAGCGCCCGCAGCCGCGCGACCACGCCCTGCACGAGCACCTCGGGCGCGGACGCCCCGGCCGTGACGCCGATCTGGCGCGCGCCCTCGAGCCACGCGGCATCGATCTCGCCGGCGTCCTGCACGAGATGGGCGCGCGCGCCCGACTTGGCGGCGAGTTCGACGAGGCGGTTGCTGTTCGAGGACCCCGGCGCGCCGACCACGATCACCACGTCGGCGTCGCGGCAGAGGTCCTTGACCGCGTTCTGGCGATTCTGCGTCGCGTAGCAGATGTCGTCCTTGCGCGGCAGCCGGATCGACGGGAAGCGCGCGCGCAGCGCATCGAGGATCTCGCGCGTGTCGTCGACCGACAGCGTCGTCTGGGTCACGCACGCGAGGCGCGAGGGGTCGCGCACCTCGAGGCTCGCGACGTCGTCGACGCACTGCACGAGGTGGATGCGCTCGGGCGCGTGCCCCATCGTGCCCTCGACCTCGACGTGCCCGCGGTGGCCGACGAGCACGATCTCGTAGTCCTCGCGCGCCATGCGCTGCGTCTCGACGTGGACCTTCGTCACGAGCGGGCAGGTCGCGTCGATCACGCGAAGTCCGCGCGCGGCGGCGGCCTGCCGCACGGCCGGCGAGACGCCGTGCGCGCTGAATACGAGCAGCGCGCCCACCGGCGCGTCGCCCGGGTCGTCGACGAAGATCGCGCCCTTCGCGCGCAGGTCCTCGACCACGTGGCGGTTGTGCACGATCTCGTGGCGCACGTACACGGGCGCGCCGAAGCGCTGGAGCGCCTGCTCGACGATCTCGATGGCCCGGTCGACGCCCGCGCAGAAGCCGCGCGGGCTGGCGAGGACGATCTCCATGGCGGGCGCCGAGCGTAGCAGCAGAGGCGAAGCGGACTGTCACAGCCGAGGTGCGCCGCTATGCTCCGGCGTTCTCGCAGCCTCGGTGCGCGGCCTTCCGCACAGCGGCGCGCGGTGGACGAGCGGACATCGGACGGGCTGCGTCCCGGGCGGAGGATCGGATGGCGGACCTCGAAGCGTTCCGCAGCGACTTGCAGCGCTTCCTCGCGCAGAACGCGCCCGATGCCGTGCGCGGGCTCGTCGTGACGGCCGAGGGCGACGGCAACTGGGGCGGTCGCAGGGCGACCTACGACCCGCCCGAGATGAAGAAGTGGCTCGAGGTGATGGCGGCACGCGGCTTCACGGCGCCGAGCTGGCCGAAGGAGTACGGCGGAGGCGGGCTCTCGCCGGAAGAGACGAAGGTGCTCCGGCAGGAGCTCGCGGCGCAGAAGCTGCCGCCGCCGCTGATCGGCTTCGGCCTCGAGATGATCGGCCCGACACTCCTCCGCTACGGCACCGAGGCGCAGAAGCGCCAGCACATCCCGCCGATCGTGCGCGGCGAGATCCGCTGGTGTCAGGGCTACTCGGAGCCCGACAGCGGCTCCGATCTCGCGTCGCTGAAGACGCGCGCCGAGCGCCGCGGCGACCACTTCGTGGTGAACGGCACCAAGGTCTGGACCTCCTACGGCGATCTCTCCGACTGGATCTTCGCCCTGGTGCGCACCAACCCGAACGCGAAGAAGCAGGAGGGCATCACGTTCCTGCTGATCGACATGGCGTCGCCCGGCGTGTCGGTGCGCCCGATCAAGCTGATCAGCGGGAAGTCGCCCTTCTGCGAGACGCGCTTCGACGACGTGCGCGTCCCTGTCGGAAACGTGCTCGGCGAGATCGATGGCGGCTGGAGCGTCGCCAAGGCGCTGCTCGGCTTCGAGCGCAACATGATCGCCGACACCTTCGGCACGGTCGGCTCCGCGCGCTCCGAGAAGCGCGGCAGCCGGCTCGCGAACCTGGCGCGCGACCATGGGCTCGGCGCGGGCGACGCGCTCTCGGACGCCGTCGTGCGCGACGAGATCGCGCGCTGCGAGATGGACGAGCGCGCCTTCGCGCTGACCGTCCAACGCAGCCGGGACGCCGCGCGCGCCGGACACCAGCCCGGTCCCGAGAGCTCGATCTTCAAGCTCTACGGCACGGAGCTGAACAAGCGCCGCACGGAGCTCTCCGTGCGGATCGCCGGGCCGCAGGGGCTCGGCTGGGAAGGGCCCGGCTTCGACGACGACGAGCTGCTGCTGACGCGCCACTGGCTGCGCGCGCGCGGCAACTCGATCGAGGGCGGGACCTCCGAGGTGCAGCTCAACATCATCGCGAAGCGCGTGCTCGGGCTTCCGGACTGAACGGGGATCGCGAGTGCAGCAGCTCGTCCTGAGCGAAGACCAGGAGCTCCTCGCCAAGACCGCGGCCGACTTCGTCGCGTCGCGCTCGCCGGTCGCGCGCGTGCGCGCGCTGCGCGACGCCTCCGATCCGCTCGGCTTCTCGCGCGCGCTCTGGAAGGAGATGGCCGAGCTCGGATGGGTCGGCATTCCCTTTCCGGAGAGCTACGGCGGCGCGGGCATGGGGTTCGCGGAGCTCGCGGTGGTGCTCGAGGCCCTCGGCCGCACGCTCGCCCCCGAGCCGTTCCTCTCCTGTGTCGTGCTCGCGGGTCAGGCGCTGTTGCGCGCGGGAAGCGAGGCGCAGCAGCGCGCGTGGCTCCCGCGACTCGTGTCGGGCGACGCGCTGCTTGCCTTCGCGAGCCAGGAGCGCGAGAGCCGCTACGACCTCCAGCGCGTCGCGACGTCGGCGCGCCGACAGGGCGACGGCTTCGCGCTGTCCGGAGAGAAGATCGCGGTGCAGGACGGCGCCGGCGCCGACGCCTACGTGGTCGCGGCGCGGACGAGCGGCGCCGTCGCGGATGCCGCGGGCATCTCGCTCTTCCTGGTGCCGGCCGCGACGCCGGGACTCCGCTGCGAGCGACAGTGGCGCGTCGATTCGCGCAACGCGGCGATCCTGCACCTCGAGGGCGCGCGCGTGCCGCAGGACGCGTTGATCGGGCGCGAAGGGGAGGGGCTCGCGACACTCGAGGCGGTCGTCGACCTCGCCATCGCCGCGCTCTGCGCCGAGATGCTCGGCTCGATGAGCGAGGCCTTCGCGCGCACGCTCCACTACCTGAAGAACCGCCTGCAGTTCGGCGTGCCGATCGGCTCGTTCCAGGCGCTGAAGCACCGCGCCGCGCAGATGTTCGTCGAGATCGAGCTGTGCCGGTCGGCGGTGATGGGTGCGGTGCGCGCGCTCGACGCGGGCGACGCCGACGCGCGCAAGCTCGTGTCGGTCGCCAAGGCGCGCTGCTCCGAGACCGCCATGCTCGTCGCGCACGAGGCCGTGCAGATGCACGGCGGGATCGGCATGACGGACGAGCACGAGATCGGCTTCTTCCTGAAGCGCGCCCGGGTGGCAGAGCTCACCTTCGGCGACGCCGCCTGGCACCGCGCGCGCTGGGCGCGGCTGTGCGGGTACTGAAACCGCTCTCGCCCCGCGAGCGGCTGCTGCGCGCCTGTCGCGGCGAGCCCGTGGACCGGCCGCCCGTCTGGCTGATGCGCCAGGCCGGACGCTATCTGCCCGAGTACCGCCGCGTGCGCGGCGAGATGCCCTTCCTCGAGTTCTGCCGCTCGGTCGAGCGAGCCGTCGAAGTGTCGCTCCAGCCGGTGGACCTCGTCGGCAGCGAGGCGGTGATCCTCTTCTCTGACATCTTCGTGCCGGTGCCGCCGCTCGGGGTCGAGGTCGACTTCCGCCCCGGACCCGTGGTCGCGCAGCCGATCCGCAGCCTGGCGCAGGTCGAGAAGCTTCGCGCGCCGGATCCGCGCGAGAGCGTCCCGTTCGTGTTCGAGATCCTGCGTCGGCTCCGCCGCGAGCTCGACGCGCGCGAGCTGCCGCTGATCGGCTTCGCGGGCGCTCCCTTCACGCTCGCGGCGTATCTGGTGGAGGGGCGCGGCTCGCCACAGTTCCCGGTGCTGCGCCGCATGCTCTACCGAGCGCCCGAGGTGTTGCGCGCGCTGCTGGCGCGGCTGACCGATCTGGTGGTGCGCTACCTCGACGCGCAGATCGAGGCGGGCGCGCAGGTGGTGCAGCTCTTCGACACCTGGGCGGGACTCCTGCCCGAGGCCGAGTACCGGGAGTGGGTGCTGCCGGTGCACCGCGAGATCGCGGCGAAGCTCGGCAACGCGCGCGCGCCGCTCGTGCTCTTCGTCGGCGGCGGACCTCACCTCGTCGACGCGATGGCGGAGAGCGGCGCCGACGTGCTCTCGCTCGACTGGCGCGTCGACCTCGCGGCGGCGGCGCAGCGCGTCGGCGCGCGCGTGAGCCTCCAGGGGAATCTCGATCCCTGCGCGCTCTCCGCGCCGCCGGACGAGATCGCGAAGCGCGTGCGGAGCCTCGTCGCGGCGGGGCGCGCCGGGCGCGGCCACGTGCTGAATCTCGGCCACGGCGTGCTTCCCGACACGCCAGTCGAGGGCGTGCGCGCGTTCGTGTCGGCCGCCCGCGACGCGGGAGGCGAGGCGTGATGGACGACGCCTTCGCCGTCGATCTCGAGAAGCTGGTCGAGCTGCTGCCGCGCTACGCGACCGACGGGCCGCGCTACACGAGCTATCCGACCGCGCCCGTCTGGAACGAGTCGTACGGCGTCGAGGAGTTCCGCCAGGACCTCTCGCACGGCGACGTCGAAGCGAGCGACGGCCTCTCGCTCTACGTGCACGTGCCCTTCTGCGAGAGCCTCTGCCACTTTTGTGCGTGCAACAAGCTGATCACGAAGGACCACGCGCGCGCGGGCGCCTACCTCGACGCGATCCTGCGCGAGATCGCGGCGGTGCGCGAGGCGCTGCGCGTCCCGCGCACAGCGACGCAGGTGCACTGGGGCGGCGGCACGCCGACCTGGCTCTCGCCGGCGGAGATCCGCCGCCTCTACCACGCGCTGACGGACGCCTTCCCGGTGCGCCGCGACGCCGAGATCAGCATCGAGGTCGACCCGCGCGTCACCGGCGACGCCCATCTCGAGGCGCTCGCCGACTGCGGCTTCAACCGCATCTCGATGGGCGTGCAGGACTTCGATCCGCGCGTGCAGGAGGCGGTGCATCGCATCCAGACGCCGCAGCAGACGGAGCGCCTGGTCTCCGCCGCCCGCGACGCCGGCTTCGAGAGCGTGAACTTCGACCTGATCTACGGGCTTCCCTACCAGAGCGTCGAGAGCTTCGAGCGCACGCTCGATCGGGTGTTCGCGATCGGGCCGGACCGCATCGCGCTCTACTCCTACGCGCACGTCACCTGGCTCGCGAAGCAGCAGCGCGGCTTCGAACGCAAGGATCTGCCCGAGCCCGCGGTGAAGCTCGCGTTGATGCTGACCGCGATCCGCCGCTTCCTCTCGCAGGGCTACCTCTTCATCGGGCTCGACCACTTCGCGCGGCCCGACGACGAGCTCGCGCGCGCGCTCGCCGATCGCACGCTGCGCCGGAACTTCATGGGCCACACGACACAGGCCGGCGTCGATCTGCTGGGCTTCGGGCCGAGCGCGATCAGCGAGCTGCGGACCAGCTACGCTCAGTCGGTTCGCGAGGAGCCCGAGTGGCGCGCCGCGGTCGCCTCGCGCGGACTCGCGACGATGCGCGGTCACCGGCTCACGCGCGACGATCTCGAACGGCGATGGATCATCGGTCGGATCCTCTGCCATGGAGAGCTGCGGGCGGCCGAGTTCCGCGAGGCTTTCGGCCGCGAGCTCGCGAACACCTACGCCGCGGAGCTGCTCTCGCTGCTGCCGGCGCAGGACGACGGACTCGTGCTGCTCTCCTCGGACGGCAGCCTGACGGTCACGCCGGCCGGGCGCCTGCTGGTGCGGAACCTCGCGATGGCCTTCGACGCCCACCTCGAGTCGCAGCGCGAGAGCGGACAGCGCATGTTCAGCCGGACGGTCTGAGCGTGGGAGTTCCGGAGGTCGACACGGTCGTCGCGGGCGCCGGCATCGCCGGGCTCGCGGCCGCGCTCGAGCTGCAGGGGCGCGGGCGCGAGGTGCTCGTGATCGACCCGGCCGACCGGCCGGGCGGCGTGATGCGCACGGACCACGTCGCCGGCTTCGTGATCGAGCGCGGGCCCAACACGGCGCAGGTGAAGGCGCCGATGCGGCGCTTCCTCGAGGCGCGCGGGCTCGAGTCGGCGCTGATTCCGGCGCGGCCGGCGAGCCGCATCCGGCACGTCTTCCGGGACGGGCGGCTGGTGCGCGTGCCCGTGTCGCCGCTCGGTGTCGCGACGACTCCGCTCCTCTCGGCGCGCGCCAAGCTACGCCTGCTGGCCGAGCCGTTCGTGCGCCGCGGCAACGGCCGCGGCGAGAGCGTCGCCGAGTTCGTGTCGCGACGCGCCGGATCCGAGGTCGTGCGCGGGCTCGTGGGCCCCTTTCTCACGGGCGTCTACGCGGGCGACGAGTCGCAGCTCGGGGCCGAGGCGGTCTTCGGCCGCGCGGTCGAGCTCGAGCGGCGCTACGGATCGCTCGCGCGAGGCTTCGCGCTCTCGGCGCTGTGGCGGCGCGGCGAGCGCGGGCTGCGCGGCACGTGGTCGGGTCAGCATGGCTTCGGCCCGCTCGCGCGGCAGCTCACGAATCAGCTCGCGGAGCCGCCGGCGCTCGGCAGCCGCGTCGACCGCATCAGGCGCGACGGCGACGCGTGGCATCTCGACATCGCCGCGCCGACCGGCGACATGG
>DATKND010000013.1:0-8454 GCA_035541475.1 Myxococcota bacterium | reverse complement strand
GATCGAGGTGCGCGGCGGCTCCGCGCAGACGCTCGAGGTGCGGAGCACGGGCAACGGCCCGCTGCTGCCGGACCTGCCGGGGAGTCCGCCGCTCTCCGTGCGCTGGGCCGGTGCGCAGCCGGGAGCCGGCAGCGGCTTCGCGCCGCTGCTCGAGGCGAGCCTCGCGGCGGACGCCGACGGCTTCCGCGATGCGCTGCGCGATCACCGCGAGCCGATGCTGGCCGTGGCGTACGCGGACGCGAGCGGCGCGGCCGGCGTCAAGGTGGCGGGCTATGTCCCGCGCCGCTCGCTTTCCTCGAAGCTGGTGCCGCTGCCCGGGCGCGCGCGCTGGTACCAGTGGCGCGAGCGCGTTCCCTTCGAGTCGCTGCCGAGCGTGCGCCTCGCGGACGCGCGGAGCTGGCTGATCGCCGCGGACGCGCCGTTCGAGGTTCGCGGCGGCGAGTCGATGGAGTGGCTCTGGCAAGGGGGAGCGCGCGCCGCGCGCGTCGATGCGCTGCTCGAGCAGGCTACGCGGGAGGGCCGCGTCGGGCTGCGTCAGATGGCGGATCTCCAGGGCGACGTGGGGGTCGAGCGCGCGTCGCGGGTGATCGCGCGGGCGACCGCGCTCGTGCAGGAGCGGACGCTCGGCACCCAGGCCGCCGAGGTCGAGCACCTCCTCGACGGCTGGGACGGCCGTGCGCAGTCCGACAGCGCGAGCGCCGCCGCCTACTACGTCTTCCTGAACGAGCTGCTCGAATCTCTGCTCCAGGAGCGGGTCGGCTCGGAGCTGCTGCATCGCTACCTCGCGCTGCCGCAGACGGATCCCGAGCAGATCGCGCTCGAGCTGCTCGAGTCCGCGCAGTCGGCTCCGGACCCCGGCCAACGCGCGGTGGTGTCGGATGCAGTAGAGCGGAGCCTCAAGGCGTCCTGGCTCTCGCTCTCGTACCGGCTCGGCGCCAATGCGAGGCGCTGGGCGTGGGGCGCCCTGCACCCGCTGCGCTTCCGCGGGCTCGACGCGGGTCCGGACCGCGATGATCCGGAAGGGCTCGGTCCCTACGAGTACGGCGGCTCTTCCGGGACGGTGAGCGCGGCGTCGTACGACTTCGCGGCGCCCTTCGAGGTGAGGATGGCCTCGACCGTGCGCCTCGTCGTCGACCTCGGCTCGCCGGGTCAGGCGCTCGCGGCCATCGCACCCGGCGAGAGCGAGCATCCGGGACACGTGAACCGCGACGACGGGCTGCGCCACTGGCTCGAGGGCCGCGCCTGGCTCTTCGCGACCGACGCGCTGCTCGTGGAGGACGGCAGCGTGGCCCGTCTCGACCTCGAGCCGGTACGCTAGGCGTCCGATGCAAGCGGCCGCAGGCCGCGCGCAGTGAGCCGAAGGCGAACGAAGTCGGCGTGGTGGCCTCGGGGCTCGATCACGCCGACGGGCACGAGTCCTGGGTCGGTTTCTGAGCGAGGACCTCATGGCGCGCGAGATCCTGTTCGCCGAAGTGCCCGGCTTCTACGCGGCGGTCGAGCGCGCCGACGATGCGCGCCTCGCGCGGCGGCCGGTCGTCGTCGGCGGAGATCCGCGCAAGCGCGGCCGCGTGCAGTCCGCGACGGCCGACGCGCTCGCGGCCGGTGTCGAGCTCGACATGCCGATCCTCGAGGCGCTGCAGCGCTGTCCCGGCGCGCGCGCGGTGCCGACGGACATGCAGCGCTATCGCGAGGTCGACCGCCGCTTCGTCGCGACTTTGCGCCGCAGCGTCCCGCGCATCGAGAGCTTCGGGCTCGGTGCCGCGTTCGCGGATCTCGCCGGCGCGCCGATGCCCGCCGAGCAGATCGGCGACGCGATGCGGCTCGCGGTGCGCGAGGAGCTCGCGCTGCCGCTGCGCGTGGGGCTCGCGTCCGGAAAGTTCCTCGCGCGCCTCGCGGCCGGTGAAGTCGTGGAAGAGGGGATCTTCCGCATCCCGGCCGGCAGCGAGGACCGCTTCCTCGCGCCGCTTCCGGTCGTCCGCCTCGAAGGCGTCGGCAAGAAGACCGCCGCGGCGCTCGCCGAGCTCGGCGCGCACACGATCGCGGAAGTCGTGGCGCTCGGCCGCGACCGCCTGCACGCGGAGCTCGGCGTGCACGGGCTCCGCATCTTCGCTCTCGCGAGCGGTCGCGATGACGAGCCGGTGCGCGGGAGCCGGCATCCGAAGAGCCTCTCCCGCGAGTCGCGCGTGGCCGGCGACGAAACCGACTTCGCAGCGCTCTCCGAGCAGGTCGCGGGGCTCGCGCACCAGCTCGAGCAGGAACTCGCGCGCAACGGCGTCGCCGCCTCTCGCATCGCGGTCAAGCTGCGCGACGGGAGCGGGGAGGTCGTCACCCGCACGCGTACCTTGGCGGCTCCGATCGCGTCCGCCGCGGCGCTCCACGAACAGGCCCAAGCGCTCTTGTCGCTGGCCGGGATGGGCGCGCGAACGATTCGCGGGATCGGCATCCAGCTCTTCGACCTCGTACCGGGCCGGGAAGGCGATCGGCAGCTCCGACTCTTCCCAGGGGGGTAGTCCATCCTCAAGCGCGGCTCTCGCCCGGCCGAAAGCAGGCCGGGGGATCGCGCTCGATGGACGACAAGAGCGACCGGCGAAAGTACCGGCGCATCGCGACGGATCAGGTGATCTCGTTCGCGCCGGTCGATGCGCGCGACCTGCTCGGCGTGAGCCGGAACGTCTCGATCGGCGGCATCCGCTTCGAGGCGGTTGGCTGCGAGATCGACCTCGGCGACGTGCTGCGCGTGACCTTCAACGTCGGCGATCGGACGATCGTCGCGGTCGGCAAGGTGGCGTGGTCGACCGAGATCGATCCGATCACGATGGACGTGGGGCTCGAGTTCGTGGAGGTCGACCCCCAGGTTGCGCAGACGCTCGAGGCGATTCTCGGGGACAGCGAGCTCGGCTGAAACCGCGGTTGACCACCGCGGAGGGTCGTGCCAGCGTGTCCCGCCATGGCGGACTTCCACCAGGGCGGAGCGATCACGACGCTCCATCGCCTCGGTCGTTTCGACGTGGGGCGCCTGGAACGACAGCTGGTCTCCTACAGCCGCGTGCGGCCGATCGCGCTGGTGCTGCCGTGCCTGGCCTCCGAGCTCCACGGTCCGGGGCTGAAGGGCATCGTCGACACCTTGCGCGGCGTTCCGTACCTGCGCCAGATCGTCGTCAGCATCTCGGGCACCGACGAGGAGCGCGGCGAATACGACGACATGCGCCAGCTCTTCGAGGGGGTGCGCGGCATCGACGGCTCGGCGCCGATCCTGCTCTGGAACAGCGGGCCGCGCGTCAAGGCGCTCTACCAGCGGCTCTCGGAGGAAGGCCTCGATGCCGGCGCGAACGGGAAGGGCCGCAGCACCTGGCTCGCCTTCGGCTACGTGCTCGCGACGAACGTGGCTCGCGTGATCGCGGTGCACGACTGCGACATCCGCACCTACGACCGCGAGCTGCTCGCGCGCCTCTGCTACCCGACCGCGCACCCGAATCTCCACTACGAGTTCGCCAAGGGCTACTACGGTCGCGTGGCGGATCGCCTCTACGGGCGCGTGACCCGTCTCTTCGTCGGGCCGCTGCTGCGCGCGATGAAGGCGGTTCTCGGCTCGCATCCGCTGCTCGACTACCTGGACTCCTTCCGCTACCCGCTGGCCGGCGAGGTCTCGATGACGACCGACCTCGCGCGCATCAACCGCATCCCGGCCGACTGGGGGCTCGAGATCGGCACCTTGGTCGAGGTCTACCGGAACTCGTCGCCGAAGCGCATCTGCCAGGTCGAGCTTGCGGAGAACTACGACCACCGACACCAGGACCTGTCGGAGAACGACGCCTCGCAGGGCCTGCACCGCATGGTGGTCGACATCGCGTCGTCCGCGATCCGCAACCTCGCGAGCTACGGCGTCGAGTTCGACGCCGGCTTCCTCAACACGCTGACGGCCGCGTACCGCCGCACCGCGCAGGACGCGATCTCCTCGTACAGCGACGACGCTGCGCTGAACGGGCTCGTGTTCGAGCGCCACGAGGAAGAGCTCGCGGTCGAGACCTTCACGCGCGCCCTGCGCGTCGCGGGTCTCGGCTTCGTGCGCGACCCCATGGACGTGCCGCAGATCCCGAACTGGAATCGCGTGGCCTCGGCGCTGCCGGGCTTCCTCGACGAGCTGCGCGAAGCGGTGGAGGCCGACGCGGCGGATTCCTGATCGCCGCGCCGGCCCCGCTTGCGCTGCCCCCGACCGGCCCGCCCTGGGCCCGCGAGTCGAAGCTAGTCGCCGTGGTCGCCCACCAGCACGGCTCCAGACGCCACCCACTCGGTCGTGTAGCCGGTCTCGAAATCGCCCGGGCTCGTGAACCAGAGCTCCACCGCGCCCGAGGTGCGGACCCAGAACGGATCGGACGACCCATTCCCGTCGAAGTCGGCCATGCCGCGGTAGCTCCAGTGCTTGTCTCCGATCCAGGCATCGACCTCCCAGGGCGTGACCCGGTCGCCCGCGAGCAGCCATCCCTTCACATGCAGGCCGTTCGCCTCCTGCACGAGCAGGTCCTCGCGGCCGTCCCCATCGAGATCTCCGCTTCCGATCACGCGGAAGTTTCCCGGCTGCGACACCAGCACGTGCGCCTGGCCCGGCGCCGAGATCCACTCGATCGAGAGCGCGTGCGTGTCGAGGTTCTCCCACACGAGCTCCGGGATGCCGTCGCCGTCGGCGTCGGGTGTGGCGACGAGATGCCAGCGCGGGCCCGGCGCGCTGCGCGTCTCGCGCGAGACGACCTGGCTGCCGTTCAGGTACACGAGATCGACGAGGTTCTGCTGCGGATGCGCGAGCGCGATGTCGTCACGTCCGTCACCGTCGAAGTCGCCGCGCGCGACGACCGTCCAGTCGGCGGTGACGTCCGGGAGGTCGAGGCCCGCGCTCGTCGTGACGGCTCCGCCGCGAACCAGCCAGACGACCAGCTGTCCGGTGCTGGTGTTGCGCCAGAGCAGGTCGGTCGTGCCGTCGCCGTCGAAGTCGCCGGGCGCCTCGAGCTGCCACGGAGCCGGCAGCTGAGCAAGGCTCAGGTGGCGCACCACCTGCGTTCCATTCATCTCCCACACGGTGAGATCGCCGTTCTTCCCGTGCACCAGCAGGTCGGAGATGCCGTCGCCGGTGAAGTCGAAGGGCACGGCGTGGCGCGGCGCGGGCGTTCCGCCCGGCGGCGGCGTGCCCGGATCGCCGGAATTCGCGGTCGGCGGCGGATCGGTCGTCGGCGGGGGCGTCGTGCTGCCGCTCGTCGGAATCGCATGGAAGACGAGCGCGTTCGAGGGAGTGGAGAGGGGCCCCGCGTTGCCCGCGGCGTCGAACGCGGCGACCTGAACCGTCAGCGTGTCACCATACGCCCCGGTGACGGTCGCCTGCGTTCCGCTCGCAACGCCTTGCAGCTCCGGGTTGGCGCCGTTGCGCGCCGTGACCACGTAATAACCCTTGACCGCGCCGCTGGCCGGTGACCACCCGAGCGTCGCCGAGGTCACACCGTAGAGATCGATCGTCTGCGCCGTAGTCGGGAGCGGCGCCAGCAGACCCAGCACGGCGCCGAGGCCTGCTCCGCGAAACCCAGCCAACATGAATCCCCCGCATGCGTGCTCCCGCCCGGGGGTTCTCTTCGGCGCTGGCGCGCGCGCGACGGGTGACCGCGGTCACGGCGCGAGCGCGCGATCGGGTGACTGTGGTCACACGCGATGCGAGAGCTATGCCGCGGCGCGCTCGAGCGCGGCGTCGAGCACGTCGCGCGTCGTCTCGACGAAGCGGATGGCGAGCTGCTTGCGCACCTCGTCGGGTACGTCGACGAGATCCTTCTCGTTGCGGCGCGGCAGCAGCACGGTCTCGATGCCCGCGCGCGACGCGGCGAGCACCTTGTCCTTGATGCCGCCGACCGGCAGGACGCGCCCGCGCAGCGAGATCTCGCCGGTCATCGCGACCTCGCCGAGTGCGCGGCGTCCGGTCAGCGCGGACACGAGCGCGGTGACGAGCGTGACGCCCGCCGACGGCCCGTCCTTCGGCACGGCGCCGGCCGGCACGTGCAGGTGGATCTCGGCGTCGCGCAGCCGCTCGGCCGGGATGCCGAGCGAGTCGGCGTTCGCGCGCACCCACGAGAGGCCCGCCTCTGCCGACTCGCGCATCACGTCGCCGAGCTGTCCGGTGAGGCGCAGGCGCAGGCCCTTGCCGCCCGGCAGCACGGTCGCCTCGACGAAGAGGATGTCGCCGCCGTGGTTCGTGTGCGCGAGCCCCACGACGACACCGGGCTGCGTGGTGCGCTCGGCCGTTTCGGGCAGGTGGGGCGGAGCGCCGAGCGCCTCGTCGACGAAGGCGGGGTCGACCCGCAGCGGCGCGGCGGCCTCGCTTCCGGATGCACGCGTCGACGCGACGCGGCGAGCGGCCTTCCGCAGCAAGGTCGCGATCAGGCGCTCGAGATTGCGGACGCCCGCTTCGCGCGTGTAGTCGCGCACGACGTGTTCGAGCGCCTCGTCTCCGAGCTCGACCTCGCTCTGTGTAAGCCCGTGCGCCTCGAGCTGCTTCGGCACGAGGTGGCGGCGCGCGATCTGCAGCTTGTCGCGCTCGGTGTACCCCGGCAGCTCGATCACCTCCATGCGGTCGAGCAGGGCGGGCGGGATCGTCGCGAGACTGTTCGCGGTCGCGATGAACATCACCTGCGAGAGATCGAACGGGACCTCGATGTAGTGATCGCTGAAGGTCGTGTTCTGCTCGGGGTCGAGCACCTCGAGCAGGGCGGACGAGGGGTCGCCGCGGAAGTCCGTTCCGAGCTTGTCGATCTCGTCGAGCAGGAACACGGGATTGCGCGAGCCGGCGCGGCGCAGGCTCTGCAGGATGCGACCCGGCATCGCGCCGACGTAGGTGCGCCGGTGGCCGCGGATCTCCGCCTCGTCGCGCACGCCGCCGAGCGACGCGCGCGCGAACTCGCGGCCGAGCGCGCGCGCGATCGAGCGGCCGAGCGAGGTCTTGCCGACCCCAGGCGGACCGACGAAGCAGAGGATCGGGCTCTTCGCCGTCGGCGCGAGCTTTCGCACCGCGAGGAACTCGAGAATGCGGTCCTTCACCTTCTCGAGGTCGTGGTGATCGGCGTCGAGCACCGCGCGCGCCGCGTGGAGATCCAGGCGATCCTCGGTCTGCTTCGACCACGGGAGGTCGATCATCCACTCGACATAGGTGCGGATCAGGTGTCGATCGGGCGCGTGCTGAGGCAGCGCGGCGAGCCGCTGCAGCTCGCGGTCGGCCTGCGCGCGAGCGACCTCCGGCAGGTTCGCCGCCTCGAGCTTCTCGCGCAGCTCCTCGACCTCGCGGATCGCCGGATCCTGCTCGCCGAGCTCGCGCTCGATGTCGCGCAGCCGCTTTCGCAGCAGCCGCTCGCGGTGCTTCGGGTCCATCTCCTCGTCGCTCGAGGGCTGCGAGAGCGCGCGCTGCGTCTCCGCGATGGTGACCTCGCGCTCGAGGTGGCTCGCCACGTACGCGAGCCGGCGCGTCGGGTCCGGCTCCTCGAGCAGCTTCAGGCGATCCTCGGGCGAGAGCGGCAAGGTCGAGGCGACCAGATCCGCGAGCAGGCCGGGCGTCGGCACGCCCTGTACGAAGCCCTTCCACTCGTCGGGGTAGTCGTCGTGGAGGTCGATCACGCGATGGGCGAGCTCGATCACGCGCTGCCACAGGCGATCGCGCTCCGCGCTCTCGCGCTCGACGTCGGCCATCGGATCGATGCGCATCCGGATGGCGGGCTCGTGCGCGACCACTTCGCCGAGCCGGTTGCGCGCCACGCCGACCACGACGGCCTGCTTGCCGTCGCGCTTGGCGTCGATCACGCGCATCACGCGCACGATGGAGGAAACGGGATGGAGATCCTCGGGCTGCGGATCTTCGACGGCCGGGTCGCGCTGCGTCGCGACGATCAGGAAGCCGCCCGCGCCGCTGGCCTCTTCGAGCGCGGCGAGCGAGCGTCGGCGCCCGACGGCCAGCGGAACCGTCACGCCCGGATAGATGACCACGTCGCGCACCGGGAGGACCGGCAGGACGCTCGGGACTTCGATGCGCTCGTTCCCGGCTACGACGACGATCTGGCGCTCCGACCGAGCCTCCTCGGCCGGCGGCTTGTCGGCTTGCTCTTCGGCCACGCTTGCCCTCCGGAAAAAAGACCGGGCAACGCTAGGCGCGAAGCGAAGGGGGTCAACTCCTCCGCGCGATCTTTCGGAGGCGTTTTCGCGCCCTTGGTCTTCAGGAGGCGATCGACGCGCTCGGCGTCCTCGTCGCGCTCGCGGCTGGTGCCCGGGACTGGAGTCGAACCAGCACGGCCTTGCGGCCACTAGACCCTGAATCTAGCGCGTCTGCCAATTCCGCCACCCGGGCAGCCGCGCCGGAGTATCCACGGTGTCCTGCGGCCGTCAATCTCGAGGACGGTAGACTCGCCCGCTTGCCGAAACACCGCGGTGGAGGACGCG
>DATKND010000012.1:0-24021 GCA_035541475.1 Myxococcota bacterium | reverse complement strand
CGGCTCGGCGGCGAGCGGCGCGCGCAGCGCGGCGAGCAGCGACGGGTCGCCCGCCGGCGGCGTCACGCCGGCCTTCACCGCCTCGAGCATCGCCTCGAGCGCCTCGAGCCCGCGGAAGAGCAGCGCGCTCTCCTCGCCAGCCGACACGCGGCCGCGATCGCGCACCGCGTGCATGCGGTCCTCGAGCCGGTGCGCGAGCTCCGCGACGGACGTGTAATCGAGCGAGGCGGCCATGCCCTTCACCGAATGGGCCATGCGGAACATCGTGTCGATGGCCTCCGCGTCGCCCGGATTCTTCTCGAGCGCGAGCAGCGCGCGGCCCATCTCCGCGAAGTTCTCCGCCGCCTCTTCGACGAAGATCGCGCGGTACTTCGCGAGGTCCACCGCTACTCCGGCTTCTCGACCACCTTCGAGAGCGTCGCGACCACCGCGTCGGGCTTGAAGGGCTTCACGATGAAGTCCCTCGCGCCGGCGGCGAGCGCCTCCTTGACCAGCGATTCCTGGCCGAGCGCGCTGCACATCACGATGCAGGCCTTGCGGTCGAGCTCGATGATGCTCTTCACGGCGTCGATGCCCGAGCGCCGCGGCATCACGATGTCCATGGTCACGACGTCGGGGTGGAGCCGCTTGAACTCCTCCACCACTTCGTCGCCGTCGGACGCTTCGCCGACGACCTCGTGTCCCTGCGCTTCGACGATCTCCCGGATCATCTGCCGCATGAAGGACGCGTCGTCGGCCACGAGGATTCGCGCCATATCGCCTCCTGATCTACCCGCTCGCGCCGAGCGAGTCCTGGATGATCTCCTGCGCGCGAGCGACGAGCCGCGCCGGATCGACCACGTGCATCAACCGACCCTGCCACGGGCGCCGCTCCGCCACCGGATCGCCGCCCGCCGACTTCCCGCCCGCGCCCTCGACCAGCCCGAGCACGCGGTCGACGCACAGGCCCAGCCGCGGCACGGGGGCCGCGCGGTCCGAGAGCACCAGCACGCCCGCGCCGCCCGGCTGCGCGCCGCGCTCGAGCGGCAGCAGGCGCTCGCCCGGGACCAGCGGCAGCGCGTCACCGCGGAAGTTCACCACCTGCGCGACCTGCGGCGGCACCGACGGGATGCAGGCGCGACCGGGCAGGTCCGCCACCTCGAGCACGCCGTGGATCGGCAGGGCGAAGAGCGCGCTGCCGATCTCGAACAGCAGCAGCCGCTCGTCGGTTCCCGCCGCGCGTGCGGAGCTCACGACGCGGCTCCCGAGCGGACGCGGCCGGTGTGGAAGCGGCGCGTCAGCTCCTGGAGCATGCTCGCGAGTTCGGAGAGCGAGCGCGCGGAGACGACGTTGTGCGCCATCACGCTGGCCTGACCCCGCGTGGTGGCGGCCACGCCGTCGATCGCCGTGCTGTTGCGCGCCGCCACCTGCGCGATCTCGTCCATCGAGCCGACCATGCGGCGCACGTCGGTCGACTGGAGGTCCGCGCCCTCGAAGATCTCCTCGGCGCGGCGCGACGCCTCGCCGACGGCCGAGCGGATCTGCTCGAGCGACAGCGCGATGGTGTCGACGTCCTCGCGGCCCTCGCCGATCACCACGCTCGACTCGCGCATGCCCTCCGCCACCTCGTTGGTGTCGGTCTCGATCTCGTCCACGAGCTTCGAGATCTCGTCGGCGCTGCGGCCCGCGCTCTCGGCGAGCTTGCGGATCTCGTCCGCCACCACGGAGAAGCCGCGGCCCGCCTCGCCGGCGCGCGCCGCCTCGATCGAGGCGTTGAGCGACAGCAGGTTCGTGCGCTGCGCGACGCTCGTGATCATGCCGGTGATCTGGTGGACGTGGCGCGTCTTGGCCTCGAGCTCGAACACGCGCGACGCGGCGGCCTCCACGCGCTCGAAGACCGTCCGCATCTTCTCGATCGCGAGGCGCGAGACGTCGACGCCCGCGCCCGCCTTCTGGTTGGCCTCGGCCGCGAAGCCGAAGGCCTCGCGCGCGCGCTCGGCGTTGCGCTCGATCGCCTCGGCGATCTCGCGCATCAGGCGGTTCGCGTCCTGGAGGAGCTTCTGCTGCTCGGACACATCGGCGGCGAGGCGGCCGACCGCCGAGGAGATCTCGTCGTTGCCGGTGCTCGCGCGCTGCGCCGACTCCTCGAGCGCGTGCGAGGCTTGCGACACGCGCGCCGAGGCGTTCTGCACGCCCTCGACGAGCTCGCGCAGGCTGTCGGCCATGCGCCGGATGCCGCACGCGATGTCCCAGGTCTCGTCCGGGAACACGGGCGCCGACACGCGCTCGGAGAGCACCGTGAGGTCGCCGCGTCCGATCATCTCGGTCGCGTGTCCGAGGTCCGCGAAGGAGTGCGCGAAGGCGCGCGACAGGAAGAAGCCGACCGCGCCGCCGACCCCGAGCGCCACGAAGAATGGCGCCCACGGCGCCATCTCGACGCCCCCGTACTCGAGCGCGGGCGGCAGACCGGCCACCACGCCGCTGACGAACAGGGCCCCGAGCACGAACTTGTGCGTGAGCGCAACTCTCACGCAGTGCCGTATCGGTGTGTGGGCGTCCCCGCTTGATGCGGCGCGAGGGCTCAAACCCTCCGGGTTCCGCCGACTTGCGGGATCCGGAGCGGATCGGGAGCGACCGGCTCAGAAGTGGCGGAAGCCGCCCGCTCGCGAGGCGGCGGCGCCTCGCTCGACCACCCCGATCTCGCGCACCGGCAGCCCGAGCCGGCGCGCCAGGCGCTCCGCGGAGGGCGCCGGGGGCCTCACCGTGAAGAGAAGTTCGTAGTCCTCGCCGCCTTCCTGCGCGAGGCGCCGCCAGTCGAGGCCGAGCCCGCGGCAAGCGCGCTGGAAGCCCCGCGCCACGGGCAGCCGCGCGGGATCGAGCCGGCAGCGAAGCCGGGGGCCGAGCAGATGCGCGAGGTCCGCCGCGAGGCCGTCGGAGACGTCGATGCACGCGACGACTCCGCGGGTCCTCGCGAGCGCGCGGCCGGCCCGGAGGCGCGGCTCCGGCACGCGGGTCAGCGGTCTGCGACCGCGGTCCGCGCGCACGCGCGCGAGCGCCGCTGCGCCGAGCACGCCCGTCACCAGCACGCGATCGCCCGCGCGCGTGCCGCGCCGCGTGAGCGCGCGACCCTTTGCGACCGCTCCGACCGCGGTCAAGGTGAGCGACGTCTCGCGCGCCCGCGTCACGTTGCCGCCGACCAGCGGACAGTGGTGACGACGCGCGCCGTCGAGCAAGCCTCGCGTCAGCGCGTCGGCCGTCGCGACCGCGAGCCGCGGCGGCGCCGCGAGCGCCGCCGTCACGCCGAGCGGACGCGCGCCCATCGCCGCGAGATCCGAGAGACAGGCCGCGAGAGCGAAGCGCCCGACGTGGCGCGCGCTCTGCCGCTCGAAGCGAAAGTGCACGCGCTCCACGAACGCGTCGGTCGTGACGACGATCTCCTCGCCGGCTCGCGCGCGCAGCACCGCCGCGTCGTCGCCGATGCCGATCGCGACGTGCGCCGGCGCCCGGCCGGCCGCGCGCGCGATTCGCGCGATCAGCCCGAACTCGCCGAGGTCACGGAGCTGCATCGGACGGCAGCATACGCAAGCGCGGCGCAGCCGCGCGCGCGGCGAGCCGAAGGCGAGCGAAGTTCAGAGGTGAAGACCCGCCAAGCGCGTGCGCGATGCCGATCGATGCCCGCTACTCCGTCGACTTGGCGCTCGCCACCGGACCCGCCGTCGCTGTCCGGCGCGCGCGGCCCGGACGCACCGCGCGTCTCAGCAGCGGCCGCTCGAGCACCGCCTCGAGCACCTCGTCCATGTGCTCGACCGCGATGAACTCGATGCGCCGCGACAGCTCCTTCGGGATGTCGCGCAGGTCCTGCAGGTTCTTGCGCGGCAGCACCACGCGCGCGATCCCCGCGCGCAGCGCCGCGAGCGCTTTCTCGCGCACGCCGCCGACGGGCAGCACCCGGCCTCGCAAGGTCACCTCGCCCGTCATCGCGACGTCCGAGCGAACCGGCACGCGCAGCGCCAGCGACACCATCGCCGCGGCGATCGCGATGCCGGCCGACGGACCATCCTTCGGCGTCGCGCCTGCCGGCACGTGCACGTGTACCTCGTGGCGCGCGAAGGTCGCCTCGTCGTAGCCGAGGCGCGCGCCCTGCCCACGCGTCCACGTCAGCGCCGCGTGTCCCGACTCCTTCATCACGTCGCCGAGCTGACCCGTCAGCACCAGCCCCTCGCCGCGTGTCAGAGTCGCCTCGATCGTCATCACCTCGCCGCCGCTCTCCGTCCAGGCGAGCCCGTTCGCGACGCCGACCTCGCCGACGCGGTGCGGCGCCTCGTAGAGATAGGGCGGAGGACCGAGCCAGCGGATCAGCGCACGCCGGTCGACGCGCGTGCCACGCGCGTCGCCCTCGGCCGCGCGGCGCGCGGTCTTGCGACAGATCGCCGCGATGCGCCGCTCGAGGTCGCGCACGCCCGCCTCGCGCGTGTAATCGGTGACGAGACCCTGCACCGCCGCCTGCGACCACTGGATGCGGTCGGCCGGCAGGCCGTGCTCGCGCACCTGGTGCGGGATCAGGAAGGCGCGCGCGATCTCGACCTTCTCCTCGGGCGTGTAGCCGGGGATGCGGATCACCTCCATGCGGTCGCGCAGCGGACCCGGAATCGCGTCGATCAGATTCGCGGTGGCGATGAAGAGCACCTTCGAGAGGTCGAAGGGCACGTTCAGGTAGTGATCGCTGAAGCGGTAGTTCTGCTCGGGGTCGAGCACCTCGAGCAGCGCGGCCGACGGATCGCCGCGGTAGTCGCTGCCGAGCTTGTCGATCTCGTCGAGCATGAAGACCGGATTGTGGGTGCCGGCCTGCTTCAGGCCCTGCACGATGCGGCCCGGCAGCGCGCCGACGTAGGTGCGGCGGTGCCCGCGCATCTCAGCCTCGTCGCGCACGCCGCCGAGCGAGATGCGCACGCACTCGCGGCCCATCGCGCGCGCGATCGAGCGGCCGAGCGACGTCTTGCCGACGCCGGGCGGGCCGACGAAGCAGAGGATCGGGCCGCGCGAGTCGCCGCGCAGCTTGCGCACGCCGAGGAACTCGAGGATGCGGTCCTTGATGTCACGCAGGTGCGCGTGGTCCTCGTCGAGGATCTGCGAGGCGCGCGCGAGGTCGATCCGGTCCGGCGACGAACGCGACCATGGCAGCTCGACCATCCAGTCGAGATAGGTGCGCACCACGTGCGCCTCGGGGCCGTCCGGGTGCATGCGCTCGAGCCGGCGGAGCTGGCGCTGCGCCTCGGCCATCGCCTCCTCGGGCATGCCTGCCTCTTCGATCTTCGCGCGGTACTCGTCGGCCTCGTCGCTGCGGCCGTCCGACTCGCCGAGCTCCGCCTGGATCGCGCGCAGCTGCTCGCGCAGGAAGTGCTCGCGCTGGCTGCGCGACATCTCGTCGTGCGCCTGCGACTGGATCTCCGCCTGCACGGTGGTCACGTCGAGCTCGCGACGCAGGAGCGCGTCGACGCGTCGCAGCCGCGCCAGCGGGTCCTCGATCTCGAGCACCTCCTGCGCCTCGGCCACGCGCAGCTTGAGGTGCGAGGTCACGAGATCGGCGAGCTGGCCCGGCTCGTTCACCGACAGGGTGACCGAGAGGACCTCCGGCGGGAGGTTCTTCAGCGGCAGCAGCTCCTCGACGCGTCCGCGCACGGTGCGGACGAGCGCCTCCGCCTCGACGCACCAGCCGCCCGGCATCTCGGATTCCATGCCCGACACGCGAGCGAGCGTGCAGCGCTCCTGCTCGACGATCGCCTCGACGCGCACGCGGCTCATGCCCTGCACGAGCGCCTTCACGCGGCCGTCGGCCATGCGCAGCACGCGCAGCACCATGGCCGCCGTGCCGACGCGGTGCACGTCCTCGGGTCCCGGATCCTCGACCTCGGGATCGCGCTGCGCCACCAGGCAGACGAGGCGGTCGCCGGCGAGCGCCTCCTCCACGGCGGCGACCGAGCGCGGCCGCGCGACGAAGAGCGGGATCACCATGTACGGGAAGACGACCATCTCCCGCAGCGGCAGGACGGGCAGCTCGTCGGGCAGCGCCACGCTGGCGCCCTTGGCGTCCATGCAGGGAGTTTCGACGACGCGAGAGAGGTACTTGAGGAGCAAGCGCCGCGAAGCGCACTTGCTCCTAGTCCACCTGCACGATCTCGCCGTGCTCCACTTGCAGCAGATACGGCCGCTTGTGCGCGTTGCCGTCGGAGCCCACCGTCGTCACGCCCGCGACACCCGGATAGCCCGCGGTCTCGAGGATGCCCTGGCGCATCGAATCGCGTGTCGCGCTCCGCCTCGCGAGCTGCACCAGCGCGAGGTTCGCGGCGTCGTAGGCCTGCGCCGCGAAGACCGCCGGCTCCGACGCGAAGGCGTCGCGATAGTGGACGGTGAAGTCGTGCACGTAGTCGACCGGGCTGTCCGGAAAGAAGTGCGCGGCAAAGATCGCGCCCTCCAGGTGGTCGCCGGCGAGTCGCGCGAGGTCCTTCTGGTACCAGCCCTCCGGACCGAGCAGGCGTACGCCGTTCACCTCCTGGAAGGCGAGGTGCGGCGCGATCAGCACGATGCTCTGCGTGGTATCGGGCACGAAGAGCGCGTCGAAGTCGACGATCGGAGGCAGCGGCGAGCCGTCGGGCTTCTGGATCGCTTGCGCCTGCGCGCGCAACACCAGCGCCTCGGTGGGCGGCAGCCGGCGCGCCTTGTTGAGGATCTTCTCGCGCTGCGCGAGCAGCGCCTTCTCCTCGTCGTCGAGCAGCGAGTAGCCGACGAGGCTCCGGATCGGGTCGGTGAAGTCCTTCGCGCCGGGCGGATAGGACGCAACGCCGACCACCTGGCCGCCGTGCGCCTCGACCGCGTCCCAGAAGAGGCTCCGCAGTCCGCGCCCGTAGGCGTCGTCGCGGTAGAGGATCGCGAAGCGTGCGGCGCCGAGCGCCCGCGCCTTGTCCACCACCAGATCGACCTCCTCGACGGGCCGCGTGCGCAGGCGGAAGACCCAGCTGCGGTCGCGCACGACCTCCTCGCGCGCGGTGAGCGCGAGCAGCGGAATGCCAGCCTCCTGCGCGGCCGCGGCAGCGGCCTCGCACTCGGCCGACACGAGCGGACCGATGATCGCGGAGACCTCGCCGTCGGCGGCTAGCTCGCGCACGGCGGCCGCCGCGACTGCCGGCTGGCCCTGCGTATCGCGCACGACGACGCGAAGCGGCGGCGGCGAGCCCGGCGCGTCGCCCGCGCCGAACACGCCGGCCGCGAGCAGCACGCCGCGCAGGCTCTCCTCGCCGAAGCTCGCGTACTGACCCGAGAGCGGCAGCACGACGCCGATCGCGCCGCGCGAGCCGCTCGTTTGGGGCAGGCCGTTCGCCTCCGCCGCGCCGAAGTCCGGCAGCGGCGCGCCCTCGGTCTTCGCGGCGACGCGGATCGCGAGGCGCTGGCGCAGCGCCTTCAGTCTCTCCGAGAGCGCGGGCGCGAGCGGCAGCGACTCCGCGCGGGCGAGCGAGGCGCGCGCCGCCTCGACGTCGCCCGCGTCGAGCAGCAGCTCGGCCCGCGCGAGCGCGACGCTGGCCGCGGGCGGCGCGTCGCCGACCTCCTTCGCGAGCCGCGCGAGCTCGGGCTCTTTGAGCCCCGACAGGGTCAGCTCGATGCGTCCGTCGATCGCGTCGGCCGCCTGCGGCGTCTCGCTGCGCAGCTTCGAGAGCCAGAGCACGCGCGCGACGCCGTCGCTGGACGCGTCCGCCCAGGTGTCGTAGGCCGCGGCGCGGTCGGCCGGCGAGAGCCGCGGCAGGCGCACGCGGTCCAAGGTGTCTCGCGCGCCGCGCGCGTCGCCTCGCGAGAGCTCGATGCGCGCGATGCGCACGCGCGCGGCGTCGGCCTGATCGCTGCGCGGCACGCGGCGCACGACTTCCTCGAAGTCGGCGAACGCCGCGTCCGAGTCGCCCGCCGCGAGCAGCAGGTCGCCGCGCTGCATGCGCGCCTGGTTCGCGAGCGGAGATTCGGGGAACTGCTCGATGAAGTGCGAGAGCGACGCGCGCGCGGACTTGCCGCCGCGCGCCACCTCCTTCTGCACCGTCGCATAGGCGCCCTGCTCTTCCGGCGACGCCGGCCGCTGCGGGACCTCGCTGGCGCAGGCGAAGAGCCAGAGCGCGACCAGCACGCTCGCGAAGCGCGCGGCGCGGCGCATCAGTCGAACAGCTCGCGCAGCTTGTCGAGGAACGACTTGTGGGCGGGCGACACGACAACGTCCGACTCCTGCGCGAAGCGCTCGAGGATCTCGCGCTGCGACTTCGTGAGCCGCGTCGGCGTCTCGACGAAGAAGTGCAGGAGCTGGTCGCCGCGCGTCGCCGAGCGCAAGGTCGGCACGCCCTTGCTGCGCAGGCGCATCACCTTGCCCGACTGCGTGCCCTCGGGAATCGTCACCTTCACCTTGCCTTCCAAGGTCGGCACGTCGATCTCGGCGCCGAGCGCTGCCTGCACCATCGTGATCGGCACCTGGCAGTGGAGGTCCGCACCCTCGCGCTCGAAGAGCGGGTGCGGCTTCACCGAGATCACGACGTAGAGGTCGCCCGGCGGTCCGCCCGAGATGCCGGCCTCGCCCTCGCCGGAGAGCCGCAGGCGCGTGCCCTCGTCGACGCCGGCGGGGATCCGCACCTTGATCGTCTGCTGGCCCTCGACGCGCCCCTGCCCGCGGCAGTCCGGACAGCGCTCACGCACCGTCTCGCCGCTGCCGGCGCACACGTCGCACGGTCGGCTCACGCGAAAGAAGCCCTGCTGGAGCACCACCTGACCGCTGCCGCGACAGGCGCTGCACACCTCGGGCGAGGTGCCGGCGCGCGCGCCCGATCCGTCGCAGCTCTTGCACGGCCGCATCTTCGGGATCGCGATCTGGCTCTCGAAGCCGGCGAGCACGTCGGAGAGCTCGATCTCGAGGTTGTAGCGGAGGTCCGCGCCGCGCTGGCCGCGCCCGCGGCGGCGTCCGCCGCGGCGCCCGCCGAAGAGATCGCCGAAGAGATCCTCGAAGAGATCGGTGAAGCTGCCGAGGTCGCCGAAATCCTGGAACGGGTGAGAGCCCGCGCCCGGACCGACTCCCGCGTGCCCGAAGCGATCGTAGGCGCGCCGCTTCTCGGGATCGGAGAGGATCGCGTAGGCCTCCGACGCCTCCTTGAAGCGCTCCTCGGCGGCCGCGTCGTTCGGATTGCGATCGGGGTGATCGCGCATCGCGAGGCGGCGATACGCCTTCTTCAGCGCCTCGGGGTCCGCGTCTCGTCCGACGCCGAGGATCTCGTAGTAGTCGCGCTTGGCCAAAATCGTGCGGGAATCTAGGACGGAGGTCCCTTGGGTCAAGGCGGCCTTTCCGTCGCGGCCGCCGCAGCGGCGCCGTCAGGACTGCTTGGCGCCGAGCTCCGCGTAGAGCTTCTCCGTCATCTTGTAGGTGAGCGAGGACAGCTCTCCGACGGCCTGGCGCAGCGCCGCCGCGTCCTCGCCGGCCATCGCCTGGCGCGTCCGGGCGATCGTCTGCTGGAGCTGCTCGCGGTCGTCCTCCGCGACGTTCTCCTCGAACTCCTGGAGCGTGCGCTCCGTCGAGTAGATCAGGCCGTCGGCCTGGTTTCGCAGGTCGATCCACTCGCGGCGCTGCCGGTCGGCGGCTGCATTCTGCTCGGCCTCCTTCACCAGCTTCCCGATCTCCTCCTCCGAGAGGCCCGTCGAGGCGGTGACCCGGATCGCCTGCGAGCGGCCGCTGCCGAGATCCTTGGCCGAGACGTTCACGACGCCGTCAGCGTCGATGTCGAAGCTAACCTCGATCTGCGGGACGCCGCGCGGCGCGGGCAGGATGCCGACGAGCTCGAAGCGGCCGAGCGTGCGGTTGTCGCGCGCGAGGTCGCGCTCGCCCTGCACGACGTGGATGCGCACGAGCGTCTGATTGTCTTCGGTGGTGGAGAAGATGCGGCTGTTCGACGTCGGCACCGTGGTGTTGCGCGGGATGATGACCGTCGACACGCCGCCCTGCGTCTCGACACCGAGCGAGAGCGGCGTCACGTCGAGGAGCAGCACCTGCTCGACCTTGCCCGACAGCACGGCGCCCTGGATCGCGGCGCCCGCAGCCACCACCTCGTCCGGATTCACGCCCTTGTTGGGCGCGCGCCCGAAGATCTTCTGCACCATGCGCTGCACGGCCGGCATGCGCGTCATGCCGCCGACGAGCACCACGTGGTCGATCTGCGACGGCGTCACCCCCGCGTCGTCGAGCGCGACGCGGCAAGGCGACTCGAGGCGCTCGATCAGATCCTGCGTCAGCTCTTCGAGCTGCGGGCGCGTGAGCGAGGTCGTGAGATGGCGCGGGCCGGAGTCGTCCGCCGCGATGAAGGGCAGGCTGATGTCGGTCTGCTCGCACGATGAGAGCTCGTGCTTCGCGCGCTCCGAGGACTCCTTGATGCGCTGGAGCGCCATCGGATCGCCGCGCAGATCGATGCCCGACTCCTCCTCGAACAGACCGATCAGGTAGTCGACGATGCGGTTGTCGAAGTCCTCGCCGCCGAGATAGGTGTCGCCGTTGGTGCTCCGCACCTCGAAGACACCCTCGGAGATCTCGAGGATCGACACGTCGAAGGTGCCGCCGCCGAGATCGAAGACCGCGACGCGGCCGCTGCTCTTGCGGTCGAGGCCGAAGGCGAGCGCCGCGGCCGTCGGCTCATTGATGATCCGCAGGACGTTCAGCCCGGCGATCCGGCCGGCCTCCTGCGTGGCCTGGCGCTGCGAGTCGTCGAAGTAGGCCGGCACCGTGATGACCGCGTCCTCGATCGGCTCGCCGAGATAGTCCGACGCTGTCTCGCGCATGCGCGTCAGAACCATCGCGGAGACCTCCTGCGGCGAGTACGCGCGATCTCCGATGCGGACGCGCACCTCGCCGTTGTCTCCGGTCTCGATGGGGAACGGCGCGATCGACTTGAAGCGCTGCACCTCGGCGCTGTCGAAGCGGCGCCCGATCAGGCGCTTCGCGGCGTAGATCGTGTTGCGGGGATTCGTGACCGCCTGGCGCTTGGCGATCTGGCCGACGAGCTTCTCGCCCGCCGGCGAGAACGCGACCATCGACGGCGTGGTCCGCGCGCCCTCGGAGTTCGCGACGATCACGGGTTCGTTGTTGTCGAACAACGCGACGCAGGAGTTCGTCGTCCCGAGATCGATACCGATGACTCTGCCCATGGGCTCTCCGCGAGGGAGACCCGCTCAGAGCCCGCCGGACGGCTCCCCCTCCACGTCCGGCTCGTCCGGCGTCCGGGCCACGACGACCCGCGCCGGTCGGATCAGGCGATCTCGCAGCTGATATCCCTTCTGCAGGACCTCCACGATCGTGTTGGGCTCCACGCTCGCGTTCGGGATCTGAGCCATCGCCTCGTGGTGCGCCGGGTTGAACACCTTCCCGAGCGCCTCGACCTCGCGGACGTGGTTCTTGGACAGCGCGGACTCGAGCTCGCGCCGGACGAGCTCGACACCCTGCAACAGACCTTCCAAGTCCCCGCCCCCGCTCTGCCGAGCGTGGTCGATGGCTCGGGCGAGGTTATCGACCACCGGGAGCAGGTCCTTGACCAGAATCTGGGGCCCGTACTGGACTGCCTCCTCGCGGTCCTTCATCGCCCGTTTGCGGAAGTTGTCGAAGTCGGCCTGGAGTCGGAGCATGCGATCGCGCGCACCGGCGAGCTCGTCGCGCAGCCGTGTCACCTCGTCCTCGGGCACCACCGCGACCGGATGGTCGAGGACGACCTCGTCGCTCGCGCGCGACGCGTCCGGGACCGCGTCCGCCGCCTCGCGCAGCGCCTCCTCGAGCTCGGGGCTCGGCCCGATCGAGCCGCCCGAGGGCTCCTCTCCTTCCGGAGAGGCCTCGCGCTCCGGTTCGGGGCGCCGGGTACCGCCGTGGCCGCTTCGCGCGCTCACGCGTGGAGCTTCTCGGTCACCACCCGCGAGCAGTAGTCGACCAGCGAGATGACGCGGCCGTAGTCCATGCGGGCGGGCCCGATCACGCCGAGCGCGCCGGCCGCGCCATCCTCGCCGTAGCGGGCGGCGACGAGCGCGCAGCGGTGTAGCGAAGGCTCGTCCACCTCGCCGCCGAGCGCGACGCGCACCCCGTGCGAGCGCGCGAGCAGGCGGTCGAGCAGCTCGATCAGCCGCTCCCGGGTCTCGAGCGCCGTGAAGAGCTCGCGGACCCGCTCGGGATCGCGGAACTCCGGCTGGTCGAGCAGAGCGAGGCGCGTGGCGATCACGAGATCGCCGTCCGTCGGCTCGTCGACCGCGACCGCGCGAGCGCCGAGCTCGAATGCGAGTCGCAGCATGCGATCGGCCTGACGCAGCTCGCGCTGCGCCTCCGCCGCGAAGAGCTCGCGCACCTCTAGCAGGGTGCGACCGTCCACGCGCTCGCCGAGCAGCGAGGCGAGGCGGTCGAGCTCGGCCTGGGTCAGCAGCGCGTCGTGCTCGACCACACGCCGGTGCGCGGTGCCGTTCTCGGTCACGAGCACGGCGAGGATGCGGCGTCCGCCGAGTCGCACGAGCGCGATGTGGCGGAGCTTCACTCGATCGAAGCGCGGGGCAATCGCGAAGCCGAGCAGTCGCGTCTGCTTCGAGAGCAGCTCCGACGCGACCTCGGCGACCGAGGCCGGCTCGGTGCTCGCGACCGCGAAGTCGATGGTGCGGCGGTCGTACTCGCTGACCGCGCCCGACCGCGGCAGCGCGTCGATGAAGGCGCGGAGTCCCTCGTCGGTCGGGACCCGGCCCGCGGAGGTGTGCGGCTGGTGCACGAGCCCGAGCTCCGAGAGCTCCGCCAGGGTGGTGCGGATGCTGGCCGCGGACAGCCGCTGCGCGAGCAGGTGCGAGATCGTGGCCGAGCCGATCGGGGCCGCCTCACCCACGTAGGCGGTGACCACCGCGCGCAGCACCGCCCGCTGACGCTCACTCAGATCCGGCAAATCGGCGCTCCATCCGACCAGAACGGACGGAAGTTAACGCAAGCTCGCGCCCGCAGAGCTACACGAACGCTTCGAACACGCTGTCGGCGATCATCCTCCCGCGGGGTGTGAGCCGCAGGTCCCCACTCTCTTCTTCCTCGCAGAGCAGCTCGTCTCGCCGCAGCCGCTCGATCTCGCGATCGAAGAAGCGCCGCGGCGGCGCGCCGAACTCCGCGGCGAAGCGCGCCGCGTCGACGCCGCGCGCGGTGCGAAGCGCGAGGAAGATCGCCTCGCCGCGCGCCGTCTCGGGAGAGAGCACCTCGATCTCGCCGCAGCCGACGGGATCCGCGAGATAGCGCGCGAGCTCGCGCGGGTTCGCGCGCCGGACGCCGTGCGCGTGCGCGGCGTCCGGAGGATCGGTCGACACGGCTCCCATCCCGAGTCCGAGCACCGGCCGCCGCTCCCAGTAGCGCCGGTTGTGGACGGCTTCGCAGCCGGGCCGCGCGTAGCTCGAGATCTCGTAGCGGCGGTAGCCCGCTTGCCTGAGCCGAGCCTCCACGCGCGCGAGCATCGACGCCACGACGTCCTCGTCGGGCAGCGCGAGTCGGCCGCGCGCGGCGGCTTCGCCGAAGGGCGTGCCCTTCTCGAGCGTCAGCTCGTAGGCGGAGACGTGCGAGGGCGCGGTCGCGATCAGCGCGTCGAGATCGAGGTCGAGCCCCGCGAGCGTCTGGCCCGGCGCGCCGAAGATCAGATCGAGCGAGAGCGAGCGGAAGCCCGCGGCGCGGATCGCATCGAGCGTCGAGTACACCGCGTCGGCGCGGTGCGCGCGGCCGAGCCGCTTCAAGGTGGCGTCGTCGAAGGACTGCGCCCCGAGAGAGACGCGGTCGACGCCGGCCGCGCGGAATCCCGGCAGGCGCGCGCGCTCGAGGCTGCTCGGGTTCACCTCGAGCGTGATCTCGGGCGGGTCCTCGGGCGGAAAGGCCGCGCGCACCGCGTCGGCGATGCGCGCCACGCTCGCCGCGCGCAGCAGCGACGGCGTGCCACCGCCGAGGTACAGGCTCGCGAGCGCGCGACCCTCGAAGCGCTCGCGACGCGCGTCGAGCTCGGCGACGAGCGCGTCGACGTAGCGCTCCTCGCGCTCGTGCGGCACCGCGCGCGCGGCCACCACGGCGAAGTCGCAGTACGGGCACACGCGCTCGCACCACGGCACGTGCACGTAGACACCGACGTCGGGACGCACGCCGCGCAGGGTATCCGCAAGCCGCGCTGCGCGCGGCGCGCAGCGAGCGCAAGCCGTCCGGCGCGCAGCGAGGCGTAGCCGAGCGAAGATCGACCGGGCACGCGAGCGAAGTTCAGAGCCCCGGCGTGTCCGACCCCACTCCGATACTCTGGCCCTCGCTTTGGCTGCCGCGCCGACCCAGCTGCACCGACTGTCGAACGGGCTCGGCGTGCTGCTCTGCCCGAGCGAGCTCGCCCCCGTGGTCGAGCTCCAGGTCTTTGCGCAGGTGGGCTCCGCCGACGAGGGACCGCGCGAGCACGGCGTCGCGCACTTCCACGAGCACATGCTCTTCAAGGGGACGTCGCGCCAGGGGGTCGGCGAGCTCGCCGGCACGATCGAGGGCGCCGGCGGCCGCATCAACGCCTACACCTCCCACGACGTGACCGTCTATCACGTGACGCTCCCCGCCGAGGAGCTCGCGCGCGGCGTCGACGTGCTCGCGGACGCGGTGCTCCACCCGGCCTTCGATCCGGTGGAGATCCGGCGCGAGATCGACGTCGTGCTCGAGGAGATCCGGCGCAGCGAGGACTCGCCGGGGAGCGTGCTCGGCAACGCGCTCTTCGCCGAGGCCTACCGCCAGCACCCGTACCGCGCGCCGATCCTGGGGACGCCGCAGAGCGTCGCCTCCTTCGAGCGCGAGCTGCTGCGCGCGTTCCACGCGCGCTGGTACACGCCCGACAACCTGATCGTCGTGGCGGTCGGCAGCTTCGAGGCGCCCGAGCTGCTCGTCGCGCTCGAGCGCGCCTTCGGCTCGGCGCCGGCGGGCGGCGCGCGCCGCGACCGGGGCGCCGAGCCGTCGCAGCGCGAGCTCCGCGCGGCCGTGCTGACTCGGCCCTTCGAGCGCGCGAACGCGTCGCTCTCGTGGCCCGGGGTCGGTCTCTCCCACCCCGACGCGCCGCTGCTCGATCTCGCGGCCTTCGTGATCGGCAACGGCGAGAGCTCGCGGCTGGTGCGGCGCGTGCGAGAGCGCGCGGGCCTCGTCGAGCGCGTCGACGCCGGCTGCTACACGCCGCTCGATCCCGGCCTCTGGTCGATCGACTTCGAGACCGACGCCGCGCGCGCCGCCGAGGCGATCGGCGCGTGCGCGCACGAGGTCGAGCGCATGCGCAGCGCGCCGGTGTCGGACGTCGAGCTCGAGCGCGCGCGCGTCAACTTCCTCGCGTCGGAGCACTTCGAGCGCGAGAGCGTGTGGGGCGTCGCGGCGAAGGTCGGGAGCTTCCACTGCCTCGGCGGCGGCTACGAGCAGGAGGAGCGCTACCTCGAGCGCGTGCGGCGCGCGACCCCGGACGATCTGCTGCGCGTCGCGCACCGGTACCTCTCTCCCGAGCGGCTCACCGCGGTCGCGCTGCTGCCGGACGCGGAGTCGAGCGCGCTGCATCCGGAGGCCATCGCGGCGGCGGTGGCGCGCGGGCGCGAGGGCGCCCGACGCGCGACGGCGTCACCGCAGCGGAGTCGGGGGCCCGCGGGCGTCGTCTCCTACGCGCTCGATTCGGGGATCCGGCTGCACGTGCTGCCCCGGCACGGGCTCCCGCTCGTCGCGGCGCGCGCGGCGCTCGAGGGGGGACTGCTCGCCGAGCACGAGTCGAACTCCGGCATCACGGCATTCCTGACGTCGTTGTGGCTGCGCGGCACGGAGAGCCACTCGGCGGCCGAGTTCGCGAACGCGGTCGAGAGCCGCGCCGGAGACATCGACAGCTTCGCCGGCCGCAGCAGCTTCGGGCTCACGCTCGAGGCGCCGAGCGCCCAGTGGGAGCCGCTGCTCGACCTCTTCGCCGAGGTGCTGCTCGCGCCCTCGCTCGACCCGGAGGAGATCGAGCGCGAGCGCCGCGAGACGCTCGCGGCGATCACGCGCCGCGAGGACCAGCTCGCGCGCCGCGCGCTGCTGCTCTTCGCCGAGACGCACTTCCGCGAGCACCCGTACCGGCTGCCCTCGCTCGGCAGCGCGGCGTCGGTCGGCGCGCTCGATCGCGACGCGCTGCTCACGCACCACGACGCGCTCGTCACCGCGCGCAATCTCGTGATCGCCGTCGCGGGCGACGTCGATCCCGATGCCGTCGCGCGCGGCGTCGCGAGCCGCTTCGCCGAGCTCGACGGGCGACCCTTCGAGCCGCCGCGCCCTCCGCACGAGCCGGCGCCGTGCGAGATCCGCCGCGCGGAGCTCCGCAAGGAGCGGGAGCAGGCGCACTGCGTGATCGGCGTGCGCGGCGTGGACATCCACGACCCCGATCGCCACGCGCTCGAGGTGATCGCGCAGCTGCTCGCGGGTCAGGGCGGTCGCCTCTTTCTCGAGCTGCGCGACCGCCGCGGACTGGCGTACGCGGTCGACGCGATGACGGTCGAGGGACTCGACCCGGGCTGGTTCGCGGTGCAGATCGGCACCGCGCCCGCGCGCCTCGAGGAGGCGCGCGCGGGGCTGCTCCACGAGCTCGAGCGCCTGATCGAGAAGGAGCCGCCCGCCGAAGAGGTCGCGCGCGCGCGCCGACATCTCGCCGGCAACTTCGCGATCGACCAGCAGCGCAACGCCGTGCACGCGGCGCGCATCGCGCACGATTCGCTCTACGGCCTCGGGCCCGAGGCGCACTGCGACTACCCCGCGCGCATCGCCGCGGTCGAGCCCGCCGACGTGCTACGCGTCGCGCAGCGGATCGTGCAGCTCGATGCATACACCGAGGCGCTGATCCGCCCCTGAATGATGTGAACTCCGCTCGCCTGCGGCGAGCTGCGCGCGCCCGCTACGCGGGCGCTTGCGGCGCGCTTCGCGCGCCATGTTCCCGAAGCTCCGATCATCCCGACCGCAACAATCGCCTTACGGGTTGCTCGCCGAGCCACCCGGCGGATCGAGTCCGAGCGCGAGCCCGTCGCTGCGCGGATCGGCGCCGCCCGTGTGCCAGCCGGTCTTCGGGTCGATCAGGATCGCCTCGGCCGCCGACCACTCGCGCTCGTCGACCCGCACCACGTGCCCCCGCGCGCGCAGCCCCTCGATCACGTCGGCCGGCACGTCGGGCTCGACCACGATCTCGTTCGGGCTCCACTGGTGGTGGAAGCGCGGCGCCGACACGGCCTCCTCCACGTCCATGTGGAAGTCGAGCGCGTTGAGGATCGAGAGCAGGGTGGTGCTGATGATGCGGGGACCGCCGGGGCTGCCCGTCACCATCACGAGGCGCCCGTCGATCGACACGATCGTCGGCGTCATGCTCGAGAGCGGTCGCTTGCCCGGCGCGATCGAGTTGGATCCGCGCACGTCGACGAGTCCGTAGACGTTCGGCTTGCCGGGCGCGACGGAGAAGTCGTCCATCTCGTTGTTCAGCACGACGCCGGTGCCGGGCACGGTGATGCCGGAGCCGAAGGGCGTGTTGATCGTCATCGTCAGCGCGACCGCGTTGCCCGCCGCGTCGGTGGTGGAGAGGTGCGTGGTGCCGTGATCGTCGGCGGCGATCCCGGGCGCCTCCACCTCGATCGCCGACTCCTCGCGCATCCAGGTCCACGGCGCGCGCTTCCACCACGGCGGGTCAATGCGCGCCCGCAGCGACGCCGCGTAGTCCAGCGAGATCAGGCGCGCGACCGGGACGTCGACGAAGTCCGGGTCGCCGAGGTGCAGCGCGCGGTCCGCGAACGCCAGCTTCATTGCCTCGGCGATCAGGTGGATCGCGGCCGACGAGCCGGCACCGCGCGTCCGCAGATCGGTCCCGTCGAGGATCTGGAGCGCCTCGATCAGCGCGACACCGCCCGACGACGGCGGCGGGAAGCTCAGGATCTCGAAGCTTCGATAGTGGCCGCGCAGCGGTTCGCGCAGCTTCGGCTGGTAGCCGGAGAGATCGTCCCAGGTGAGGATGCCGCCGTCCGCCTGCACCTCGTCGGCGATCGCGCCCGCCACGTCGCCGGAGGAGATCGTCTGCGGGCCGTCGCGGGCGATGCGGCGCAGCGTCTCAGCGAGATCCTTCTGCACGAGGCGCCAGCCCTGGCGCGGCGTCTCGCCGGGCGGCGGCAGCTGGATGCGCGCGGTCTCGGGGAAGCGCTGGCGCAACCCCATGTTCTCGACGAACGCGAGCATGCGCGCGTGATACGGCCCGATCGGGAAGCCGTGCTCGGCGAGCTCGATCGCGGGCGCGAGCACGTCGGCGAGCGAACGCGTGCCGAATTTCTCGAGCGCGAGCGCCATGCCCGCGACGAAGCTCGGCGTCGCGATGGCGAGCGGCCCCACCAGCGACGCGCGCTCGGGCACGCCGGGACGCGTGAACATGTCGGCCGTCGCGGCGGCGGGCGCCGTCTCGCGCGCGTCGAGCGCGACGGCGCGGCCGTCCGCGGTGCGGATCAGCACGAAGGCGCCGCCGCCGAGCCCGGCGGAGAAGGGCTGTGTCACCGCCAGCGCGAAGGCGGCCGCTACGGCGGCGTCGACCGCGTTGCCGCCCTGCTCGAGCATCGCGAGCCCGGCGCGCGTCGCGTCGCCCTGCGAGGTCACCACCATGCCGCGTCGGCCCTGCGCGGGATCGGGAGCCGCCGCCCGCGCATTCGGGCCGAGCAGGGCCTGCGCGAGCACCGCCGCGGCTGCGAGCGCGCGGAGCCACGGGCGATGCGAGGGCCGGGACATGGGGCGCGGAACCCTATCACGGGGGCGCAAAGGTCCGCCCGCGCGCCGTCCGATACGAGAGCTCGTGAAGCGATCGACGCTCGCCCTGCTCCTGCTCGGCGTTGTGTGCGCGTGCGGCTCGCACGCGCGCGAGGCGCGCAGTGGGCCCGATCCCGCCGCGGCGCAGGCCGCGCTCGCGCGCATCTCCGCCGGCCCGCACGACACGGCGCTGCTCGACCTCGGCGATCTCGGCACGATCCGCATCGAGCTCCTGCCCGAGCTCGCGCCGAGGACGGTCGCGCACTTCGAGATGCTCGCCGAGCGCGGCGTCTACGACGGCACGCACTTCCACCGCGTGATCCCCGGCTTCATGATCCAGGGCGGCGATCCGCTCACGAAGAACCTCGACCCGCGCGACGACGGCCTCGGCAAGACCGACGATCGCGTGCCCGACGAGTTCAGCGCATATCCGCACGTTCGCGGCACGGTGTCGCTCGCGAATTCCGGCGGGCCGCAGAGCGGCGGCTGCCAGTTCTTCATCGTGCAGGCGGATTCGCGTCAGCTCGACGGCAGCTACTCGGCGTTCGGCCGCGTCTCGCAGGGCATGGAGACGGTGGACGCGATCACGCGCATGAAGATCGACCGCTACGGGCGCTACGGACCGCGCGATCGGCCGTATCCGAAGGACGCGGTGATCCGCTCGGTGCGGATCGAGCACGCGTCCGGCGGCACGTCGCAAGAGCCGCTCGCCGCTGCATCCTCACCGGGCTAACCCTGGCACTCCGCTCGGCTACGCCTCGCTGCGCGCGCCTTCGGCGCTTGCGGCGCGCTCCGCGCGCCATGTTCTTCGAAGCTCCGGGTTCTGGTGCTCGTAGGGCTCCCGTTGCAGAGCGCTGGGCTTCTCCCGGCGAGCCAGTCGGCTACCCGAGATCGCGTGTCGCAAACGTTGGATCGAGGCTAACCTGCCGCGCCGTGGCCCGGTAGCTCAGTTGGTAGAGCACCGCACTGAAAATGCGGGTGTCGCCAGTTCGACTCTGGCCTGGGCCACCACCTCGAAGTCGTCGGAATCGCTCTCATCTTCGGCTGTGCTCTCTACACCGTCGAGTGACGAAACCGCGGCCTCGTCGAAGCCAGGGGCCGTATAGGGCCGTCCCGGGCCGTCGCGCACCACGTCGCCGCCCTCCTTCGTCGTCCGTCCACCGACACCGAAGTCGGCGAAGGAGAGGTCCGTCTCCTCCTCGCGCATCGCGTGGGCGTAGATGCGAAGCGTGAGCGCGGGATCGGCGTGCCCGAGCACGTCGGCGACCCAGCGCACGCTCTTCCCGGCCTTCAGCGCGAACGTCGCCCACGTGTGGCGGGTGCAGTGGAGCTTCAGCGGGCGAATGCCCTGTGCCTGCGCGCGCCGACGGAGGCGGAGCCAGGTGCGCTCGGCGTTGCTCGCATCCGGCCGGCCCCCGCCGAGCAGCGTGCGCTGTGTCGCCTCGGTCGCGCCCTCCTCCTTGCGACACCCAGGCTCAGCGGGGAAGAGCCACTCTGGAACCTCCTTCCAGCCGTTGGCCAACACCTCGCGGCGCCGAGTGGCCAGGAGGTCGAACAGCTCGTCGGCGAGCGCCGGCGTCATCGGGACGCGACGAGCCTTGCCGCTCTTCGGTGTCCCGACTCCCTCCTTGGTGATGGAGCGGCGCACCGTGAGGACACGGCTGTCGAAGTCGACGTCTGACCACTGGAGCCCGAGCGCCTCGCCACGGCGCACGCCCGTCGAGAAGAGCAGCACGAGCAGCGGAGCGAAGCGCGGCTCGTGCTTGCGAGCGATCGCGATCAGGCGCTCCACCTCGCTGCGGGTCCAGTGCTGAGCCTCCTCGGTCTCGCTCGCGATCGAGCGGCCGACTCGGCGCAGCAGCTCGCCGATACCGCGCGCCGGATTCCTCTGGATCTTGCCGTCGCGCTCGAGCAGACCGAGCACACGCCGCAAGATCGCGAGGTGAAGCCGGATCGTCGCCGGCTTGATCGGAGGCAGGGCTACGCCGCCTTCCTTCCGCGGCGGCCGCGGCTCCGCGAGCTTCATGCGGACGTACTCGAGCAGGCGCTCCTCGTTGAGCTCCCGCACGTCCTGGTCGCCGAAGAACGGAGCCAGGTGCAGGCGGATCACGTCGCCGGCGCTGACCTGGTACGAGGGCTTAAGCGTCGCCGAGTACGTGAGGAGCCAGCGCTCGAGGGCCTCGCGGCAGAGCAGCGGCGGCGGAGTCTCTTCTCGCGGTTCCTGCGCAGCCCAGTACGTGCCCGTCGCGAGCAGCTTGTCGATCTCGCGGACCACGCTGTGGGCCCGTGCCTTGTCGGCCTTCCGAGGGCCGAATCGTCGCTTCTTCCTGCGGCCCTGATCGTGAACCACAACCCACCATGCGCCCTTCGCTCCCTTTGTGGGCTTGCACTCGCGGCCGTTCTCGTCGAGCCACTTCACCTTCGCTGCCACCGCTAACTCCTTGCGCGTCGCAAGAATGCTCGCACCGACTCGCGAACCAGTGCCGCGACCGATTTCCCGCGTTGTTCGGAGATTGTGCTCAGCGCTTCGTGGTCGCTCCGCTCGAGGTCTAGCGTCACGCTCACGGGGTCCTCGAGCTCAGGCTTGCGCCCTGCCCCATGCCGCGCCCCGCCCCAACCGCTCCGCTTCCGCTTTACCTGCATCACCACTGAGGCTACGCACGCAGTTTTGAATTAGCAAGGCATTTTCGAAATACGTGGTCATGGCTTCGTCCCTCGAGCTTTCGCGCCGCCGAGGGCACGGAGGATCGCGTCGGCCTCGGCGTTCGCTCTCTGGTGCTGCGCCTTGGCTTCGTGACGCAGCCATTCGCGCAGAGCCTCGACGGGCACGAGCACCATGCCTCCCTCCCGAACATGGGGGATCTGCGAAAGAAGCTGACGGAACGACCGCTCCGACACTCCCAGCGCAGCTGCGGCCTCTCGCGGACGCAGGGCGAGGCGGTCCGAGAGGGACAGCGCGCGCGCCGGATTGTCTGCACGATCGTTCATCCGGTGCGCCCCGGTCGCAGCGCAATGTCAGAGCCACCGCTGACGAAATCCCGCAGCGCAGGGACGACTCGCTGGTATCGGCGGAGGCGCGTTGCGAGCTGCTTCGGGGGTAGCTCCCAGAACCGCCGGTGCGCCTCCTGCTGCGTCAGCAGCAACGCCTTGGCGAGGACTTCGTAGCGGTGCCGGTGGCGCTGCCTGCACCTGTACGTCAGCGACCAGCACTCGCGGCAGGCGAAACCGATGCCCTCGAGAGGTCGGTACAAGATCCTGCAGCGCCGTCGACACGGAACATTGTTCCGCGCGGCAGGGCACCGGAACCACCAGCGCCGGCCCCCGAAATGGCAGGCGGTGGCAATCAACTCGACGACCTGGGTTGCCCGTTCACCGAGAGTCTCAGGCTTCGGGTAGGACAGAACGAGCCATCGGTCGTTGGGGGTCGCAGCGACGGCGTAGAGCGCGTACGTCGGCACCAGGGCGAACCCCAGGGAGATTTTGGAGATCCAGACGTGCCCGGCCTTCGCCGGGTCCAGCAGCCCGTCCCGCCTCAGGTCAGCGAGGTCGAGGGGGTGAACCTGGTCGACCCGGAGCTTGCGGTGGCGGACGGATCTCCCGGCGGAGGGCCTGGGGGAGTGTTTGCAGGGGGCTTCCGGAGTGTCGTTTTCCGTAATCAATTGAGATCCTCGACTCCGGCCGCTGCCAACTCGTCCCGCCCTTTTTGTGAATTCTGTGAATTGTGTGCATGGCACAGCGGCCCCGTGCCGGTGGTCTTCGCGGGACCGGGCTGCTCCTCGCGGAGGGCGCGAACCCACGATTCGACCGAGTACGCGGCAGAGCGCACGTGGAGCCACGCGCGCGTCGGGTCCACCTCGACCAACTCCCACACGCCGTCCCTCAGCTCCTCGAGCAGGAGCGCCGTCAGGCTCTCGTCCGTTTCGATCGGCCCGTCGCGGTCGCTCGCGCAGGTGTGCGCCCTTGCGCGTCTATCCCCATGCGATCCGGAGGCCGGAGGGGCGAGGGAGGAGAGAGAAGACTGGAGGACGGAGAGCGGAGAAGAGATCTTTGATACTTGATGCCAGATAGAGAGATCAGAGAACAGAGCGCACACCGTGCGAGGGGGAGCGGGAAGCTCGCGGCCGCCCGCCCCCCTCCGTCCGTGGTCCAGGGAGCCCCGGACGTGCGTGCACCGAGTCGCGCTCACCGAATTCGCTGCCGTAGCGTCGGCGGAATGCCGGCGACCCGCTCGACAATCGCCTCCACCACCGAATAGCTCGCAGCGAGCACGCGCTCGACTCCGTGCGTATCGCGCGCGACTACTCGCGTCCGCACGCGGTATTGCGTATCCGCGAGCCACTCGCTCGGTCTCCTGCGAGCCAGGTCGCGCGGCGGCCGTAGGCCCGTAGCGGCTACATAGGACGTCGCAAGCGCGGACGACCGCGTTACACGGCGCGCGGGGTCCAGCCTCCGCAGCCACCACGAGATGAGTCTGCCCGCCTGATCGCCTTCGAGGATGCGAAGGCGTACGAGCCAGACCTTCCGGTGGTACATGTCCAGCAGCCGCTCGTCGACGTAGCCGACCACAACCTCGGAATGGTCGGGGAGCAGCGTTGCTAGTGCGTCGTCGCTGTCGTCTTCGTGTCCTACCGAAGCCTCGGGTGACATTCCAGCGAGAGCGACCACCCGGGGAAGCACACCCTTGATCGGAGCTATCCCCTGGCGTCGCCGGCGCGCGTCGAGCCGCGCCTGAGCTGCCGCGAGCTGCTCCGCGTCCGTCAAGTGGCGCACTCCCCGGGCGCGGCGACGGCTGGGACCTCTTCTCGCACCGCCACGCCACGGGAAACCCCGATATCTCCCCTTATGGGCGGACCGAGCTCGGTGCTGCAACTAGCGCTTGTTCCGGACGGGACGGCCTTGCTGGTGTGGAGTTGGATTGCTCGCTCGAGATCGCTGGCGCGAACGCGAACGATCCGACCCCCGATCTTCACCAGCGGGATGCCGTGCCTGCGAGCGAACCGCGCGCATGTCTCAGCCGTCGCTAGGCGGAGGCGGCTTGCAGCCTCCGACAGAGTGAGGAGCTGATCTTCCACGGGTGACCTCCATCGAAATGGCTCGACAGAGGTCTTTCTAGGCCACCCCGGCCTGTATCTTCAGAGCTGAGACTCGATGAGGAGATACAGACACAGTGACGCCTCGTTACGCGCTCTTCTAGTCGCGGTCGGCGTACTTCCGGA
>DATKND010000011.1:0-4712 GCA_035541475.1 Myxococcota bacterium | reverse complement strand
GACTTTCCATCATGGCCCGGAGCCCGAGCGCTCCACCCAAAAGAGGCCGGAGATACGACTGCAGTCCCAGCCGATGCGTCGCCGAAGCCAGAGAGAAGAGCAAGAAGAAGAATCCAAGAAGATCACAGAATCAGCTTGTGGGAGGAGTCCAGATACGGCTTGTTAGGCTGCACAAGCAAATCCCCATGGTCACGGCTGAGTGAGGAGCATCCACGTGACACCGGCCGTGACGAGGACGATCCCCGCCAGGCTCATCAATCTGACGAAGCGAACACAGTTCTCGCGTGTGCGCGGCACATCGAACACGCGAAGCCAATACCACGTACTCGAGTCTGGCCCGATTTGATCGTACAAGCGGCTCGCCCAGGAACCCCAGACTGACCCTGACCACAGGAGCGTTGTCGCCGCCCAGAAGAGCAGCGCGATTAAATGAGTAGAGCTCATCGCGTGCAAGAAAGCGATATGTGCAGCCTAACTACTATTCGACAGCTTCCCCGTTCGCTGCATATGGCCGCGAGGAAGCCGCGGGCTGGCTGCGATTGTACACGTCGGAGGTTCGATGAAGGCTGGAAAAGCCACGCAGCGGCCGCAGTTGGCGGCTCCGCGGGCTCCCGGTCGCCGGAATTAGGCTGCGAGAGCTCGGCAGTCTAATCCCGGCGCTCGCAGCCTATCCGCACCACGCGTGGCGCCGGCCCCGGCCGGCCCGTGGGATCGAAGAGGTTCGCACCGACCCGGCGCCCTTGCCCTCGAGCCACCTCGGTCCGGGTGCGGGGCGGGGGCGGAGTGCGCCGAGATGGCGCCCGCTACCCCCGCGCGGTCGCCGCGTTGCGCTCCTCGGCGCGACGCTGCAGCGCGAGCACGTCGTCGACGCAGTCGAGCAGGCGCCCGTAGAGGCGGAGCTTCAGCGCCTCGAGCGTCGAGTAGCCCATCAGCGAGCACATGCTGGAGAGCAGCGCGATCGCGAGCGCGCCGAGCTCGAGCGAGGCGTTCGCGCGGTGGAGCGACACGAAGAGCGCCAGCATGCCGGCGGTCGTGCCGGCGAGGCCGATCGGCGGCAAGAGGTTCGCGTACATCGAGATCGGGCGGGTGAAGTGCGCGTCGTACTCGTTCACGACGTACTGCTTGGCCGCGTCGACGATGAATTCGCGCGGTGTATCGCCGCGCTGGCGCAGCGAGTCGACGAGCGTGCGGAGCATCAGCACCGAGAGCGGCTCACCCGGCGCGCCGGGCGACTCGACGCGCCGCCGCAGCTCGCCGACCTCCATGCGCCGCGTGGCGGCGCGCGCCTCGAGGCACACGCGCAGCCCGCGGTAGAAGGGGAACGAGAGCGTCACGATCGCGAGGCCCGTCATGCAGGGCGCGATCCACCAGTCTGCGAGATTCACATCCGCCTCCGCGTCTCTAGCCGCGCCACTTGCGGTCCCGGAGCTCCTGGAGCGCCTTCCCGAGCGGCGTCTGCTGTCCCGTCGGATACGCGACCAGCATGTCCTCGCGCCCGTGGAAACGCTTCTCGATCTCGTCCATCTCGTCCGCGGCGTCGCCGTGCTTCTCGAGCCGGATCAAGAGCTCGGCCTTGGCGAAGCGGACGTTGGCGTCGAGCGCCGACAGCTCCGGGTGTCGGCTCTGCCACTCGCCCGCGAGCAGCGGCTTCAGGTGGTCGTTGAGATACGCGTCGAGGAAATAGGAGAACTGCGTGCGGCCGGTGCGATCCCTGCGGAACCGGAGCGTCCGCATCGTCTCCTGGAAGTGCACGAGGTCGCGATAGGCGCGCTCGAGGTCGCGCTTGCGCGCGACGAGCGCCTCGCCGGCGAGCGGCGCCGACGCTTCGGCGGCGGTCTGGTCCGGCAGCAGCTCCTTCGGCGCGCCGTCGTTTGCGCAGGCCCACGACATCACGAGGCAGGTAGAGGCCGCGAGCAGGAGAAGGATGATGCGTCGCATGCCTAGTCCTTCTTCTCCGCCGCGAGCGAGCGCGTCTCGTGGTACATGCGGCGCAGCAGCGCGTGCATCGGGTGGTCGCGGCGCGCGCGCAGCTGGTCGGCGAGACCGTCGCTCTGCTGCGTCGCCTGGTAGAGCGGCAGCGCACGCGTGCGCGCGACGAGCTGCGAGTCGAGCTTCGCGAGCTCGCGCTTGCCGTCTTCCAGCTCGCGCGCGAGCTGCGAGAGCTCGAGCTCGGCCAGACCCGAGCCGCTCGACGGCGCGTCCGCGTCGGCGTCCGGCGCAGGGGCGGCGGGGCCGGGCGCGTCGCGCCCGATCGACTCGCGCCGCCGCGCGAGCTCGTCGAGGTGATGCGCCAAGGTGTCGCGTTTGCTGCGCACCTGGTCGATTCCCGCGCTGAGCTCGTTCGCGGCGGCGCTCTCGGCGAAGCCGAGATACACCAGGGCCTGTGAGTCGGCGAGCGCGCGCCGCATCGCGGTGATCTGCGCGCTGCCTTCCTCGTTGCGCTCGAGCCAGGTGTCGATCTGGCGCGAGCGCGTGACCGACTCGGCGACCGGCCGCGCGAGGTCGAGGTACTCGCTCTCGCGGCCCTGGCGCGCGAGCGCGGCCGTCAGCGCCGCGTAGCCGCGGCGCTCGAAGGGGAACATCCGCAGCGCGTCGACGTAGCGCTGCACGGCCATCGCGAGCTCTTCGGGCGTCACGTCGGCCGGCGCATAGGCGACGAGCGCGTCACCCGTGCCCCGCGCCGCCTCGTAGGCCGCGAAGTAGGCCGAGTCCGGCACCGCGTCGACGTTCTCCGCGTTCGCATAGCGATGGAAGAAGGCGAGCAGCCGCGAGTCGATGCGCGCGGCGGCGCGGCTCATGTCGTGCGCGAGCGCCGGCTTCTCGGCGGCGCGCGTCAGGTAGTAGTCGGCCGCGTTGAGGCTCGCCTCCTGGATCTCCTCCCACAGGCGGTGCAGCGATTCCAGGTACGCATCGCGGCTCTCGAAGCCGAGCGCGGCGAGGTCGCCGTCCTTGCCGCCGCGGTAGAGCTTGTCGTAGACGTCGATCGCGCCCTCGATCGTGAAGCTGGTCTCGAAGTCGGGGTCGACGCCGAGGCGCTGGCGCGCCGCGTAGGTCTCGCCGAGCTGGCGCAGCACGCGCGAATACACCGTCGCCTGTCCCTGCACCGTCTCGGCGCGCGCGAGCGCCTTCTCGTAGGCGCCGGCCGCCACGCGCATCGCCTCGACCGTCTCCTCGGCGAAGCCCTTCTCGGCGAGCAGCGCGCGCGCGTGCTCATGGAGCTTGGTGGCTTCGAAGAGCGCGAGCGTGAAGGTGAGCGAGCCGACGTCCGACTCCGGGCCGTCGAGGCGCGCGGCGATGCGCTCGACGTACTCGCGCGACGAGAGCGCCACCGGGATCACGTCGGGCGTGGTGCCGATGCGGCCGTCGGCGAGCAGTCGCACGATCGCGCCGAGCGGGTCGAGGTCGCGATCGACGCCCATGCGCTGGCTGCGCAGCAGGATCATGCGCGCGACGTTCTCGTAGAGATACGGCAGCGCGGCGACGAAGCCCGAGTTCGGCGCGTCGCCGAGCGAGAGCGTCTGCAGGGTCTCGTAGGGCGTCTCGAGCGGCACGATCACCTTGAGCCAGAGGTCGAGCGTCTCGGCCACGAAGTCGAAGCGCTGTCCGCGCTCGAGCGCCTGGTGCGCGAGGATCGTGTGGTACCAGTACCGGTTCTCGTGTCGCGTGAGCCGGTCCTCGAGCTGGCGCACGGTGTCGACGCTCTTCTCGAGCTGCGCGGGATCGCCGTTCGCGAGGTAGAGCAGGAGCTCGGCGATCGCCGCGCGTCGGATGCGCGTCTCCTCGTCGCTGCCGTCGTCGACCGCGCCGGCGCCGAACTGCTTGCGCGCGTAGTCGTCGAGCTTGATGCCGGCGTCCTTGCCGTACTGCGCGAGCCGCGCGCGCAGCGCGTCGGGATCGGCCGACACGTAGACGTACGCGTAGTCGAGGTAGGTGGACCAGTCCTCGGCGGCCGCGGACGCGGCAGCGAGGAGCGTGGCGACGAGCACGGCGACGCGGCGCACCGCTAGCGACCTCCGCGGCCGCGCGCGAGGCAGTCGAGCGCATGCATCAGCTCGGCGCAGCGATCGCCGAGCTGGCGTCCGGGCGCGTGTTCGATCCGCATCAGGAAGGCGTTCACGTTCTTCGTCTCGACGAACTGGAAGCGACCGGCCGTGCTCTCGCAGGCCTTTCGGTCCTCTGCGGCCGCGATGACCCGTTGCTTGAGCGCATCCTCCTGCCGATCGGAGACGCACGCGGAGAGCGAGGCGAGCGCCACGCCGCGGAGTCCGGGCTCCTCCTTGTGGGCTCCGGTCGCGGGCGGCGGCGCGCTCGGCCGGGCGGTTCGCAGCGGAGCCGGGTCGGCGTCGGCCGGCGGGGTCGGGTCGCGGGGCGGACCGGCGGCCGCGATGCCGATCGGCGGGGGCCGACTGCGATCGCGGCGCGGCGGTCCGATGGCGGGCACGGGGGTCCGCGCCGAGCTCTGGGGCTGCGGCGAGTCGTTCGGCGCGGCGGGCAGCGCGGCCGCGGCGAAGGCGAGCGGCGGAGCCTGGCGAGACGGCGTGGGCGTCGCGGGCGTGCGCGCGCTGCGCGGCGCGGTGCGGTCGAGCGCGTCGGTGTCGCTCGGCGCCGCGGGCGCGTCGAGCCCGATGCGCGGGTGCGCGTCGGAGGGCCGCGCCGTCTGGAGGCGCGGCGCGACACGCGACGGAGTCGGAGCCTCCTCGCGCTCGACCGGC
>DATKND010000010.1:0-35579 GCA_035541475.1 Myxococcota bacterium | reverse complement strand
GTCGGGGCAGCGGGTCGCCTGCGGCGGCCATCTGTTCCTCCTCGGCGACCCGCTGCCCCGACCGCGCGTGCTCTCGGGTGGCCCTACTCTTTCGGCAGCTCCGGCTTCTTCGGTTCCCCGCCGACCACGTAGCCGAGCGCGCGCAGATGATTGAGTCGCAGCTCGTCGAGCTCGGCGACGCCGGGTTTCTTGTGCCAGGGCGCGTCGTCGGACTCCTTCTCGTAGCTCGCGAGCAGATCGCGCAGCGGCTTCGCGGCGTCGCCGTCCTCCTTGAGCAGGTTCTTCTGCTCGGTCGGATCGGCCTTCGTGTCGTAGAGCTCGGCCTCGTTCTCGTTGTCGAGGTTCACGATCAGGCGATGGTCGCCCGACGTGATCGACACGATCGACTCGGCCTCCACCTTCGGATTGCCCCAGCCGCGCGCGAGCTGCCCGAAGGTCGGGCGCTCGTCGGTCGGGCCCTTCGGGTCGAGACCGCCCGCGGCGCGCACGAGCGGCAGCAGCGAGCGTCCGTCCGCGCCCGGCAGCGGCGGCGCGCCCATCAGGTCGAGCAGGGTCGGCCAGATGTCCACGTTCGCGACCCGCTGCGACACGCGGATGCCGTGCTCGAGCCGGAAGGGCAGCGAGAGGATCAGCGGCACGTGCGTGACCTCGTTGTAGAGGTTGCGCGCGTGGCCCTCCGAGCCGTGTTCGCGGAAGGCCTCGCCGTGGTCCGCCGCGATCGCGACCACGGTGTGATCGAGGAGCCCGCGGTCGTCGAGCTTCTTGAGGAAGAGCCCGATCAGCCGGTCGACCCAGTTGACGGACTGGTCGTAGACGTCCGAGTAGGTCGTGCCGAAGACCGCCGAGCGGTCGTCGTACACGTATTGGTGGAGGTCCATCAGGTGGAGGTAGAGGAAGAAGCGGTCGTGCCCGAAGCGGTCCAGGAACTCGGTGGCCGAGATGACGAGATCCTCGTCGGTGCCGCCGAGCGGCTCGCCGCCCGGCGACTGGCGGTGGACCTTCTGCTGCGAGTTGCCCGCGGTCGGGCGCACGTAGACCTCGAAGCCCTGGTCGAAGCCGAAGTTCGGCTCGACCCAGCCGTTGCGCCAGAGACCGATCGTGCGGTAGCCGGCCTCTTTCAGGATCTCCGCCGGCATCGTCGCTTCCTGCGGCAACACGTGGTTGTACCGGAGGATGCCGTTGCGGATCGGGTGCGTGGAGGTCCAGATCGACGCCATCGACGTCTTGGTCCACGACGACTGCGACACGACGTTCTCGAACAGGATTCCCTTCGCGGCGATCTCGTCGAGGATCGGCGTGGTCGGGCGCTTGTAGCCGTAGGCCGAGAGCCGGTCCGCGCGCAGGGTGTCGATCAGGATGAAGACCAGGTTCATGTCCTTGCGGTCGCGAATCGCATCCATCTCGGCGAGCGGCTTCTCGGGGCGAGACGGGACGTGAACCTTGAACTGCGTCAGCAGCGCCGCGACGACCAGCAGCGCGGCGCCGCCGAAGTAGAACCACGGCGAATCCAGCAGCCGGCGAAACATCGCGGGGACCTCCGGAGGACCGCCGAATCTACGGCGCACCTTCGGCTTGCGCGAGTGCGTCGGCTGTCGCGCGGGCGCGAGCGGCGGCGTCCGCGTCGCCCTGGCGCTCGGCCATGCGCGCGATGCCCTGCCAGGCCGCGCGGCTCTCGGGCTCGATGCGCGCCGCGTCTTCGTAGGCGGCGCGTGCGGATGCGGCGTCGGACTGCGCCTCCAGCGCGTTGGCGAGGACGAGGCGGAAGTCCGCACGGTGGGGCTCGCGGCGGATCGCGCTGCGCGCGTCGCGCTCGGCGAGCGCGGGCTCGCCCGCCGCGAGCGCGATCGTGGCTCGCAGCGCCGCCACCGCGGGCGCCGGGTCCTCGAGATCTCGCAGCGAGGCCAGCGCCTCGGCGTGGCGGCCCTGCAGCGAGATCCGCTCCGCCTGCGCGACGCGCGCGAGGAGCCCGATCTCATCCTTCGGATCGGGACCCAGGAAGGGATCCTCCGCCAGCCGCTCCGGCGTCGCCTCCGGCGCGACGTAGCCGAGGGCCCCGAGCAGCGCGCGCTCCCTCGCGTCGAGCGTCACCGCCTCGGCCGCGCGCGTCGGCTTCGATAGCCGCTGCGAGAGCTCGGCGTCGAGCTCTCGCGCGACGTCGGGGAGCTTCGCGGCCAGGTTCTCCCGCTCGCCCGGGTCGTGCGAGAGGTCGTAGAGCTCCGGGCGCGGCGCGCGGATGTACTTGTAGCGATCGCTGCGAAGGCCCTGGAGACCGCTCCAGCCGTAGTCGAAGTGCGTCGCGAGCGTCTCGACGTAGGCGTCGCGCGGCTGTGTCTCCGCCCCGGAGACGAGCGGCTGGAGCGGACGGCCGTCGGCGTCGGGCCAGGCGGGGAGCCCAGCCGCCACGAGCAAGGTCGGCGGCACGTCGACGAGACGCACCGGCGCACGCACGACGAGACCCTGCGGCAGGCCCGCTCCCGAGAGGATCAGCGGCACGCGCTGCGTCGCGTCGTAGAGCGTGTACGAGTGATGCTTCTCGCCGTGCTCGCCGAGGCTCTCGCCGTGGTCGCTCGTCACGGCGACGAACGTCCCCTTCTCTCCGAAGCGCGCGCGCACCGCTTCGAGCAGGCGGCCGAGCTCGAAGTCCGCGAAGGCGATCTCGCCGCGATAGGGGTCGTTCGCGAAGGCCGACTCGAAGCCCGACGGCGGCGTCCACGCGGCGTGTGGATCGTAGAAATGAACCCAGAGAAAGAAGCGAGGAGGAGCGGTGGCGAGCCATGGCTCCACCGCGTCGACCACGCGGTTGGCCGGGCGCTCGGCGTAGCCGGCCGTCTGCGACGAGACCCGCTCCATGCGCACGTCGTCGTAGACGTCGAAGCCACGCGCGAGCCCGTAGCGCTGCGCCAGCACGACGGAGCCGACGAAGGCCGCCGTCGCGAAGCCCGCGTCGTGCAGCGCCGCGGCGACTGTCGGGACGCCGTCCGGCAGCCGGTGCGTGGAGTTGTGCCGCACGGAGTGGCGCGGCGGATCGAGCGCGGTCATCAGGCTCGCGTGCGACGGCAGGGTCAGCGGCGCGGGCGAGATCGCGACTTCGAAGCGAACTCCGCGGGCGGCGAGGGTGTCCATGACCGGGGTTCGTGCGCTCGCATCGCCGTAGCAGCCGACCCGATCGGCACGCAGCGTGTCGATCGTGACCAGAATCACGCGGTCGACCGGGGCTGTTGCCGGAGAGCTGCAGCTCGCGGCGGCCGTCGCGAGGAGCGCCAACGCGACACCGCGACGCAGCGCGGATGCACCTACGGGAACGGCCGCTGCGCGCGCGCGCACGGCCCTCCCCGCGTCGCGCGGATTGCGTGACGGGGGGACCCCACCGCGTATACTGCGCGCTCCCCAGACTTCCCGGAGGTCGCCTCGCCCCATGTCCGGACCGACGATAACGCTTCCCTCCGGCGCGGGGTTCGCGCGGCGCGGCGCGCGGATCGTCGCAGCCGCACTGCTATGCGGGGCGCTCGGCGGAGTCGGCTGCGGCGGCGACATCGAGTCGCGCATGGCCGAGGTGCGCGCGCTCCAGGACGTCGGCCAGTTCGACGCGTCGGTCGAGGAGCTCCAGGCGATCCTCGCGATCGATCCCGATCTGCCCGAGGCGAACTACCGACTCGGCCTCGCGCAGGTGCAGATGGGCGAGCCGTCGCGAGCGATCTGGGCGCTCCAGAAGGCGATGGAGAGCTCGGAGTACCAGATCCCCGCCGGCGTGCTGCTCGCGTCGACGCACGAGCAGACCAAGAACTACGACGAGGCGATCCGCGCCGCGACGCGCGTGCTCGAGGCGGATCCCGATCGCGAGGCCGCGCTGCGCATCCGCGCGACCGCGCTGCTCGGCGCGCGCCGGCTCGAGGACGCGCTCCAGGACACGACGCGCCTGGTGAAGATGCTGCCCGACGACTACGTCGTGCGCGCGCTGCACGCGACCGTGCTCGCCGACCTCGGCCAGCTCGACGAGGCCGAGAAGCAACACGAGCTGGTGAAGCAGATCGGCGAGAAGAGCGACGATCCCGACCAGCGCATGCGCGCGTGCCTCGCCGTCGCCGTCTTCGAGAAGGACGTGAAGAAGGACCTCGTGCACGCGCGCGCGGCGTACGAGGAGTGCGCCGAGCACCACCCGACCGATCCGGTGCTGCTCGACAACGTGGTCCACTTCTTCGACGTCGTGAAGGATCCCGGCCGCGGCACCGAGATCATGCGCGCGTCGGTCGCGGCGGCGCCCGAGAACCTCGCGCTGCGGCGCATGCTCGCGAACCGGCTGCGCATGCTCGGCCAGCCCGACGAGGCCGAGAAGACGCTGCAGGAGACCGTCGCGACCTTCGGCTCGGCGCCCGCCTACGACGCGCTCGCCGACTTCTATCGCGCGCGCAAGCAGCCCGAGAAGGCGCTCGAGGCGCTCCAGAAGGTGTCGGAGCTCTCGCAGGGCGGCAGCGACTCGCTGCGCTTCACGCAGGCCGACGTGCTGATCGACGTCGGCCGCATCGACGAGGCGCGCGAGCTCGCGGGCAAGATCAAGCAGCCGGCCTACCAGCAGCTGATCCTCGGGCGGATCGCGCTGGTGTCGGGCGATCCGAAGACGGCGCTCGCGTCCTTCGAGAAGGGCATCCAGGCGTGGCCCAACAACGCGGGCGCGCGCTTCCTCGCCGGTCTCGCCGCGCGCGACCTCGGCGACGAGGACCGCGCGATCGCGGAGCTGCGCGAGTCGGTGCGCGCCGGCGTCGAGGAGACCGACGCGGCGCTCGAGCTCGCCCGCATCCTCTACTCGCGCGGCGAGTACAAGGAGTCGATCGCGTTCGCCAACATGGCGCTGCGCGGACCGGGCGGCCCGACCGCGCCCGAGCCCTACGTGGTCGGGGCGCGCGCGATGACGGCGGCGGGCCAGGTCGGACGCGCGCGCTCATCCGCGGAGAGCCTGCGCAAGCTCGGCTACCCGGCGATGGCCGTGCGCGAGCTCGCGTTGATCGAGCGCACGACGTCCGGCCCCGAGGCGAGCCAGAAGGTGATCGCGCAGAACAAGCTCGATCTCGCGGATCCCGCGAATCTCGAGGTGCTCCAGCAGTCCGTCGAGAACCTGTCGCTCCTCGGCAAGAGCAAGGAGGCGCTCGCCGCGATCGACGCGGCCGCGAAGAGGACCCCCGACAGCGCGCGCCTCTACGAGCTGCGCGGGCTCGCGCTCGGGCGCGCGAACGATGCCGCCGGCGCGCGCGCCGCCTTCGAGAAGGCGCTCGAGCTCGATCCGAAGAGCGCGCAGGCGATGGCGGGCCTCGCCACCTTGCGCGCGCAGGGCGGCGAGTACGGCCAGGCCATCGAGCTCTTCGAGCGCGCCGACGCGACCGCGCCGGGCGACGGTTCATTCGCCTACTCCGCCGCGCAGATCGCGCTCGCGTCCGGCGCGCGCGACGACGCAATCGCGCGGCTGCGTCGCGTCGTGCAGCTCCACCCGGAGCTCGCGGGTGCGCGCAACGACCTGGCCTTCCTGCTGGCCGAGGACGGCAAGGATCTCGACCTCGCGCTCTCGCTCGCGGAGCAGGCGAAGCGCCGCAGCCCGACGCCCGACGTGCTCGACACGCTCGGCTTCGTTCGCCTCCAGCGCGGCGAGGCGAAGGAGGCGGTCGCGGTGCTCGAGCAGGCGGTGGCCGCCGACCCGAACTCGGCCTCGATCCGCTACCGCCTCGCCAGCGCTCTCCAGAAGGCCGGCGACACGGAGCGCGCGCGCTCGACCTTCGAGCAGGCGCTCGCGCTCGGCGACTTCCCGGAGGCGGCGGCCGCGCGCGAGCAGCTGGCGCGGCTCTCGAAGTGATCCGCGTCGGTGTGACGATGCGTCGCCGGTCGCTGGCTCTGGCTCTCGCATCGCTGTGCGCCGCCCTCGCCTGCTCGTCGCCGGAGCAGCGCTTCGCGGATCACCTCCAGCGCGCCGACGCGTTCCTCGCCAAGGGCCAGAACGACGACGCGCTGCTCGAGCTCCAGAGCGCGCTGAAGATCCATCCCGACGACGCCAACCTGAACGAGCGCCTCGGCCGCATGCTGGCCGATCGCGGCAACGCGCAGCCGGCGGTCTTCCACCTCGGCGAGGCCTACCGGCTCGATCCATCCCGCGTCGACGCCGCCATCCTCCAGGCGCAGCTCGTGTGGCGCAGCGCGCCGCCGCGCGCCGAGCAGATCCTGCGCGACCTGAAGCAGCGCCTCCCCGACGATCCGCGCGTGTACCGCGGCGAGTCCGAGCTCGCGATCTCGATGGGCGACCCGGCGCGCGCGCTCGCCGCCGCCACGCGCGCGCGCGACCTCGCGCCCGACGCCGTCGACAACTGGATCGCGCTGGCGCGCGCGCACGTCGCCCGCATCCGCGCGCTGGACAAGCAGAAGCAGCCCGTGCCAGACGACGCCTATCAAGCCGTGCTCGACGCGCTCGATCGCGTGGACCAGATCGAGCGGGGCCACGTCGGGGCGCGCGTCGAGAAGGCGCTGCTCTACGGTATGTGGCCCGGTCACGAGAAGGATGCCAGGCAGGGCTTCCAGGACGCGCTCGAGCTCGCGCACAAGTCCGGCGATCCGAAGCTCGTCGCCTACGCGGCGCGCAATTTCGGCAACTACGCGCGCGGGTCGGGACAGCCCGCGCTGCGGCGCGACGCGCTGCGCGAGCTGGTCAAGGCCGATCCGTCGCATGCGCGCGACTGGGACGAGCTCGCGGACGTCTCCGGCCGGCTCGAAGGACCGCAGGCCGCGGAGGCCGTCTATCAGGAGATGCTGGCGGCGCTGCCCGACCGCGCGGCGGCCCACTCGATCTACGCCGGCTACCTGTCGAGCCAGGGGCGGACGCTCGACGCGATCGCGCACGTCGACCGCGCGATCTCCGACGGGCTCGACGAGCCGGAGCTGTGGGAGCTAATGCTGCGGCTCGAGCTCTCCGAGCGCCGGCTGAAGGACGCGCACGCGACTTTGAAGGAGATGGAGGATCGCCACCGCGACGATCCCATCACCACGCGCGCGCGTGCACGGCTCGCGATCGCGGAGAACCACGACGAGGAGGCGCTCCAGATCCTCCAGCCGCTCTCGGGCAAGTCCGAGTCGGCGGAGAGCGAGCGGCTGCGCGCGATCGCGCACATGGATCGCGGTGAGTACGCGGCCGCGACCTCCGCGATTCAGCGCGCGCTCGCGCTCGCGCCGCGCGACGCGCTGGCCTCGCTCCGCGTCAAGGCCTCGATCCACGACAAGGCCGGCGAGTGGCAGGAGTCGCTGCGCATCCTGAACCGGCTGGCCGCCGCCGGAAAGCTGGATCCGAGCGAAGAGCTGATGCGCGTGCGGGCGCTCTACGGCGCGAAGAAACCCGACGACGCGCGCAAGGCGCTCGAGGCGCTGCTCGCGGAGCCCCAGCCGGAGCCGGAGGCCGCGGTCGAGTACGCGAAGCGCGAAGGCGCGGAGCATCCGCAGAGCGCGCACAAGTACCTCGTGGAGGCCTTCGAGCAGGCGCCCGGGAACTACGACGTGCTCGAGGCGCTGACGCTCACCGAGATCCGAACGGGTCAGGCGCAGCCCGCGCTCGCGCGACTCGACAAGCTCGTGCAGTCGCAGCTCGCGAGCCCGCGCGTCCTGCTGCTGCGCGCGGAGACCTTGGCGGCCGCCGGCCAGCTCGACCGCGCGGAGGCCGATGCGCTGCGCGCCTTCGAGGCGGCGCCGCAGCTCCCGCGCGCCGTCGACCTGCTCTACGCGATCTACGTCGCGGAGAACAAGGTCGAAGAGGCGCGCCGCTCCTTCGAAGAGGCGGAGTCGGTCGGCGTGCTGCACGACGGCGCGCGCATCCTGCTCGGGCGCCTGTACCTGGTCGAGGGCATGAACGACAAGGCGCGCGAGACCTACGAGAAGGTGCTGGCGAAGGACCCGAACTCCGCGCTCGCGAAGAGCGACCTCGCCTTCCTGCTCGCGTCGACCGGCGAGGATCTCGCGCGCGCGACGACGCTCGCCGAAGAAGCGCAGAAGGCGCTGCCCGATCATCCCGCCGTCGCCGACACGGTCGGCTTCGTGTACCTGCAGAACAACCGCCAGGACGCGGCGCTCCAGCAGTTCCGCTATGCGCTCGAGCTCGCGCGCAACCAGTCGGGTCCCGAGAGCCCGATCGTGCACTACCACCTCGGCCTCTCGCTGCTCGCCGAGGGCCGCAAGCAGGAGGCAGCGGATGCCTTCCAGCGTGCGCTCGACCTGAACCCGGACTTCCCCGGCTCGAGCGACGCGCGCCGGCTGCTCGAGGAGGCGCGCCACGCGCCGGCCGCGCCGCCCGCGCACAGCGCGGGGTAGGCGTCACCCGTCCGCGCGTGAGCGACACGCGCCTGTTCCGCGCGAGCGCCGCGGCGGCCCTCGCGCTCCACGCCGCGCTGCTCGTCGGGCGTCCGGGCCTCCACGGCGGCGGCGATCTCCGGCCGCACCTGCGCTTGATCGAGCTGATGCGCGAGCAGCCGGGTCTGCACAACGTCTACGCGCCCGCCTATCACGCGCTCGGCGCGCTGCTCGCGCCGGTGGTCGGACTCGCCGCCTATCCCGAGTGGTTCGCCTGGCTGTCGGCGGCCGCGCTGATCGCCGGCTTCCGGCTCTTCCAGCGGAGCGCCGGTCTGCCGGACGCCGCGGCCGCGCTCTTCGCGTTTGCGCCCTACGGCTTCGCGCTCTCGTGGTGTCTGCCTAAGGTGGAGGCGGCCGGCTATGCGATCGCGCTCGCGGGGCTCGCGGCGCAGCTCCGCGGCCGACTCGTGTGGGTGACGGTCGCGCTGCTCGCCGCCTTCTGCGTGCACACCGCGGCGGCGCTCTTCCTCGGACTCTGCGGCGGCGTGCTGGCGCTGCAGCGCCACGACGTCCGCGCGCTCGCCGCGCTCGCCGTCGGCACCGCGCTCGCCGCTCCGCTGCTGCTTGCGCACCTGAGGGTCGGCTGCACGCCGGCCGAGGCCCTGCTCTTCTCGCAAGGCGACTACCTCCGCGCGGCGCCGCGCGGACTCGACGCCGCGCACCTCGCGCACGCGCTGCTCCTCGCCAACCCGATCGCGCTGGCGCTCGCCGTGCGCGGTGCGCCACATCTGCTGCGGCGTCGGCGAGACGTCGCGATCGTGTGCGCGGTCGTGGCGCTGCTCTACGCGAACGAGCTGTGGCTCGTGCCCTTCGGCGCGCGCACGACGCTCGACCTCGTGCGCGGGCTCACCCTCTTCGCGATCCCGGTCTCCGCCGCGGCGGGCTTCGCGCTCGAAGGTCGCGCGCGCGCCGCGCGCGGCGCCGTGGTCGCGAGCGCCGCGCTCTCGATCGCCGCGCTCTGGCTCGTCGTGCCCGCGACCTGCGTGTCGAAGCCCGTCGCGGTCGTGGGCGTCGAGTCGATCCAGGTGGACCGCTGCCGCTTCCGCTGGACCGATCCGCAGCGCCCGCCGGACGAGGTCGAGCCTCGTTAGGTGCCGGCACCGAGCGCGTCGAGGTCCGCGCGGATCTGCGCGTCGAAGGGACCGCCCTGCGCGAGCGCCTGTCGCAGCATGGTGACGGCCTCGTCGCGCTCGCCCCGCAGCGCGTGGGCGCTCGCGAGCCGCCGCAGCTCGCCCTGCGTCGGCGAGTCCCACCCGCGCCCGGCCTCGATCCACACGGCCGCCATTTCGCGCAGCACGCCCTGGAAGGACGCGCTCTGGCGCACGGAGTCGAAAGCGGGATCACCATCGAGCTGCTCGAAGCGATTGAAGCCGCGCGCGAGTGCCGCGTGCAGCGCGGTCGCCGTCGCGCCGGCGTCGCCTCGCTGCGCCGCGGCGCGGGCGCGGGCGAGATTCGCCGAGACGCCGTCCGGGTAGTGGCGGGCGGCGTCCGCGAGCAGCAGGAAGGGCGAGCGCCAGAGCGCGGCGCGCTCGACGCTGCGAACGGCGAAAAAGGCGCAGAGCGCGACGCCGACGGCGAGACCCACGCGGCCGAGCGCGCGCCGGTGCGCCGCGGGCACTCGCAGGACGAGGTCAGTCGCCGCGCAGAGCGCGCCGCCGAGGAGGCCGGGCAGGATGAAGTAGAGGTAGCGGTCCGCGAGCGGATAGAGGAACGGAAAGATCTGCGAGACGGGGCCGAACGAGACCAGGCCGAAGATCCACCAGCCGGCCTCCGGGCGACGCGCGCGCGCCACGTGGATCGTCCGCCAGCCGAGCAGCGCGAGCGCCGGCAGCGACGCGAGCCACCAGGGATCGAGGACGCTCCACGCGGGCTCGGGCTCCTGGAATGCGGAGAGCCCGAGGCCCGTCGCCGCCATCGCGAGGTAGCGCGCGGCGAGCGCACACATCGTCCGCAGCAGCACGAAGGGCGTGTGGTGCAGCACGGCCTCCGCGGCGCCGGCTCGCTGGTGCGCGCTCCACTCGACGAGCGAGAAGGCGGCGAAGACCGCGATCCACGCGCAGAGCCAGCGCGGGCGCAGCGCGCCGTCGCGGCTCCACGAGAGCCAGAAGGCAAGCGGCAGCACCGCCGCGGAGTTGGCCTTCGCGAGCAGCGCGAGCGCGAAGAGCACGAGCGCGAGCCGCGGCCGCTGCGGGTGCGCGAGCACCGCGCCGAAGCCGAGCGCGAGTCCGGCCGTCGACTTCAGCTGCGAGATCCACGCGACGGCCTCGACGTTGGCCGGGTGCAGCAGGAAGAGCAGGCTGCCGAGCAGCGCAGCCACCAGCGAAAGACCGGATCGCCGCAAGAGCAGCAGGAACATGACCGACGCGACCGCATGAAAGAAGAGCGAGATGGCGTGCTGCGGCACCACATCGGCCCCGAACAGCTGCCACACCGTCGCGTGCAGCAGGAGCTGCACGGGCGAGTAGTTCACGACCGCGACGGTCGCCGGACCCCATGGCGAGAGGATCGCGCGCACGTTCTCCCACGAGAGCCCGTGCACGTAGGGATTGGTCGCGACGTAGTGGAGGTCGTCCGAGACGAAGGGCCCGTCGAGCGCGCGCGCGTAGAGCGCGAGGAGCGCCGCGAAGTACGCGAGCGCGAGACCCGCGCAGACCGCGGCCGAGACGCGCGGCTCCGGCGCGGCGTCGCGCTCGCGCGCGCGCGGAGCCCGCTGCTCAGCGCGTCGGCGCGCCACCCGACTCTCCGTCCGCTCGCTGCGCCAGCCGCGCGCGCGCCTCCGCGAGCTCCGCGCGCACGGTGTCGTCCGCGGGACCGCCGGCCGCGAGCGCGCCCTCGAAGGCGGCGACGGCCTCCGGGAGCTCGCCGCGCACGACGTACGCCATGCCGAGCATGCGCAGCTCGGGCTGCGTGGTGTAGCCGCGCCGGTGCGCGAGCTCGATCCATCGCTCCGCCATGTCGCGCAGCAGCGCCTGGAATTCCGGCGCGCCGCGGATGCGCGCGAGACCCGGATCGTTCTCCAGCACGGTGAAGCGATCGATGCCGCGCGTGGTCGCGATCCGCAGCGACGCGATCGCCGTCGCGACGTCGCCTCGCTGCGCGGCGCTGCGCGCGCGGAGATAGTGCGCCGTGCCGCCATCGGGATAGTGTCGGGCGGCGTCGAGCAAGAGCTTCGTCTCGCTCTGCCAGAGCGTCGCGCGCGAGAACGACCAGAGCCCGAAGCCCGCGAGCCAGAGCGCCCCGAGCCCGACGATCGCCGCGCGCACAGGCGCGGCGCGGAGCGCCCTCGCCGGCAGCAGCGCGCGTCCCCAGCAGAGCGCGCCGCCGATCAGGCCGGGCAGGATGCAGTAGAGGTAGCGGTCCGCGACCGGATTCAGGAACGGGAAGACCTGCGACACCGGCGCGAACGACGACGCGGCCGCGACCCAGAAGGCGGACTCCGGATCGCGTCGCGCGAGCGCCCGCACGGCGCGCACGGCGAGCGCCGCGCCGGCCGGCAGCGCGAGCAGCCACCACGGATCGAGCCACGAGAGCGAGGGATCGGGCTCCTGGAAGGCCGACACGCCATAGCCCGTCACGGCCATGACGAGGTAGCGCGCGCCGACCGCGGCAACGCTCCGCAGGTGGACCCACGGATCCGCAAATGCCTCGACCTCGACGGCGCCGAGGTGCGAGAAGGAGGCGTACTCCGGGATCGCGAAGAGCACGGCGATCGCACCCCAGAGCGAGAGCCAGGCGAGCGCGCGTCGCAGCGGCATGCGCTCGCACCAGGCCAGCGCGGCGACCGTCGGCCAGGCGAAGAGTCCCGACGCCTTGGTGAAGAGCGAGGCGGCGAAGAGCAGCGCGGCCGCGACGGGGGCGCGCCCCCAGCAGAGGATCGCGCCGAGCGCGAAGGCGAGCGACGCGTTGGTCTTCAGCTGCGACGCCCACGCGACCGCCTCGACATTGGCGGGATGGACCAGGAAGAAGAGGCCGCCGGCGAGCGCCGCGTGGAAGCCGAGGCCGGCGCGCCGGAACCACGCGGTGCACAGCAGCGCGCAGGCCGCGTGGATCGCGACGTTGACGAGGTGGTATCCGGCGAGCGCGTCGGCAAAGATGTGCAGCTCGAGCGCCGTCAGCAGCAGGTGGATCGGCGCGTAGTTGGCCGCATAGAGCTTCGCCGGACCGAACGGATCCAGGATCGCCAGCACGTTCTGCCAGGAGAGCGGCGTCGTGTACGGATGCGTGACGAGGTAGGCGAAGTCGTCGGAGACGAACGGGCCTTCGAGTGCGGGCCAGTAGAGCGCGAGCGCGAGCGCGGCATAGCCCGCGAAGAGCCAGAGCGGCCAGCGCGCCGGCCAGGCAAGGTCGGGACCGCCCTGCATCGCAGCGGCGCATTCTATCAGCGCGCCGCGCGTGGACCCTCCTCGGCGCGCTCGCGCTGGCGCTCGGCTGCGAGGCGCGGGTGGGCGTCGAGGGCGACGCGTCGCAGGGTCTCGTGTTCGTGCGCCGCGAAGGCGCGGGCTTCGATCTCGCGCGCGCTCGCCTCGCCGACGGCGCGGTACGAGCGCTGTGGACCACACCCGACCGCGACGAGGCCTGGCCGACCTGGTCCGACGCCGCGAGGCGCCTGGCCTTCCAGGTCGGCGGTCGCCACGCGCGGGAGCCGAGCGATCTCTGGACCTGGCAGCCGGGGCAGGACGAGCCGACGCCGATCTGGAAGACGCCGCGGCGCGACGAGGCGTGGCCGGCGTGGTCGCCGGTCGCGGCGCAGCTCGCCTTCGCCTTCCGCGGCGGCACGCAGGAGCCGGGGGTCGCGGTCGTCGCCTTCGAGGGCGGCAAGCAGGTCGTGGTGCCGATCGCGTCGGCCGCACCGCCCGCCCTCTTCCTGCGGCCGAAATTCGCTCCGGACGGCGCGTCGCTGGTCGCGCAGCGGCGCACCGAGGGCGACTCGCAGCTCTTCGTCCTCGTGCGCGGACGCGAGCCTCGCGCGCTGACCCGCGATCCGGCGTGGTTCCACCTGAAGGGCGCGTTCACCCGCGATGGCACGCGCGTCGTGTTCACACGCCGGCCGCGGACCGGCGGCCCGTCGCAGGTCGCGAGCGTCGACCTCGAGGGCGGCGACCTGCGCGTGCTCGCCGGCGCCGACGGCACGGATTCCCAGTCGGGCACGCCGTCCCCCTCGCGCGACGAGGTCGCGTTCGTATCGAGTCGCGACGGGAACTTCGAGCTCTACCTGGCGCCGCTCGGCGGCGGCGCGCCGCAGCGCCTCAGCCGGGCGCCGGACCAGGACGAGGGCGCGCCGCACTGGTCGCCCGACGGCGAGCGGATCGCCGTCACCCTGGCGCCGCGCGAGCCTGGCGGAGCGGCGCGGCGAAACGACGAGCCGCTCGAGGGCACGCGCGTGCGCGTGGTCGATCGCAGCGGCCAGGTGCTCTTCGAGACGCCCGGCCTCATGCCCGACTGGATGCCGGCCTGGTAGGCGCGCCGCGCCGGATCGCCGCGACGTGCACGGTCGCGCCGCTCTTGCCGAGCGTCTCGGCCAGCGAGAGCGCGAGCGCGAACGGCGCCGTCGCCGCGAACAGCGCCAGCAGCCACACCCGCATGCCAACGCCAAAGGGCGTCGGCTCGCGCCGCGCGCGCTGGTGCAGCAAGGTGTAGAGACCGTTTCGCGGCAGGCCGGGGACGCGGTTCAGCGCGCTCTGGATCCAGCCGAACGGGTTCTGGCGCAGCGAGAAGTGATGCGATTCCCCGACCTCGAAGCCCGTGTCCTCGAGCAGCATCCGCAGCGCGCGCAGCGGGAAGTGGTAGAGATGGCGGGGCAGGTCGAGGTGGAACCAGGCGGCGCCGCTCCAGCGCGCCTGCCAGCTCTCGAAGTTCGGCACCGCGACGATGATGCGGCCGCCGGGCCGCAGCACGCGCGCCGCCTCCAGCAAGGTCGCGCGCGGGTCGTCGAGGTGCTCGAGCACGTGCCAGATGATCACCTCGTCGAACCAGGCGTCGGGGTAGCCAGCGTCGCGAAGGTGTGGCGCGATGCGGATCTCGGCCCGCGGATCCGCGCCGCGCGCCGCGGCCGCGCTCACCTCGACGCCGTGCACCTCGAGGCCGCGGTCGGCGAGCGGGCCGAGGACCACGCCGCGACCGCAGCCGACGTCGAGCACGCGCGATCCGCGCGCGAGCCCGCGCGACAGGAATCCGATGTGTCGCGCGCCGATCAGGCGCACCAGCCGCTCGATCACGGGCTGGAACTTTGCGCCGGGCTCCCCGTAGTATTCGTCTGGATAGAAGGCGCGGATCTCTTGCGCCCCGAGCACCGGATGGAAGCGCCCGAGGCCGCAGCCCTCGCACTCGACCACCTGCGCCGCGATGCCGTCGATCGCGAAGCGCGGGCGCGCGCGCTTGCCGCCGCACACGAGACACGGAGCGGTCTCGAGCTCCGCTCCCGAGATCACCCGCACCTCGCGCGAGTAGAGCCCGGCGTCCGCGCGCGGGGTGAGCTGCGGCATGCGAGCGGCCGAGCGTGCGCTGCGACCGCGGATCCCGCAAGGGAGCGCGCGGCAGCGCGCCGGTGACGAGCGACGGCGTCCGCTTCGCCGTCGCGGCGCTCGCCTGCGCGGCGCTCGCGCTCGCCATCGCGGCCCGCGATCTCGCGAGTCCGGGCCTCTACTACGACGAGGTGATCCAGGCGGAGCCCGCGCTCTGGTTCCTGCGCGGCGACCTCGCGCCGCCCGAGGTGCCGGGGGCGAGCCACGTGATGCTGCTCGGGCACCCGTTCCCGCTCTTCACGCAGCCCTACATGGGCGCGTTGAAGAGCCAGGTCCTCGTGCCGGTCCTCGCGCTCGCGGGCCCCGACGTCCGCGCGCTGCGCTTCGCGACGCTCGCGGCGGCCGTCGCAGGGCTCGTGCTCGCGATGGCGGCCACGCGCATGGCCTTCGATCTGCCGACGGCCGCGCTGCTCGGAGCGCTGCTCGCGGTGGATCCGAGCTTCCTCTTCACGAGCCGTCACGACTGGGGCTCGTTCGCGCTCGGCTTCGTGCTGCGCAACGCCGCGGCCCTCGCGCTGCTCACGGGCTGGCGCGCGCGCTCGCGACTCGCGCTCTTCGCGGGCGGCGCCTGCGCGGGACTCGCTGTCTACAACAAGATCGACGCCGCGATCCCGATCGCCGCGGCCGCCGCCGCGCTCGCGCTTGCATCGCCGCCGCTGCGACGCGAGCTCGCGGCGCGGCGCGACGCGTGGATCGCCGCGCTCGCGGGAGCGCTGCTCGCGGCGTCGCCTGTGCTCGTGCACGCGCTCTCCGTGCTCGCGATGGCGCGCGTCACCGCACGCGGCGCGGTGTCGGGTGCGGGCGAGTGGACCGAGAAGTGGCACGCGCACCTCGCCGCGCTCGACGGCTCCTACTTCGCGCGGCTCTTGCACGCGGGCGGTTCCTTCACGCAGATGGGAGACGTCGTGGGCGCCCCCGCGACCTTCTTCCCGGCGCTCTTCGCCGTCTCCGGGGCCGGGCTCGCGCTCTGGCTCGCGCGCGAGCGCCGCGGAACCGTGTGGGCGGCGCAGCGCTTCGCCGTGCTGGCCGCGCTCTTCACGCAGGCGGGCATGCTGCTGCTGCCGCACGCCGTCCGCATCCACCACGTGCTGAACGTGTGGCCGCTGCCGCAGCTCGTGGTCGCCGTCGCCGTGCGCGAGGCGTGGCGCCGCGCGGGTGCGGCGAGCGTCGCGCTCCGCGGCGCGCTCGCCCTCGGGTTCGTCGCGGCGCTCGCCGCTGCGGTGCGCATCGACGTGCAGACACTCGACTTCATGCGCGCGACCGGCGGCAAGGGCCTCTGGTCCGATGCGCTGGAGCGTCTCGCGCCCGAGCTCTCCGGCGCGCGGCTCGTGGCGCTCGACTGGGGCTTCGCGGGTCCGCTGCGCTTCGCGGATCCGTCGCTGCGCGTCGACGAGCCGATCTGGGGGATGCGCGGCCGTCACCCGAGCGCGCTCGAGGGCGACGACACGAGCGTGTACCTGCTGCACGAGCGACCGCTCGCCGTCTTCCCGTTCGGCGCCGCGCTGCTCGACGCCGTCGCCGCGCTGCCGGTCGGATCCGCGCGCGTCGAGCCGCACCTCGACCGCGACGGCGACACGGCCTTCGTCACCTTGCGCTTCGCGGGCCCGCACCGGCTCCTCTACCGTGGCGGGCGCTTCGAGGTGCAGCTCCGGTGACGGCGATCGAGATCCGCGCCATCGACCACGTGGTGCTGCGCGTGCGCGATCGCGAGCGCGCGCTGCGCTTCTACTGCGACGTGCTGCACTGCAAGGAGGAGCGGCGCCTCGAGTCGCTCGGGCTGACCCAGCTGCGCGCCGGCGCGAGCCTGATCGACCTGGTGGAGATCGAAGCGCCGCTCGGAAGGTTAGGCGGGGAGCCCCCTGGGGAGGGAGCCCGCAACGTCGATCACTTCGCGCTCGACCTCGCGAGCTTCGACGAGGCGGCAATCCGCGAGCATCTCGTCCGCCACGGCGTCGCGCCGGGTGAGGTCAGCATGCGCTACGGCGCTCGGGGCACCGGCCCATCGATGTACGTCCGCGACCCCGACGGCAACGTCGTCGAGCTGAAGGGGCCGCCCGTCTCGCCCGGCTCCTCGGCCGAGTGAACCTCTTCGCGGGGCGAGGTGTCGTAGAGATCGGAGCTCACTGACCCTAGCTCCCTTTCCTACAACACCGAGACCGAGACCACGCCGCCCCCGGAGCTCTCTCTCCTCGCTCCGGGGGCGGCCTCTTTTATGCTCGGCGGCGATGACCGCGCCCCCGCCCGTCGCCCTCGGAAGTCTGCTCTTCAGCCTGGTCGACCCGCGTCGCGGAGACGAGCGCGCCTACAACCGCTGGTACGAGCGCGATCACTTCTACGCGGGAGCGCTCACCGGTCCGGGCGTGCTCGCCGGACGGCGCTTCGTCGCGACGCGCGCGCTGAAGGCGCTGCGCGTTCCGGCGCCGCTGCCCTCGGACGGCCCGCTGCGCGATCCGTCGCGAGGCTCCTACCTCGTGCTCTACGGCATCCAGTCGGGCGAGCACGAGCGCTTCAGCGACTGGGCGGTCGAACGCGTGCAGGCGCTGCACCGCGCGGGCCGCATGTTCGCGGAGCGCGAACAGGTGCACACGGCCTTCTTCCGCGCGGCGGGTGGTGTCGCGCGCGACGCGGACGGAGTGCCGCCGGCGCTGGTCCTCGACCATCCCTACGCGGGACTCGTCGCGGCGTATCTCGAGGCGCGGGACGGCGGAAGCGGCGCCGAGCTCGGGCGCTGGCTCGCAGAGTCGCTCTGGCCGGCGAAGCTCGCCGGCTCCCCGATCGCACAGTGCCTGCACTTCTCGCCGCTGCCGCTGCCCGAGGGCGCTCCTCGCGACACGCCGGTGGAGGCGCCCCGAGAGCGGCTCCTCGCGCTCTGCTTCCTCGAGGCCGATCCGCGCGACACGTGGTCGCGTCACTTCGCTCGGCTGGCGGAGGACGTGGCGGACGGCGGACGCGGGCGCCTCCTCTACGCCTCGCCCTTCGTGCCGACCGTCCCCGGCACCGACCGCTACAGCGATGAGCTCTGGTAGGCGACGGTGATTGCGTGCCCGCGAATCAGAACGAGGTCGCGGGGTGGTGGACGAGCAGCCCGCCGTCGACTCGCAAGGTCTGGCCGGTGACGAAGGCGCCGTCGTCCGAGACCAGGAACACGACGGCGGCGGCGATGTTCTCGGGAAGCCCGAGGCGCGGCGTGAGAACCGTGCGCTCGTAGAGCGCGATCTGCTCGGGCGGGACGTTCGCGGCGAGCGCGGGCGTCGCGATCACGCCGGGAGCGATCGCGTTGCAGCGAACGCCGCGCTTTCCGTACTGGGTCGCGACGTAGCGCGTGAGCGCCTCGAGGGCGGCCTTCGAGGCGCCGTAGGCCGAGCGCGTGAGGTCGCCCGCCCAGCCCGCCGCCGAGGACGTGTTCACGATCGCGCCGCCACCGCGCTCGAGCAGGCGAGGGATCGCGTGCTTGCAGCCGAGCATCGGCCCGCGCAGGTTGACGGCGAAGGTGCGCTCCCAGACCTCCACCTCCATCGCGGCGACCTCTCCGTCGCGGCTCATCAGCGCGGGATCCACTGCAGCCGCGTTGTTGTGCAGGATGTCGAGGCCGCCGTAGCGCTCGACCGCCGCGGCCACCATCGCCGCGACGGAGCGCTCGTCGGCGACGTCCGCGCGCTGCGCGGACGCGCGGCCGCCGCGCCGCGCGATCTCCCCCGCGACCGCGATCGCGCCGGCCTCGTCGACGTCCGCGACGAGAACCGCCGCACCTTCGGCCGCAAGCGCCAGGGCGGTCGCTCGTCCGATCCCCGAGGCGGAGCCGGTCACGATCGCGACGCGTCCGTCGAGCTTGCCCCGTCGTGTCGCCATGTCGTAGCGTCCTTCGCCGTCTGGTGTGCGCCGCAATATGCGCGGGCAGACGGCGGCTTCCAAGCGACCTCCACGGCCGCACGACGAGGAGACGTGGCCCACCCGGGCGAGCGCGCGAAGCCCCTGATCCTCGGCACCGACGTCGCGGCGGTGCGCGCGCTCGCCGGCGCGCTCGACGGGCTCCTCGAGCTCGTGCCGGCCGAGGGCGGCGACGCCGCGCTCGAGGCCTGGCGTCGGCGCAGCGCGTCGGCGGCTCGCTGCGAGCAGATCGTGGTCGCGCTGTGGAGCGAGATCCCACCGCGCGCCGAGCCGCTCACGGACGTCGAGGCCGGCGCGTGGGAGATGCGCGCCGAGGCGCCGCTGCTCGCTTGGAGCGTCGCGCTCGCCGCGGCGGCGTCGCGCTGCGCGGACGGAGGCGCCGTGGTCGGCGTGGTCGAGGCGCCGGCTGCGCTCGACGCCGCCGGCTTCGCCCCGGAGGTCGGCCTCGCTGCCGCGGTGCGCGCGCTCGCGCGCTCGCTCGCAGCGAGCGAGGGTGCGCGCGGCGTGCGCGTGAACACCGTCACGACACCCACACGCCTCGGTGTCCGACCGGTGGCGCCAGCTCCGCCGCTCGCCTCGTTCCCCGGAAGGATCGATCTCGAGGTGGCCGGCGCCGTGCGCTTGCTCCTGTCCGCAGACGCCGCTGGGCTGACGGGCTGCACGCTCGCAGCGGACTCCGGGCGAACCTGGTGAGCGCGTCGAAGGTCGTGCTCGTCACCGGCGCGAGCGGAGGGGTCGGGCGCGGCGTCGCGCTCGCGTGCGCGGAAGCCGGCTGGACCGTCTGGGTGGCCGCACGGCGAGCGCGCGAAGGGAGCGAGGTCGCGGAGAACGTGGACGCCGTCGGCGGGCGAGGACGTTATGTCCCCTGCGACGTGCGGGATGCGGAGTCGGTCGCGGCCGCCATCCAGGCTGCGGCCCTGCGCGACGGCCGCCTCGACGGCGTCGTGCACAACGCGACGAGCGACCTCTCGCCGCGTCCGGTGCGGCTCGCCGACGTGCCGTTGACGGATCTTCGCGAGCACGCGGCCGTGTCGGTGCGCGGCACCTGGCTGCTGGCGCGCAGCGCCTTCCCGCATCTGCGGGTCGCGCGCGGGTCGCTGCTGCTCCTCACCTCCGAGGCGGGCTTCGAAGGCAAGGCGCGACTCGCCCCGTACGCCGCGGTGAAGGCGATGCAGCGCGGCATCGCTCGCGCGCTCGCCCGCGAGTGGGGCCCGCACGGCGTGCGCGTGAACGCTCTCGCGCCGCTGGCCTCGAGCCCCGCGATGGAGCGCGCATTCGCCGAGGACGACGCGATGCGCGCGCGCGTTCTCGGCCGCAATCCGCTGGGACGTCTCGGCGATCCGGTGCGCGAGATCGGCGCGGCAGCGCGCTTCCTGCTCTCCGACGACGCCGCCTACGTCACCGGGCACACCTTGATGGTCGACGGCGGGAGCTGTCCCGTTACCTGACTTCCACCTCGAGCGTCTCGGGTCCGTACTCCTGGAGATGGTCGACGCAGCGCCAGACGAAGCCCGGCGCGAGCCGCAGCGCGCCCGGGGTGAAGCGCGCCTGCACCTCCTCGAGCACGACACGCCCGATCGCGCGCGTGAGGTGGTTCCCGAGGCAGACGTGGGGACCGACGCCGAACGCGAGGTGCTCGGGGTCGCCGCTGCGGTCGAGGCGGAACGAGTCGGCATCCGGGTAGACGCTCTCGTCGCGGTTCGCCGCCGCGATGTGGAGCATCACGTGCTCGCCGCGGTGCACGGAACATCCGCCGATCTCCGTCTCTTCCCGTGCGGTGCGAAACAGGAAGGTGACGGGTGCCTCGAGTCGCAGCGACTCCTCGACCGCCGCGGCGCGCAGCGACGGCGCCTCGCGCAAGGTTGCGTCGAAATCATGATCGCGCAGCATGCGGTAGAGCAGGTTGCCGAGGAGGTAGCTGGCCGAGAGCGAGCCGGCGAGGATGTTCACCGCCAGGGTGCGCGCGTGGTGCGCGCCGATTCGCCAGCCGCCATCGTCCTCGCTGTTCACCATCAGCGCGAGCAGATCGTCGAAGGCGCCGCTGCGAGCGCGCTCGCGGATCCGCGCATCGAGCGCCGCGGCCAGCTCCGGGAAAGCGCCGGCGATGCCATCGCCGCGCGACGTCTTCCCGGTGGCGGGCCAGCTGCTGTGCAGCAGCTCGTCGCACCAACGCATCAGCGGGTCGTGCTCCTCGTCGGGGATGCCGAGCACGTGCGCCGATACGGAGCCGGGCAGCGGGATCGCCAGGTCGCGCATCAAGTCGCCGCCGCCGGCGCACGCGATCCGCTCGAGCCGCTCGCCCACCTTCGCCCGCAGCCACTTCTCCGCGTCGTCCGCGCGCCGTCGCGTGAAGCCCTTCAGCAGGATGCGGCGGATCTTCGGATGCAGCGGCGCGTCGAGCTCGCCGAGGAAGCTCTCCTCCTCGGCGACCACGACGCCCGGCGCGCGCATGTCTCCGACGGAGGAGAGGCGCTTCGCGTCGAGGAAGGCGGCGCGCGTGTCCGCGTAGCGCGTGGTGATCACGATGCCTTCGGCCGGCCGGCACACGCCCCGCTCGCGGCGGATGCGCGCCAGCCGCGCGAAGTCCTTCGACTGCGAGGGGTCGGTCGGGTCGAGGGGATAGTCGGCGTCGATCGGGGCCTTCTTCACGAGCGGCCCCGGCGCGCGCGAGTCGGCGCGAAGGCGATCGGCGCGTGGGCGACACCCCGAGTCGGAACGAGCTGGTTCCGCACCACCCCCGCCTCGTCGAGCTCGTAGTCGGGAGCCACCGCCAGCAGCTCCTCCAGCGCGACTCGGACCTCGAGCCTTGCCGCGGCATTGCCGAGGCAGAAGTGGATGCCGCGGCCGAAGGCCCAGTGCGAGCGGACCTCGCGCGCGAGGTCGAGCCGTTCGGGCTCCGGAAAGACCGCTTCGTCGTGGTTCGCCGAGCCGTAGAGCAGCAGCACCTGATCGCCCTCCGGAATCGTGACGCCGTGCAGCGTCACATCGCGGGTGGTGGAGCGCGCCAGTCCCTGCACCGGCGACACGAAGCGCAGCAGCTCCTCGAGGGCGCCCGGCCAGCGGCCCGGATTTCGCGCCAGTGCCGCGCGCTGCTCCGGAAACGCCGCCAGCGCGATCACGCCGTGGCTGATCGTGTTCATGGTGGTGTTCTGCGCCGCGTCGTGGAGCAGCGAGCAGAAGCCGGCGACCTCGGCATCGGAGAGCTCCTTGCCCTCTGTCTGCCGGTGGAGGATCTGCGAGATCAGGTCGGGGCCCTCGCGCAGGCGGCGCTCGGCCACGAGGTCGCGCCAGTAGGCCTCCATCTCCGCGTAGGCGCCGAGCGCCGCCGGGCTGGTGAAGTCGGCGCCGGCAAGGGTCTTCAGGTTCCAGTCGAGGAAGCGCTCCCCGTCGCTCGTCGGGAGATCCATCAGCTCGCACATCGTGAGCGTGGGGACGAGCTGGGCGAAGTCGGTGGCGGCGTCGAAGCGCCCGCGCCGCGCGAGCCCGGCGAGGATCTCGCGCGAGATCCGCCGCACGTGGGGCTCGAGCGCGGCGACACGAGTCGGCGTCAGAACCCGCGCCAGGATCGCGCGCAGCTCGTCGTGGCGCGGCGGATCCATGTTGAACATGTTGGGCGGGATCAGCGAGATGTCGGTGTCGACGAGGGTCCCGCGCGCCGACGAGAAGGTGCGCCAGTCCACGAGCGCGCGGTCGACGTCCTCGGCGCGCGACAGCATCCAGTAGTGCGGCCACACGCGTGGCTCCGCGATCTCACGGCGGTAGACGGGGTGCTCGCGGCGCAGGGTTCGATAGGCGGGATAGGGGTCGTCGAACCAGCGCGGATCGAAGGGATCGAAGTCGAAGGAGGCGGGCACGAACTCAGCTCCTCGCCGTGGGCTCGAAGCGCAGCGGTAGCTCTTCGGGGCCGCGGATCAGGGCCCCGCGTCGCCAGGACGCCGCTCCGTCGGTGGCCAGCGCAGGCATGCGGCGCGCCAGCAGCGGCAGCGCCTCCTGGAGCTCCGCGCGAGCGAGCGACGCGCCGAGGCAGTAGTGCACGCCGCCGCCGAAGGTCAGCATCGGCTGCGGGTGCACGCGCTCGATGTCGAAGCGATCCGGATCGGCGTAGACCTCGGGGTCGCGATTGGCGGCCGGACCCGACGGCAGCGCGACGGTGCCCGCTGGAATCGAGAGACCCTTGTGCTCCAGGTCCTCGAGCGCGAGCCGCGGGGAGCCGGAGCCGGCCGGCTCGTAGCGGAGCACCTCCTCCGCGGCGCCCGCCGCGAGCGCGGGGCTCTCGGCCAGCCGCTTCCACGCGTCCGGGTGCGCCGCGAAGGTGGCCGCGGCGCAGGCCAGCTGACACTGGGTCGTGTCCTGACCGCCGAAGATCAGCACCGTCACCATCGCGCGCAGCTCGTCGGGGGAGAGTCGATCGCCCGCCTCCTCGACCGCCAGCAGCGCCGACACGAGGTCGTCGCGGGGCGCGCGGCGCCGCGCCGCGAGCAGGCCGTCGACGTAGTCGCAGAGATTTCCGAGCGCGGCCTCGATGCGCGGGCGCTCCTCGGCGATGCGCGAGCCGAATGCGAACGAGAGGTCGCGCGACCACCCGTGGAAGCGCGCAAAGTCCTCCGGCGGCACGCCGAGCAGCGCGCCGATCACGCGCACGGGATAGGGAGCCGCGAAGGCGGACACGAACTCACAGGCGCCGTCGGCGCTGAAGCGATCGAGGAACTCGAGAGCGGTGCCGCGCATCACCGGCCGCAAGATCTCGACGCGGCGCGGCGTGAAGGCCTTCGAGACGAGCCCGCGCAGGCGCGTGTGCTCGGCGCCCTCCTTGTTGGAGAGGATCTGCCCGAACCACTCCCACAGCGGACCCTCGCGGATTCCCGCGCCGGCCAGGGCATCCGCACCGAGCTCGCGGAAGCGGCGGTCGCGCAGCAGCCAGTTGACGTCGTCGTAGCGCAGGAAGAGCAGCCCGAACGGAGCGCGCGCGTACCACGACCGCTCGCGCGCCACGCGGTGGGCGGAGTGGATGTCGGCGTCGTAGGCGGGGCTCGAGGTGTCGACGAAGGGAGCTTCCACGAGGCCGCAACGTACTGCACTCTGATGCGCCAACCGATGGAGGCGACCATGCAGGAGCTCGAAGCACGCGCGGCAATCGTGACCGGGGCCGCGCGCGGCGCCGGCGCCGTGATCGCGCGCCGGCTCGCGGCGTGCGGCGCTCGCGTCGTCCTCGGCGACGTGCGCCATGAGGCCGGCGAGAAGGTCGCGGCCGGGATCGGCGCCGCCGCGACGTACGTCCCCCACGACGTGACGCGCGAGGCCGAGTGGCAGCGGATCGTCGAGCACACCTTGTCGCGCCACGGCCGCGTCGACGTGCTCGTCAACAACGCCGCGGTGCTGCACCTCGGCGCGATCGAGCGCACCGACGAGGCGACCTTCCGGCGTGTCTTCGAGATCAACACGCTCGGCCCGTTTCTCGGCGTGCGCGCGGTGCAGGGGCCGATGCGGCGCGCCGGGCGCGGCTCGATCGTCAACATCGCCTCGATCGACGCGCTCTCCGGCATGAACGGCCTCACCGCCTACTGCGCGTCGAAGTGGGGGCTACGCGGCTTCACCAAGGCTGCGGCGATGGAGCTCGGGCGCGACGGCATCCGCGTGAACTGCGTCTGCCCGGCGGGCGGCAACCCCGAGATGTACGGGCCCTGGATCCAGCAGATCGCCGGCTTCCTCGAGCAGACGCGCGCCTACACCGACAATCGCGGCATCCCTGGTCCCGCGCCGCTCGAGGTGATCGCCGACGCCGTCGTCTTCTTCGCGAGCGACGCCAGCGCGAACTGCACGGGTGTCGATCTCCCCGTCGACGGCGGCGCGCACGCCGGTCGCTACATCCCGGGCTTCAGCACGCTCTGAGTCGGCCGACTCGAGGGACGAGACAGAGGACCGCGAGTCGCGGGGCCGAAGCAGAGGTCCCCTGCGGCGGCCATCTGTTCCTCCTCGGGGACCTCCGCTTCGGCCCCACGGACCTGCGCAGCTTTACAGCGGGCGCGCGCTCGCGAGGTCGAAGAAGGCGCGCAGCTTCACCAGGCGTCCGCGCTCGTCGATCTCCGCGACGTCGATCACGTCGAGCTCGACGCGCCGTCCGCCGCGCGCGATGCGCGCGCGCATCGCCACCGCCGCTTCGCGTCCCGCGACGCACGAGGGACCCACGATCGCGACGTGCTCGGCGAGCTCGTTACCCGTGTAGAAGGCGCGGATCGCGTCGATGCCGCGGTGCACGGGCCCGCCGACGGGGATCTCGGCCGTCGCGTCGGGCGCGTAGAGCGAGAGGATGCCCTCGACGTCGCCGGCGCTGATGCAGGCGGCGTAGCGCGTCAGCACGTCGAGCACGTTCGCCACGGGGCGTAGGGTAACGCGGCGACTTCGTTCGAGGTGATACGATCGGGCGCCATGAACGCCGCCGACGAGGCCCTCGCCCACGCCGAGATCCAGTCGCTGCTCTCGCGCTACTGCCAGGCGCTCGACGTCGCCGACTGGCAGACGCTCGAGAGCGAGGTGCTCGCGGAAGATGCGGTCTGGGAATTGATCCAGCGCTGCGGCGACGAAGTGCACGAGCATCGCCTCGAAGGGCGCGCCGCCCTGCTCGCCTGGTTCCGGCGCATGATGGGCAGCGAGGTCACGATGAGTCGCGGCGCCGTGCGCCACTTCCTGAGCACGCACGTGATCCGCGTCGCGCAAGACGGCCTCAGCGCGAGCTCGACCAGTCATCTGCAGGCCGTCGACGGACACGCGATGGCAGTCGTGGCCATGGGCTTCGTCGAGGCCGAGCACGTCCGAACGTCGCGCGGCTGGCGGATCCGCCGTTACCGCGTGGACGAGCATCTGCGCGAAGCGGACATGAAGGCGCTGCGCGAGGCGTTCGGGGGCTGAGCCGAGCGGAGTTCGGAGCTAGCCCAGCTCGAGGTTCGCGTAGCGCAGCACGAGCGTCTTCACGCCGGCGCGCTCGAAGCGGACCTTCAGCTTCTGCCCGGCGCCTTGACCGGAGACCGCGAGCACGACGCCGGTGCCGAAGTGCGGGTGCCGCACGCGGAGCCCCGGCACAACCATGCCCTCGGCGTGCGATTCCTGCGCGTAGGAGTAGTCGTAGGCGCGCTCGCCCGGCGTGCCGCGCTGGCGCGCCGACGGCGGTGTCGCGTGGGAGGAACGCGGCCGCACGCGCTCGACCACGTCGGGCGGGATCTCGTCCAGAAAGCGCGATGGCATGCCGAAGGTGCGCGAGCCGAAGCGCAGTCGCTGCTGCGCGAAGGAGATCGTCAGCTTCTCCATCGCACGCGTCATACCGACATAACAGAGCCGGCGCTCCTCCTCGAGACCGGCGTCGTCGCGCAGCGCGCCCGCGTGCGGGAAGACGCCCTCCTCCATGCCCGAGAGGTACACCACCGGGTACTCGAGCCCCTTCGCCGAGTGCGCGGTCATCAGCGACACCACCTCGTCGCGGCGGTCGTACTCGTCGAGGTCCGAGACGAGCGCCACCTGGTCGAGGAAGAGGTCGAGCAGCGAGCGCTCCTCGTCGCGGATCTCGGCGTTGGCGCGCTCGAAGTCCTGCGCCGCGGCGACGAGCTCGCGCAGGTTCTCGAGCCGCGCCTCGGCCTCGGGTCCGCCCTCGCGCTCGAGATCGGCGAGGTAGCCGGTCCGATCGAGCACGCGCGCGATCGCCTCCGACGGGGAAGCGCTCTGGATCTCGTGAGTCAGCCTCGCCAGCAGCTCGACGAAGCGCGCGACCTTCGGCGCGACCCGCGCGCCGGCCTCGCTGTCGGCGAAGCGCTTCAAGCCCTCGAGCAGCGGGACGCCCTGCGATTCCGCCTCGCGCTCGGCCGCCTCGACGGTCGTCTTGCCGATCCCGCGCGCCGGCTTGTTGACGATGCGGCGCAGCGCGGCGGAGTCGGCGGGCTGTCGCAGCAGGCGCAGGTACGCGAGCGCGTCCTTCACCTCGGCGCGGTCGTAGAAGCGCACGCCGCCGACGACGACGTAGGGGACGTTGTAGTCGAGCAGCTGCTCCTCGAAGATCCGCGACTGCGCGTTGGTGCGGTAGAAGATCGCGAAGTCGCCGAAGCGGCGTCCCTGCTCGCGCACCGCCGAGACGATCTCGCGCACGACGAACTGCGCCTCCTCGCGGTCGTCCTGCGCCTCGAAGAGCCGGATCGGCGCCCCGCCCTCGCGCTCGGTGTAGAGCCCCCGCGCACGCCGCGCGATGTTATGCGCGACGACGCCGGATGCGCCCTCGAGGATCGGCGCCGTCGAGCGGTAGTTGCGCTCGAGCTTCACCACCGTCGCGTCGGGATAGTCGCGCTCGAAGTCGAGGATGTTGCGGATGTCGGCGCCGCGCCACGCGTAGATCGACTGATCCGGATCGCCGACCACGCAGAGGTTGCGGTGCTCGCCGGCGAGCTGGTGGATCAGCCGGTACTGCACGCGGTTCGTGTCCTGGTACTCGTCGACCATCAAGTACTGGAAGCGGCGCCGGTACCAGCCGAGCACGTCGGGGAAGCGCTCGAAGAGCTGCACAGTGAGCAGCAGCAGGTCGTTGAAGTCGAGCGCGCCCGCCTCGGCGAGAAGCTTCTGGTAGGTCGCGTAGAGGGCGGCCGTGCGGCGCTCCTCGAAGTCGCCCGCGCTGGCCTCGGCCTGGTGCGGCAGCACGCCGGCGTTCTTCCACTGGTCGATGCGCCAGCGAAGCCGCCGCGGATCCTCCGCCTTCGGGTCGATGTCGTGGCGGCGCAGCGACTCCTTCACGACGCCGAGGCTGTCGGCCTCGTCGTAGATCGAGAAGCCGCGCGCGTAGCCGAGGTGCGAGATGTCGCGGCGGAGGATTCGAACGCAGATCGAGTGGAAGGTCGCGAGCCAGACGCCGGCGGCCGCGTCGCCGCAGAGCTTCTCGACGCGCTCGCGCATCTCGCCCGCGGCCTTGTTCGTGAAGGTCACGGCGAGGATGCCCTCGGGCGCGATGCCGAGCGATCCGATCAGCCATGCGATGCGCGTCGTCAGCACGCGCGTCTTGCCGGATCCCGCGCCGGCGAGGACGAGCAGCGGTCCCTCGGTGTGGAGGACGGCTTCGCGCTGCTCGGGGTTCAGGCCCTCGAGGTCCTGCTCGGTCAACGCGCGCGCACTCCTGCGAATCGGGGGAATGCGGAAGTTAATTCATGCGCGAGTGCTGTCGAAGGGTACTCAGCGAGGGCCGATGCGAAGCCGACTGTCGCTACTGATTCTCATCCCGGTGAGTTTCTCAGCGCCCGCGACGGCACAAGACGCGGCCTCATCTGGGTGTGGAATCCGCTGTGCCCCAAGGCGACGACTGTCGCGCTGCAAGTTCGACTCGACGGCGCGGTCATCTATTCCACGTCATTACCAGTCTGCCGGTGGGGGCCAGACTTCGAGAGGGCAAAGCCAGCTTTCGGTTCACGCCGGCAAGGCCGCTCATCTGGTTCACGCCGGCAAGGCCGCTCATCTGGTACGGCTACCGAAGCGACCCCGGTGATGGGTCGGAGGATCCCGGAGATACGACTGCCGCAGGGACCACTCTGGACGTCGACTTCTGGCAGGCGGGCGGGGAAACAGACTGGATCGAACTCGGCTATGCGGTCGATGCCAGCGACGGACTGCACATGAACTCCATTCTCCTTTTGTCGCCGACTCGACCGAGCGCGACGACGATGGCCCCGGGGCTCGTTCTAGAAACGTGGCCCGAGAAGATTCCTGAATCGACTTCTTCCACCGAAGCGCCGCGACCGACGGGCGACGGTGGGACCCGGGTCAAGTAACGCGATCGCTTCGTGCACAGCCGCCAAAGATCTGAAGAACATGGCGCGCGGAGCGCGCCGCAAGCGCCGAAGGCGCGCGCAGCGAGGCGCAGCCGAGCGGGGCCCCTCTCACGAGGCGCCACCCGAGGAGCCCGGCGGCCACCCGATCGCGCAGCGAAATTCGCGAGCAGAGCTACTCGACCGTCACGCTCTTCGCGAGATTCCGCGGCTGGTCGACGTCGGTGCCCTTCAGCATCGCGACGTGGTACGCGAGCAGCTGGAGCGGCACGGTCGCGAGCACGGCGGTCAGGAACTCGCCGAGGTCGGGCACGTAGACGACGTCGTTTGCCTTCTCGGCGATCGACGTGTCGCCCTCGCTCGCGATCGCGATCACCATGCCGTCGCGCGCGCGCACCTGCTCGAGGTTCGAGACCACCTTGTCGTAGACCGGGCTCTTCGTCGCGATGATCACGACGGGCATCTTCTCGTCGATCAGCGCGATCGGGCCGTGCTTCATCTCGCCGGCGGCGTAGGCCTCGGCGTGGATGTACGAGATCTCCTTCAGCTTGAGCGCGCCCTCGAAGGCGATCGGCACCATGATGCCGCGGCCGAGGAAGAGGAAGTCCTGCGCGTGCATGTAGCGGTGCGCGATCTGGCGCACGTGCTCGTCGAGCGCGAGCGTGCGCTCGACCAGGCGCGGCAGCTTCAACAGGTCCTGCACGCGACGCGCCGCCTCGTCGCGGCCGAGGCGCCCGCGCACGATGCCGAGCTTCACAGCCAGCAGGTAGAGCGCGACGATCTGCGTGGTGAAGGCCTTCGTCGAGGCCACGCCGATCTCGGGACCGGCGTGCGTGTAGAGCACATCGTGGCTCTCGCGCGCGATCGTCGCGTCGCGCACGTTGCAGACCGCGAGCACACGCGCGCCCTTCGAGCGACCCTCGCGCAGCGCGGCCAGGGTGTCGGCCGTCTCGCCGGACTGCGAGACCGGGATGACCAGCGAAGTCGGATCGAGGATCGGGCCGCGGTAGCGGAACTCGCTGGCGAGATCGACCTCGCAGGGGATCCCGGCGAGCTGCTCGATCATGTACTTGCCGCAGAGACATGCGTGCCAGGCCGTGCCGCACGCGACCAGGGTCACGCGGCTGATCTTCTCGACGCGCTCGCTCGAGAGCTCGATGCCGTCGAGCTCGAGGTCGCAGAGGTCGTCGCGCACGCGCGTGCCGATCGTGTCGGTGATGGCGCGCGGCTGCTCGAAGATCTCCTTCTGCATGAAGCGCTCGTAGCCGCCCTTCTCCGCCGCCACCGGATCCCACTGGATCGCGCGCGGCTCGCGGTCGATCGGGCTGCCGTCCTTGTCGAGCACCTGCACGCCGTCGCGGCCGAGCACCGCGAACTCGCCGTCGTTCAGGAACACCATCTGGCGCGTGTAGGGCAGGATCGCGGGGATGTCGCTCGCGAGGAAGCTCGCCTTGTCGCCGAGCCCGAGCACGATCGGGCTGCCGCCGCTCTTCGCCGCGACGATGTGCTCGGGGTCGGTCTCGGAGAGCACGCCGAAGGCGTAGGAGCCGATCACGCGCGCGGTCGACTCGCGCACGGCGGTGACGAGATCGCTGCCGGCCTCGAGCCGCTCGTCGATCAGATGCGCGATCAGCTCGGTGTCGGTGTCGGAGCTGATCTGGCGTCCGCGCGCCTCGAGCTCGGCGCGCAGCTCGCGGTAGTTCTCCATGATGCCGTTGTGCACGACCACCACGCGGCCGCCGCGGTGCGGGTGCGCGTTCCGCTCGCTGGGCTTCCCGTGCGTGGCCCAGCGCGTGTGGCCGACGCCGACGCTGCCCTCGAGCGGCCGCTCGCGCAGCACCTGCTCGAGGTTCGAGAGCTTGCCCATCGCGCGGCGCACCGAGATGCGGCCGCTCGCGTCGAAGACGGCGACACCCGCGGAGTCGTAGCCGCGGTACTCGAGGCGGCGCAGGCCGTCGACGATCAGGTCCTGCGCGCGCGGCTCGTTGCCGACGTACCCGACGATTCCGCACATGGCGCGCTCCTCGCTCGCTAGACGCGGCGCTTGCCGCGGCGATCCACCCAGCCTTCGATGTTGCGCTGGCGCACACGCGCGACGGCGAGAGCGCCCTCGGGCACGTTCGTGGTGATCGTCGAGCCGGCGGCCACGTAGCTGTCGGCCTCGAGCTCTACGGGTGCGATCAGGTTCACGTTGCAGCCGATGAACGCGCGCGGGCCGACGACCGTGCGGTGCTTGGCCTGGCCGTCGTAGTTCACCACCACCGAGCCGCAGCCGAAGCTCGCGCGCTCGCCGACGTCAGCGTCGCCGATGTAGGAGAGGTGATCGGCCTTCACGCCGCGGCCGAGCACGCTGTTCTTCACCTCGACGAAGTTGCCGATGCGCGAGTCGGCGCCGATGTCGCAGTTCGGCCGCAGATGCGCGCAGGGCCCCATCTCGACGCCGTCGCCGATCCGGCTCGATTCGACGGTGCAGTGCGGCTTCAGGTGCACGCGCGCTCCGATGCGACTCTTTCCCTGGAGGACGCAGCCGGGCTCGATCAAGGTGTCGGGTCCGATCTCCACGTCCGCATCGATATAGGTGGCCGCCGGATCCACGATAGTGACACCCGCGTCCAGCCAGTGGTTCGCGATGCGTTTGCGCATCAGATCCATCGCCTGCACCAGCTCGGCGCGCGTGTTGACCCCGAGGGCTTCCTCCGGGCCGGGGAGCTGGACGGCCTCCACGCGCAAGCGATCGCGCACGGCGAGCTCGACGATGTCGGTGAGATATATCTCGCCCTGCACGTTGTCGTCGCCCACCTGGGCCAGCAGCTTCCAGCAGAGCTCGGCGTCGAGCAGGTAGACACCGGTGTTGCGCTCGCGGATCTCGCGCTGCTCGGGCGTCGCGTCGGGAACCTCGACGATGCGCGCGACGCGTCCCTGCGCGTCGCGCAGCACGATGCCCGGCACGTCGACCGGCGCCGAGAGCAGCACGAGGTCGGCCTTCGTGTTGCGGCGCTCCAGTCGCATGCGCGCAAGAGTGCTTCCCCGCAAGAGCGGAGTGTCGCCGTAGAGGACGAGCACATCGCCCTGGAAGCCGTCGAGCAGCTCGCGACCGCGGAACACGGCGTCGCCGGTGCCGCGCGCGTCCGGCTGCACGGCGAACTCGACGCGATCGCCGAAGCGGTGGCGCACCTCGTCCGCGTCCGGGCCGATCACCACCACCAGTCGCGCCGGCGAGAGCGACTCCGCGGCCGCGACGGAGTACCCGAGCAGTGGCCGGCCGCAGATCTCGTGCAGCACCTTGGGACGGCTCGACTTGAGCCGCGTCCCCTTGCCGGCGGCCAGCACCAACGCGGCGAGCGGGCGATCCGCGTGGGACGTCATCGTGCACCTCTCTTCGGCGCGTCCGTCCGACCAGCCAAGCGCCGCGCTAGGCGACCGACCTTACCCACCGCGACACGCGAGTGGAAGGTCGCCTCCGCGAGCCCCTCGGGGAACCGAGGTGCGAGCAGCCGGTCATGCGCAGCGGCCGAAGGATCGGAGCTACTCTGCGCCCGATCGCTCGCGAGAGGACGCGCCCCATCCCGATCCACGGCAATACCCAGGGCCTGAAGGCAAGCCAGCTCCGGAATCTCGAGCGGCTGCTGCGCCGCCGCCTCCCGCCCGAACGCCTCGTCACCCAGGAGCTCGCGCGCGAGCTCTGCGCCTTCACGCACGAGACGGGGCGCCAGGTCGGCGTGCTCGTCGACCGGCGCGGCGAAGTGACCCACGCGATGGTCGGCGACGCCCGCGGCATCGAGATGCCGGACTGGGGACGCCTGCGCGCGGGTCGGGGCAGGCTGCGCGGTCTCCGCTGCCTCCACACACACCAAGGTGACGATTCCCTCGACCGCGACGACGAGACCGACCTCGCGCTGTTGCGGCTCGACGCGATGGTGGTGATCGGCACGCGCCCCGACGGCCTGCCCGGGCTCGCGCACGTCGCGGCGCTGCTGCCCGCGGGCGGCGAGAGCGGCATCGAGCGCCTGCGACCCGTGCCGCCGTCCGAGCTCGATCTCGACTTCCGGGACTGGATCCGCGCGCGCGAGGAGGAGCTCGCGCGCCAGGACCGCACGCGGACCGTCGGAGGCACCGGGGAGCGGGCAATCCTCGTCTCGGTGACGTCGGGGCGGCGCGATCCGCACGCGGAGGCACACGTCGAGGAGCTCGCCGATCTCGCGCGCTCCGCCGGCGTCGACGTGGTGGACGTGGTCACGCAGCACCGCCCGCAGCCGGATCCCCGGTACCTGCTCGGGCCGGGCCGCCTGCAGGATCTGCTCGTGCGCGCGTTCCAGAAGGACGTCGATCTCGTGATCTTCGATCAGAACCTGTCGACGCTCCAGGCGCGCAATCTCGGCGAGCGCCTCGAGCTGCGCGTGATCGACCGCACGCAGCTGATCCTCGACATCTTCGCGCAGCGCGCGAGCACGCGGGACGGCAAGCTCCAGGTCGAGCTCGCACAGCTCCGCTACCGACTGCCTCGGCTGGCGCAGCGCGCGGATCTGACACTTTCTCGGCTCGCAGGCGGCATCGGCGGTCGCGGCCCCGGCGAGACGAAGCTCGAGGTCGACCGCCGGCGCGTGCGCGAGCGCATCGCGCGGCTCGAGCGCGAGCTCGAGCGGCTGCGCAGTCAGCGCGACTCGCGCCGCAAGCGCCGCACGCGCCGCGAGCTGCCGGTGCTCTCGATCGTCGGCTACACGAACGCGGGCAAGAGCACACTGATCTCGGAGCTGACTCGAACCTCCGTGCACAGCGCGCCGCAGATGTTCGCGACGCTCGACCCGACCTCGCGTCGGCTGCGCTTCCCCGACGAGCGCGAGGTGATCGTCACCGATACGGTGGGCTTCATCCGCGACCTGCCGCGCGATCTCGTGGCCGCCTTCCTGGCGACGCTCGAGGAGCTGCGCGACGCCGACCTGCTGCTCCACGTCGTCGACGCCGCAAGCGCCGAGCCCGAGCGCCGCATCGAGGCGGTGCGCGCGGTGCTCGACGAGGTCGGCGTCGGCTCGACCCCGGAGCTCCTCGTCTTCAATCAGGTCGACCGGCTGCCGCGCGGCGTCGGTGAGGCGATCGCCGCCCGACACGGCGGCGTGGCGATCTCGGCACTCACGGGTCAGGGCCTCCGGGAGCTGGTGCGCCGCGCCGAGGCGATGCTGCGCGAATCGGAGCGCAACCAGAGAGAGCCGGTCGGCCTGCTGGCCGCTTCGGGGGGAGGGGCTTCCGCATGACCTTGCGTGCCCGCATCAGCGGAACGGGGATGTACGTGCCCGACCGGGTCGTGCGCAACGACGACCTGACGCAGTGGATGGACACGAGCGACGAGTGGATCCGCCAACGCTCGGGCATCTGCGAGCGTCGCTACGTCGAGCCCGGGCAGAAGCCTTCGGAGCTCGCGCACCGGGCGTCGCTGCGCGCCCTCGAATCAGCGGGCCTCGATCCGGGCGACGTCGACTGCATCGTGCTCGCGACCTTGTCGGCCGAGGCCGATTTCCCGGGCACGTCGTTCTTCCTCCAGGATCGGCTCGGCGTCGGCGAGGTGCCTTGCTTCGATCTACGCGCGCAGTGCAGCGGCTTCGTGTTCGCGCTCTCGGTCGCGAACAGCTTCGTGCGCAGCGGGGCCTACCGGCGCGTGCTCGTGGTCGGCTGCGAAGTGCACTCGACCGGCATCGACCTCTCGACGGAGGGCCGCGACGTCGCGGTGCTCTTCGGCGACGGCGCGGGCGCGGTGATCGTCGAGGCGAGCCGCGATGCGGACGATCCGTCCGGCATCCTCGAGGTGCGCCTGCACGCCGAGGGCCGGCACGCGGACAAGCTCTGGATCGAGGCGCCCGGCTCCGGCTTCCAGCCGATTCGCATCACGCCAGAGCTGATCGAGCAGAAGCGCCACTTCCCGCGCATGCATGGTCGCTTCGTGTTCAAGCACGCCGTGACCCGCATGCCCGAGGTGCTGAAGGAGACGCTCGACGCGGCCAGCGCGAAGCTCGAGGAGGTGGATCACTTCCTGTTCCACCAGGCCAACCTGCGGATCAACGAAGCCGTCGCACAGCAGCTCGGCATCCCGCCCGAGAAGTGCCCGCACAACATCGAGCGCTACGGCAACTGCTCGGCGGCGGCGATCCCGATGCTGCTCGACGAAGGCGCGCGCTCGGGCGCGATCCGCCGCGGAGACCTGATCGCGATGGCGACCTTCGGCTCCGGCTTCTCGTGGAGCGCCGCGCTGATCCGCTGGTAGCGTGCATGCTGCGTCGCGTCGACTCGGCACGACCCTGGGTTGGAAGGATCGATCCCGACTGAAATCAGATAGTTGCGCGATCTGTCGCCGTCGCGTTGACCCCCTGCACCGACTCGTTATAATGCGTCGCGTCGAATCCGGGCGCCCCGGGATCTCGACTGCCACCCCCTCGGTCGCGCTCGCGGCCGGCTCCATTCGGAGGTTTTGCCATGGCCGAAGCGGCCAGCATCGTGCAGGAAGGCGTGGACCGCGTCCGCGCCGCATTCGGTTCGCTCGAGGACGAGTTCGGGCGCGTGCAGCGGCGGGTTCGCGCCCGCCGACGCGACCTCGAGAAGCAGCTGCGCACCGGGCGCAAGGACCTCGAGAAGCGCACGCGCAAGCTGCGCTCGGAGGTGCTCTCGAGCCCCGCGCTGAAGCGGCTCGAAGCGCTGCGCAAGGACGTCCAGCAGCAGGTCGCGGACACTGCAGACAACCTGCTTCGGCTGCTCCAGATCGCGTCGCGCAGCGACGTCGAGCGCATCGATCGCAAGCTGTCGCAGCTCTCGCGGAAGCTCCGGGAGATCGAGGAGGCGCGCGAGTCGCGCGCCGCGCGCTCCCACGTGGAGTCCGCGAGCGCCTGAAGACTGTCTCTCCGTGAATCGGACCGGAAGGCCCGGCGGCGCGAGCCGTCGGGCCTTTCCATTTGATCTAGTCTACGCGCCTCGTTTCGGAGGCCCCCCATGCCGGAATTCCAGGGCGTCGACTTCCTGAGGCTCGACGAGC
>DATKND010000009.1:0-49830 GCA_035541475.1 Myxococcota bacterium | reverse complement strand
CCGCTCTCGCTCGCCTACTCGCTCTACTGGTACGGCGACGACGCGAAGCGCCCCCCGGGCGGGCGCGTGATCGCGACGCGCCGTGACTCGGGCACGTTCGAGGGCGGGCGGCGCATCCTGGTCGACTTCGAGAGCCCCGCCCTGCGCGCGCTCCCGGCCGACGCCGTGGTACAAGGAGTCGTGACGATCGCGGGCGGCTCGGCCGCCCAGGGGCGCGCGGAGATGCTCGAGCAGCAGATGGTCCGGAACCCCGTCACGGGGAGCTGGCGCCTGGTCTTCCAGATCCGTCCGCACGACAACGACCCGATCGAGCTGCGCGCCTTCCTCCGGCACGGGGAGAACGTGCTCACCGAAACCTGGTCCTATCTTCTGATCCCATGAGCCCTTCGCTCGGCGAGTGGCGGCGCCGGCTCGACGCGCAACGCGAGGCCGAGCCGTCTCGCACGCCGCCGCCGCTCGACCGCCTGCTGCTCGACTGGCGCGGCGCGCTCGCGCGCGCGGTTTCATATCTGGGCACGCTCGGTCTCGGGTCCTCCGAGCGCGAACGCCTCGGTCGCGAGGCGGTCGAGCGCGCGCTCGGCGAGGCGCAGGGCGCCTCGGCCCTCTCCGGCGCGCTCGACGCGACCGAGGAGGTGCTCGAGCTCCACTGGCCGATCGACGGAGCCGCCCCGAGCGAGGAGTCGTTCGCGACGTGGCGTCTGGCGGTCTGGCAGGCCGGCGGGCTTCCCGAGGCGCACATACCCCTCGCGCCGCCGCAGCCGCTCGAGGCGACCCCGCCGCTGCTGCGCGGCCCGATGGTCCCGGAGGTCTATCACGGGCGTCGCATCGGCGAGTGGCGCAAGCGGCGCCGGCGCCCCTCCGACTCCTCGCCCTCCGTGCAGGCGCCGGTGCGTCCCGGATCGCCGCGCTGGCGACGGCGCGGCCGACTACGGCGCGTGCTGCTCGCGCTGCTGGTGATCGTGCCGAGCATCGCCGCCGGCATGTTCATGATGGCAGTTCTGCCGGGACGCGCCGAAGGCTCGCTGGAGCTCGTCCTCTCCTTCTTCTTCGGTGCGCTGTTCGGCTGGCTCTCGATCGGCTTCTGGACCGCGCTCTTCGGATTCGTGGTGATGCTGCGGCGGGGCGATCGCTTTGCGATCCACCGCCCGAACGCGCCGTCGCAGACCCCGATCGACGCGGAGGCGCGCACCGCGCTCGTGATGCCGATCTGCGACGAGCCGGTCGAGCGCGTCTTCGCGGGCCTGCACGCGGTGTGGGCGTCGCTCGCGCGCACCGGTGAGCAGCGCCACTTCGACTGCTTCGTGCTGAGCGACAGCGCGGAGCCGGCGACCTGGGTCGACGAGGAGGAGGCCTTCACCGCGTGGCGGCGCGAGTCTTCCGGTCCGGGACACCTCTACTACCGGCGCCGGCGCGTCCGGCGCAAGCGCAAGAGCGGCAACATCGCCGACTTCTGCCGGCGCTTCGGTCGCCGCTACCGCTACATGATCGTGCTCGACGCCGACAGCGTGATGAGCGGCGCCGCGATCGTGCAGCTCGTCCGGCTGATGGAGGAGCGCCCCGACGTCGGCGTGATCCAGACCGCGCCCGCGGTCGTGCGCGCGCGCTCGCTGTTCGCGCGCATGCAGCAGTTCGCCGCGCGGCTGTACGGCCCGATGTTCGCGGCAGGCATGCACTTCTGGCAGCTCGGCGACAGCCCCTTCTGGGGCCACAACGCGATTCTCCGCGTCGCGCCCTTCATGGCGCACTGCGGGCTACCGCGCCTGTCCGGCAAGCCGCCGCTCGGCGGCGACATCCTCTCCCACGACTTCGTCGAGGCCGCGCTGCTCGGGCGCGCCGGCTTCTCCGTCTGGCTCGCGTTCGATCTGCCGGGCAGCTACGAGGAGACGCCCGAGACGCTGCTCGAGGAGATGAAGCGCGACCGCCGATGGTGTCAGGGCAACCTGCAGCACCTGCGCCTGCTCTTCACGGGCGGGGTCTACGCGACGCACCGCGCGCTCTTCCTGAACGGCGTCTTCTCCTACGTCTCGGCGCTGCTCTGGCTCGGCTTCCTGGTGGCGAGCACCGCCGAGGCGCTGCTCTGGGCGCTGCGCGGTCCCGACTACTTCCCGAAGGGCCCGAGCCTCTTCCCCACCTGGCCCGTGTGGCGTCCCGAGTGGGCGATGTCACTGGTCGGCGTCGTCGCCTTCGTGCTCTTCCTGCCGAAGATCCTGGCGGTCGCGCTCGCGGTCGGGCGCCGGCAGAGCGCGGGCTTCGGCGGCCTCGGACCGCTCTTCGCGAGCGTCGTGCTCGAGACGCTCGCGACCGCGCTGCTCGCGCCGATCCGCATGGCATTCTACTGCCGCTTCGTGCTGTCGAACCTGGTCGGGCGCGCGGTCTCCTGGCAGGGCGGCTCCGACGAGGAGGAGACGAGCTGGGGTCAGGCGCTGCGCCGCCACGGTCCCGACGCGCTCGTCGCGAGCGTGTGGGCCTACACGGTGTACGTGCTCCACCCCGAGGCCTTCTTCTGGCTCATTCCCGTCGCGGCCGCGCTGATCCTGTCGGTGCCGCTCTCGGTCTGGGCCAGCCATCGCAAGCTCGGCGACCGCGCGCGCGCCGCCCACATCTTCCTGACGCCCGAGGAGCGCGTGCCGCCGTCCGAGATCCGCGAGCTCGAGGCCGGCATGCGGCGCCTCCACGCCGCCGCCGCGCGCCGACCCGACGGCCTCACGCGCGCCGTGGTCGATCCGCGCGTGAACGCGCTGCACGACGCGATGCTGCGCGGTCCGCGAAAGCTCACCGCTCGCCTGCGCGCCGCGCGCGAGGCGCTCGCTCGCAGCGCCGCCGCGAAGGGACCCGAGGCGTTGACCCCGTCCGAGCGCCGCACGCTGCTCTCGGACGCGAGCTGCCTGCGCGAGGCACACTCGGCGGTGTGGCGGCTGGAGGACGCGGAAGCCGCTCATCGTTGGGGTCTCTGATCGACTGGCGTCGCCATCACGGAGGCGAGAGCGAGCGTGCGCGGAAGACGAGCGTCTCGAGCGGGTCGTCCGTGCGCGAGGTCAGCGCGAGGCGCCCCGCGACGAAGCCGAACTTCGCCGCGTGCTCGAGCGCGGCGAGATAGCGCGCTTCCGCTTCCATCACCGACTCCTCGCAGGCCATGCGGGTCGCGCCGATCGGGCCGATCGCGAGCTCGCCCGGGCCGGCGCCCGCGCGCAGCTCGCCGAAGTAGTGATTGCAGCCGCCCTGCCCGCTCACGCGCGAGCCCTCGACCACGAGCGTCTGCTCGGGCTCTGCCGCGACCGGCTGCATGTTCCGCTCGACCAGCAGCCACTCGACGCCCGCGAGATCGCCCGGCGAGAGCCGGCCCGTCGCGCGCGACTCCACCTCGACGAGCCCCTCGCCTTCGAGAACGAAAGCGCGCGTCGCCTTCTCGCCGGGGCAGCACATCGCGTCGGAGGGCCCCGCCTGCACCACGTCGAGCACGACACGGCTCCCTTCGACCCGTGCGCCGCGCACCTGCGCGCGGTTGCCGACGAGCGCCGCACCCCGCTCCACCACGCGGCCGCCGTCGCGTGAGAGCGCCGCGAGGTACAAGTCCGTGCCGCTGCCGCCGCTCGACGCGTCGAGCAGAACGATCGCCTCGGGCGCGCCGTCGCCGTCCAGATCGCCGGAGAGCCAGAAGCCGGGCACGAGCTCGACTCGCGGTCGCGACGCGCCACCCGGGGCAAAGGGCTCGCCCTCGTGGAGTCCGCCGGAGAGCGCGACGGGACTCGCCTCGATGCCGGCGTAGGTGGCGTTCGCCGCCTCCTCCCAGCTCGGCGCCGAGCGCGACTCTCCGGCGTGCGGCGCCGCGCCCGCGCAGGCGCAGAGCGCGACGCACACCGCCACCAGCGACGTGTGTCGGGCGAGCGTCACCTGCTGCGCGGCTCCGGCGGCGCGGGCCGCGCGAACCACTTCTCCTTCGGCACGATCACCGGCTCCGGCGGCTGCATCACGTAGTGCGGCGACATGATCTGCACGCCCGCCTCGTTGAACGCGTCCTGGATGTTCGCGTGCAGCGCGGAGAGCACCTCGAAGCGATCCTCCGCGCGCTCGAGGTGCGCGAGTAGCTGGTACTCGACGTAGTAGTCGGAGAGCCCGCGCTGGAGCACGCGCGGCTCCGGACTCTTTCGCACGCCCGCGGTGCGCGACGCGGCGAGCTCGAGCAGCGCGTGCACCTGCCGCCAGGGCGCGTCGTAGCCGATCGTGACCGCGGTCGTGACGAGCGGCCCGTCGGCGCCGGCGAGGCTCGTGTAGTTCGTCGTCGCGGTGCCGACCAGCACCGCGTTGGGGATCGCGACCTCCTCGCGGCGCACCGTCGACAGCTTGGTGGAGAGTACGCCGATCTCCTTCACGCGCCCCTCGACCTCGCCGACCCGCACCCAGTCGCCGGTCCGCATCGCGCGCGAGTAGATCACGACGAACCCGCTCATCACCTGGTTGACGAGGCCCGTCGAGCCGAGCGACACGACGAGACCGACGAAGACGCTGATGCCGCGGAAGGCCTCGCTGTGCGAGCCCGGGATGTGCGGATACGCCGCCGTCAGGGCAAAGATCCAGAGCAGCACGACGACCAGGCGCCGCGTCGCGCGCGCGGTCTCGGCGTCGAACCCGGCGACGCGCACCCAGCCGCGCTCGATGTTCCGGAAGAACGCGTTCACGAAGGCGACTGCGCCGCGCGTGATCAGGAAGATCAGTGCGATCACGACGATGCGCGGCACTGCGTAGAGGAGTCCCTGAGCCAGCCCGCCGATCGTCTCGCGCAGGAAGTGCCCGAGCTGATGCCCCCACGGCTCCGTGTAGGGGAACTGCACGAGCACGTAGGTGAGCCAGAGATACGTGGCCACGGCGTCGAGCGCCCAGGTGAGCCCGGTGGCGACCACGCGCGCCACAACCGCCGCCTGGCGCCGGACGTCGAGGCCGAGGCGCGACATGCGCCGCAGCGACTCCTCGGAAGCGGCGGACGCCTGCCGAGTGAGCCAGCTTCGCGTGCGACTCAGCAGGTAGACGATCGCCAGGAACAGCAGCGTCGCGGGCAGCGCGTGCGCCAGGCTCCGCAGCAGCACCTGGCCCTCGCGCTGCTCCGCGCGCGCGTGGAGCGCGTCGCGCAGGTTGTCGATCGCGTGCGTGACGTACGCCTGGAAGCCCTCCCCCGCCTCCGCGTCGATGTCCGCCTCGGCCAGCGAGATGATCATGCGTCCCTCCACGGTCACGATCTCGCCACGGACGTCGCCGACGGAGACCGGGACGTGCGTGATCTCGCCCGTCAGCGCCGAGTACGGCAGATCCTCGATGCGCTCGGCCGCGAGCTCGACGCGCCGCTCCGGCGTGCGCGCGCCGAACGTCGCGCGCAAGGTCACGATCGGGCGGTTCCAGACCTCGAGCGTCGCTTCGGGCTCGGAGAGCGAGACCGGCCCGAGAGGCGGCGGGACGTCGGGGACCGGCTGCAGCGCCCCAGGCACCTCGGCCTCGGCCCGTAGCGCGCCGGCGAGAGCGATCGCGAGCAGCCATGCGAGCGTGATGGGCCGGAGACGGCTCGATCTCATGCGGACTCCCCTAACGAAGGGCGCCAGCATATCGCCGCGCGAACGGAAAAAGGGGAGCGCGCGAGCGATCGCCGCGGGTAAGCTCCGCGCCCGTGCGGCGGGAATCGGGGCGCGCGAGCGCGCGAGAGAGCAACAGCGCGCGATGACGGAGCCCGGCTCGCTCGGCGCGCTGCTGCCGGTCTGGACGATCGCGCCCTTCGCGGGGATGCTGCTCGCGATCGCGCTGCTGCCGCTCGCGGCGCCGAACTTCTGGTCGCACGACGGCAACCGCGCCGCGGTCGCCGCCGGCTTCGCTCTGCCCGTGCTCGTCTACCTGCCGGCGGCGCACGGGGCGGCCGGCACGCACGTGCTGCTCGAGAAGGGCGCCGAGTACGTCTCGTTCCTCGCGTTGATCACGTCGCTCTTCGTGATCAGTGGCGGCATCCACGTGCGCGGATCGCTCTCGGGCACGCCGCTGATGAACACCGCGCTGCTCGCGCTCGGCGCGCTGCTCGCGAGCTGGATCGGCACGACGGGCGCCTCCGTGCTTCTGATCCGGCCGCTCCTTCGCGCCAACGAGACGCGCGAGCGCAAGGCGCACATCGTGGTCTTCTTCATCTTCATCGTGTCGAACTGCGGCGGCCTGCTGACACCGCTCGGCGACCCGCCGCTCTTCCTCGGCTTTCTGAAGGGCGTCCCCTTCGAATGGACCCTCCGGCTCTGGAAGGAGTGGCTGCTCGTGAACGGAGGGCTGCTCGTGATCTTCGATCTGCTCGATCAAGCGATCTTCGCGAGAGAGGAGCGCGAGCGACCGGGCTCGCAGCTCGAGGAGGTGCAGATCCACGAGCCGATCGCGATCGAGGGCGCCCACAACGTCGCGTGGCTCCTCGGCGTCGTGGCGGTGATCTACGCGGCCGGCCGCGGACTCGGCCACGGCGGGACCCCGTGGGCCTTCGGCGTGCAGGAGCTCTGCATGCTCGCGCTGGCGACGCTCTCGTACGTCGCGACCGACGACCGCATCCACGCGCGCAACCACTTCTCCTTCGCGCCGATCGTCGAGGTCGCAATCCTGTTCGCGGGCATCTTCGCGACGATGGCCCCGGCGCTGCTGCTGCTGAACGCGCACGCGGCGGGCTTCGGGATCCGCGAGCCCTGGCACTTCTTCTGGGCGTCGGGTGCGCTCTCGAGCTTCCTCGACAACGCGCCGACCTACCTGACCTTCGCCGCCACGGCCTGCGGTCTCGACGGGATCCCGCCCGACGGCCGCTACCTCGCGCACTACCTCGCGCAGGGCCCGCACGCGCACGCCACACTCGCGGCGATCTCGTGCGGCTCGGTCCTCATGGGCGCGAACACCTACATCGGCAACGGACCGAATTTCATGGTGAAGGCGATCGCCGAGCAGCGCGGCGTCGCGATGCCGGGCTTCTTCGGGTACATGGCCTGGTCGGGCGCCGTGTTGATCCCCGTGTTCGCGCTCTCGACCTTCGTCTTCTTCATCTAGTTGGATCCCTCATCGAGCGCGGCCTTCGCGACCTCGACCCACTCGGGCGACACGTATTCGTTGGTGCCCTTGCGGACGCCGACGAAGGCGAGCTCGGGAAGGCTCCACAACATGCCGCGCAGGCCGCCGGCGAGGCGCGCGCCGCGATCGAAGGGCGCCTCGGCGAGGCCGATTAGCGAGGCGCCCGCGGCCGTCGCGAGATTGGCCGCGCCGAAGAGCGGCCGCAACGCGGGCGCGCGGTCGGCGAAGAAGAGGAACGGCGAGTCGGCGGTCGCGCGCTCGTAGCTGCGCGCGGTCAGCGGCGAGAGCTCCCGCAGCGCAGTCGCGAGCGGACCTTCGCGCTCGCGCAGGGCCGCGATCCGCAGCGCGCGCAGCGACGGCACCTCGCGCTCCGAGACGACGCGGTCGTGCGCGCGCACGGCCGCCGCCGACACGAACGGCACGAAGAGCCCCGATGCGTCGGGGTCGAGGTAGCCGCCGAGTGCGGACTCGACGGCGTCGCGGGAGTCCCCGAGCGCGTGGTTCGCCGTGCGGAAGAGCTCGGTGACACAGTTTCGCGACGTGAGATGGTAGGCCTGCAGCGCGGCGACGGCGCGCTCCGCCTCGACCTCGCGCAGGCGCGCGAGGCCGAGCACCGCCTCGAGCGCGGCGGCGTCTTGTTGCGGGCGCGGCAGGTCGGCGCGCGGAGCCGGGCGCGCGGGCACCGGTCGCGTGTCCGCCACGCGCAGCACGCCGAGCGGCGCCGCACGGCGGAGCTCCGCCGCACGCGCGGACGTCGCCTCGAGCTCGGACAGGCGCCGCTCGTCGAAGGCGCCCTCGAGCAGGCGCAACTGGGCGCGCGCCCTCGCCGCGTCCGCGTCGCGCGAGAGCAGCTCGAGCGCCCGAGGCTGCGGCGCGGCGAGGCTGGCCCGATCCGATCCGGCGAACGCGTCGAGCACGAGCCACGTGCCGCGCTGGCAGCTCGCGGACAGCGCTTCGAGTCGCGCGGCGCCGAGCAGCAGCGCGCCACCCGCGTCGGGGCGGCTCGAGCCGGCGAGCGTCGCGAGCGAGTCCTCGAGCGCGTCCTGCTGGCCGCAGAGCGCCGCGCGCGCTTCGGGCTCGAGCGGCGACGAATCGGGATCGACCGCCACCGCGGAGCCCTCGCGCAGCGGCCGAGCGTCGCGGATCACCTCGAACGCGGTGAGCGCGGACGCGAGATCGCCCAACGTCTCCGCATATCCGATCTCGAAGGGAGGCTCGGCGTCCGCGTCGACGGGGCCCCAGCCCTGCTGCGGGGCGGGCGCGAGCCGTGACATCTGCTCGCGCAGCGCCTCGATCCGCGACGCGACGAAGCCCTCCCCGTACAGCGCCCCGATGCGCGCGCGCACGCGCGCGAGCGACGCGTCGGGGTGTTGCGGCGCCGGCGCGGGAAAGCGCTCGGCGAAGAAGCCCGCGCCCGGAAGGTCCAGCGCGAGCTCGGGGACGCCCGCCACCGCCTGCTCGAGCAGCTCGCGGTCCGCGCGGAGCTGCGCGACGCGCTCCAGCTGGCGCGACGCCGCGAGCTGACGCGCACCGAAGCCCCGGCGCAGGCGCGCGGCCGTCTCCTCGGAAACGCCGAGTCGCAGCGCGTGCAAGGTGCGATTGCCGGCCAGCGCGTACTCGGTCAAGAAGTCGGCGAGGTCCGTCCGCAGCAGGGCCAGCAGCCGCTCGCGCTGCTGATAGTGGAAGACCTCGTCGCCGATTCGCAGCGCGACGTGACCGCCGCTCGACCCGCCCTCGTTGGACTCGGCGTAGAGGTATTCGACGGGCGTTTGCGCGAACGCCGGACCGGTGAGCGCGAACGCCAGCAGGCTCCAAAGCGATACGAACCGGGTCGATCTTCTGATACTTCGCTCGCATGCGGCTCGCTGCGCGCGGCCGCTTTGCGGCCGCTTGCTATTTCCGATCGTGGTAGCCCGTGCGGATCCAGACACCGCACTCGGACTTCGGCGGCACCACTCCGTTGAGCGCGTTCGCCGTGGCCGCCTGACCCGAGCCCGCGTCGCGGAAGCCTTCGCCGATCGCGCGGCAGGTCGACTCGTCCCTCTCCCAGTCGTGGATCCCTCGGCGCTGGGCGAGCGCGCCGATCCCGCGCGAGAAGGCCTGCGGGTCGCCGCCCGCCTTCGCGTAGCCGTAGCTGTAGTCTCGGATCTTGCTCTTGTACATCGAGTCTTCCTGGTTCTCCGAGGACGACTCGGACGGCGAGCTGACCGAGCGGGAGATGCTGCGCGAGCTGTCCGAGATGCTCGAGCAGCCGGCGACCGCGACGAGCAGCAGCGCGATCGCCGAGAAGACCCCCTCGCTTCCCCGCATCGCAGCCGAGTGTTCGCGAATCGCGCGGCTTGTCAAGCGAGACGTGGCATGCTGCCGCGAATGTCCGCTCCGATCCCGACCCGCATCGTCCCGAGCGCGCGCCCGATCTCGCGATCGCCTTCGCAGATCCTTCGCGAGCTGCAGGCGCGGCTCTCGCACGGCGCGAGCCTCCGGCCCGCCGGTCTCGCGCGCCGCAATCCCGGCGCGCTGCTGCGCGGCTACGCGCCGCGCTACGCCGTCCGCCTCTTCGACACGACCTTCTACCTGACCGACGCGCGCGAGAACGCCGACATCCGCTTCTTCGTCGCATATGTCGCAACCGATCGCGGCGCGGCGTCGCGCGACGAGATCTTCCCGCGCCTCTTCTACAAGGACGTCTCGCTCGTCTGGCGCGTGGCCACGCACTTCGTGCGCTCGGCGCGCGAGAACTGGATCGGCAAGGGCGACGTGAAGGTCGTGGAGGAGGACGGCCACGAGCTGCTCTCGTCTGCCGAGTCCACGACGGACCTCCCGCTCGAGATCCAGACCGCGCTCGAGACCCTGCTGCGGCGCTCGCCGCGCATCGCGCACGACGAGCGCGCAGTGCCGCTCGTGCTGCGCCGCGGCCCGGACGACCGCATCTCCGCCTACCGCGACTTCACCGAGCCGCGGCGCGTCGCACAGAGCGATCGCAGGAATCTGATCCATGGAGGAAGGACCGTCGCGCGCTTCACGCGCCGGCTCGATCCGGGCTCGCTGCGCTTCGCGGCCGGCTACGAGCCCGACTTCGCGCGCGGCGTGCTCGAGGTCGCGCACTCTCGCTCGACACTCTACGGCGGCAGGCTGCGGCGCTACCGCATCCTCTCGCGCAACCGGCGCATCCAGTACCTGTTCATGGCCGCGCCGCGACAGGTATGGATCGCGCCGCCGCAGGCCACCACCACGCAGCTCTCGAGCTACGGCGTCCGCACGGTGGACGTGGAGGTCGACGAGGAGCTGTGCGTCCCGGGCTACGAGTACCACCAGGGCGGCGGGCCGGGCGAGAGCCAGATCCCGCGCGGCTTCGCGGGAGAGGTGTCGCCGCAGGATCCGTCGCGCGCGGACGCCTCACCCTGGCTCGATCGACTGCCCGTGATCGGGGAATTCCGCAGGACCTTGCTGCACGAGGGGAGCTGATCATGTGGGACGCATCGGATCCCGCGCGCATCGACCCGGCGTGCGAGATCCGCACGATCTCGTTCGAGAATCCGCGCGGCGAGCGAGGCGCGGCCGGCACCGCGGCCGGCGGGCGCAAGGGCGCGCCGAGCCGCTTCCTCCAGACCGGCGAGCGCGTCGCGCTCGCGGAGATCGCGGGCCCCGGCCGCGTGCGACACATCTGGATGACGTTCCCGCCGATGCCGCCCGAGTCGATGCGCGCGCTCGCGCTCGAGGTCTTCTACGACGACGCCTCCGATCCCTCGGTCTCGGTCCCCTGCCTCGACTTCTTCGGGCTGCCGCACGGACGGCCGGTCGCCTACTCGTCGGCGCTCGCCGCCGCGCAGGAAGGCCGCGGCTTCAACGCCTGGCTGCCGCTGCCCTTCCGCCGCCGGATCCGCATCGAGCTCCACAACGGATCGACGCGGCGCTTCCCGTTCTACTACCAGGTCGCCTATACGCTCGGTCGCGACGCCGACGAGGTCGGGGTCCTGCACGCGAGCTTTCGCCGCGAGAACCCGACCGCGCTGCGGCGCGACTTCCCGATCGCCGAGGGGCTCCGCGGTCCGGGCCGCTTCCTCGGCTGCAACGTCGGCGTGCGCGTGCTCCAGGACGGCGACTTCTCCTGGTACGGAGAAGGCGAAGTGAAGATGTACCTCGACGGTGACGGGCCCTACCCCACCTGGTGTGGGACGGGCCTCGAGGACTACGTCGGGAGCGCGTGGGGCATGGGCGCCCACGCGACCCCGCTCCAGGGCGCGCCGCTCGTCGTGCAGCGCCCCGACGGCGGCGCGCGCATGCCGGACTTCGTCGGCTTCTACCGCTGGCACCTGCCCGACCCGATCGTCTTCCGCGAGTCGCTGCGCGTCACGATCCAGCAGATCGGCGCGGTCGCCGTTCCGCGCGGAGACAACGCGCTGCGGCGCCGGATCGAGCGCGGGCGACGGCTGGCCGGAACGGGCTGGTACGAGTTCGCACGCGGTCCGCTCGAGGCCTTTGCGATCTGCGAGCGCCAGGACGACTACTGCGCTACCGCCTTCGTGTACTGCCGCGACGCGCAGCCGGTGCCGCGTCTCGACCTCGCGTCGGCGACGGCCGATCTCGCGCGGCTGCCCTACGAGCAGCCGGGCCCGTTCGAGCTCGCGCTCGGCGTGTTCTCGTCCTGAGGAGCGAAAGCGGGACACAGGTCACTGCGCGCGCGCCGCTTCTGCATCACACTGGCGACGGGAATGGGCCAATCTATCGGCTCGCATCTTCGAAGGACCCGGTGCGCGCGCGCCGCCGCGCTCTCGGCCTGCGTCTGCCTGGCGTGGGCCTGCAAGGGCGGCGGCAGCGGCGGTGGCGACGGAGGAGGAGGCGGCAATCCGCCGCCGGCGACGCAGCTCGAGGCGGCCTTCGGAGGACTGACCTTCGCGATGCCCGTGAAGCTCGTGCAGCACCCGAGCGACAGCGATCGCTGGTACGTGGTCGAGCAGGGCGGAAAGATCTGGACCTTCCTCGCGAGCAATCCCGCCGCGACGAAGACGCTCGCGCTCGACATCGTTGCGAGTCAGGGCATCGACCTCGGCGGTGGTCCCGAGCAGGGCCTGCTCGGACTCGCCTTCGATCCGGGCTTCGGCCCCGGCGGCGAGCTCTACCTCACCTACACCGACGAGACCGCCAATTCCTCGATGCTGGCTCGCTACCAGAGCCCCGACGACGACGGCCCGTTCACGCCGACCGCCGATCCGATCGTGCTCGCGATCCCGCACCCGGCGCCGAATCACAACGGCGGCGACATCATGTTCGGCAAGGACGACTTCCTGTACTACAGCATGGGCGACGGCGCGGACGGAAATAACGGACAGAACGTCTCCGCGCTGCTCGGCAAGGTGATGCGCCTCGACGTGCTCGGAGCTCCCGCGAGCGGCGAGAAGTACGCCGTCCCGAACTCGAACCCGTTCCAGACGGCGGGGCGTCCCTTCTGCGACTCGGGCCAGAGCCCGGCCGTGCCCGCGCAGCCGTGTCCCGAGATCTTCGCCTACGGATTCCGCAACCCGTGGCGCATGCACTTCGACCCGGAGACGGAGCAGCTGTGGCTCGGCGATGTCGGCGAGAGCCGGCGCGAGGAGATCGACAAGGTGCTCTCGGGCCGCAACTACGGCTGGAACTGCGTCGAGGGCGATCTGCCGGGACCGAACCTGAGCGCCGCCTGCAACGGCCTCGTGTTCGAGCCGCCCGTGGCTGTGCACGATCGCACCGACGCCCAGGCCATCATCGGCGGCGCGGTCTACCGCGGCTCCGCGATCCCCGCACTCATCGGCTTCTACGTCTACGGCGACGACATCACGCAGCGCTTCTTCGCGTTCCACATCGACGACACGGCGCCGCCGACCCGGCTCGATCTCGACCCGAAGCAAGTCTCGGCGTTCGGCCAGGGTCGCGATGGCGAGATCTACGTGGTCAGCCTCACCGACTCGCCGTCGATCTACAAGATCGTCCCCGCGCCGTAGTACGATGCGCGCATGACGAGCGCGAGTCGCGAGCGGCCGTGGCCGCAGGTCTCCGGCGCGAAGCCCGGGAGCGGCCACTACGAGGAGTTCATCGAGCATCCGGCGCGCTTCCTGCTGCGCGCCTGGCGCGAGTGCGGCGAGCTCGCCGAGTTCGATCTCGGCGGCGCGCCCCACCTGCTGATGAGCGGTCCCGCCGCGAGCGAGGCCGTCTTCCGCGCGCCCGACGACCAGCTCTCGCCGTCGCCGCCCTACCGCTTCATGGTCCCCGTCTTCGGCGAGGGCATCCAGTTCGGCGCGCCGCTCGAGATCGAGCGGCAGCAGGTGAAGATGCAGTCCTCGGCGCTGCGCCTCGATCGCATGCGTGGCTATGCGCAGGTCATCGCGCGCGAGGTCGAGGACTGGGTCGCGCGCTGGGGCGACGAGGGCGAGAAGGACTTCTACGACGAGCTGAAGGAGCTGGTGCTGCGGACCTCGACCCACTGCCTGATGGGATCCGAGTTCCGCGCGAAGCTGACGGACGAGTTCGGCGCGCTCTACCACGATCTCGAGCAGGCGGTCTCGCCCGCGTCGATCGTCGATCCCTACGCGCAGACCGAAATCTTCGCCCGACGCGATCGCTCGCGCGCGCGGCTGGCCGAGATCATCGGGGCGGTGGTGCGCGAGCGGCAGCGCGAGGGCGGCTCGCACCCGGACATGCTCCAGGCCTTCCTGGAGGCCGAGTACCAGGGCGGCCGCAAGCTCAGCGAGCACGAGATCGTCGGCATGGTCATCTGGATCATGTTCGCGGGCTTCCACACCAGCTCGAACACCGCGACCTGGACCCTGGTCGAGCTGGCGCGCCACCCGGAGCGCGTGCCCGAGATCGCGAGCGAGGTGGACTCCGCCTACGCGCCGGGCGGCGAGCTCGGCTTCGCCGCGTTGCGCGAGCTGCCGCGGCTCGAGCGCTTCCTGTTCGAGACGCTGCGGCTGCACCCGCCGCTCGTCACCTTGATGCGTCGCGTGCTGCGCGACTTCGCATACGCCGGCGTCGTCGTGCCGGAAGGCGACACGATCGTCGTGTCGCCGTACGTCGCGCACCGCATTCCCGAGATCTACCCGGACCCGGAGCGTTTCGATCCGTCGCGGCGCTTCCCGGAGAACGTCTTCGCCTACATCCCGTTCGGGGGCGGGCGGCGCAAGTGCGTCGGCAACGCCTTTGCGATCCTCCAGGTGAAGTCGATCGTGACTGCGCTGCTCTCGCGCTACGAGTTCGAGCCGGTGGACCCGCCCGACTCCTACCGCGACGTGATGCCGTCGCTGATCCTGCGGACCTCGTCGCCTTGCAAGCTCCACTACCGGCGCCGCGCGTAGTCATGCGCGTGGTGGCCGACCTCGAGCTCTGCCAGGGCCACGGCGTGTGCGTCGGCGAGGCACCGACCGTCTTCCGCGTGCGCGAGCGAGCGGGCGACTACGCGCACGTAGAGATCCTGCTCGAGTCGCCGGACGAGTCGCTGCGCGCGCAGGTCGAGGACGCGGTCCGTTACTGCCCGAACCGCGCCCTCGCCCTGATCGAGGACGATGCCTCGCCCCGCTAGGTGCGCGGGCGCCGCCGGGAGGACGCGCTTCAGCCCTTCAGGCGCACCGGCACCGACATCTCGAACACGACGCGGTCGGGTCGCGGGCGCTCGCTGGTCCAGCGCCGGACCGACTTCTGGCGCTTGTTGACCTGGTTCATGAAGCCTTCGGTGCTGAAGCGCAGGGCCTCGCTGAAAGGCGCGGCATTCTCGTACACGATCTGGAGGGGCCGTTCCTCGCGGTCGCCCATTCGCACGTCGATCTGGAGGAAGTTGTAGAGAGAGCCGGTGATGCTCGAGATCAGCCGCGCCTGGCGCACGAGGTCGTCGCGACTCTGCACCTTCGTGGCCTCCTCTTCCGCGAACTTGAGCTGCGGGTAGATGCCCGTGTCGAAGAGGCGGTCGGCCGAGCGCTCGCCCTCGCGCCGCATGAAGTTCGGGTCGCGATGCCCGCCGAGCTCCCAGTTCAGGTCCATCAGCTCGCAGAAGGCGTCGACCGGATACCAGGCCGCGATCAGGATCTTCTGATCGATCAGCGACAGCGCCGGCCCCGACAGGCGCACCTCGAGCTGCTGCTCGGAGATCCGACCCTTCTCGCGGTGACGCCGCGCCGCCACGACCACGCCGAGCACGAGCGTGCCCTTGGCGGAAGGCTGGGTCTGGCTCATCTCCCCTCCGATCGTTCAGGGCCGCAGGGAGCGCACGATCAGACAGGCGCCTCCGGCGCGCTTGGCCTCGTAGAGCGCCGCGTCGGCGGCCTTCACGAGGTCGGTGGCGGCAAAGCGCTCGCCGCCGCTCTCCGTCGTGCAGAGTCCCGCGCTGCAACGCGCGCGCACCACGCCGCTGCCGCCGGCGGGCACGACGTTGCGGACGCTCGCGAGCACGCGCTCCGCGGCGACGCGCGCCCCGTCGCCCTCGGTCTGCGTGAACACGACCGCGAACTCGTCGCCGCCGAAGCGCGCCGGCGTGTCGTAGGGCCGGCAGCTCGCGCGGATCGCCGCGCCCACCCCGCGCAGCAGCTCGTCGCCGACGCCGTGGCCGTACTCGTCGTTGACCCGCTTGAAGTGATCAAGATCGATCAGCAGCAACGCCGCCGGCTGGCCGACGCGCTCGTAGGCCGCGGCCGCCGCGTCGAGCGCGTCGTCGAGCGCGGCGCGGTTCTTCAGCCCGGTGAGCGCGTCGATCCACGCCTGGTCGCGCAGCAGCGCGATCATGCGGCCGAGGCGCAGCGCGGCCTCGACGCGCGCGCGCAGCTCGGTCGGGTCGAACGGCTTGCGGATGTAGTCGGTGGCGCCGATCTCGAGCGCGCGCGCCAGCCGCTGCACGTTCGCCTCGACCGTCAGGAAGAGGATCGGCACGTCGCGGACGCTCGGCGTCTCCTTCAGGTGTCGGCAGAGCTTGAGGCCGTCCATGCGCGGCAGGTTCACGTCGAGCAGCACCACGTCCGGTCGCGTCTCGATCGCGAGGCGCAGCCCCTCCTCGGGCTCGTAGGCGTGCAGCACCCGCTCGACACGGCCGTCGAGAGCGGCCTCGAGCGCCTCGTGGACGAAGCGGTCGTCATCGACGATGAGCAGGCTCTCGCCAGGCATCGCGGCGCTCCGGCGGCTCGTGGCCGTGACGGCCTGATTCGGATGAACGCGCGGAGCGCTTGAACCGACGGCGCTTGCCGCATTCGGGGCGCCGGCGCATGATGGCGCGCCGCTTCCTTCGAATGGGTGATACCGATGAACTTCGTCCGCTTCGACTTCTCCGGCACGCAGGTGCTCGTGACCGGCGGCTCGAACGGAATCGGCCTGGGCATCGCGCGCGGCTTCGCCGAGGCGGGCGCGAGCGTCCATGTCACCGGAACGCGTCCCCGCGCGAGCGACTACCCCCACGATCTCTCGGGCTTCACCTACACCGAGCTCGACGTGCGCGACGCGGAGGCGATCGCGCGCGCGGCGGGCTCGCTGCCGGCGCTCGACGTGCTGGTCAACAACGCCGGCGCCAACTTCCCTTTCCAGCCGAGCGAGTGGGACCCCGACGTCTTCGAGGACGCGGTGCGCCTCAACCTGATCGGCGCCTTTCGCATGGCGCTCGCGTGTCGGCCGCTGCTCGCGCTCTCCAAGCTCGACGGCGGGCCGTCGGTGCTGAACGTCGCGAGCATGTCGTCCTTCAAGGCCGTGCCGATCGTGCCGGGCTACGCGGCGGCCAAGGCGGGCATCGTCTCGATGACACAGAACCTGGCCACGGCGTGGGCCCGTGAAGGCATCCGCGTCAACGCGGTCGCGCCCGGGCTGATCGAATCGAATATGACCCGCGCGATGAAGGGCGTGGAGAAGCTCGAGAAGCCCGAGCTCGACCGCACGCCGATGCGCCGCTGGGGAACCCCGGACGACCTGGTGCCGACCTTCCTCTTCCTCGCGAGCGCGGCGGCGCGCTTCGTGACGGGTCAGACGTGGTGCGTGGATGGAGGCTATTCCGCCACATGACGACGACACCGCTCTGGCGGTCGCGGCCCGGCGCTTTCGACATGCGCCCCGCGACGCTCGTGCGCCGCAAGCAGATCGACGACGGGATCCACCTCTCGGAGGGCTACTCGAACGCCTTCCTCGTGATCACGCGCGAGGGGCGCGTCGTGATCAACACCGGCATGGGCTTCGAGGCGCCGGTCCACAAGGAGTACTTCGACTCCGTCGACCGCGGCCCCATCCGCTACATCGTGCTGACACAGGGCCACGTCGACCACGTGGGCGGCGTCGACTGCTTCCTCGAGCCCGGCACCGAGATCATCGCGCAGGCGAACAACGGGCCGCAGCAGGAGTACGACGCGCGCCTCGCCCCGTTCCGCGCGCGCCGCTCGGCGTTCGCCTTCGCCGAGGCCTTCAAGGGCATGAGCACGCCCGGCCGCGACGGGCGCCCGCCGGTGCAGTCGCGCCCGAAGCCGACGATCACCTTCGCCGACCGCTACGAGTTCGAGCTCGGCGGCGAGCGTTTCGAGCTGATCGGCGTCTCGGGCGCGGAGACCGAGGACTCCCTGCTCGTGTGGCTGCCGCGGCGCCGCATGTGCTTCGTCGGCAACGTGATGGGCGCGCTCTTCGGCCACTTCCCGAACCTCGTGACGATCCGCGGCGACCGCCACCGCGACGCGCTGCGCTACGTCGAGACGCTCGACCGGCTGATCGCGCTCGACGCCGAGATGCTGCTCGTCGGCCACTTCGATCCCGTGGTCGGGCGCGACCTGATCCGCGCCGAGCTGCTGCGCATGCGCGGCGCGGTGCTCTTCGTGCACGACGCGGTGGTGGCCGCGATGAACGCGGGCAAGGACGTCTACACCGCGATGCGCGAGATCCGGCTGCCGCCCGAGCTCGAGGTCGGCGAGGGCTACGGCAAGGTGGCCTGGTCGGCGCGCGCGATCTGGGAGACCTACCAGGGCTGGTTCCACGCGCGCTCGACCACGGAGCTCTACCCCGTCCCCGCGGCGAGCGTGCACCCGGAGCTGGTCGCGCTCGCCGGCGGCCCGGACGCCGTCGCGGCCGCCGCGGCGCGGCGGGCGAAGAGCGCGCCGGTCGAGGCGCTGCACCTCGCCGAGGTGGCGCTGGCGTCGGACCCGCGACATCGCGGCGCGACCCTTGCGAGCATCGCCGCGCATCGAGCGCTGCTCGACGAGAGCGTGAACTTCTGGGAGACGCGCTGGCTCGAGAAGGAGATCGCGCGGCTCGAGCGGGCGCTGGCGGAGCCGCAGTGAGCGCGCGCCCGCCGGACATCCGCATCGCGGACCTCACGGCCCCCGTGCTGACGGAGTCGCAGCGCGGTGCGCTCGCGTACGCGGAGCAGAATCCGGTGGTCTTCTCGGAGCCCGTGCTGCTCGAAGCGGCGCGCCGGCAGACGCGGCTCTCCGACTTTGGCGCGGACGACTTCCGCGCGAGACTGCGGGTGCAGGTCGAGGCGATCGAGGAGGACCGCGACCTGAACGCGCTCGGTCGCCTCGGCGTGTGGGGCAACCTGCTCCGCTATCTCTGCAACCGCCTCCGCCTCGAGGACCTGATCCGGCGCCATCCGGAGATCCTCGAGGTGCGGCTCCCGCGCCCGATCATCGTCGTCGGCATGCCGCGCACGGGCACGACGCACCTGCTGAACCTCCTCGCAGCCGACACGCGGCAGCGTTCGCTGCCCTACTGGGAGAGCCTCGAGCCCGTGCCGATCCGCGGCGAAGGTCCGGGGCGCGACGGCCGCGACCCGCGCTGGTGGCGCTGCCAACGGTCCTACGAGCAGATGATCGCGCAGATGCCGCTGCTCCCGGCCATGCACGACATGCCGCCCGAGCACATCCACGAGGAGATCGAGCTGATGGAGCTCGACTTCTCGAGCTACCTGCTCGAGTGGCTGTGCAGGCCGGCGCGCTGGCGCGATCACTACTACGCGCTCGACCTGCGGCCGCACTATGCGTATCTGAGGAAGGCGCTCCAGGCGCTCACCTGGCTGCGCGGGCCGTCGCGCTGGGTGCTGAAGTCGCCGCAGCACCTCGAGCAGCTCGTGCCGCTGCTCGACGCGTTCCCCGACGCCGTCGTCGCGATCACGCACCGCGATCCGGTGTCGGTGATCCGCTCGGCGATCACGATGCTCGCCTACGGCGACCGCATGCGGCGCACACGCGTCGATCCGGAGGGGCTCGCCGCCTACTGGATCGACCGCGTCGAGCACCTGCTCGCCGCCTGCGTGCGCGACCGCGAAAAGCTGCCGGCCGGCCAGACCATCGACGTCCCGTTCGACGAGTTCATGGCCGACGACCTCGGCATGGTCGGGCGCATCTACGCGAAGGCCGGGCTCGAGCTGACCCGCAGCGCGCGCTCCGAGCTCGAGTCCTTCCTGGTCGAGAACCCGCGCGGGAAGCACGGGCAGGTGCGCTACGACCTGCGCGGAGACTTCGGCATCGACCCCGCGGCGCTGCGCCGCCGCTTCGACTTCTACTTCGAGCGCTTCGCCGTGCGCGTGGAGGAATGAGCATGCAGGGGCCCCGATGCATCGGAAAGGTCGCGCTGCCGCCGATCGACCAGGTGGGCTACGTCGTGCGCGATCTGCCCGCGACGCTCGCGCGTTACGAGCACCTCTTCGGTCCCTTCCAGCGCATGGAGTCGAAGCTCACCGGTGTCACGTACCGCGGCCGGCCCTGCGACGTGCACCTGGAGCTGGCGTTCGGCAGCACGGGCAACCTCGAGATCGAGTTCATCGCGGTACTCGGCGGGGAGTCGCCCCACAGCGAGTTCCTGGCCGCCGGGCGCGAGGGCATCCACCACATCCGCTACCGGGTGCCCGACTGCGAAGCGACCCTGGCGGCGCTCCGCGCCGAGGGCTTCGCACCGATCTGGCAACACGACATGGGCTTCGCGAAGTGGGCCTACCTCGAGCACGAGAGCCGCGACGGCGTGCTGATCGAGCTACTGCAGATGGAGGGTGAGGCGGCTCCTACGACGTGACGAGAAGTGGATCTTCCCCGGGGCCACGGCGGGCGGCAGGCTCGACGCGCCGCGCCCGCCGGGAGGAACCATGAAGCTCTACTCCGGACCGCTCTCGCTCTTCACCGCCAAGGTCCGCATCGCGCTCGACGAGAAGGGCCTCGACTACGAACGCGTCGAGGTCTGCTGGAGCCTCGCCAGGCGCTACGAGCCCCACCATCCGGACGTCGTCGCGCTGAACCCGAAGAAACAGGTGCCCGTGCTCGTGGACGGCGACGTGGTCGTCTACGACTCGACCCTGATCTTCGAGTACCTCGAGGAGCGCTTTCCCGAGCCCGCGCTCTACCCGGGCGCGCTCGCGGAGCGCGCGCGTTGCCGACAGCTCGAGGCCGCAGCCGACGAGATCCTCTTCCCCGCGGTGTGGGACCTGATCGACGGCGGCTTCTACCCGGCCCGGCCGCATGACACCGAAGCGGCACAGCGGATCACCGACGCGAAGCGCCGGCTCGCGGAGCTCGCGCAGGAGCTCGACAAGCAGCTCACCGGCAGGGAGTACCTCTGCGACCGCTTCAGCGTCGCCGACATCGGCAGCTTCGTCATGTTGAGCACGGCGTCGACGCTCGGCGCGGCGCCCGCGGCCGCCTGCACGCAGCTCCACGCCTGGCTGGCGCGCGTGGCGGCGCGGCCGGCGGTGCGACGCGAGCTGGTGGCGATGGGCGCGGCCGCGGCCGCCGCCCGCGCGAGCGTGTAGGAACGCACAGCGGGCCGGCCGTCCACGGATCAAGCGGCGTCGCGGCCCTGCCGATTTTCCGAGGCGTGGGGATCTACACCGCGCTGCTGAGCCTGTCCTCGTTCGTCGGCGCGCTCTGCGCGGGCTACATCCTCGCGCAGTCGCCGCGGCAGCGCGCAACGCAGCTGGCGGCGCTGCTCGCCGCGACCGCTTCCTGGTGGGCGCTCTGCGAGTCGCGCTGGAACGCCGCGGCCGACGCCGCCGAGGCGCTCCACTGGATGCGGCTCTCGGGACCGGGCTGGGTCTTCCTCGGCGGCATGGTCCCGCACCTGATGGCCCGCTACCTCGACATCTATCCCGTGCCCGACGCCGCTCGGCGACAGCGCATCCTGATGCGCGCGGCGCTCGTCGGCTACGCGGTGGGCCTCGCCGTCATGCCGTTCGACTGGTGGACGCGCTGGGTGCACGCCGCGATCTATCGAACGCCCTGGGGCTGGAGCTACGCCCCGGGCACGGCGCAGCTCGTGTATTTCGGCGCGGTCAGTGGCCCGGTCAGCATCGCGGTCGTCTCGATGGTGCGGAACTTCCACTCCCCGCTCTCCGTCGCGACGCGCTCGCACCGCATCGCGATCCGCTTCGGCATCCTGACCCCCATCGCGCTGACGCCGCTCACCGACATCATCCTGCCGGCCCTCGGCATCTCCTTCCCACGCCTCGGCAGCACCTCCTACACCATCTTCGGATTGATCGCGCTCGGCACCGCGTTCCGCTTCGGCATGTTGTTCTTCACGCCGCAACAGTTCTCGGAAGAGATCCTCGACGCGCTCCACGAGGGCGTCGGGATGATCACGCCGAGCGGACTCGTGCGGCGCGCCAACCGCGGTCTAGCGCATCTCTGCGGCCGCGAGCCGTCGGCTCTCGTGGGGCTCGAGCTGCGCGCGTTGCTCGACTGGTCGCCGCCCACCGCGCCGCGCGCGGTCGACGAGGAGAAGTCCGTGCTCTGGACCGCGGATCGCGTCGCCATCCCGGTGTCGGTGTCGGCCGCGCCGCTCCGCGATCGCCAGGGCGAGGCCATGGGTGTCGTCGTGGTGGTGCGGGACCTGCGCGAGGTCGAGGAGCTGCGCCGCCGCATGCTGATCCAGGCGCGGCTGGCGGCGGTCGGCGAGCTGGCCGCGGGGCTCGCGCACGAGATCAACAATCCGCTGGCGTTCGTGCGCTCGAACCTCGCGCAGCTCGAGCGGCGCTGGAAGATGCTAGTCGAGCCGGAGGCGCTCTGCGCGGAGGAGCGCGAGGCGATTGGCGAGGAGAGCCGCGAGCTGATCGCGGACAGCCTGACCGGCGTCGATCGGGCGGCGGCGATCGTGCGGGGCGTGCGTCACTTCACCCACGCGGGCCACCCGGCGCGCGAGCCGGCGAATCTGAACGAGCTGCTCGACGACGCCATCTCGATGCTGCGGCCGCGGCTGCACCCGCCGGAGCTCGCGATCGAGCTGCGCGCGGGCGAGATCCCGCCGGTCGCCTGCGCGCCGCAGGAGCTGCGGCAGGTCTTCCTGAATCTGCTCGTCAACGCGCTCGACGCGGTCGGCGAGAGCGGGCGCGTCGTCGTCACCACGCTGCGCGAGGGCGACGCGGTCGTGGCTGAGGTGCGCGATGACGGCTGCGGCATGTCGCCGGAGACACTCGAGCGGATCTTCGATCCCTTCTTCACGACCAAGCGCGTCGGCGAAGGCACCGGGCTCGGCCTCGGCATCGCGTGGCACATCGTGCAGAAGCACGGCGGCGAGATCGCCGTCGAGTCGGCGCCGGGCTCGGGGAGCTCCTTCCGCGTGCGCCTGCCGCTGCACGGCGCGACCGCCGAAGCCGCGTGAGGCGCTGCGCGATCTTCGCCGCCGCGCTGTTCGGGCTCGCGGCCGGAGCGGCGCGCGCCGACACCGGCGAGTGCGCGGACTGCCGCTACGCGGGCGATCTCTCCCTGCTCTTCGTCGCGCCGCGCGCGATCGGTCCGGAATGGGAGAGCCTCGCCGAGTCGCCCGCCGATCCGCAGCAGGACGCGGAGCTCCGCAGCGCAGGCGTGCAGGCGACCCATAGCCTCCACTACACGCACGCGGTTCGCGGCGGCTCCGAGGTCTGTAGCGCCGAGATCTGGCGCTTCGCGAGCCCCGCGCAGGCGCGCGCCGCGGAGCCCGAGGTGCAGCGGGACGGCTGGCGCGTCGCCGCGCACGGGAACCTGATCGTGATGCTGCACGGCGTCTCGCTGCGGTTCGGCGAGAAGCTGCGGCCCGGCCTGGTGCCGGCGTGCCGTCGCCTCGGCGAGCTCCTCGACGAGAATGCGAGAGCCGCGCTGCGCGCGGCGCCGGCGAAGTCGCCGGGGGGCGAGCCAGAGCGATAGCCTCGAGCGCGTGGAACCCCGCGCGTCCGAGCCGCCGCTCCGCCTGACCGCCTCGCGCGCCACCCTCGTGCGCGCCGCGATCGGCGGTCCGCGACAGGTGGCCGGGAAGCTCGCGCGCATCGCGCGCACGCTCGCGCTGTGGCTTCGCCCGCGCGAGATCGACGCGCGCCTCGCGCGGCTCGGGGCGCGCGGCTACCTCGTCCGCCGGCCGACGCGCCTCCAGCTCCTCTTCGGCAGCCTCGACATGCTTCGCTTCGTGATCGAGCCGGCCTCGCGCGACTACTACCGGCAGCGAGGCATCGACTTCGGCCTGCACCAATGGCTGCGCTGGCTCGACGACCCCTGCTCGCTGATCGACCCGACCGGCTTCTTCTCCGATCGCGACACGATCATCGGTCACGTGATGCAGGTCGTGCACCTGAATCCGCTCTACGACTTCCAGCTCCTCCAGATGTTCGAGGACGGCCTCGACGAGTTCGAGCGCCAGCTCGGGGAGATGCTGGTGGGCACGCACCCGCGCGCGCGCAGCATCGGCGCGATCGTCGAGGAGCGCGACTACCACGCGCGCCTGCTGGACTACCTGCGCCGCTACCGCCGCGATCCCTCGACACCCCCGCTCGTCCGCCAGGCGCAGACGTTGCGCGCCGATCCGGCCTTCGCCGCCGCCGAGCGCACCTTCGCGACCTTGCCGGGCTTCGTCGCCTACTGCAACGCGCTGCCGCGCGAGCTGCGCCCGCTGCGCCGTCGCCTGCGCTCGCAGAAGAGCTTCCCGCTCGAGCTGACGCAGGAGCCGGTCTACGCGTAGGCGGTCCGCGCTCGCTTTCCGCGTACGGGCCGCGGGCTAAGCTCGGCGCCCCATGGATCTCCTGAAGCACGCGCTCGGCGTCTTCCTGCACCTCGACGTGCATCTGAACGAGTGGGCCGTGACGCTCGGCCCCTGGCTCTACGCGGTCCTCTTCCTCGTCGTCTTCTGCGAGACCGGTCTGGTCGTGACGCCCTTCCTGCCGGGCGACTCGCTGCTCTTCGCGGTCGGCGCGCTGGCCTCGATCGAGGGCTCTTCGATCTCGCTGCCCGTCATGATGGCCACGCTCTGCGCCGCGGGCGTGCTCGGCGACGCCGTCAACTACGCGATCGGCCACTGGCTCGGGCCGGCCGTCTTCTCGAGCGAGCACTCGCGCCTCCTGGATCGGAGGCATCTCGAGCGCACGCGCGAATTCTACGTGCGCCACGGACGCAAGACGATCTTCCTGGCGCGCTTCGTGCCGATCGTGCGCACCTTCGCCCCGTTCGTCGCGGGCATCGGGCGCATGAGCTACCCGATCTTCGCGGCCTGGAACGTGAGCGGCGCGATCGCATGGGTCACGTCGCTGACGCTCGCCGGCTACTTCTTCGGCGCGATCCCGATCGTGAAGGAGAACTTCGAGACGGTCATCCTCGCGATCGTCGCGATCTCGCTCGCTCCGCTCGCGGTCGAGTACCTGCGTGCGCGCCGCGCGCCCGCCGGAGCCTAACAAGGAGGCCGACGCAGGTCGGCCGACGCGCAGCGAGGCGAAGCCGAGCGAAGGCCGGCAGCCCGAGCGCGAGCGAATCGCGAGCGCGATGGTCCGGCCGAACTAACCCCCGAGCTCGACCCCCAACGTCCGACAGGTCTGCGAGGTCGGCACCGCGTCGCGCGCGGGCTGCGTGCCGAGCCAGCGGTCGGCGGACAGACGCGTCACACCGAACCAGTAGTGCTCGTTCTTGTAGTGGTGCAGGCGGTGGTTGCGCCACATCACCTGGTAGGGGCGCCAGCGCGGGCGCCAGCGCGTGTGCACCAGGAAGTGGACCCACTCGTAGTGGAGCGCGAGCGCGAGGTGACCGGCGATTCCCGTCAGCGCGAGCGCGGCGTCCGGCGTGACGAGCCACCAGAGCGCCGCGACACCGGGCAGCGTGTAGAGATACGAGTGGAGCGGGATGAAGACGAGCGGCAGCGCCGCCGGATCGGCGTGGTGCGCGCGGTGCTTGCGCGGTACCGCGAAGTCGAGCGTGCGGCCGAGGACGCGCCGCGGCCTCCAGTGCAGCACGACGACGTGGATCAGCCACTCCTGGAGCGGCCACAGCAGCGCGAGCGCCGCCAGCGGCAGGAGGTCGCGCGCACCGAAGCCGCCGACCCACACGCGCGCCGAGAGCGCCGTCGCGAGCGCGGCGCCGAGGATGCGCGGGCTCGCGTGCCGCAGGAAGACCGGCGCCTGAGCGCGAGGCCGGGTCTGCGCGTCCTGCATGCCGCGCAGACTAGCTCTGCCGGGCCTTCGCGCTCGCGATTCGCTCAGTCCGCGCGCGCGAGTGCCGCGTCCGCCGCGTCCGCCGTGTCGAGGTGTCCGCTGCCCGCGCCCGTCGCCTCGTAGAGGAGCGACGGGCTCATCCCGCTCGGCGCGAAGTCCTGGAGGAGCTGCTGCTGCCAGGTCTCCACCGCCGCGCCCGCGCCCCCCGTGCCGACCATCGCGTCGACGGCGTCGAGCATGTTGCGCAGCTCCTGCAGGTCGTCGCTCGCGCGGCCGTAGAACGCGTTCTGCTCGACGAAGGCGCGGAAGTCGGCGCCGCTCGGCGTCTCGTCCGGCGCCTGCGCGCGATAGGCATCCCAGGCGGTCGCGAGCTCGTTTCGCACGAGATCGCGCTGCACGTAGAGGCCGCGGTAGCGCGCGCGCGCGCGAACACCTTCTGGTGTCGCGAAGGGATCGCGGTTCTGCTGCGCCGGGTTGTAGCCGAGGCAGGCGACCGGGACCTCGTCGGGATCGTCGCCCGGCGCCGGCGAGCAGCGCAAGAAGGCCAGCACGTCCGCGCCCCAGACGAGACTCACGTCGGCCGCGCCCGCGTTCATCTTCGTGAGGTCCTCGTCGCTGCGCCGGAAGTAGTAGGGCAGCGGAGCGACCGCATCCGGCGTCCCATTCGTGGTCGTGGCGGAGCCCTGCAGGTCGAGGATCTGGTTCGCGGCGCCACCGCCCGTTCCGACGAAGTCAGCGGGCACGAACGGCGTCGTCCCGACCGGCCTGCCGAAGCGCGAGTTCGGCGGGGCGTTGATCACCTGCGAGCCCGTGGGATCCGAGAACGTCGGCGCCGGCCCGCTCCCGACCGTCGACATCTGGCCGCCGCTGAAGTTCAGCGCGATCGTGTTCGCGACGACGTCGACGCCGCCATCCGTGCGGGAGCCCCCGTCCTGGAGGAATCCGGTGCGCGGCTGGCGCAACACCATGGCGCCTTCCTGACCGTTCAGCTGGACGTCGAGCGCATTCACGTCGCCGATCGTGACCGTGCCGGGAAGGAAGGGGTGACTCGGCGCGCCGCCCGGGACAGACGGCGCACCGGCGGGCGTGCCGTTCACCGCATTGATCGTCAACGTCCCGGGGACCGAGAGGGTCTGCCCCTCCCCCATCTGGAAGGAGCCTTTCGTCGCGGTGAGCGTCAGGTCGCGGCGATCGGCGACCGGATCGCCCGACGTGCCGGGACGGATGTAGATCGTCGCCAGCGCCGGCTGCGGCGGGGCTGGGACGTTCGTGTTGAGCAGGAGATCGCCGCCGGACGTGAGGGAGGAGACGTTGAACACGATCGCGTGTGGGGAATCGAGCATGATCTGCCCGGGGTCGACCGCCACGAAGGAGATGGAGCCGGCGAAGGTCGAGATCGGCGAATTCACGAGCAGCGCGCCCACATCGTTGCGGATGTCGACCCCTCCGCTGAGGCCCTTGAACGTGTAGGTGTTCGGAGGGCGACGCGTGTCGTTGAACTTGATCGTCGCCGCGCCGGTGGAGCTGATCGGACCGAGGGTCAGATCACCGCCCTGCATCTGCTCGACGTTCAAGACCCCGCGCGACGTCGCGGTGAGGGTCGAGACGTTCGTGCCGATCGGATCGGCGGATTGGCCGATCGTGGCGCCTCCGTCCTGCTGGGGAGTGTTGGGGGCGGGGATTGCCTGGAACGGCATGACGAGGAGATTCGCGGTCATCGAGAGCGCATTCGCGGTGATCAGCGTGCTCGGATTGCCATCGTCGACGATCGAGGCTCGCTTCGCGGTCTCGACCGCGCTCAGTGTGCTGGTGGCGGTGAGCCCGGTGTTGCCGGCGAGCGTCACGTTCTTCGGACCCGCGGCGATCGTTCCGACGATCAAGGGAGTCGCGCTCGCCGCCGCGCTGAAGCCGCTGCTCAGGAACACGTCGCCCGGCCCGTTCTGCGCCGTGAGGTTGACCGGACCGACCGCGTTCGTGCGGACGGGCACCGCGCTCGTCCCGACGGAGGCGCCCGCGTCGTTGGCGGTGAAGGTGACCGTACCGCCGGAGGTCAGGTTCGTCGCGCTGGAGCCGGTGATGGAGCCCGCCTCGGCGGTCAGGAACACGTCCTTCAAGGTGGTGTTGGTCAGCGACGGGACGCCGGCGTTCACCGAGCCGAGGACGAGGCCATTGCTCTCGGAGACGGCGACGGTGCCGGCGCCTCCGGTGGCATTCACGTTGAGCGCGCCCACGAGGTTCGTCTGGATCGGCGCCGCCGCGCTGCCGATCGACGCCCCGGGCGTGGAGGCCGTGAGCGTCAGGGTGTTTCCGACCACGCGCGTGCTCGCATTCCCGTCGTCGACGATCGAGCCGGTGACCGGCGTCACCCCCGCGCCCGAGGCTCCCACCAGGGTCACGTTGCCGGTGCCGCCGTCGATCGCGCCGACCCGCAACGGCGAAGCGGGGCTGAAGAGGTTGCCGGCGAGCGAGACTCCGTTGGTGGCCGTCGCATTGACGACCCCACTGAGGTTCGTGCGGAGCGGCAAGGCCGCCGTCCCGATCGATGCTCCTCCGCCCGTAGCGGTCACCGAAAGGTTGCCGCCGCTGATGAGGGTGAAGGGGTTGTTGTCGTCCGTGATGTTCCCCGCCGTCGCGCTGAGCGAGACGTCGGCCGTGCCGGCATCGACGTTGCGCACCGCGAAGGCGGTCCCGCTCTGCACGTTGATCGCGCCCGAGAGCGTGCCCGATGCCCCGCGCGTGCTGAGATTGCCGAGCGTCATCCCCGTCGCGCTGCTGATCGTGAGCGACGCGCCTTCCGTGCGGATCGTGTCGCCGGTGTCCATCGAGAAGGTGCCGTTGCTCTGGAACGCGACGCCGCCGGTCGCCGGCAGCGCCAGCAGGTTGTCGGTGAGATTCGCGATCACGAGGCTGCTCGTCGCCTGGAGCACGACGTTGGTGCTCGCCGGGAGGCCCTCGAGCTCGGACTCGAAGATCGTGGTGGGCGCCGTGTCGGCGAAGAGCACGCTGCCCGTCACACCGCTCGGGCTGCCCGTGAAGGTGTTGGTGCCGTCGGCGTCGCCGTCGCCGCTGCCGTTCGCGACGGTGAGCGTCGTCGGGTCGAGCAACAGCGTTCCCGTGTCGCCGAACGGAGCCTGCGTGTCGACGTCGCCGCGGAAGAGCAGGTTCTGCTTGCCAGACACCTCGACGAACCCGCCGTTGCCGCCCGCGGCACCGCCGCGCGCGTCGATGTCGCCGTAGAAGCCGGTCGTGTCGTCGGCCCACACGATCACGCGGCCGCCGTCGCCCATCGAGAGCGCATCGGCGTGAATCCGGCTGTCGCGGTCGACGAAAGTGATGCCGGCCGTCGGCAACGTGCCGTGGCCCTGGAAGTCGCCGCCGACGAGCACTTCGCCGCCCCCCGCGTCGCCCGAGGCGTCGAGGTCGGCGCCGCGCAGCGCGATGCGCGCACCGGTCACCTCGATGCGACCGCCGACGCCGCCCGGTGTGGTGTTCGACGCGTCGAGACGGCCGCTCACGTCGACGCCGCTGTGATCGCCGCCCGCGATCTGGATCTCGTCGGCCTGCGTGCTGCCGCTGTGGAGGATCGCGAGTCCGAGCACGTCGCCACCGGCCAGGGTCACGCCGCCGCCCGGCGCGGAGAGCTCGCCGCTCTGCACGACGCCCGGCTTCGCCGGGTCGCCCGGCGAGGGCTTCGTGATCTTCACGTAGAGGCGGCTGCCCTTCTGGCCGAGCAGCACGTCGTTGCCCGCGACCATCGCGATCCAGCCGCCGTCCGCGTCGATGCGGCCGCTGTTCGCGACATGCGCGCCGACGAGCTTCACGACGTCGGCGTCGATCGCGACCGCGTTCCGGACCTCACCGGTGAGGTCCGTGAAGTGGTCACGGCCCGAGAGGAAATCGCCGTTCGAGATGTTCCCGGCGGCGGCAACCAGCTCGCCGACGTTCACCGTGGCGTTCGGACCGAAGTACACACCGGCTCGGTTCACGAGGTAGACGCGACCATTGGCGACGAGCGCGCCCTCGATCTCCGTCGGGCGCGCGGAGTCGATGCGGCCGAGCACGCTGGCCTTCGCGCTCGGCTGCACGAACTGCACCGTCTCGCCCGCGTCGATGTCGAAGCTGCTGAACTTCAAGATGCTGCGGTTGGACGCGCGGATGACGGTCGTGTCGCCGAGCTGCTCGACGCTCGCCTGGCCGCGCACGACCTGCGTGCCCTGCGGACCGGCGAGCGCCGCGCGCGGAATCGGCGCGCCGGTGGCGAGCAGCGAGGCCAGCAGGCCGCTCGTGGCGGCTCGTCGCAGCGAAGCTCGGTGGGCTCGATTCTTCATATCCCGCTCCTCACGCCCTCGCGTCAGTAGACGAACGCGAGCGAGAAGTAGAGCTGATCGTCGAACTTCTTGGTCGTCGGTTCACCCGGCCCCGGCGTCACTTGGGAGAGCGCGAGTCCGTAGTCGAAGCGAAAGATGAAGTCGCCGGGGAGCTGGAGCTCCATGCCGACGCCGGCTCCGGAGAGCGTGCTCCGATCCGGCGTGTCCAGGTTCTTCTCGTCCTGGAGCTCCACGCGCCCCCAATCGTAGAACGCCCGCAGGATCAGATCCCAGTCCGGCCTCCCGGTGACGCTGTCGGGCGCGACGCGGAAGGGTCCGTACCAGGGCAGCTCGTAGGGCTCGCGCGGCGAGAGCAGCCGCGGGACGTGCACGCGGTACTCGGCGCGCGCGAGGTACACCGAGTCGCCCGCCATGAACGCCTGCCGATATCCGCGCACGGTCTCGAGGCCGCCGACGACCTCTTCCAGGGCGGGGATCAGACGCTGCTGCGTGTACTGTCCTCGGAACGAGAGGAAGACCTCGTTCGAGAGCGCGGTGGCCGGGAGCGCGGCGTCCGGCTCCTTCGCTGGGAAGAAGAACGGGACCATGAAGAACGAGGCGCCCGCCTCCCAGCGCAGGAGGTTCACGTCCGGGTCGTGGACGTTCGTGCGGCCGAGCGGGGCGCCGTTGCCGTCGGGGCCGGCGAGGGCGCGCCGGTCGGTGCCCGCGATGTCCGCGACGTTGAACTCGCCCGACACCGACCCGAAGACGCGCGAGAGCTCCGTGCGGCGCTCGAGCACCGCGCCGACCTCGGGGAAGAAGAAGTCGACGCTGCCCTTCTCGCCGCCGAGATCCTGGACCACGTGGCTGTCCGCGTCGAAGTGCTGGTAGTGCGCGCCCGTGAAGAGATCGACGAAGAGCTCGTGGTACTGGTAGACGTTGCCCGTGAGCCGGCCGCCCGCGGTCCACTGGCTGCCCTTGAATTCGGAGTTCTCGAAGCCGACGTCGGACGCGTCGTAGTTGCTCCACTGTCCGTCGACCGAGGCGCGCAACCTATCCGGACGCAGCCGCGGGAACGGGATCGGCGAGTCGTACGAGCCGTAGAACGCATTCACGTCGGTGAAGTCACCCGTGATGTACTCGAGCGAGAGGATGTCGTCGCGACCGGTGAGCTGCGTGTGCGTGAAGCCGAAGCGCTCGCGCCAGCTGCTCGTGTCCTTCGTGCCCGTATTCGACGCCTGCACGTACGCCGTCCAGGGTCGCGCCTCGGCGACGCGGTACTCGAGCTTCGCGCCGGCCGGCTCGTCCGACGCGCCGATCGTCATGTCGACCCATCGCCCCGGCTGGCGATTCAGCCGCGCGATGTAGTCCTCGAGCTCCGACTTGTGGAGGATCTCGCCGATCTGCGCGGGCGAGTTCTCGATGATGCGCGCGTACTCCGGGTTGTCGACGCGCTCGTCCTCCGCGATGTTCGGCCCCGTCGCAATCGTGTGCTGCTCGACCAGCCGGTTCACCAGGATCACGAGCCGCAGCGCAGTGCGCTCCGGCGGACGCAGGTCGCGGCCCGAGCTCGCGCCGATGTCCTGCGGATGCGGCCGCACCACGACGCCGATGATGCCCTGGCGCGTGAACTCCTGGGCGATCGCCTGGTCGATCGCCTGGATCGCCGACGCCATGAAGGGCGCCACTGGCGTGCCTTCCGGGCGATCGATCGACACGGGCTCGGTGTTCATCACGCCCTTGCCAGGCGCGGCGAACGCGTCGTTGCGCTTCACGAGCGGCACGCTGATCCCGGAGAGGCTCGCGAGGTCGGGCGCACCCTCGACCGTGTAGGCGTACTCGAGATGGATCGAGCCGACGGGATACACCGCCTCGGGCGGCTCCGGCGGCGGCGCAGCGCGCTTGCCCGGCGCGGTCTGCGCCTCGGCCGCGACCGACGCGAGCGCCATCACGCCGACGAGCCAAGCGCCGAACGCGCGCGCGGTACGGCGCGATCGGAGGCCCGAGCCGCGTCCGTGATTCCAGCGAGGAGCCGCCAACACTTCTCTCCGCGAATCTCGGCCCGTTCCGTCGAGCATCCGCGGAGGGAATGCGTCTCCAGCGGCGCACCCTTCTACTGCGGCGCGCTCGGACTGTCAACGTCCCGTCACCGTCCGACGAAGCCCCGCTCGGAGCCCATTGCGACGGCCCGTTTCCGCGCCCGGTCTGCCAGACTGGCGCCATGGGGATGGCAGCGCGCGCCGGCCGGGCGATCGCACGAGCCAGCGGCCCGGTGACGTCGCTGCTGCTCGCCTGCGCGTGCGCCGGACTGCATCCGCCGAGCACTGCGCCGACTCCGTGCTGGCCGCGCTTCCCGTACCAGTCCGGCTGGCTCGGAGCCGACGGCGCGTTCTCGGTGCCGCTCTCGCCGACGCGCAGCGTCTGGCTCTTCGGCGACACCTTCGTCGGTTCGCCCGAGCAGACCGACCGCGTCGGCGCCTCGTTCGTCCACAACTCGATCGGCGTCTCGACCTGCGACGGCGAGCGCTTCGACGTCCGCTACGTCTGGGGTCGCGCGCAGGACGGCGCGCCGCGCGCATTCCTCGAGCGCGGCGACGAACGCTGGTGGTGGCTCTTCGGCGGCTTCGTGCACGGAGGACGCCTCTACCTCGGGCTCCTCGAGCTCGAGAAGTCGGAGCCACACGGACCGCTGTCGCTCGGGTTCCGATCCGTCGGCACTGCGCTCGCGCGCATCGACGATCCGCGCGCCGAGCCGGAGAGCTGGCGACCCGAGATCCTGCCGCTCACGCGGAGCGCGGAGGCGATGCCGCTCAGCGCGCTCGTGATCGACGGCGCCCATCTCTTCCTCTTCGCGTTCGTCGACCGCGGCGACGGGCGCTCGCCGCGGATCCTGCTGCGGCTGCCGCTCGCGCGTCTCGAAGACGGCGGCGACCTCGGCGCCGCGCTCGAGACCTTCGGCGAGGACGGGACCTGGCTCCCGGGCTTCGCTCCTTCGCGCGCGCGCATCCTGATGGACGACGACGCGACCGAGATGAGCGTCCGCTACCACGCCGAGATCCGGAAGTGGATCGCGCTCTACAACTACCCCGACGCGCGCGGCTTCCCGAAGACCTCGCCCTCCGACGCGATCTACGCGCGCAGCGCCGATCGGCTCGAAGGGCCGTGGTCGCCGCGGCGGCTCGTGTTCCGCGTCCCCGAGCTCGCGAGCGACCGCCAGCCGCCGGCCGACCGCAACACCGGATGTTATGCGGCGAAGGAGCAGCCGGGCTTCTCGCTGCCGGGAAGCCTGACCTTCACCTACGTGTGCAACCTCTTCGCCGGGACCGGCGAGGATCCGTGGGGGATCCTCCAGCGCCTCCAGCATCGCATGGATCTCTACCGGCCGATCGCGGCGGCGATCAGCGTGCCGGCGCCGGCCGACGGGCCCGAGGCGCGCTGATTCCGTGATCCCGCTCCCAAAAGGCGCGCGACCGGAGTGCCGATGGCGGGAGCGTCCCCGGTGTGGGACGCATGGGGGGCCGTGTGCTCCGCCCGGCTGGCTCGACTCGGACTCTGCGCGCGTGCACGCGCGCATGGTGCGCGTTCCTGCCGCTCGGCTGCGCATCGGTGGCGGCGACCGCCGGCGGAGTCGCGCCGCGATGATCCCCGCGCGCGACCACCGCGCGACGGCGGTCGAGAGCGCGCTCGCCGACCTCGAGCGCGCGCTCTGCCGCGATCGCTGCCACGTCCTCGTCAGCGCGTCGACCGGGCCGGCGAAGGCGCTCCTGCTCGGCGCGCTCGCCGAGCGCGTGGCGGGCGTCCTGCGCGTGATTCCACTGCCGCCGCCGGATGCCGGTGGCGAGCTGTGCGCGCCGATCCTGCGCGAGCTCGGCGAGGCCTGCGGCGAGGACGCCGAGGCCTCGCTCGTCGCAGTCGTGCGTCGGCTCGCGGGCCAGGGCTCGGCGCTCGCGCTCGTCGTCGCCGACCCGCGCAGCCTGCCCGATCCGCTGCTGCGACGCCTCGGGCGCCTGTGCGCGCTGGCGCGGCCGGGGCTCCGGCTGGTGCTCGTCGCCGACGCGGGCGAAGGTCGCGACGCGATCAGCGCGTTCATGGCGCCGCTCGGGATCGGCGCGGTGAAGGTCCCCCTCGACGGACCGCCACAGCGGCCCACCTCGGGCGAGCGGCCGGCCCCCTTCGCGCAGCCGCGCATCGAGGCGCACGGCGACGCGATGCGGCGGCGTGCGATCCGCGTCGGCGCGAGGCGCGGCCGCGTGCGTCGCCCCGCGCGACTGGCCCTCCTCGGCGTGGCGGTCGCGGCGCTCGTCTACGCCGCGGCGGATCGGCCCCTGCTGCCGGCGCGGAGCGCGATCGCGGCACCGAGCGCGCAGCGGCATGCGCCGACGGCGGCGCCGACCTCGCCGAAAGAGTCGGCCCCGCCTCCGGCGGTCGCGGAAGAGACCGCGCCGGTCGCACTCGCGCCCGTCCCGTTGCCGATCGCGAATGCGAAGGTCGAGATCGCGCACGTCACACCGATCGATGTCGCCACCGCCGTTCCCGTGGCCGCGCCGGCTCCGCCGGCCGACGTCGACGCGTCGACCGAGCCAGCCGCTCCCGAAGCGCCGACCGAGCCGGAGCCGCCGCCCGCGCGCACGGTCCGTGTCAGCCTCAACGCGGAGCCGTGGGCGCACATCGCGATCGACGGCCGCGACGTCGGCGTGACGCCGATGGCCGATCTCGAGCTGACCGAGGGCTCGCACCGCTTCCGCGCGCGCTTCCCCGACGGGCGCGTGATGGAGCGGACCTTGCGCGTGGACGAGGCACGCGATCACCTCACTTTTCCATGAGGGCGCTCCGCCCCGCCGTCGGGTGACCGGGCTCACGGAATTCCGCCTCCGGCGAGCCAAGCCTGTACGGACGGACCGCGTGTCCGCGCCGGCGTCGCCGGACGCGGCGCGCCGAGCCACGAGGGGGTTGGAGCATGGCCTTGAAGGACCTGATGGCGCGGACGCCCGTGCCCGAGCCGATTCGTCCCGAGCCGATGCCGCCGCCGGTCGCCGCGCCGCGCCCCGCACCGGCGCCTCCCGCGCCGCTGACGCATCTCGGTGCCGGAAGCGCGATCTCCGGTCGGATCCGCTGCTCGGAGTCGCTCCGCATCGACGGCCAGGTGAAGGGCGAGATCTTCTGCGAGCAGCTGCTGACCGTCGGCGAGAGCGCGTCGGTGCAGGCCGCGATCGAAGGGGATTCCGTCGTGATCGCCGGCGAGGTCCAGGGTGACATCACGGCGCGCAGCAAGATCACGCTCGAGCGGACGGCGCGCGTGACGGGCGACCTGTGCACGCCCGGCATCGTGATCCAGGAAGGCGCGATCCTCGAGGGCCGCATCATGATCGGCGGGCAGGTCGACGAGCCCCGCAAGACCGTGCAGCCGGCATCGCCGCGTTCGAGCGAGCCGTCGAAGCCGGTGCCGCGACCCCCGAGCGCGATGCCGCCACAGCCTTAGCCGGGCTGCGCCTCGCTGAGGAAACTCTCGCGGGACGGGGTCTGGGGCGAGGCAGAGGTCCCCGAGGAGGAACAGATGGCCGCCGCAGGGGACCTCTGCCTCGCCCCGCGACGACCTGCGCCGTGTTCCGCAGCCTGCTCGATCCGCGTAGCCCGACGTCGGCGCGATACGATGCGCGCGTGCCGGTCGCGATCCTGGCTCCGATGGAGCCTGAGCTCCGTCCGCTCGTGCGCCCGCTCGGGCTGCGCCGCGACCCCGGCGCGGAGCTCTGGTCGGGGCGGCTCGGCGGCACCGACGTGCTCGCGGCGATCACCGGCATCGGCACCGGACCGGCCGCGCGCGCCGCGGAGCGGATCCTCGGCGCGGCGCCGATCTCCCACCTCGTCGTGGTCGGCGTCGCGGGCGGCATCGGACCGAGCGTCGCGATCGGCGACCTGGTCGTGCCGGAGCGAGTCGTCGACCTCGAGACCGGCGCCGCGGCGACACCGTCTCGGGTCGGGCCGGTCGCTCCGCGCGGCGCGCTCTTTACGTCGGGCGAGCTCCAGACCGACCCGGCGCTGATCGCGCGGCTCGAGCGCGAGGGCGCCGTGGCGATCGACATGGAGACCGCCGCGATCGCCGCGGTGTGCGCGCGGCGCGGCTGCAGGTGGTCGGTCTTCCGCGCGATCAGCGACCGCGCGGACGACGGCACCAGCGACCCCGCGATCCTGGCGCTCGGCGGGCCGGACGGCTCGGGCGATCTGCGCGCGGTCGCGCGCTTCCTGCTGCGGCAGCCGTGGCGGATCCCGGAGCTCGCGCGCCTCGCGCGCGGCTTGCGCCTCGCGACCACCCGAGCCGCTCGCGCCACGCTCGAGGCGATCGCGACGCTTCAGCCCTGACCCGCGGTGCGACGGACGCGCGGCGCCGCGATCTCCTCCGCGATGACGCGCGAGAGCGTCGCCACGGCCGTCGCGATCTCGGCGCGCGGATGTCCGGTGAAGCCGAGCAGCAGGCCCGGACGCGGCTCGGACTTGCGGTAGAAGCCCGAGAGAGGGCGCGCGATCACGCCGGCGCGCAGCGCCGCGGCCGCGACCGCCTCGTCGCGCGTCCCGCGCGGCAGCTCGGCGACGAGCGTCATGCCCTGCTCGGGCGCCTCGACGCGGACGGGCTCGCCCGTGCGGGGCACGAGCTCCGACACGAGCGCATCGCGCTGGTCGCGGTACTGGAGCCGCATGCGGCGGACGTGCGCCGCGAAGTGGCCCTGCTCCATGAACTCCGCGAGCACGAGCTGGAGCAGGCTCTGCGGCTGGCGATCCATCAGGTGTCGCGCGGCCGTGAAGGCGCGCACGAGCCGCTCGGGCACGACGACGTAGCCGACGCGCAGTCCCGGGAAGAGCACCTTGTTGAACGTGCCGACGTAGAGGACGCGTTGCGCGTCGTCGAGGCCTTGGAGCGACGGCAGCGGCCGCCCGGAGTAGCGGAACTCGCTGTCGTAGTCGTCCTCGAGCACGAAGGCGCCGGTCTCGCGCGCGAAGGCCAGGAGCTCGAGGCGCCGCGCCGTCGAGAGAACCCGCCCGAGCGGAAACTGGTGCGACGGCGTCACGTACACCGCGCGCGCGCGCCGCGCCGCGCGCAGCCCCGCGCGCACGACGAGGCCGTGCTCGTCCACGGGAACCGGACGGGGCTTGAGGCCGGCGGCGAGGAGCGCCGCGTACGCCATCGGGTAGCCCGGATCCTCGACCCACACCTCGTCGCCCGGCTCGAGCAGCACGCGGATCGCGAGGTCGAGCGCGTGCTGCGTGCCCGAGGTGACGAGGATCTGCTCGGGCTCGCAGCGGACCGCGCGCGCCGCCTTCAGGTACTCGCAGAGGGTCCGCCGCAGCTCGGGCAGCCCACGCGAATCGGTGTAGACGAGGTGTCGCGGCTCGAGCTCGCGCAGCGCGCGCTGCGTGAGGCGGCGCCACACCTCGAGCGTGCGCCCGTCGACCCGGCTCCGCCCGGTCTGGAAGGCGCGCGTCTCGCCCTGTGCGTCCCCGGCGAGCGACTCGAAGATGCGCGCTCGAGCCGGCACCGGGAAGCACCGCGCCGCGCCGGTCCGCTGGGACCGCCGCCTCGCCGCTTTCTCGATCGGCTCGGGCAGATCCGACGACACGTAGGTGCCCGAGCCGACGCGGCCGGAGAGCACGCCTTCGACCAGCAGCTCGGAGTAGGCGGCGATCACGCAGGAGCGCGCGACGCCGAGCCGCGAAGCGAGCTCGCGCGTCGAGGGCAGCCGCGCGCCGGGGTGCAGCGCGCGCGAGAGGACGGCGTCGCGGAGCTGCTGCTGGATCTGCCGGTAGAGCGGCGTCGCGCCCCCGCGCTCGAGCTGCCACAGCATCACCTCCGCGAATCCCTTCCGGCGCATGCGCCGAAACTACGCGATCCGATTCTAAAGTGGTATGTCCTGATTTAGTAAAGTGGAGCTTTTCGACGGTCCACTTCATCGGTAGGTTCGGCGCTGTCGCCCGCACCGGAGGAGATCCCGATGACGACGCACTTCGAAGCGACCTCGCGAACGCGGCTGCGCCGGCGTCCGGCGCGCGGCGCCTACGACGAGGCGAGCGTCTTCGCGATCCTCGACGCCGGCCTGATCGCGCACGTCGGCTACGCGGAGGGCGGCGCGCCGCGCGTGATCGCGACGGCCTACTGGCGCGAGGGACGAACCCTCTACTGGCACGGCGCCGCGGGCAGCCAGGCGCTGCGCGCGCAGGCGGGCGGGATCCCCGTCTGCGTCACCGTCAGCCATCTCGACGGCCTCGTGCTCGGACGCTCGGGATTCGCCCATTCGGTGCTCTATCGCTCCGTGATGGCCTTCGGGAACACGCACGAGATCGAGTCGCGAGAGGGCAAGCGCCGCGCGATGGACGCCTTCCTCGAGCGGCTCTACCCGGGCCGCACGCGCGAGATCCGGCCCGTCCACGACGCCGAGCTCGACATGATCGCGGTGATCGCGCTTCCGATCGACGAGGCGTCGGCGAAGGTCCGCGGCGGCGGCGTGAACGAGAAGGAGGAGGACCTCGCGGGCCCCGGCTGGGCCGGCGTGATCCCCGTCGAGACGCGTCTTTGCGCCGTGCGCACGGACGAGCGCGTCGCCGGCGTGGCCCTCGCGGCCAGCGTCGGCGCCTATGCCGAGGGCGCGGGGCTCGGCGCCGTGCTCGCGAAGAACGCGCGCACGCATCCCGCCTGACGTCGCGAAAACGTCAGAGCGTGCAGCTCATCTGCGCGAGGCCCGGCGCTCCGATCGCGGCCTCGAAGGCCGCGCTGCGCTTCTCGGCCCCGATGCGAAAGCCGCGACTCTCGTACAGGCGCTGCGCCGGCGTGTTGCCGATGAGGATCGTGAGCTGCGCGAGCGCGTAGCCGCCCTCGCGGCCCTCGTCGAGCACGCGGTCGAGCAGCGCGCCCGCAAGGCCGGCGCCGCGCGCCTCGGGCCGCGTCGCGACCGACTCGACGATCCAGGCGCCAGGCGCCGCGTCGTGGAAGCACGAGACGATCGGCGCGCAGCGCGCGAAGCCCGCCGCGAGGCGCTCGCCGCCGATTCCGCGCGCCGCGAGCGCCTCCGGCACGGCGAGATGCGCCGATGCGATGCGCGTCGGGTCGAACCCCGCGAGCGCGGCGGCGGGCTCGCCCGCGCGCGTCGCGATCCAGAAGAGCGACCAGTGCCACCAGGACGGCTTCTCCTGGAGCACGAGCTCCTCGATCAGCCCGAGCCGCTCGGGCTCGCTCTCGGGCACGAGCAGGTCGAAGAAGCCGCGCGGACGGTGCGAGCGCGTCGCTGCCAGCGCGACCCACGCGAGGAACCGGGCGTCGTCGGGACGCCCGCGGCGCAGCTCGAAGGGCGACGGACTCACGCGGCCAGGCTACCGCTCAAGAGCGCGCGCCGGGGCGCCGATCGAACGCGCATCGCAGAGGGGTGGCCCGCATGCGCCATACAACCCGTCTCTTCGCCTTGCTCGCGCTCGCGCTCGCCGCTCCGGCCCTCGCATGGAAGGGCTCGATGGCCGCCGGCGTGAGGCCGATCGCCGAGGTCCGCCAGAAGGCCGAGTCCGGCGACTTCGTGACCGTCGAGGGCAAGATCACCGACGTCGGCACGGCGTCGGGATCGCGCTACGTCGTGACGCTCGAGGACGGCTCCGGCAGCGTGCTGGTGCGCGTGCCCGAGTACCTGCTGCGCCAGCTGAACGACGGACGCGCGCCCGAGAAGGGCCGGCACGTGCGGGTCAGCGGGCAGTGGGGGCACGCCTACCTCGACCAGGACGTCTGGGGCATCGAGGCGTCGAACGCGGAGCGCGTCGAGTAGCGACGCACGCAGGCCTCAGTCCTGCGACTCGCACGCGTCCGTGCAGTCTGCGAGCTGCTGCTGCGCGTCGTCCAGGCAGTCCTGGAGCTGGACCTCCTGGTCCGCCGCCGAGTCCTTCGACTGGCAGTCGGCCGTCGCCTGCTCGTAGGCGTTGGTGCAATCCGAGACACATTCGGCGCGGACGGCCGCCGACGCGATTGCGGCGGCGGCGAAGATGGCGAGCGCGATGCGCATGTCGATCCCTCCCGTCGCAGCCTACCAGAACGGTGCGGCGCGCTCGGTTCGCCTTGCGTGGTGCCTGCGCGAGGTGGTAGAAGGCCCACCAGAAGGAGGGGACGAACGTGAAGAAGATCCGCCTCGCGGTGCTGCCCGCGCTCGCGCTGTGCGTCGCGGCCGGCGCGGCTCTCGCGCAGGTCAACAAGGAAGAGAGCGTCGACCTCGCGCTCACGGGCAAGATCAGCGTCGTCGATTCGGTCGCGAAGACCATCGCGCTCGAGGGCGCCAACGGCGAGCACACGGTCGTCGCGGTGAACGACAAGACCACGATCATGTCGGGCGACAAGAAGCTGACGCTCGACGGCCTGCACAAGAACGACTGGGTGGCCGTCGACGCGGATCGCCGCGGGGCGACCGTGATCGCGACCTACATCGAAGTCGTGGACGATCCGACCGCGGCGGGCGAGGACGAGGACTGAGCGTCCGCGCGACTAGTCCTGGGCCGCCGCGCTGTCGCCCTGCTGCGAGTCCGGCTCGTTGTCGCCCTGATCGGAGTCGTTGAACTCCTTCTGCTCCTGCGCCTCGTCCTGCGCGGCGGCCTTCGCGCGCCGCTCTTCCTCTGTCATCTGCATCTCGTTCTTGGAGGTCGGCATCGCGACCTCGTTGTCCACGGTCAGGCCGCGCTGCATCTGCTCGGGCTTCTTCTCGCCCTCGGTGCAGGCGAGCAGCGCCGCCCCGAGCGCGAGGCCAGACGCCGCCGCCGCGGCCGCCGCGCCGTGGATCCACGCATTCCTCGTCATGTCGATTCCCCCCTCCGCCGGAGGCGGGCCCTACCCGCTCCCGCTCGATTCACGCATCGAAATCCCGCACGAAGCGGATGTTTCCACGTTCGAGGCCTTCGAGCACCACCGAGATCCCGCCGCTGCGGACCATCCACTCGAGGCGATGGTCGCGGTACTCGCGCCGGAACTGGCCCTTCGCGACGAGATCCGCCACCTCGCCCATGCCGCCTCCCGCAGCGCCGCGCAGAAAGGCCGCCGCCTCGGCGGTGGTCGCGGCCACGCTCGGGCGCGCGTTGGCGCGCTCGAGCCACTCGGCCAGCCGCGAGCCGCGCGCGGGCTCCATCCCGAAGCCGCGCGACCCGTTGAGATACGGCGCGACGGCGAGATCGCCCCAGCCGAAGCTCGCGCCGTTGAACCAGGGCGCGTCGCCGAGCTGACTCTCGAGCCAGCGCCGCCAAGAGGCCGCCTGCTCGGCCGCGCGCTCGCCGAGGCGCTTCGCCAGCTCGCCGCTCGCGCGCCGGAAGAAGTGGATCTCGCCGAGCCCCCAGTTGATCGGCTCGTAGTGCGTGTCCATCGCATCTTCGAGCATGCGGACGCGCGCTCGCTCGGCCGGCGACGCCGGCAGCAGCTTCGGCTCGGGCCAGCGCTCCTCGATGTACTCGAGGATGATGGTCGAGTCGAAGATGCGGACGTCGCCGTCGACGAGCGCCGGCACCTCCGCGCGCGGGCTCGCCGCGGTGAAGGCGGGCTCCATGCCGGTGCCGCTGCCGATCGCGCGAGGCAGCCGCGCCTCGAAATCGAGGCCCTTCTCTCGCAGCGCGATCCGGCACTTCTGCGCGTAGGGCGAGAGCGGATGGTCGTAGAGCAGGAGCATGGCAGCCTCCGGCCAGGGTCGAAGGGCGGTTCAGCGGGCGCGCTGGCCGCGACGCGTGGTGCGCGCGATCGTACGAGCAGGCACCCGTGCGGATCGATACGGACGTCTCAGTGCGCGAGGGTCCGCGCGATGCGCAGCGCCACCGCGAAGATGGTCAAGGTCGGGTTCCAGCCCGACGACGTCGTGAAGACGCTGCCGTCGCAGGCGTAGAGGTTGTCGACGTCGTGGAAGCGCCCGTCGGCGCCGACGACCGACGTCCGCGCATCCGACCCCATGCGCAAGGTGCCGAGCACGTGGCGGCTGGTCGGCGCCTGGCCGAGGACCGTCTCGCACGGCGCCGTGAAGACGCGCTGCGCTCCCGCGTTCGTGAGGATCTGCTTCATCACCGGCACGTAGAAGCGCCGCGACGCGATCTCGAAGGGATGCGGCTTGTAGGTGACGCGCGCGACCGGCAGCCCGTTCACGTCCTTCACGGTCGGATCGAGGTCCACGCGATTGCGGAGCTGCGGCGCGTCCTCGCCCTGCATGATCAACGCGAGCAGGTGTTGGGTCAGCGCGCCGTCGCGCATGGCGTTCTTGAAGCCGGCGCCGAAGCGCGGCACCAGCCCCTTCGGCAGATCGAAGGCCATCACGCGCCCGTCTTCCTGGATCACGAGACCCTGCGAGGCGCCGAACTCGATGATACCGCCGAGGTAGACGTGCGGGCCACCGGACTGGATCACGCGCACCGCCTCGCCGCCCGGCTCGAGGCCGCGGAAGTCCGAGATGCCGTGGGAGACCGCGCGGCCGCGCTGGCCGTGGATGCGCTGCGGCGCGAAGCCGCTGACCCGCGTCTGGTGGTGGAACATCAGATTCCGGCCGACCTGCCCGCTCGCGTTGCCGAGCACGCCGCCCGACGGCGTCGGCGACAGGAAGCAGAGTCGCGCGGATTCGATCGGGCTCGCGGCGAGCAGGAAGGCGTCGGCCGTCGCAAGAACCGTGTCCCCTGCGCCATCGACGTAGCGCACCGCGCTCACGTGTCCGCCGTCGTTGACGAGCGCGATCGCGGTCGCGTTGAAGCGGAGCTGGCAGCGACCGGACAGCAGCGCGCTACGCAAAGTGGTGACGGCGGGCGAGCCCTTCGCGTGGCTCGGGCAGCCGAAGCCGCCGCAGAAGCCGCAGTCGACGCAGGGCGGGCGGCCGTCGTAGAAGCGCGAGTTGATCGCCGCCGGGAAGGCGTGCGGATGCAGCGGCCCGCCCTGGAAGCTCGTGCGCTGCGCCGCGTCCGCGAGCAGCAGGCCGAGGTACATCGGCACGCCGGGCGGCATCGGGTGCGGACCGCTGCGCGAGGACTGGAAGGGGTTGTCGTCCGCGCCCTGCACACCATAGAGGCGTTCGACCTCCGCGTAGAAGGGCTCGAGGTCGGCGTAGCCGATCGGCCAGTCCGCGAAGTTGGCGCTGCCCGAGTCCGAGCCGAAGCCCGGCACCGCGAGACCGGGCGTGTGGCCGATCCGGTTCTCGACCTGGCTCTTGATCTCGAAATCCGCGACGCACAGGCGCGGGGTCTTGCAGTCCGCATGCTGCCACGCGCCGCCGACCGCCTTCGGCAGCACGTTCACGTCGTCGTTCACGGTGGCGGTGGCGTTCGGATCCGTGCGGAACGTGCGCGGCTCGAGCAGGCCCTGCGGCTGCAGGTAGTTTCGCAGTCCGTACTTCAGCTCGTCGTTTCCGTGCAGCGTGTTGCGCAGCGGGCCGGGTCGATCGAGGCCGGGGAACGGGTTGTGGCCGGACTCGAGCACGAGGACCGTCTTGCCGGCCTCGGTCAGTGCGAAGGCGGCGGTGCCGCCTCCCGCGCCGCTGCCGATCACGCAGAAGTCGAAGCGTGTGAGCGCCCGGTTGCCGAGGACGTCGCCGTCCGGGTTGTGTCGGCGCGGACCCTGACGGTACGAGTATGCTAGGCGCATCCGCCCGGCACCAACATCTCGAGGAATCCGGCGAAGCGCGAGATCTGCTCCTGAACGAGATCCCCGTCCGGGGTCAACGGCCGCGGCGCGAGGCTCCCGTCGGCAGCGACCTCGTCGGGATTCGGCGTCGACATCGGGTGCGTCGGCCGCTCGTGGTACGCGTCGTCCCGCAGCGAGAAGAGCGAGTAGCCGAGCGGCTGGCTGTCGCCCTCGATGCCGACCATCTGCCAGCCGCGGCCGTCGCGATTGCCGCCGTACTCGGGCGCCGCGAAGCAGCCCTCGAGCGTGTGCGCAATCACGAGGTCGAGGAACGTCTGGCCGCGCACGGGGTCGGGCGGCAGGCCGCTCGGACCGTCGAGCTGGAGCAGCAGATCGTCCTGCTCCGACGGCGTCAACTCGACGAAGTGTTGCCCGCCGGCCGCGAGCGCCGCGTTGTCGACCGCCGCGATACCCTCGCGGTAGAGATCGCGCAGGCCGCGGCGCGGTCCGCCGCGCTGGGCGTCGAGCTGAGGCGGCAGCCCCGCCGCGACGGAGCCGAGGATCTCGGCGCGCCAGAAGAGCTCCTGGACGGGACTCGGCTCGATCCCGATGAGGAAGCTGTTGCGCGGGAACACACGCGACGGCTCGCCGGTTCGCGGATCGGGGTAGGGGTTGCGGCCGCTGTACGGACCGCCCGCAAAGACCGTGGGCGGATCGACATCGAAGGTCGTGAGCAGGCGCTCGATGTAGATCGGCGCGCCGAGCGCCGCCGCGCCGGGATCGGCGTCGGGCGGGATGATGCGGTCGCAGATCGCCGTGAGCGTCGCGAGCTCGGGAGCGGTGAAGAACGTTCGCCGCGGCTGACACCCTGGCGGCAGCGCCGCGACGGCGGCCGATGCCGCCACCGTCGTGAGGAACGCGCGCCGCGTCAGCTCCAGCTCTTCCATCGACCGCACCGCACCTCGAGAGGCGCGCATCATACACCCGCGCAGGGGCTGGAAGGCTGCGCCGTCGTGAAGGTTCTGGAGTCGAGTCTTTCGAGGCTCGAAGCGAAGCGGCTACGGATCACCGCGCTCGCTGCTGCGCAAGGAGCACGAGTAGGGCCGCGCCCGGCGCGAGCATCGAGGTGCCCGAGAGCTCCGGGAGTTGGAAGGAGCAGGACTCCCCTCCTCCCCAGCGATCCAATTGCTGCTCCAGCACCGTGAACGGCAGCGGCGCGAGCACCTGAGCAGAAGCCGGCGCGGCGAGCAGAAAGAGCGCGATCGAGAGCGCGTATGGATGTATCGCATGGCGCGGCGCGGACCCTACACCGCCGTGCCGCGCTCCCGAGCGGGCCGAGTCGATCCACGTGGATCCGGCCAGAGCCAGAACGGGAGCAGCGCGGCGACGAGCACCGCAGCGCTCATCTCGAGCCAGGTCGCCGCGAAGTTGCCCGGACCCGTGAATACCACCCGCGGCGCCCCGGGCAGATTCGCGGGCAGCAGGATCGCCGCCACGATCAGACCCGCGACCCCCGCGGCGAATGCGAGCGACACGACGAGAGCTGCGCGGCCGCCGTCGCGCGAGAAGCGGCGGAGCAGCGCGGCGAGCGGCAGCGCGATCCAGAGCTGGGGCAACAAGCCGCGTATCGCCAGCAATCTGCCGTAGACCTGCAACGCCACTCGCAGCTCCTGTGCTGCGCGGGGGTCCGGCGGTCGCTTCAAGCGGTAGACCACCAGCAGATACAGCGCGAAGCCGCCCACCAGCAGCAGACTCGAGCACGCCACGCGGAGCAGGGCACGGCTCATCGCCGGCCGCGCGAAGCTCGCAGCCAGTACAGCGCTGCGAGGGCTCCGAGTCCGGCGACGCACATCGCGCCCTGCCCCGGCTCTGGCAACGCGACGACGTCGAGCTCTCCGGCGATGTAGCCGCCGCTCGAGAGCAGCGTCGCCGCGCCGCTCACGGGATCGACGTGCACGATGCGGCCGCCGTTGCAGGACCCGTCCGCACACATGCCTGCGTCGGCCACGTAGATCTGGCCGTTCGGTGCGACGGCCACGCCCGTCGGCATCTGCCAGCCGAACGTGTCGTTGAGCGGCGTCGAGGCTCCGCTGACCGGATCGACGCGATAGACCCCGGCCGTGCCCTTGGTCCCCACCGCGAGGATCTTCTGGCTCGCCTCGACCGCGAGATCGAGCCACTTCAGGTTCTCGAAGCCGGAGCGCAGGATCGTGACGGTCGGGGTCGGGACGCTCACGCGGTAGACGCCGTCGCCGTAGAGCGAGAGCCCCGACGTGACGAAGCTGCCGCTCTGCTCCACGGCCAGGCTGTCGCCGCTGAAAGAGCCGAGCGCCGGGATCGGCTCGGAGGTCGGAACCGCGAGCCAGGTGCTCTTCGCGCCGAGGCCGCGCGGATTCCAGACGACCTTCGAGATGCCGTTTGCCTCGAGCACGTAGGCATCGCCCGCGGCGTCGAAGACCACTTGGAGCGACTCGCCCGCGACGAGCGGCGGGCTCGCGAGGCGCTGCGTCCCCGAGCCCGATACGACCACGAGGCCGGCCGGATCGGCGACGACGAGCTCGCCGTTGCGCCAGGCGACCCCCTGCGGCGCCAACAGGCGCGCTGCCTGGCTGATCAGCGTCTGCGCGCCGGTGCTGGTGTCGACCCGGAAGACGGCGCGGCTCGCGCGATCCACGGCGATCAGATCGCCCGTGGCGAACGTCACCGGATTCTCGCTCTTTCCGGCCGGCGACTTGCAGCCCGGGTCGGCGGGGTAGTCGATCAGCCCGTCGCCATCGTTGTCGACACCGTCGCTGCACTGCGGCGCCTCGATCGGGTCGTTGGCGTTGCTGCAGGCCGGGTAGTCGTCCGGGTAGTCGATGTGGCCGTTGCCGTCGTTGTCGAGGCCGTCGGCACACTGGCCCGCCTCGGAGAGATCAGCCGGCGACTCGCACTGCGGGTCGGCGGGGTAGTCGACGAGGCCGTCGCCGTCGTTGTCGATCCCGTCGCTGCAGTCCGCCGTCTCGCTCAAGTCGGACGGCGATGTGCACTGGAGATCGGCGGGGTAGTCGACGCGGCCGTCTCCGTCGTCGTCGATGCCGTTCGAGCAGGCCGGATTCTCCATGGCAGACGTCGGGCTCGCGCAGCCCGGATCCTGCGGGTAGTCGACGAGGCCGTCGCCGTCGTTGTCGATCCCGTCCGAGCAGTCGGGCCGCTCGGTCGAGTCGGCGGGAGAACGGCAGCCGGGATCGGCGGGGTAGTCGACGAGGCCGTCGCCGTCGTTGTCGATCCCGTCGCCGCAGTCGGGCTGCTCGCTCCAGTCGGCGGGCGAGGTGCAGCCCGGGTCGGCGGGGTAGTCGATCAGGCCGTCGCCATCGTTGTCGACGCCGTCGCTGCAGGCGGGCGTCGCGAGGAACGCGACCCAGCCCTCCGAGTTGCCCTGCGGGTCGATCCCCTTCCCCACGATCGTGTAGTTGCCCGCCACGACGTTCGAGATGCCGGTCGCCGCCGAGAGCGTCCAGCCGGTGAGGTCGAGCCCGTACTGCGTGACGAGCACGGTCTTCAGATCGCGCATGCCGTTCACGGCGTCCCAGAGGAAGGCGTGATCGGCGAGGTCCGAGCCGGCGGCGCGCCCGACGATCAGCGCCCCGTTGGAGGACACGGCCAGCGCCGCGCTGTCCGTGTTCAGCGCGCCCGGGAACGGACCGAGCGACCGGATGGTGCCGAAGCTCGTGCCGGTCCAGCGCACCGCTTGCAGGCTCGACGCCACCACCGTACCACCGGGAAGTGTCAGCGTGGCCGCGTTGCTGAAGCCGACGAGCGTCGAGCCGTCGTCCGACACCGCGTTGGCCTGGGCGGCGATCACCGTTCCAGCGATCAGGTGGGTCAGCGGCACCAGCCCGGAGCCCTGCCAGCGCCACGCCTCCTTGCCGTTGTTGCTGAGATGGCTTCCGACGATGATCGATCCGGTCGGCGAGGCGCCGAAGGCCTCGCCCGCCTCCTCTGGGCCGGACAGGTCGCCGAGGTCGCTGATGCCGGTCCCGCCGCCGGCCCAGCGCACTGGATCCTGGTGGACCGGCTGGCCGCTTGCACTCTGCGCCAGTGCCGAGCCGATCACCACCAGGCCGTCGTTCGAGATGCCCCAGGCCTGTGTGATGGGATCGCAGTCCGGGCAGCTGAAGCGGTTCAGCGCCGTGAGCGTGCCGCCGCTCCAGCGGAAGGCTCGATCGACGCCGTCGGACCCCGTGCTGGTGCCGGCGACGACGCTGCCGTTCGCCGAGACGCCGCGCGCGCTGCTGTACGGATTGGCGGTCGAGAGGAAGCCGAGCCCGCTGATCCCGCCGGACGCGGTCCAGCGAAAGGCCTGCGTGCCGTTCGTGCTCTCGCTCTCGCCGACGACGACACTGCCATCCGCAGAGACGTCGAGCGCGGCGCTGTCGTTGGCACCGCCCGGGAGATCGCCGACACCGCGGAAGCTCGGCACCACCTGAGCTCGCGCCGCCGCGGTCCCGAGCAGGACCGCGGCGAGCGCGAGCATCAGGTGAACGAGTCTTCGCCGCCGCGACTCGCTAGTTCCCGACGAGCGCGATACAGCTGTCGAGCAGCGGTGACGTCGGGAATGCATCCGCAGAGGCGAGCGTGATCTCGCCACCCACATTTCCAGCCGCATTGATGGGCCCGATCTTGAATGCAAGGGCCTGGTCGATCGGTTGCGTGATCGAGACGCTGCCCTTCCCGCTCAGCAGCCCGAGCGCATCCGCGAGCGTGAACGGGACAGTGCTCTGCAGATGGAACGGGAAGGGGAAGCCGCCACCCGGCAGCAGGGCCGCCAGCGCCGGATTCCCGACCAGCGCGATCGTGTCAGTCGTGACGTCGAAGGTGGCCGTCTTCTTGAACGTGTTGGCGCTGAAGGTGCCTGAGCCCGGATTGTTCGGGTCTGCCGGGACGATGCAGATCTCCTGCGTGTTCCCGAGCAGCGGCAGGACGAAGCCCGGCGCACCGATCAGCAGCTCCTTGACGGTGATGTCGCCGCTGAAGTGACCGAACGTCAGATCGAAGAGCGAGATCTTGATGTTGATGTCCATCACGGTGCCGCCCTGCAGCGGCTGCGGCGGTGCCGTGAACGCGATCGGTTGGGTGAGGGTGACATCCAGGTGACTGGTGTCTTGAACCCCGAGCAGCGACTCGATCTTGAGGCTGCATCCGGTCCCGATCGTCGCCAAGGCTGAAACTGCCAGAATCGTCAGGATCTTGTTGCGCATCGCGTTCCCTTCCGATGGTTCGAGCGAGGTGCCAACCGCGCGGAGCGGTGCGCTCCGGAGCGGTACCTGGCGGTTCTACCACGAATTAATACTGAGTGGTCTTAAAAAATCGCCGAAGGGAAACAATTTTGTGCGCCCAGCACTTGCGACTCGCCCGTCCCGGTGGGTCAGGACTGCGCTCGGCCCGATGTGCAGCGGCCCGATCGAAGAGGACGTGCGCCTTCGTCTATTCGGACGAGAGCGATCCGAGCAGCTGCTGGAATTGATCGGTCGGGAACGTGACGGTCCTCGGGGTGCCGTCGCTCCCCGCCACTGAGAAGACGAGGTTCGGGGAGGTCGTGAACTGTGTCAGCGCCTCGACCATCGCGGCGGGGCCCGCCAGCGGGACGCCGTTGATGTCCGTCACGACGTCGCCGTTTCGCAGCCCGATCCGATCGTAGACGCCACCGGCGCGGATCCCGTCGATCTGGACGCCGATCATCTCGCCGTCCTCGAAGGCGGCGCTCACATCTCCTTCTGCGAGCAGGCCTCCGCGCTGGCCGGCCCCCAGCACGTCGCGATAGTTCGTGCCGGCGTCGGTGAGCTCGCGAAGTCGGCGCGAGAGGTCGCGCCGATACTCTCGCTGCTCTGGCGTGGGCGCGTACGCCGCCTCGAGCGGGCCGACCTCACCGCGGAAGAGTGCGAGTTGCTCGCGGACTCCGTCGTGGTCGAGCAGAATGCGTTCGCGCTCGATGGAAGCGACACGAACGGTCGGACGTCCCGGCAGACTCTGACCCTCGCCCATCACCTCGTGGTCCGGCCTCTCCAGATCGACGAGGGTCGCGAGCGAGAGCGCCGGATCCTCGCCCACGACCGTTGCCAGCAGGCGCAGAGGAAGCGTGGTTCGGGGAATCTCCGCGCGAGCCGGCTGCGCCGGCGCGGACGGCGGCGCAACCGCTTCGACGGGTTGCGGCGCCTCTTCGATCGCCGGCCGCGCGAGCTCCGACGTCGCGTCGGTGTCGGCGAATCGAGCAGGTCTGCGGGCGACGACCGAGGCGATAGCTGCCGCGAGCAGCAGACATCCTGCGAACGCGAGCAACAGGCGGCGGGATGAACGGGAGCTGGCCATCGGGGAGGTGCTCCAGGCACCAATCTAACCCGAAGGAATGGTGGAGGCGGCGGGAATCGAACCCGCGTCCGCATGGCGTCCAGCCAGCGCGTCTACGTGTGTAGGAGCCGCTCGATCTCGGCGCGACCCGTCACGGCTCCGGGAGAGGTCGCGCCCAGGCCGACGTGGTTCTCGTCCCC
>DATKND010000008.1:0-49411 GCA_035541475.1 Myxococcota bacterium | reverse complement strand
ACGAGCGGCGAGAGCTCGGCGGCGGCGAAGACCACGCGCAGGCGCCGCGGTGCATCGGACCGTCGCTTCGCGGCGCTCACAGGACGTCGAACTCGTCGCGTTGGCCGAGGTGCTCGCGCGCGACCACGACGACTCCGCCCTCCGTCACCGTGAACCGCTCGCGGTCGCGCGGGAGATCCCAGCCGATCTCCTCGCCGTCCGGCACGCGCACGCCCTTGTCCACGATGCAGCGGCGAAGGCGCGCTCCGCGGCCGACCTCGACGCGCGGGAAGAGCACGCACTCCTCCACCTCGGCGTAGCTGTGGATTCGCACCTCGTGCGAGCAGACGCTGCGCTCGAGCTGGCCGCCCGACACGATCGTGCCGGCGCCGACGATCGAGTCGAGCGCGAGGCCCATCCGACCGCTGGCGTCGTCGGCGAAGACGAACTTGCAGGGCCCAACCCCCGGCTGCGCGCCGCGGATCTGCCACTGCTCGTTGTAGAGGTTGAGGCGCGGCTCGACCGAGACGAGGTCCATGCTGGCTTCGAAGTACGCGTCCAGGGTGCCGACGTCCCGCCAGTAGCCGCGCGCGCGCTCGTGATCGCCGGGGCAGAGGTGCGAGGCGAAATCGTAGGCGGCGACGCGCAATCTCTCGTGGGCCGTGCTCAGGATGTCGCGCCCGAAGTCGTGCGTCGTCTGCGCGGGCGCGAGCGAGGCGTTTCGGCGGAGCTCCGTCAGCAAGGACGGCGTGCGGAAGACGTAATTGCCCATCGACACCAGCGTGCGATCGGGGTCACCGGGCAGTCCCGGCGGCTCCGCCGGCTTCTCGAGGAATCCGGTGACCCAGCCGTTCGAGTCGACGGCGACGCAGCCGAACGACGACGCCTGCTTGCGCGGCACCGACACCGTCGAGACCGTCACGTCCGCGCCCTTGTCGCGGTGATGGGCGAGCAGGTGGCTCACGTCCATCGTGTAGATGTGGTCGGATCCGAAGACCAGCACGTCGCGCGGCTGCGTGTCGCGCAGCAGGTCGAGGTTCTGCCAGATCGCGTCGGCCGTGCCGCGGAACCAGCTCGGCCCGAGATTCATCGACGCCGGCACCGTGTCGACGTACTCGTCCACCACGTTCGGCGAGAGCGACCACCAGCGCGACACGTGCTGCACCAGCGACGTCGCCTTGTACTGCGTCAGCACGCGGATGCGACGAAAGCCGCTGTTGACGAGGTTCGAGAGCACGAAGTCGACCAGCCGGTAGCGGCCGCCGAAGTGCATGGCCGGCTTGCTGCGCTCGCGCGTGAGCGGCTGGAGTCGACGGCCCTCGCCGCCGGCCAGCACGAGCGTCAAGGTGTCGCGCACGCAGCCTCCGACGGTGTAGCCGAACCTATCGGCATGCCGGGGCGACCGCCACGCATGCTCCCCGCGGATGCCGCCTGCGCGGGGGGGCGGCAGCCCGCCCGGTCGGCCCGCTTCAGCGCGCTTCCGCCCTGCGCGCGCAGTCGATGCAGAGGGTCGTGCCGGGGAACGCGCGCAGCCGCGGCAGCGAGATCGGGCCGCCGCAGCCATCGCAGACCGAGAGCCGCCCCTGACGCGCGTGATCGAGCGCGTGATCGAGTGCTGCGAGGCGCCGCGCGGCGAGTCCGTCGAGCGTCGGCGCGAGGCTCACCACATCCATCTCCGCGCTGCGCTCGGGCAGATCCATCGGGCGCCGATCGAGCTCCAGCGCGATGCGCGCGCGTTCACTCTCGAGCTCCGCGACCAGCGCGGCGAGCGCGTCCTGCTTGCGCCGCAGCGGCGACTCGGCGCCGACATCCCGCGCCGCGAGCGCGTACAGGAGATCGGTCTCGGTCAGCATGCCCTCGAGCCTGCCCTTCTCGTCCACGATCGGCAGGCAGCCGAAGCGCCCCTCCGCCATCTGCTCGGCCTCCTCCGCGAGCGTCGCGTCGCGATCGAGGGTGCGAGGAGCGTGGGTCATCAGCTCGCCGACGCCGGGTCCCACCACCGGCAGGTGGCGGATGCCGTGGCGCAACATCGTCTCGTAGGCCTCGAGCGCGGACGCGTCCATGCGCACCGAGATCGGATCCCCGCTCATCAGCTCCTTGACGCTCGTCTGCATGGTTACACCGTCCCCGGCGGCGGCGGCCGCACGGCGGTCGCCTGCAGCCCCTTCTCGCCGCCCTCGATGTTGAGCCCGACCCGCTGGCCCTCCTGGAGGCGATCGAAGTCGAGTGCGCCCTGGAGCGCGTTGCGGTGGAAATACACGCGCTCGCCGGAATCGGTCACGATGAAGCCATGGTCCGCGAGGACTTCGTCGATCACACCGACCTCCGACGGCGGCGCTCCGCGCTGCCGCTCGTCGCGCGATCCGCCGCGGCGCTCGCGCAGGCGTCGGATCTCGCGCTCGAAGACGTCCATCGCTTCGTTGAGCGCGAGGCCGGCGTCGGGTCGCGTGCGCGTGGCGACGATCTCGCGTCCGCGTGCCTCGCAGGTGATGTGGACCTCCCTGCCACCGTGGCGGTGATGGCCGTTCGAGCGCGCCATGATGCGGACGTCGATCAGATCGCTGTGCCCCTCGGCCAGCGCCTGGATGCGCGCCTCGACATCCTCCCTCTGCGCCTGCGTAAACGCCTCGGAATCGACCCAGTGGATCTCCATGTCGGAATCTCCTTTCGAATCGGCTAGTGCGCGCGCTCGCGCGACTGCGCGGGGGCCGAGCCGAGTGCTGCCTCGGGCAGCGCGACGCGGGCGCACGCCTCGCACACATGCGTGTCGGGCGCCTCGCGCAGCCGGGCGATCTCGATCGGCTCGCCGCAGCGCGCGCAGTCCCCGAAGCGTTCGTGCGAGAGGACGTCGAGTGCGCGGTCGATGGCGTCGAGTCGCCCGGTGCGCAGCTCGCGCAGATCGTCGTCGTAGACCACCGAGACGCCGGCCGCGCGCAGCTCGTGCTCCTCCGTCGGACTCAGGGGGCGCGGGTTGCGCTGGAGCGCGCCGCCGGCCTCGGCCGCGCGCCGCCGGTTCTCCTGCGCGATGGCATTGCGCTCCTCCATCAGATTGCGGCGCAGCCCCTCGAGCTCGTCGGCGCGCGGGTCCGGAGCGTCTGCGAGCGACGAGCGCCCGCCCTCCTCCCGGCGCAGCGAGGTCGCGCGCATCGTCAGCAGATCGCGCTTCTGCGCGGCCGAGAGCACGTCGCAGTCTGCGAGGCCTAGGCAGGGCGCAAGTCGCTTGGCGTCGCACAGCTCCTCGAGGATCTGCCGGCCACCCTTGCGGGCGCCGGAGCGCTCGCGGGCGTCGAGCTCGAGCACGCGCAGGTGACCGCAGCGATGGAAGTGATGTCTCATGGCTGACCTCCCGCTTGTCGACGATCTGGACGAGTGCAACGCGCATGCCGCCGTCGGGCGTGCAGCGCCGGCCGGGCCACGAGCCCGCAATGGGGCACCGTGCACCAGCCCGTCGCTCGTGTCGAAATGGCTCTCGCCTTTCCTCTCACCTCTCGGAGGTAGCGCATGCGGTCCGCGCCGACTTGCGCGGTACGCTGCTCGATGGGATGCGAAAGGAGGCTCTGATGGAGCGAGACGAGTGGGAGAGCGCCGAGGCGTGCAGCGCGTGCGGGGCCGCCGTACACGAAGACTCCGCCGGCGCCTTCGGCTTCGGCACCGAGAACCTGCTGTGCGCGCAATGCGCCCTCGCGCGGGGCGGCCGCTACGATGCCCAGCGCGACACCTGGGACGTGGAGCCCGATCTCTCCGGTCTGCGCGACGAGGCCTATGGCGCCGCCCCACACGAGATGCGCCGTAGGCGCGAGTGAGCGCGCAGTCGACCGCTCACTGACGCCAGCGCGCAATCCTCTCGCGCAAATTGTCCGCCTCCCGCCCGAGGGCGGTCAGCGCCTCGCCGCCGACCTCGCGCAGCCGCGCGCCCACGTCCTGGAGCTTCTCGACGACTTCTTCGCGCACGTGCTCGGCCTGCACCCGCCGCTGCTCCCGGCGGATCTGGCGGCGGGCCGTCTCCCCGAGGCCGTGTAGCTCGTTGCCGAGCGAGGCGACCAGATCGTCGAACGTCACGATCCCGCTGAGGCGTCCCTCGCGCGTGATCAGCACGCGCCTCAGCGCATGGCGCCGCATCTGCTCCACGATCTGCTCGAGCGGCGCGGAGGCGTCGCACGACACCGCAGGACTGCTCATCGCCGCGGAGACGAGAGTCGTGGCCGGGTGGGCGCCCCGCGCGATCACGCGCAGCGTCACGTCGCGGTCGGTCAGGATTCCGAGGGCCTCGCCCGACTCAGCCTGGACGGCCACGCAGCCGACCGCGTGCTCCCTCATCGCCGCGATGGCCGCTGCCACCGGAACGTCGGCGCGTACGCTCACCACCTCGCCGATGTAGTGCGACACGGGAATTCCCTGGGCGCCGGGGCCCTCGGCCTCGGGCTCCGGCTCGTCCGGCATCTGGGCCGCGGCGACGGCGCAGAGCCCCCGGATCTCGCTCCCGAGCAGGCGCAGCACGTCGTCGGACGAGATCAGCCCGATGAGCCGTTGCTCGGTGTCGACGACCGGCATGCGGCGCACTCCGCGCCGGCCCATTCGCGCTGCCGCATCCGCCACCGAAGCCTCAGCGGCGACGGTCAGCGCCGGCCCGCTCATCGCCTCGGCGACGTGCCCATCGATGTTGCGCGCCAGCGCCACGTCGCGATCAGTCAGGACGCCGACCGGGCGCTCCTCGTCGATCACGACGAGCATGCCGACTTCCTCTTTCGCCATTCGCTCCGCGGCAACCCGGAGCGCCTCGTCGGAGCCCGTCGTGCAGACCGAAGTCCGAGAATAGACACGTACGCTCATTGCTGGATACCTCCACGCCTGGTGGAGCACGAAGCATGCCGGCTCCCCGGGCTGCTGCGCGTCGCAGGACTCGCGTCACGGGGCTGCGCGCCCCAGGCGCCGGGCCCCGCATCCCCGAATGTCCACCCGGCCCTTCAGCTCGCGGCTTGCTTCGCCTCGAGCTCCGCGACTCGCAGCCGCGTCGCGACGACGGCGTCCGCCGAGAGCGAGAGGCTGTCGATCCCCGCGCGCACGAGAAACTCCGCGACCTCAGGGTGATCGCTCGGCGCCTGGCCGCAGATGCCGATCTTGCGCCCCGCGCGGTGCGCCTCGGAAATCGCCATCTCGAGCGCGCGCAGCACGGCCGGGTCGCGCTCGTCGAAGGTGCCGGCCAGGATCTCGGAGTCGCGGTCGACGCCGAGCACGAGCTGCGTCAGATCGTTGCTGCCGATCGAGAAGCCGTCGAAGTGCTCGGCGAAGCGGTCCATCAGGAGCACGTTCGAGGGGATCTCGCACATCGCGTAGATCTGCAGACCGTGCGCGCCGCGCGCGAGACCGTGCTTCGCCATCTCCTGTTGCACGCCGAGCGCTTCGGGGACAGTGCGGCAGAACGGGATCATCACGATCACGTTGTCGAGGCCCATCTCCTCGCGCACGCGGCGCAGCGCGCGGCACTCGAGCGCGAAGCCTTCGCGATAGGCGTCGTGCGCGTAGCGCGAAGCGCCGCGGAAGCCGAGCATCGGATTCTCCTCCCTCGGCTCGAAGGCCGCGCCGCCGAGGAGGCCCGCGTACTCGTTGGTCTTGAAATCGGAGAGCCGCACGATCACGGGTCGCGGGTGGAAGGCCGCTGCGATGCGCGCCACGCCCTCGGCGAGCTTCTGCTCGAAGAAGTCGGCGCCGCTCGGGTAGCCGCGCGTGCGCGTGGCGATCTCGCGCTGCGTGGCGGCGTCGGTGCGCTCGGGGTGGAGCAGCGCCATCGGATGGACGCCGATCGCGTTCGCGATGATGAACTCCTCGCGCGCGAGCCCGACGCCATCGACCGGCAGGAAGGAGTGTCCGAAGGCCTGCTCCGGGTTCCCGACGTTGACGAGGATCTGCGTGCGCGTGCGCGGCAGCTCGCGCGCGTCGAGCTCGCGCTTCTCGAAGCGAAGCTGTCCCTGCAGCACGAGGCCGGTCTCGCCCTCGGCGCAGCTCACCGTCACGGGCTCTCCCTGCGCGAGCACGGAGGTCGCGTTGCCGGTGCCGACCACGCACGGGATGCCGAGCTCGCGCGAGACGATGGCCGCGTGGCAGGTGCGCCCGCCGCGGTCGGTGACGATTGCCGCGGCGCTCCGCAGGATCGGCTCCCAGTCGGGGTCGGTCATGCCGGTGACGAGCACGCTCCCCGGCACGAACTCTCTCGCCTGCGCCGCGCGGTCGAGCCGCGCGACCGGCCCGGCCCCGATCTGCGTGCCGACGGCGCGGCCGCGAACGCGCACCGCGCCTCGCTCGATCAGCCGCCAGGTCACGAGCTTCGCCGGATCGCGCCCCGCATGCGCGGTCTCTGGACGCGCCTGCAGGATGAAGAGCTCGCCGCTGCGGCCGTCCTTGGCCCACTCGATGTCCATCGGCCGCGGCTCGCCGGCGCGCGCGCTGTAGTGCTTCTCGATCGCGAGGGCCTGGCGCGCGAGCTCGGAAGACTCCTCGCGCGTCAGCACGAACTGGTCGCGCAGCGCCTCGGGCACGGGGCGGTTGCGCGTGCCGCGGCTCCCGCCCTCGTCGTAGAGCATCGCGATCTCCTTGCTGCCGAGGCGACGCGAGATCTCGACGAGCGTCGGCTTGAAGACCACGTACTCGTCGGGGTTGACCACGCCCTGCACGATGTTCTCGCCGAGCCCGTAGATCGCTGTGATGAAGACGACGCGGTCGAAGCCGCTCTCGGTGTCGAGCGTGAAGATCACGCCGGCGCCGCCCTGGTCGGCGCGCACCATCTTCTGCACGCCGACGGAGAGCTGCACCTTCTCGTGCTCGAAGCCGCGCTCGGCGCGGTAGGCGATCGCCCGATCCGTGAAGAGCGAGGCGAAACACTTGCGGCACGCCTCCTCGAGCTGAGGCAGGCCGCGCACGTTCAGATACGTCTCCTGCTGGCCTGCGAAGCTCGCGCCCGGGAGGTCCTCCGCGGTGGCACTCGAGCGCACCGCGACGTCGCTCTCGGCCTCGCCGTACTGCCGCGAGAGCACCGCGTAGGCGTCGCGAAGCTCGCGCGAGAGCGCCTCGGGCCAGGGCGCCTCGCGGATCGCGCGTCGGCAGCGGGCGCCGGCCGCGCGCAGCGCGTCGACCTGGCGCGGGTCGAGACCCGCGAGCGCCGCGCGCACCTCGCCCTGCACGCCCGGCCCCTCGAGCAGGGCGCGATAGGCGTCGGCCGTCAACGCGAATCCATCCGGCACGTGAACGCCCTGCGGGCCGAGCGCCCGGATCATCTCGCCGAAGGAAGCGTTCTTGCCGCCTACCAGCGGGATGTCGTCGAGGCAGAGGCTGGCGAAGGGGCGGACGAGCTGCATGACGTGGCGCTAGCCCTCGAGAGCACGGGCGCACGCGATGCAGAGCGCGTTGCCGGGCAGGGCCTGCAACCGCGACAGCGGGATGCGTCGCCCGCAGCTCTCGCAGCGCGCGAGGCGCCCGGTTGCGGCGCGCTCGAGGGCGCGATCGAGCCCCTCGAGGCGTCGCACGGCGAGGTCCTGAAAGATGCCGGCGCTGTCGGCCTCGGTACGGTCGGCCGCGCGCTCCGAGAAGTCCACCGGCTCCTCCTGCGGATGCATCGTGAAGCGCCGCTCCACCTCGGAGTAGTCGCGCAATTCCCGCGCGACGCGCTCGCGTTCGGCACGCAGCCGCACCACCAGGGCGTCGAGGTCCGTGCTGCGGGCGCGCCGCGCGCGGACCTCGTCCGTCCACAGGGTCGCGGCCAGCGCGCGCAGGGCGTCCGTCTCGGAGAGGATGCCGACCAGGCCGCCCTGGCTCTCGACCACGGGCAGACAGCCGATGCGCAGCTCGGCCATGAGGTCGGCGGCCTCGGCCAGCGGCGTCTCGGCGCGCACGGTCTGCGGCGCGAAGGTCATCAGCTCGCCGACCCGGCCGCTGCCGATCTCCACGCGGCCGACGGTGCCGGCGCTCGCGCCCGACGCCGCGGCCAGCGGCAGTGCGGCGCGCAGGTCGTCGATCGAGATCACCCCGACCACGCGCCCGAGCGAGCCCACCACCGGCAGGTGTCGGATGCCGTGCTCGACCATCAGCTCGAGCGCATCGCGCGCCATGGCCTGCGCCTCGATCGTCACCGGATCGGCGCTCATCCACTCCTTCACCAGGGCCACCATGGCGCTCTCCTATTGCTCGAAGGCCGGAGCGCGCTCCTTGGCGGGCTCCTCGATTTCGGTCAGCGTGGCCTCGGCGAGCAGCAGCACGCCCGCGATCGAGACCGCGTTCTCCAGCGCGACTCGCACCACCTTGGTGGGGTCGATGATCCCGGCCTCGCTGAGGTCGACGTACTGCAGGCGCGCCGCATCGAAGCCGAAGGCCGCCTTCCCCGCGCGCACCCGGTCCACCACGACGCCGCCGTCGATGCCGGAGTTCGCGGCGATCTGGCGCGCCGGCACCTCGAGCGCCTGGCGCAGGACCTTCACGCCGGTGCGCTCGTCGCCCTCGCACTTCTCCTCTTCTTGCAGCACGGCGTCGACGCTGCGCAGCAGCGCCACGCCGCCGCCGGGCACGATGCCCTCCGCGATGGCCGCCTTGGTGGCGTGGATCGCGTCGTCGAAGGCCTCGTGGCGGTTCTTCATCTCCGCCTCCGAAGGGGCCCCCACGCGGATCACTGCGACGCCGCCCGAGAGCTTCGCCAGGCGCTCCTCGAGCTTCTCACGATCGTAGTCGGAGGTGGTGTCCTCGATCTGCTTGCGCAGGTCCTTGCAGCGGCCCTCGATGGCTTGCCTATCGCCGCCGCCGCCGATGATCGTGGTTGTGTCCTTGTCGATCACCACGCGCTGGGCGTGACCGAGCTCGCCGAGCACCACGCTCTCGAGCTTCCTGCCGAGCTCCGAGGCGACGACGCGGCCGCCCGTCAGCACGGCGATGTCTTCCAGCATCGCCTTGCGCCGATCGCCGAAGCCCGGTGCCTTGACCGCCACGCAGGCGAAGGTGCCGCGCAACTTGTTCACGACCAGCGTGGCCAGCGCCTCGCCTTCGACGTCTTCGGCGACGACCAGGAGCGAACGGCCCGCCTTCACCACCTCTTCCAGCAGCGGCAGCATGTTCTTCATACCGCTGATGCGTGTCTCGTGAAGCAGGATCAGCGGGTCTTCCAGAACCGCCTCCATCTTCTCCGGACTCGTGACGAAGTAGGGCGACAGGTAGCCGCGGTCGAACTGCATGCCCTCGACGACTTCGAGCGCGGTCTCCGTGCCCTTCGCCTCCTCGACCGTCACGACGCCCTCCGCGCCGACGCGCTCGATCGCGTCCGCCACCATCTCGCCGACGCTCGGGTCATTGTGCGCGGAGATCGCGGCGATCTGCGCCTTCTCCTTGCGCGTTCCGATCGGTCGCGAGAGCTGGCGCAGCGCGATGACGGCCGCGCGCAGCCCGCGCTCGAGGCCGCGCCGCAGGTCGACGGCGCTGGCCCCCGCCACGACGTTGCGAAGTCCTTCCGCGAACATCGCGTGCGCGAGCAGGGTCGATGTGGTCGTCCCGTCGCCGACCGCGTCGCCGGTGCGCTCGGCTGCCTCGCGCAGCATGCGCGCGCCGAGGTTCTTCTCGGGATCCTGAAGGTTGATCTGCTTCGCGATCGTGACGCCGTCGTCGCAGACGATCGGACTTCCCCATTTTTTCTCGATCAGCACGCTCTTCGAGCGGGGACCGAGCGTGACGCGCACGGCGTCCGCAAGCTCGGTCGCGCCTTCGAGCACCTTCGCGCGGGCCTCGTCGCGGAAACGGAGCTGTGTGTATGCCATTCGGGGGCCTCCTACGAGCCTTGGAGCAAGCCGCGTGCCACGGTCGGGAAGGCATCGCGCGAGCCGGAGGCGCGTGCTCACCCGAGGAGTGGGGCTCGATGCGACAGCGGGCGCTCCGGCTGGGACGAAGCTCCTCGCTCGAGCTCGCGCGCTCGATTTCCACGCTCGGCTAGCGTTCCGCCCGTGCAGCTCGGATTCCACGGCGCCGTCGGCACGGTGACCGGCTCGAAATTCCTGGTCGAATCCGAGGGCACGCGCGTGCTGGTCGACTGCGGGCTCTTCCAGGGGCTGAAGCAGCTTCGACTTCGCAACTGGAGTCCGCCGCCCTTCGACGCGCGTCGGCTCGACGCCGTGCTGCTCTCGCACGCGCACATCGACCACAGCGGCTACCTGCCGGCGCTGGTGCGCGCCGGCTTCGAAGGACCCGTCTACTGCACGCCGGCGACCCGCGCGCTCTGCCGCATCCTGCTGCCGGACAGCGGTCGCATCCAGGAAGAGGACGCCGCCTACGCCAACCGCAAGAGGTTCTCGAAGCACGATCCGGCGCTGCCGCTCTATGGCGAGCGCGACGCCGAGCTCGCGCTCCAGCAGCTCGTGTCGGTCGAGTTCGAGCGCGAGCTCGCGCTCGGCGCGCTCCACGCGCGCTTCCTGCCCGCCGGTCACATCCTCGGCGCGGCGAGCGTCGCGCTGCGCGGCGCGACGGGCACGCTGCTCTTCTCGGGCGATCTTGGCCGCACCGACGACGTGCTGATGCCGCCGCCCGTGCCCCCGCCGGACGCCGACTGGATCGCGATGGAGTCCACCTACGGAGATCGCAGCCATCCCGAGGGCGATCCGGTCGAGGCGATCGCGAGCGTGCTGCGCGACACGCTCAAGCGTGGCGGCGTGCTGCTCGTTCCGTCCTTCGCCGTCGGCCGAGCGCAGGCGCTGCTCGTCTGCCTGCACCGCGCCTTCGAGAAGGGGCTCGCGCCGCGCGTGCCGGTGTTCGTCAACAGCCCGATGGCCACCGACGTGAGCGCGCTCTACGCGGAATTCCGCGACGCCGTGCGCGTGGCGCCGGAAGAGATCGCGCCGATCGGCCAGCTCGCGCACTTCGTGCGCAGCGTCGAGGAGTCTCGCAGCCTCGTCTCGCTGCGCGATCCGCACGTCGTGATCTCGGCCTCCGGCATGGCGACGGGCGGCCGCGTGCTCCACCACCTGCGCGCGCTCGCGCCCGATCCGCGCAACACCATCCTGTTGCCGGGATTCCAGGCCGTCGGGACTCGTGGCGCCGACCTCGCGGCCGGCGCCGACTCGATCAAGATCCACGGCGAGCTCGTTCCCGTGCGGGCGAAGGTCGTGCAGCTCGGCCTTCTCTCCGCGCACGCCGACCGCGAGGATCTGTGCGCGTGGCTCGCATCGGCGCCGCGAGAGCCGCGCGAGCTCTTCCTCGTGCATGGAGAGCCCGCGGCCGCGGACGCGCTGCGCCGCACGCTGAAGGCGCGCCTGCGGCGCGAGCCGCGCATCCCGGAGTACGGCGAGGTCGTGACGCTCGGCGCGGCGAGCGCGGGTCCGGGCGCATGAGCCAGGACGTGATCGCGAAGACCGCCGCGCGCGAGGTCGCGAGCTTCTATGCGGATCTCCACGCCGACCCTGCCGCCACGCGCGTGTGTCGCGGGACCTCGTGCTGGCTCGCCGGCGGCGACGAGGTGTGGAAGCTGCGCGCGCGCAAGCAGCCGTGTCGCGGCGCCTACTGCCTCGGCTGGTGCGACCGCTCGCCCGCACTGCTCTTCGCGGACGGCCGCATTGCTTCGGGCGAGCGCGCCCGCGCCGACCGCGGCGCCGACGACGAGGGCGCGCGGCCCATGGTGCGCTCGCTCGCGCGCGAGCCGATCGCGACGGCTCGCATCGGGCGCGGCTCCTTCGCCGCGCTCGTCGACGCGCGCCGCGACGGCGCCTATGCGGCGCTCGAGGGCGCGCTCGCCGGTCCGCCCGAGGCGGTGCTCGCGGAGGTCGTGCGCTCGCGGGAGCGCGGGCGCGGCGGCAGCGGCTTCGCGACCGGCGTGAAGTGGCGCGCCTGCGCGGCGGCGCCGGGCCCGCGCGTCGTCGTCGCGAACGGCGACGAAGGCGACCCCGGCTCCTTCGTCGATCGCGTCCTGATGGAGGACGACCCGCACGCCGTGCTCGAGGGATTGCTGCTGTGTGCCTTCGCGGTCGGCGCATCCGAAGGGATCGTCTTCGTCCGCTCGGAGTACCCGCGCGCGCAGCAGCGGATGCGCAGCGCGATCGAAGCGGCGCGCGCGGCGGGGCTCGCGGGCCCCCGCATCCTCGGCAGCGATTTCTCCTGCGAGCTGCGCGTCGTCGGCGGGCACGGGAGCTACGTCTGCGGCGAGGAGACCGCGCTCTTGAACTCGATCGAGGGCCGCCGCGGCGAGGTGCGCCTGCGCCCGCCTTATCCGTCCGAGCACGGCCTCCACGGCCGCCCGACCGTCGTGAACAACGTCGAGACGCTCGCCTGTGTCCCCGCGATCGTCGCGCGCGGCGGCGACTGGTTCGCCAGCCTCGGCACGGCCGCCTCGTCCGGCACGATCGCTCTCTGCCTCAACGCCGGCTTCGCGCGTCCCGGCATCGTCGAGATCGAGTTCGGGACGCCGCTCTCCACCGTGCTCGACGAAGCCGGCCACGGCGCGGGCTCGTGTCGGCTCGACGCGCTGCTGCTCGGCGGACCGATGGGCAGCGTCGTGTTGCCGAAGGACTGGGACGCGCCCGTCTGCTACGACGCGCTCAGCGCGCGCGGCCTGCGGCTCGGGCACGGCGGCATGGTTGCGCTGCCGGAGGGCGCGGACGTCCGCGGCCTCCTCCTCCACTGGCTCGCGTTCATGCGCGACGAGTCGTGCGGGCGCTGCGCGCCCTGCCGGCTCGGCTCCGAGCGCGCGCATGCATGGCTCGAGTCCGCGCCGCGCGGCGCCGACGACACCGCGCTGCTGCGCCTCTTCGACGTGATGGAGCAGGCGAGCCTCTGCGCCTTCGGCCAGCTCCTGCCCGGCCCGATGCGCGAGCTGGCCACGTTCTTCCGGGCGCGCGTGTTCGGCGCCAGCGCGTGAGCGCCGAGGCCTGGATCGACGGGCGGATCGTCGAGCCCGTGCCCGGCGAGACGATCCTCGCGGCGGCGCGGCGACTCGGCATCGACGTCCCGACGCTGTGTCACGTGGAAGGCCTGCCGCCGCCGGCCGGCTGCCGCATCTGCCTGGTCGAGGTCGAGGGCGAGGCGCGCCCGCGCGCGGCGTGCCACAGCGCGCTCGCGTCGGGCATGCGGGTCCGCACGGACTCGCCCTCGCTCGCGGCGCTGCGGCGCGATCTACTGGCCCTGCACGTCGAGGGCGAGGCGCTGCGCGGCGATTTCGGCGGCACGCGCTTCGGAGCGCTGCTCGCGCGCCACGGCGTCGGCGCGCCGCCTCTTGCCGGTGACGACGGCGCCCTCGCGTCGCATCCCTATCTCCGCTTCGAAGCCGCGCGCTGCATCACCTGCCGGCGCTGTCTCGCGACCTGCGCCGATCTCCAGGGGAGCTTCGTCTACGGGATCGGCGGGCGCGGCTTCCGCACCGCGCTGCTGATCGGACCCGAGGACCGCTTCGAGACGAGCGCCTGCACCGCCTGTGGCGCCTGCGTCGACGCCTGTCCGACCGGCGCGCTCTTCGACGTGGACCGCGAGTCCGGCGCGCCCGCCGACGCGACCACCGAGACGGTGTGCGGCTACTGCGGCGTCGGCTGTCGCATCGAAGTGACGACGCGCGGGCGCGGCGTCGCGCGGATCCGCGGCGTGCCGGGATCCGCGGTCAATCGCGGTCACCTGTGCGCGAAGGGTCGCTTCGCGCACGGCTGGCAATCGTCGCAGGATCGCCTGCGGACGCCGCTGCTCCGCACCGGTCCGCTCTCCGATCCGCGCTGGCGCGAGATCTCCTGGGTCGAGGCGACGGCGCGCATCGCGGAAGCGCTCGCCTCGCTGAGAGAGCGACACGGCGCCGGAGCGCTCGGCGCGCTCAGTTCGTCGCGCTCGACCAACGAGGCCGCGTATCTCCTCCAGAAGCTCTTCCGCGCCGTGCTCGGCACGAACCACGTGGACTGCTGCGCGCGGGTGTGTCACGCGTCGACCGCGATGGCGCTCCAGCTCGTGACCGGGACGGGCGCGGCCTCGACCTGCTATGCCGACATCGAGGCGGCGCGGCGCATCGTCGTTGCGGGAGCGAATCCGACCGAAGCGCACCCCGTCGTCGGCGCGCGGATCCTCCAGCAGGCGCGACGCGGCGCACGACTCGCCGTGATCGACCCGCGCCGCATCGATCTCTGCGACGTGGCGAGCCTCCACCTGCCGGTGCGGCCGGGCGCGAACGTCGCCGCCTTCCACGCGATCGCGAGGCTTCTGTTCGAGAGCGGACGCGTCGATGCCGCCTATCTGGCGGAGCGCTGCGAGGGCGAGGCCGAGCTGCGCGAGTTCCTGACGCGCCTCTCGCTCGACGATTGCGCGCGCGAGGCGGGCGTGCCGGTCGCTTCGCTGCGCGAAGTCGCCGACCTGCTCGCCGAGGGGCCGACGCTCTTCGTCTGGGGGCTCGGACTGTCGGAGCTCGTGCAGGGAGTCGGCTCGGTGATGGCGCTCGCCAATCTCGCGATGCTGACCGGCAGCGTCGGAAGAATCGGCGCGGGACTCATGCCGCTGCGCGGTCAGAACAACGTGCAGGGCAACGCCGACATGGGGAGCATGCCCGCGGCGCTGACCGGCTATCAGCCGCTCGACGACGCGTCGGCGCGCGCACGCGTCGAGCGCGAATGGGGCGTCGCGCCGCCCGAGACGCCGGGCTGGACGATCCCCGAGATGTTCGAGGCGGCGCGCGCGCGGGAGCTCCGCGCGCTCTGGATCATGGGCGAAGACGTCGCGCAGAGCGACCCCGACGAGACGCGCGTGCTCGAGGCGCTCGAGTCGCTCGACTTCCTGGTCGTGCAGGAGCTCTTCCTGACCGAGACCGCGCGGCGCGCGCACGTCGTCCTGCCGGCGGCCGGCTATCTCGAGCAGGAGGGGACCTTCACGAATGCCGAGCGGCGCATCCAGCACGTCCGCCCCGCGCTCGCGGCGCCGGGCGACGCGCGCCCCGACTGGGTCGCAGTGCGCGACGTCGCGCGCGCGCTCGGCGCCGACTGGCGCTATGCGTCACCGAGCGACGTCATGGACGAGATCGCGCGAGTCGCGCCGGCGCTCTTCGGCGGCGTCTCGTACGCGCGACTCGAGGGCGACGGTCTCCAGTGGCCGTGCCCGTCGGCGGAGCACCCCGGCACGGCGCGCGTGCACGAGCGCGGCTTCCTGCGCGGCAAGGGGCTCCTCGTCGCGGTCCCGCCGCTGCGGAGCTCCGAGCACGACGTGCCCGGCCATCCGTATCTCCTCGTCACCGGACGCGTGCTGCACCAGTACAACGTCGGCACCATGACGCGACGCACCCGCCAGCAGCACCTCGCGCCGGCCGACTGGCTGGAGATCCATCCGGAGGACGCCCGCCGCGAGGGCATCGCGGCGGGGAGTCACGTCGTCGTGTCGAGTCGCTGGGGCGAGACACGGGTGGCCGCGCGCATCACACCGCGCACGCCACCCGGCATCCTGTTCCTGAGCTTCCACCAGCCCGAGACGCACGCGAATCGCGTGACGGGCCCGGCCCGCGACCCTCGCTCGAACTGTCCGCAGTACAAGGCGACCGCGGTGCGGCTCAGAACTTCTTCTTGATCTTCTCCCACAGCGAAGCCTTCGGCGCCGGCTTGCACTCCTGGATCAACACGGCGGTGTCGGTCTCGAGATCCACCTCGCCCGACGCCGCTACGTCGGTCTTCTTCGCGGCGTTGTAGCCGGCCAGCCAGTAGGCGACCTCGGGCTGGACTTTCTCGCCGAGCGCCATGAACTCGTCGCACGTCATCTTGATCGGCTTCACCTTCTTGCTCCCGAAGGGCATCTTCGCCTTGATCTTGTCCCACAGCGTCGCCTTCGGATCCTGCTGGCACGAGACGACGAGCACGTCGAGCTGGCGCTGGACGTCGACGTCGCTGGCGGCGTCGAGTTGCTTGCCGCCCTTCGTGTAGCCGTCGAGGAACGCGGCGACGCGCGTCTGCGCCTCGGGCGTCTGCGCGGCGAACTCTTCGCAGGTCATCGTGGTCGCGTTCTTCTTCGCGGCGGCGGCCGGGAGTGCGACGCCGACGAGCGCCGCGACGAGCAGGATGGGGATGCGCTTCACGAGAGACTCCTTCATGTGTTGGAGGGGACGAGCGACTCAGTAGGTCTGCTGGATGTTGCCCGTGTCGGCGATGGCGTTGCAGTTGTGGCTGTCGAGACAGATGGTCTCGTACACCGCCTGACGACCGCAGCCGCGCACGCCGATCGTGTACTCGGCTCGCCAGATGCCGCCGTACATCGGCGCCGGGTTGATGATCTTGCTCGACAGCACCGACGTCTGGACGTCCTGGCAGTTGAGATCGAAGCGGGCTCGGGCATCCGCGGTCTGGATCGCCCCTTGCTGGTTGGCGTCGAGAAAGGCCTGGGAGGTCTGGCAGCCGCTCAGCGCGGCGGAGGCCAGCACGGCAAGCATCACACGCGTCTTCATGACTTGATTGGCTCTCGGTTGGTGGGGACTGCACACACCCCGGCACGCGTCGGGGGCCGCATGATCACCCAAACGGGGAGCGCGTCGCTTGTCATTTCCCGCCAGCTGCGCTGACGTATGCGCGGGGGGCACGAGCTCGAAGCGCATGCGAGCGATCCCTCTCGTTCGGAGCAGCCTCCTCCACCCGTTGTTCGAGTTCCTGGCGCGCCGGTCGTGCGCGCTTCCGGCATCCCTGGTGCGCGCGCGCCGCGCGCTCGCGGACTGCGACCCGCCGATCCCGCTCGCGTGTGCGGGCGCGCTGTTCGAGGACGCCGTGCGCGCGACGGGCTGCGAGGATCTCGGACTGCGCGTCGGGGATGCCAGCGAGATCGACGCGCTCGGCGAGCTCGGTCCCGCGCTGCGGCGGAGCGCGACGCTCGGGGCGGCCCTCGCGCTCGCGGAGCGGCACGAGACGCGGCGCTTCAACAGCGGCGAGCGCATCTGGCTCGTGGAGCAGCGACACGAGGCGGTGCTACACCGTTGGTTCAGCCCCGCGCTGCGACGAGGCCGCCAGGCGGTCTCCGACTACAGCCTGATGTTCGTGCTGAAGCTGCTGCGGCTCGCGGCCGGACCGCACTGGCGACCGTCGGAGATCGATTTCGAGGGCCCGCGTCCCGCGCACGCGGCGCGACTGGACGAGTTCGCGTACCGCCTGCGCTTCGAGCAGCCCGTCACGCGCGTGATCTTTCCGCGCGAGCTGCTCGCGCTGCCGCTGGCGCGGCCCGTCGCGACTCCGCGCGGCCACGGCGGAGCGGTGGCGCCGCCCGCACGCGAGCTGCCGCTCGACTTCGACGGCTCGGTGCGCGGCGCGATCGCCGCGCTGCTCCAGCTAGGGAGGCCGGACCTGCGCAGCGTCGCCGAGGCGGCCGGCACCAGCGTCCGCTCGCTGCAGCGCAGCCTCTCGAAGAGCGGCCTGCACTTCACGGAGCTCGTCGACGAGGCGCGCTTCGAGCGCGCGCGGCGCCTGCTGCGCGACGCGGTGCGCGTCGTCGACGTCGGCGCGGACCTCGGCTACAGCGATGCGGGGAACTTCAGCCGCGCGTTCCGGCGCTGGAGCGGCGGCCAGAGCCCGCGCGAGTTCCGCCTGTCGCTCGAGCGCGACGTCTCCGCCGCTGGCTGATCGCGGCTAGTGACCGGCTCCGCCGTGGGAGCCGAGCACGTGGTAGGCCGCGACGCCGAGCGTCACGAGCGCCACGGCGACGAGCATGCGGCGCTCGGCCGGCGCGGCCTCGGCCGCCTGCTCGCGGTAGACGAGGAAGATGATCAACAGCAGGCCGAGCGCGGCGGCGCTCACCGCGAGGGTCGGGAGCATGGGGCCCTCCAGGGTTTCGTAGGACGCGAAACCTAGCCGCACGACTCGCGCGCCGCTCCCTCCGCTGCGGCGGCAAGGTTCGCATGCGATGGAAGCTCGCGAGAGGGGTCAGCTTCGCGCTCGATCGGCCGATGCAGAGAGACGGACGGGGCGCCTCGCGGTCCGGGGGGCGCATCTCGGCGGAGGGGGTCGCCGGCCATGCGAAGTCGTGGACGCTGAAGGCGTTTCGCTCGATCGCCTGACCGGGGCCCGCTTCCTGCGCGCGGCCACTGCGTTCGCGCGCGCGGACGTCGGCCGCAAGGGCAGGCTGCTCTTCGTCGTGCTGATCGTGCTGATGCTCGGCATCAACGCGATGAACGTGCTGAACAGCTACGTCGGCCGCGACTTCATGACCGCGATCGAGCAGCGTAGCCGGTCGGCCTTCGTCTCGAAGGCGCTGCTCTACGTGGGCGTGTTCGGGCTCAGCACCGTGCTCGCCGTGATGTACCGCTTCGCCGAGGAGCGGCTTGGTCTCCTCTGGCGCGAGTGGCTGACGCGCGTGCTGGTGCTCGGCTACGTCGAGCGCGGCACGCCCTACCGGTTGCGCGAGCAGGAGCGCATCGACAATCCCGACCAGCGCATCGGCGACGACGTGCGCGCCTTCACGCAGGGCAGCCTCTCATTCGTGCTGATGCTGCTGAACGGCAGCTTCACGATCCTCGCCTTCGCGGGCGTGATGTGGTCGATCTCTCCGACCCTCTTCGGTGTGGCGGTCGCGTACGCGGCGGCGGGCTCGCTGCTGACGGTCTTCTTCGGCCGCCCGCTGATCTGGCTCAGCTATCGGCAGTCCGACCGCGAGGCGAGCTTCCGGGCGGAGCTCGTGCACCTGCGCGAGAACGCCGAGTCCGTCGCGCTGCTGCGCCGCGAGGGGCGGCTGCGCGTGCGGCTGCTGCGCCGGGTCGACGAGCTGGTCGCGAACGCGCGCCGCATCGTCTCCGTGAACCGCAACCTCGCGTTCTTCACCACCGGCTACAACTATCTGCTCCAGATCATCCCGGCGCTGATCGTCGGTCCGCTCTTCATGCGCGGCCGCGTCGAGTTCGGCGTGATCACGCAGTCGGCGATGGCGTTCTCGCACCTGATCGGCGCCTTCTCGCTGATCGTCACGCAGTTCCAGCAGATCTCGTCGTACGCCGCGGTGCTCGCGCGCCTCGGGCGGCTCTCGGAGGGTATGGACCGCGTCGAGGCCGCGACCTCGCCGATCGAGGTGGTCGAGGCGCCGGGCTCGGCGCTCGCCTACGAGAACCTGACCTTGCTCTCGCCGCACGACGGAGAGCTGCTCGTCTCGCGGCTCACGGCGCGCATCCCGCACGGAGGGCGCGTGGTGGTGGTCGGACCGAACGAGCCCGCGAAGACGGCGCTCTTCCGCGCCACGGCGAGCGTGTGGGACACCGGCGAGGGTCGGATCCTGCGGCCGTCGCCGGAGGAGATCATGTTCGTGCCCGAGCGGCCCTATCTGCCGCCCGGAACGCTGCGCGAGGCGCTGCTCCACACCGGGCGCGAGTACGAGATGCGGGACGAGCAGATCCTGGCGGTGCTGCGCATGCTCTCGCTCGAGCCGATGCTCACGCGCGTCGGCGGGCTCGACGTCGAGCGCGACTGGGACGACCTCCTCTCGCTAGGCGAGCAGCAGGAGATCGTGGTGGCGCGCATGCTGCTCGCGCGCCCGCGCTTCGCCTTGCTGCACCGCATCGACACCGTGCTCGGTCCCGACGCCGTGGCGCGCGTGCGCGCGCGGCTCGCCGAGGCCGGCATCACCGCGATCGAGCTCGATGGCGCCGAGGCGCTCCAGGACCGTGACGCGAGCGTGCTCGAGATCCGCGCGGACGGAAGCTGGAGCTACGCGCCGCTGCGACCGCTGCGCGGCGGCGCGCGCTCGCACGGCTAAGCTGCCGCCGGGCCCTTAGCTCAGCGGTCAGAGCAGCCGGCTCATAACCGGTCGTGCCCAGGTTCGAATCCTGGAGGGCCCACCGCGACCTCCGCCGAGCGAGCGCGACGTGTCGAGGTGTCGCTCCGGATCGGCGCCTGACCCGCGTCCGGGTGCGCGCGGCCTTGCGCGGCGCGACTCCGACTCCGCCGAGCGCGTGGCAGCTCGTTCGCCGTCGCGAAGACGGCGAACGAGCGCTACGAGAGAGGAATGGAGTGGTCGTGATGTAGAAAGCGGAGCGCTCGCAAGTATGCTTGTCGCCGCCGATAGTCTGGATGGGGGGAAGGCCGGACGGGGCCGGAGCTGGAGGCAGAGCGCCTCCGACCCTCCGCATCACCATTCCGAGAGGAGAGCGCGATGAAGCGATGGATCCTGTCCGCCTGTCTGGTCCTGCTGGCCCACGCTGCGAGCGCCGGCACCGCCTTCCAGCTCGGGCTTCCGAGTCTCAACATCCCGAGCAATCCGCAGGTCGACGGCATGCGGCTCTCGTTTCTCTGGGGAAAGAACAGCAGCCAGAACGGCCTCGACGTCGGAGTCCTTTCGATGAGCGAGACGTCGCACCTCTCGGGCCTCGCGCTCGTCGGCGGCATCAGCCGGGTCACCGGCAGCATGGACTCGGGCGTCGCGCTCTCGCTCGTGAACTACCACACGGGCAGGGACTCGGGCATCAACGGCGCCTTCATCAACATCCTCAACGACACCAGCGAGGCCTTCAACACGGGCTTCGTGATCGTCGCGCAGGGCACGACGCTGGTGGACCTCGGCGGCGTGAACATCTCGAAGAGCTCGACCGCGCAGATCGGCTTCATCAACGTGACGAAGCACATCAAGAGCTTCCAGTTCGGCTTCCTCAACATGGCGGAGAACGGCTTCTTCCCGATCTTCCCGGTCTTCAACTTCCCGAAGCGCTGAGGCGCGGGGCGAGGCAGAAGGGCTTCTCGGCCGGATCGCGCGTCAGCCGCGCTTTGCCTCGCTCGCGAGGCGCTCGCGCGCGTCGGTGCGGATCGCGAGGTCCTCGATCACCTGATCTGCGCGCGGTTCGAGCGCCGCCGTCGCCTCGATCAGACGCCGCGCCTCGTCGCGGCGCGCCGGCGCTTCGGAGAGGAGCGCGAGCCCGAGGAGATACGCATTGCCGGGGTGCGCGGGGTACTCGGCCAGCGCGCGTTCGGCGAGCGGCACGGCGCGGCTCGGATCGACCCAGCCAGAGAGCAGCGGCACGCGCGGCAGCTCCGAGTGGAGCCGCGAGAGCAGCCGCAGCGCTCCACCCTGCTCGACGCCCGGATCGAGCGCGAGCGAGCGAAGCGCGGCCTCGTGTAGCCGGTTGGCCACGCCTCCGCGCACGGCCTGCACGAGCCCCGCGAGCCGGCTCCAGGCGCCGAGGTTGATCGCGTACCAGAAGTAGAGCTCGGCCGCGTCGCGCCGGTCGGATTCGTCGAGGCGCGCGCGCAGCGCGTCGGGCTCGAGGCCGGCGAGCCGGTCGGACCCGCCGACGCGCGCCGCGAGCTGCGCGAAGGCGCCGTCCGCGATCGCGAGCGCGCGCTCGTAGGTGCGGCGCTCCGCCGCGGTGTCGTGGCTCGCGAAGTCCGCCGCGAACCAGAGCGCGCGCAGCAGCTTCCACGCCGGCTCCAGCCGTTCGGGCTCCGCGGCTCGCGCCTGCTCGTAGGCGGCCACGGCGGCGCTCGCGCGTTCGGGTCGCGGCCTGCCGTTCTCCTGCCCGTCCGCGCGTCGTGTCCACAGCGCATCGGCGCGCGCGAGCTCGGCGCCGGCGGCGTGGGCCGGCAGCGCGCACACGGCCGCGAGAAGTGCCGCCAGCGCGCAGCAAGCCATAACGAGAGCGGAAGCCATCACGCGCATGCGTACGCCCGTCGCGCCGCACCGCGGCGCGCGCTGCGGGCGATGCCCGCGAGCATGCCGCGGAACACCAGTGCGTGGAGCGGGTAGACCGCGTACCAGTAGAGCAACCCCGACAGCCCCGACGGGTCGAAGCTCGCGGTCTGCTCGATCACGACGCCTTCGTCGCACGGCTTCACCTCGAACTCCAGCCAGGCGCGCCCTGGCAGCCGCATCTCGGCGCGAAGCCGGAGCAGGCGATCGGGCTCGCAGGCCTCGACCCGCCACCAGTCGACGGTGTCGCCGACCTGCAGCGACTCGGGTTCGGGCCGGCCGCGCCGCATGCCCACGCCGCCGGCCAGGAGATCGAGCCAGCCGCGCAGACGCCAGAGCCAATCGAAGGCATACCAGCCGACTTCGCCGCCGATGCGCCGGATCGGTGCGAATGCCTCGGCGGGCGAGAGCGCGAGCGCGCAGCGGCGCGAGTCGGCCAGGCGACGACCGCGGCGCACGCCGCCGTAGCGGGCGACCCCGTGGCGCTCGCCCGCCGAGACGGCGTCCGACCAGCGCGTCTGCGCGAACTCGCGATCCTCGTTCGCCAGCGCGCGCCGGATCGCCTCGCGCGTGCCGATCGGCGCGACCGCGAAGTCGCGGCGCGCGCGTTCGTCGCGCACGACGGTCTCGCAGCCGATGCTCTCGACGAGCACCCGGCCGATGCGCGCGTAGAGCGGTGTCACCAGGCCGAGCCAGAGGCTGCTGAGCCGAGGGGTCAGCACCGGCACCGGGATCATCAGCCGGCGGAGCGCGCGCTCGCGCGCGTACTCGCGCATCAGCTCGCCGTACGAGACCCGCTCGGCGCCGCCGATCTCGTAGATGCGGCTCTCGTCGCCCACGAGCTCGAGCGCCGCTTCGAGATACGCCAGCACGTCCTCGATCGCGATCGGCTGCGCGATGACATCGACCCAGCGCGGCGTCACCATGACCGGCAGCCGCTCGACGAGCGCGCGGATCATCTCGAACGAGACGCTGCCCGAGCCGATCACGATCGAGGCGCGCAGCTCGATCACCGGTACCGCCGACTCGCGCAGCGCGTCGCCGACTGCGTGCCGGCTGCGCAGGTGCGGCGAGAGCGGCTCGCGCTCGTCGCCGAGGCCGCCGAGGTAGACGATGCGCCGCACCCCGGCGGCTCGCGCCGCTGCCGCGAAGTTGCGAGCCGCCACGAGGTCCTGCTGCTCGAACTCCTCGCTGCGCTCGCCGCGCATCGAGTGGATCAGGTAGTAGGCGGTGTCCACGCCGTCGAGCGCCGTCCCGAGCGTCTCGCTGCGCAGCGCGTCGCCCGCCACGACCTGCGTGCGCGGGCCGGCACGCCGCGCGAGGAACTCGGGCCGGCCCGCCAGGCAGCGCACGCGGTAGCCGCGCTGCTCGAGACGCGGCAGCAGGCGACCGCCGACGTATCCGGAGGCGCCGGTCAGCAGCACGAGGCGCGGATCGCTCATGCGGCGCCCATGCGCGCGCGGCGGCTGCTCACGCATGCGCGGCAGCGCCTCGCTCGAGCAGCAGCGCGACGCGGTGCTCGAGCTGCTCGAGGCTCGCGAGGCGCTCGATCCCCGCCCCGGTCTCGAGCTCGCGCGAGCCCGCGCCCCCGACCCAGAGCGGGACGCTCGGCGGGAGCTCGCGGCGGAGCGCCGCGAGCGCCGTCGTCGCCGCGTCGTCCGGCGGTGTCACGAGGCTCAGCGCGAGGGCGGCCGCGCCGCTGCGCGAGGTCGCGAGCGCGAGCTCGTCGGCCGGCACGTCGGGCCCGAGGTAGAGCGGGTTCGCGCCGGCGCTCATGGCGCTCTGCGCCGCCATCAAGAGCCCGAGCTCGTGGCGCTCGCCGGAGAGAGTCGCGAAGACGATGCGCGGGCCGCGCAGGGCGCTCACGCCCGGCTGCAAGGTCGCGCCGAGGAGCGAGCGCAGCATTGCCGTCGCGAGGTGCTCGCAGGCGACGCCGAGCCGGCCGTCGGCCCAGCGCTCGCCGATCTCGCGCGCGAGCGGCACCGCGACCTCGCGCGCGAATCGAACCGCGCCGAGCGCGGAGAGCTGGAGCGCGAGCAATCGCTGCGCCTCGGCGGCGTCGAAAGCGGCCACGGCCGCGAGGATGTCGTCGCGGTCGTGGCGCGGCGCGGGCGCGAGCGCGGTGGCGAGCGGCTCGAGCTCCGCGTTGCTGAGCGCGGCGAGCTCGCCGATCCGGTGGCCGGCGGCGATCGCGGCCTTGAGCAGGCGCAGGCGCTCGAGGTCCGACGCGCGATAGCGGCGCGTGCCGCCCGGAGTCCGCAGCGGCGAGACCGCGCGATGTCGCCGCTCCCACGCGCGCAGCACCTCGGGCGAGAGGCCCGTGAGGCGGGCGACGGATCCGAGCGGGAAGGTCTTCTCGGCGGGCTCGGCGGACCTGGCCATACGGGGGAGTATAGATAGGGAGGTGGTAGTTGTACAAGTCTTTTACAGATTTTTTCTTGACAACAATGCGACGATCCTCGACTCTCCTCGCCATGGACGCACCCCGGGCCCGTCTGCTCGCCTTGAATCTTGCCGGCGGGCTCGCCGTGCTCGGCAGCTACGCGCACGGCCTGACCTCGAACCCGGAGCTCCGCGCCTCGCTCTGGGGCGGCGTGCCGGAGTCGCTGCGTCCGCTCTACACCGCGAGCATGGGGCTCGCGACCGCCGGCTACTTCGCCTTCAGCTTCTTCGTGTTCTTCCGCCTCGACCCGGCGCGTACGCGCGTCGGGCGCTTCGGCTTCGACCTCTTCCACGCGCTCTACGCGCTGATCCTGCTGCCCTCCGCGCTCTGGCTGCCGCTCACCGCATGGATGCTCGAGGCGCCGAGCGGTGCGCTCTGGCTCGCGATCCGCGGCGTGCTCGCGCTGGTCGGAGCCGGCTCGCTGGGTCTCGTGCTCGCGCTCGCGTGCGCCCGTCCGGCCGGTGGGCCGGTCGCGCGCGGCATGGCCCTCGCCGGCGCGCTCGCCTTCTCGTTCCAGACTTCGCTGCTCGACGCGCTCGTCTGGCCGGCGTACTTCCCGCGATGAGCGAGCGCGCCGACCTCCCGATCCGACTCGGTGTCTCCTCGTGCCTGCTCGGCGAGGCCGTGCGCTACGACGGCGGCCACAAGCGCGACCGCTTCCTGACCGACCTGCTCGGCCGCCACGTCGAGTGGGTGCCGGTCTGCCCGGAGCTCGAGGCGGGCCTCGGCGTGCCGCGACCGGCCATGCGGCTCGAGCGCGAGGGCGGTCGCATCCACCTCCGCGAGATCGCCTCGGGCCGCGACCACACGGTGCGGATGCAGCGCTTCGCAGCGCGTCGCCTCCGCGCGCTCCGCGCGCTCGAGCTCTGCGGCTACGTGCTGAAGAAGGACTCGCCGAGCTGCGGCATGGCCCGCGTGAAGCTCTACGGCGAGAAGGGCGTGGCGCGACGCGAGGCCAGCGGAATCTTCGCCGCGGCGCTCCGGGCCACCTGGCCGAGCCTGCCGATCGAAGACGAAGGTCGCCTCCACGACCCGGCGCTGCGCGAGAACTTCATCGAGCGCGTGTTCGCCTACCGCAGGGTGCGCGAGCTCTTTCGCGGCCGCTGGACCGCCGCGCGCGTCGTCGCCTTCCACACCGCGCACAAGCTCCAGCTGATGGCGCACTCGCAGGAGGCCAACGCCGAGCTCGGTCGGCGGGTCGCGGCGCAGACGCGGATCCCGCGCGCCGAGATGCGGCGCAGCTACTCGGAGAGGTTCATGGACGCGCTCGCGCACGGCGCGACGCGGGGCCGCAACGCGAACGTGCTCCAGCATGCGGCCGGACATCTGAAGAAGCATCTCGACGCGCCCGCGCGCGCGGAGCTGTCTTCGCTGATCCACGACTACCGGCGCGGCCTGGTGCCGCTCGTCGTGCCGATCACCTTGCTCCACCACCATGCCCGCGCGCACGCGGTCGCGTACCTCCAGGGTCAGACGTTCCTCGAGCCGCACCCGCGCGAGCTGATGCTCCGCAACGAGATCTGAGCCGCGCCGTGACGCCGCTCGCTCGCCGCCTGATCACGATTCCGCTCTACGCGCTCGCCTTCCTGCTGGCGCTGGCTTCCGCGCCGCTCTGGATTCCGGGCGCGGCGCTGCTGGATCTCGCCGCGCGGGGGCACGGCGTGGCTCTGCGCAGCGCCGCGCTCTTCGCCTTCTACCTCGGGTGCGAGCTCGCGGGCCTCGCAGCGGCCGCTGCGCTGTGGCTCGCGCGTCCGTTCGCGCGCTGGAACGACGCTCGCTGGCAGGCGCTGCACTTCCGCCTCCAGGACCTGTGGGGCGCGACGCTCTTCTGGGGCCTGACCTTCTTCTTCGATCTTCGGGTCGAGGTCGAGGGAGAAGACGAGTCGCGGCTGGGAGAGGGCCCGTATCTGCTCGTCCTCCGCCATGCGAGCAGCGGCGACGCGCTGCTGGCATCGGCGCGGATCGGTCTCCCGCATGGGATTCGGCTTCGCTACGTGCTGAAGCGCGAGCTGCTCTTCGATCCGTGTCTCGACGTCGTCGGCAGCCGGCTGCCGCACGTCTTCGTCGATCGCAGCGGCGCGGACTCGCGCTCCGAGGTCGCGCGCCTGCAGGCCTGCGGGCGTGGGCTCGGGCGTCGCGACGGAGTGTTGATCTATCCGGAGGGCACGCGCTTCACCGAGACAAGGCGAGCGCGCGAGCTCGGGCGGCTCGCGCGCGAAGGCGACCTGAAGCAGCTCGACTACGCGAGCTCGCTCGTGAGCGTGCTGCCGCCGCGGCCGGGCGGTCTGCTCGGGCTGCTCGAGGTCGCGCCGGAGGCCGACGTGGTGGTGTGCGTCCACGCCGGCTTCGAGAGCGCCGCGTCGCTAGCGCAGGTGTGGCGCGGCGGGTTGCTGCGAAGGCGAGTGCGCGTGCGCTTCTGGCGCATTCCGCGTGCGCGCATCCCCGCCTCGTCCGCGATGCGCGCGCAGTGGCTGCGAGAGCTGTGGCAGGAAGTCGATACCTGGGTCTCGCAGCGCGGGGTGCCTCACTGATACCGTGCGGCTCATCCGAGCCCTCAGCCGGCTCGCACGGAGGTCCGCCTTGTCCCGAGTCGTGATGCCCGCGTCCGCCCTCGCTCGAACCTCGTGGCCCCCCGCGCTCCTCGCGCTCTGCGCGGCGATCGCGGCGGGCTGCTCGCACATGCCCTGGGCCGAGAAGCCGCCGGAGAGCGCCGAGGTCTCGCAGGAGCTCAGCGCGAGCGCGAGCGTCGTCGCGGTCGACCCGAAGACACGCTTGATCACGCTCCGCGACGCGCAGGGCGGCGGCACGTGGACGGTGCACGCGGGTCCGGCGGTCCGGAACTTCGATCAGATCCGAGCCGGCGATTCGGTCAACGTCCGCTATCTCGAGTCGCTCGCGGTGGAGCTCGCGAAGCCCGGAGCGGCGATCGCGCCGCCGTCCGCGGAAGTCGTCGCGGAGCGCGCCGCGCCCGGGGAGCGGCCCGGCGCGGCATTCGGCGGTCAGATCACGACGACCGTGAAGATCGAGAGCGTCGACACGAAGACGAACATCGTCGTCTTCACGCCGCCCGGCGGCGGCCTCCGCGCGATTCGCGTGCGCCGGCCCGAGGGCAAGCGCTTCATCGCGGGCCTGAAGCCCGGCGACGAGGTGCAGATCACCTATACCGAGGCGATGGCCGTCGGTGTCGAAGAGCGATGAGGAGGAATCGGCGATGACCTTCGTGCAACATTCGCTGCTCCGCTGCGCGTCGCGCGCGGCGCTCGGGCTCCTTGCCGCGACGGCTCTCGCCTGCTCGTTCTCGCACAGCTCCGAGAGCTCGTCGGATTCGTCGAACAACTCGTCGGAATCGTCGTCGCACTCGTCGTCGCCGGGGCAGAACAACAACAAGGACGCCACGAAGACGAGCTTCGATCGGGACGTCGAGCAGTACACGCTGGCTTTCCTCCAGGCGGGCGGCCGCGACGACGAGGCCTTCCTCGCGGGCATCGGAGACCTCGCTCGCCAGTACGGCGTCAGCGACTGGGAGTCCGAGCTCTCCACCTGGGAGGCGATCGGCCGCGGGCTCGCGCGCAGCCACGCGAGCGCCGCGCAGCGCAGCGCGTATCAACTCGCCTGGACCGGGGGAGATTCCGCGCGCGAGACCGCCATGGCGAAGGGATTCTCCAGCATCCCGTGACCCGCCGGGTCGCCGCCGCGCTGTCCGCGGTCGCGCTCCTCGCCGCGAGCGCGCGGTCGGACGTCGCGCCGGCGCCAGACTCCTTCGACTATCTCTACATCCGCGCGCACGAGGGCAACGCGAGCGGCGGTCACGCCGCCATCCGCTTCGGCTCGGACGTCTACGACTTCCAGCACGCGGCCGGCGGCTGGCTCGCGATCCGCCGCGAGGACTCGCGGCGCTTCCAGCACATCTATCGCGCGCTGCAGAATCGCAGCATCGAGGTGTCGCGCGTCGAGGCCGCGCCCGAGACCGTCGCGCTGCTGCGCGAGACCTTCGAGCGTCGCCTGCTCGCGCAGTCGCGCCAGCAGCTGCGGCTCTCCGAGATGGAGGCCGACGTCGCGCTGCTCGGCGCGCTCGCGGCGGGAGGGGAAGCGCGCGTGCGCGTGCGGGGCGCGGGCTTCTTCGCGGACTCGCCGGGGGGCGCGGCGCCGCCCGCTCTGTCCGAGCTGCGCGAGCGGATCGCCGCGGCGCACGGCAAAGGCTGGCTCGCCGCGCGCGCCGACGCGGCGGCGCGCGCGCTGCGCGAGCTCGGGGCGACGTCGCAGGATCCGACTCCGCCGCGTGTCGACCCGCTCACCTATCCCGTCGCGCGCGAGCCGCAGACGCGCCGCGCGTCGCGCGCGCTCGCGGCGATGGCCGCGAGCGACGTGATCCTTCACCCGCGCGGGCTTCGCGAAGGCGTCCGCGCGGGGGAAGGGCAGCCGCCGGACGCGTGGCTCACGCTCGACGCGGCGCTGCGCGCGCGTCTGCTCGAGGCCCGCGCGGGACTCCTCGAGTCCGCCGCCGCGCTCGCCGCGAGCCCGCGGCCCGACTGGGGCGAGGCGCTGCTGCTGGCGTGCGCGCGGCTGGCGGCGCTCGACGAGTCGCTCGCGACGGGACATCTCGTGATGCTCGACGCCTTCCCCGCCGACGCGAAGGTCCTGAGCGTGGGTCCGCGGCGACGCGCGCTCGTGCCGACCCTTCTCGGCGACGCGCGCCACGACTTCGTCGACGCGCACCGCGACCTCTTCTCCGGGTCCGGCTACGACGAGGTCTCGTGGGGCGAGCTCGAGGGCGCGGTGACGCGCATCGCGGAGCTCCGCGCGGTCCTGGCGGGCGCATCCAGCATGCGGGTGGCGGTCGGGGCGATGCTGCCGGACGGCAGCGAGGAGCGGGCGCTCGCGCCGGACGATCTGGCCGCGGGGCGCGGCGACGGCGCGCGCGCGGCCGACGCTTCGCGCGCCGCCCTCCGCGACTACCGGAGCGCGCTCGAAGCGCAGTACCGCTACGACGTGCTGCGCCGCAATTGCGTGTCGGAGCTCTTCCGCACGATCGAGCTGGCGCTCGCGTCGGCCGGCGACGCGCCGCCGCCGGACGACCGCGAGGCCGTCCGCGCCTTCGTGCGGCGCGAATCGGTGCGCCGCCTCGGCGGCTACGTCGATCCCGTCGCCGACGCGAACTTCATCCCGTTCGTTTCCTCGCGAAACGTGCGCGCGAGCTGGCACGTCGCCGAGGTCGTCCATCTTCCGTCGGCGCGCGAGCACGCGGTGGAGAGCGAGGGCGGCGGCGTCGCGGCCGCGCTGCGCGAGTCGAACGTGCTCACCTCGACGGTCTACGAGCCCGCCGAGGACGCGGGCTTCTTCCTCTTCTTCACGGACGGCGAGTGGCCGCTGCGCCCGCTGCTCGGCGCCGTGAACCTGGCGGCCGCGCTCGCGCGCTCGGGCATCGGCCTGCTGGAGCTGCCCTTCGACGGGGGCCACGGAGTCCGGGCCGGGCTCTCCGGCGCGCTCTGGAGCCTGCCCGAGCTCTTCTTCACGAACATCCGCAAGGGAACCAACGAGTACGTGCCGCCCGCGCAGCGACCGCCGCCCGGGTGATCGCTCGAACTAACGGACGTCCGCCGCGGCGTTATGCTGCGCGCGCGGACCATCGAGGGGGGGACATGCGCAAGGATCCGACGACCGACTCTCGCGAACTACCGGACGTGCCGGCGCTGAGCTTCGATCGCCGCACCTTCATGATGAGCAGCGCCCTGCTCGGCGCCACGGCCGTCATCACCGGCCGTTCGATCCCGGCATCCGCGGAGGCCGCGGCCGCCAGCAAGCCGGCGCCGAAGGTGCCCCTCTCGCCGACGCTCCAGATCGTGAAGAACGAGAAGGGCCCCGTGATGACGACGCTCGAGGAGTTCTACAAGGTGGGGCCCGGGCCCTCGAGCTCGCACACGATCGGCCCGATGCGCATCACCTACGACTTCTATCAGCGCTGCGCGAAGCTGCCGAAGGAGGAGCTCGCGAAGGCGACCGCCATCAAGGTCCACCTCTACGGGAGCCTCAGCGCCACCGGCCAGGGTCACGGCACGGAGCGCGCGGCGCTCGCCGGCGTGATCGGCAAGGAGCCGGCGACGGTGGAGCCGGCCTTCCTCGACAGCCTCGTCACCGATCCGAATCAGACCTTCTCCGTGAAGCTCGGGGACAAGACCGTCCCCGTCTCGCTGAAGGACATCGTCTACGACTCGCCGAAGGGCAACTACCCGCACCCGAACACGATGACCTGCAAGCTGATGGCGGGCGACAAGACGCTCTACGAGCTCGAGTACTACTCGGTCGGCGGCGGCTTCATCGAGTGGAAGGGCTACCAGCCGCCGAAGAAGGGCCAGCCGAAGTACCCCTACGCGACGATGAAGGAGCTGCAGGCGCACGCGGAGAAGAACAACCTCTCGATCGCACAGGTGGTGCTGGCGAACGAGGTCGCAGTCTCGGGGAAGAGCGAGGCCGAGGTGCTGGCGTTCGTCGACAAGATCACGACCGCGATGGTGAACATCGTGAAGGCGGGGCTCGACGCGCCGGTCCAGACCTTGCCGGGTCCGATCAAGCTGAAGACCAAGGCGGGAGACGTCTACAAGCGCGCGATGGACGACCAGTACGAGAAGCAGCGCGGCGTCGGCGTGGTCGCGGCCTACGCGCTGGCCGGATCCGAGGAGAACGCGCGCGGACACCTGGTGGTGACGGCTCCGACGGGCGGCTCGGCCGGCGTGATGCCCGCGCTCGTCTACGTGATCGGCGAGGGCGGGCGCAATCTGGCGCAGGACAAGATCCGCAACGGCATGCTGGCGGCCGCGGGGATCGGGTATCTCTGCAAGCACAACGCGACGCTCTCCGGCGCGGAGGGCGGCTGTCAGGCGGAGATCGGCGTCGCGTCGGCGATGGGCGCCGCCTTCCTCGCCGAAGCGCACGACTTCCCGCCCCAGGTCGTCGCGAATGCGGCGGAGTCGTCGCTCGAGCACCACCTCGGCATGACCTGCGATCCGGTCGCCGGCTTCGTGCAGGTGCCGTGCATCGAGCGCTGCGCCTTCGGCGCGGTGAAGTCGTGGGTCGGCTTCATGATCGCGAGCAACGAGGTCCCGGCCAACCGCCGGCTCGACTTCGACACCACGGTCGCGGCGATGGCGCTGACCGCCAAGGAGATGAACTCGAAGTACAAGGAGACGTCGGAGGGCGGCCTCGCCGTCTCCGTGACGCTCTGTTAGGCGCACCGTGCAGGCCAGTCCGCAGCGCGTGGCCACCGCGACGACTCCCGTGAAGGGCGCGGCCGCGACGGCGTCGATCGCCTGGCTGATCGCCGCCACCTACTACTTCTACCAGTACATGCTGCGCTCGGCGCCGGCGGTGATGATCCCGCAGCTCTCGGAGGCGCTCGGGATCGGCGCGGCCGGCGTCGCCTCGCTGGCCGGCCTCTTCTACTACGGCTACTCGCCCTTCAGCCTCGTGGCCGGCGTCGCGCTCGACCGGCTCGGGCCGCGACGCGTGGTGCCGATCGGCGCGGCGATGGTCGGCGCGGGCGCGTTGATGTTCGCGTCGGGGAACGTCGCCGCGGCGAGCGCGGGCCGATTCCTGCAAGGCGCGGGCGGCGTCTTCGCCCTGATCGGCGCCACCTACATCGCGACGCAGAACTTCCCGCCTTCGCGCGCCGGGACCTTGATCGGCGCGACGCAGATGTTCGGGATGGCGGGCGGCTCCGCGGGTCAGTTCCTCGTCGGTCCCGCGATCTCCGGCGGCATGCCGTGGAGCACGTTCTGGCTCGTGATGGGCGGCGTCGGCGTGCTGCTCTGCGTGCTGCTCCGCCTGCTGCTGCCGGCCTCGCCCCCGAAGGACGCGCGCGAGGACTGGCTCCGCGCGGCGAGCCACGCGCTCGGCCGCGTCTTCCGCAATCCGCAGTCGATCCTGTGCGGCGCGATCGCGGGTCTGCTCATGATCCCCACGTCGATCTTCGACATGATCTGGGGCGTTCGTTATTTGCAGGAGGCGATCGGTCACGACTACGCCTCCGCGGTGCTGCGCTCGGCGATGGTCCCTCTCGGCTGGATGATCGGGAGCCCGCTGCTCGGCTTCGTCTCCGACCGCATCGGCCGCCGCAAGCCGGTCATGGTCGGCGGCTCGGCGGTGCTGCTCGGCTGTCTCGCCTGGATCCTCTACGGTCCGACCGACGTGCTGCCCCCCTACGTCCTCGGCCTCACGACCGGCATCGCCTCCGGCGCCGCGATGCTTCCATACACGGTCATCAAGGAGGCGAATCCGCCCGAGCTCTCCGGCACGGCGACGGGCGTCGTCAACTTCCTCAACTTCACCTTCAGCGCGCTGCTCGCTCCGGTTTTCGCGTGGCTGCTGGAGCGCGCCTCGACCGGGGCGGCCGCGCGCGGGCTTGCGCACTACCAGACGGCCTTCACGCCGTTGCTGGCCGGCGTCGCGCTCGCGATCGCGCTCGTGCTGCTGCTGAAGGAGACGGGCGCCGCGGCGAGGCCGGCGCCGAAGGGAGCCCACCCGTGAATCAGGAGACCGGAACCGGGAAGTACGAGGCGCTGCTCGCGCAGTGCAAGGGTCTGCCCGCGACCCCGACCGCGGTCGCGCACCCGTGCGAGGAGACCGCGCTCTCGGGCGCGGTCGAGGCGGCGGAGCACGGCCTGATCGCGCCGATCCTCGTGGGTCCGGCCGCGAAGATCCGCGAGATCGCGAAGAAGCACCGCCTCGACATCGGGCGCTTCGAGATCGTCGACGCCCCGCACAGCCACGCCTCCGCCGACCAGGCCGTCGCGCTCGTGCGCGAGGGCCGCGCCGAGATGCTCATGAAGGGAAGCCTGCACTCGGACGAGCTCCTCGCCGCCGTCGTGGCGCGCGACACCGGACTGCGAACGGGCCGGCGGCTCAGCCACGTCTTCGTGATGGACGTCCCGACCTTCCACAAGGTGCTGATCGTCACCGACGCCGCGATCAACATCGCGCCGGATCTCGACGCCAAGGTCGACATCTGCCAGAACGCGATCGACCTCGCGGTGGCACTCGGTCTCGAGCTGCCGAAGGTCGCGATCCTGGCGGCGGTCGAGACGGTCAACTCGAAGATGCCCGCGACGATCGACGCCGCGTGTCTGTGCAAGATGGCCGAGCGCGGGCAGATCCGCGGCGGTCTGCTCGACGGCCCGCTCGCCTTCGACAACGCGATCAGCAAGGAGGCCGCGAAGATCAAGGGCATCGAGTCGGAGGTGGCGGGCGATCCGGACATCCTGCTCGTGCCCGACCTCGAGGCGGGCAACATCCTGGCCAAGCAGCTCATCCTCCTCGCCAATGCCGACAGCGCCGGGCTCGTGCTCGGCGCGCGCGTGCCGGTCGTGCTGACGAGCCGCTCGGACAGCGTCCGCTCGCGCATCGCGAGCTGCGCGGTCGCGGTGCGCGTCGCGCACGCGAGGCGCCAGCCCTCGCGCGCGGGGGCTTGAGGGAGCCGCGATGGACGACTACGCGCTCGTCCTGAACGCCGGGTCCTCGAGTCTCAAGTTCTGCGTCTACCGACGGCCGGAGGCCGAGGGGTGGCGGCTCGAGGCGCGCGGGCAGATCGAGGGCATCGGCACGTCGCCGCGGGTCTCGGCGCGCGACGCCGCGGGCGCGAGCCTCGTCGACGAGGCGCTCGACCACTCGGTGCGCGACGGATCCTCCGCGCTCGACGCGCTCGCGGGCTGGCTGCGCTCTCACTACGGCGGCGCGCGCGTGCTCGGCGTCGGACACCGCGTGGTGCACGGCGGCGCGCGCTTCACGGGTCCGACGATCGTGACGCCTCAGGTGATGGACGAGCTCCGCAAGCTGGTGCCGCTCGCACCGCTCCACCAGCCGCACAACCTCGCCGCGATCGAGGCGGTCGCGCAGCGAATGCCCGGCGTGCCGCAGGTCGCGTGCTTCGACACTAGCTTCCACCGCGGACAGCCGGCCGTGGCCGAGCTCGTGCCGTTGCCGCGCGAGATCCGCGAGCAGGGAGTCCAGCGCTACGGCTTCCACGGACTCTCGTACGAGTACATCGCATCGGTGCTGCCCGAGGTCGCGCCCGAGATCGCGGGCGGTCGCGTGATCGTCGCGCACCTCGGCAGCGGCGCGAGCCTGTGCGCGATGAGAAATCGCCGCAGCGTCGACTGCACGCTCGGCTTCACTCCGCTCGACGGTCTCTGCATGGGCACGCGACCGGGCGCGCTCGATCCGGGCATCGTGCTCCACCTCTTCCAGGGCCTCGGCTTCTCGGTGCAGCAGGTCGAGACGATCCTCTACAAGAAGTCGGGGCTGCTCGGCATCTCGGGCATCAGCAACGACATGCGCGACCTGCTCGGCCGCGACGAGCCCGAGGCGAGGCTCGCGATCGAGTACTTCGTCCATCGCGCGGCCAAGGAGATCGGCGCGTTCGCCGCGGTGCTCGGCGGTGTCGACGGTCTCGTGTTCACCGCCGGCATCGGCGAGAACTCGGCCGTAATCCGCGCCCGCATCTGCGAGGCCAGCGCCTGGCTCGGCATCGCGCTCGACCCGGACGCGAACGCGCGTCGCGCTCCGCGCATCACGAAGCCCGGCAGCGCGGTGTCGGCCTGGGTGATCCCGACCAACGAGGAGCTGATGATCGCCCGGCACATGGCGACCCTGCTCGGCATCACGGGGGCCCGCGCCTAGCCGGGCGGGCTCGGAGGAGTCTCACATGGCGTCCGCGGCGAAGACACAGAAGAAGGACGGCAGGGCGAAGGGCGTCGCCGAGGTCTGGCGTGGCTTCCGCACGGGACTCTGGCAGAAGCAGATCGACGTCCGCGACTTCATCCAGCAGAACTACGAGGCCTACGACGGCGACGAGTCGTTCCTCGCGCCCGCGACCGCGCGCACGCAGAAGATCTGGAACCGGCTGCAGGAGCTGTTCGTCGAGGAGCGCCGCAAGGGCGTGCTCGACATCTCGCAGATCCCGAGCTCGATCACGGCGCACGCGCCGGGCTACATCGACCGCGAGAACGAGATCATCGTCGGGCTCCAGACCGACGCGCCGCTCAAGCGCGCGATCATGCCGAACGGCGGCTGGCGCATGGTCGCGCAGGCGCTGAAGACGTACGGTTACGAGCCGGATCCGCACGTCGTCGAGACGTTCACGAAGCACCGCAAGACGCACAACGACGCGGTCTTCGACGCCTACACCGCCGACGTGCGCCGCTGCCGCGCCTCGCACGTGCTGACCGGGCTGCCCGACGCCTACGGCCGCGGCCGCATCATCGGCGACTATCGACGCGTCGCGCTCTACGGCGTCGACCGGCTGGTCCTGCGCAAGCAGGAGGAGAAGGCCGCGCTCGACTCCGCGATGTCGACCGACGCGATCATCCGCGATCGCGAGGAGCTGGCCGAGCAGATCCGCGCGCTCGGCGAGCTGAAGGAGATGGCGGCGAGCTACGGCTTCGATCTCTCCGGTCCGGCGAGCAACGCGAAGGAAGCCGTCCAGTGGCTCTACTTCGGCTACCTCGCGGGCGTGAAGGAGCAGAACGGCGCCGCCATGTCGCTGGGCCGCGTCTCGACCTTCCTCGACGTCTACTTCGAGCGCGATCTCGCCGCCGGCTCGCTCCGCGAGGAGCAGGTGCAGGAGATCGTCGACGACTTCGTGATCAAGCTCCGCATCGTGCGCTTCCTGCGGACACCGGAGTACGACGAGCTCTTCGCCGGCGATCCGACCTGGGTCACCGAGTCGATCGGCGGCATGGGCGACGACGGCCGCTCGCTGGTCACGAAGACGAGCTTCCGCTTCCTGCAGACGCTCTACAACCTCGGGCCGGCGCCGGAGCCGAATCTCACCATCTGGTACTCGCCGCGCCTGCCCGACGGCTTCCGCCGCTTCTCCGCGAAGGTCGCGATCGACACCAGCGCTCTGCAATTCGAGAGCGACGAGACCATGCGGCGCGCCTGGGGCGACGACGGCGCGATCGCCTGCTGCGTCTCGCCGATGCTGCTCGGCAAGCAGATGCAGTTCTTCGGCGCGCGCGCGAATCTCGCCAAGTGCCTGCTCTACGCGATCAACGGCGGGCGCGACGAGGTCAGCGGCGAGCAGGTGGCGCCGCCGTCGCAGCCCGTGCAGGGCGACCTGCTCGACTTCGATGACGTGCTCGGGAAGTTCGATCGGACGATGGAGTGGCTGGCCGGCGTCTACGTCAACGCGATGAACGTGATCCACTACATGCACGACAAGTACGCGTACGAGCGGCTGGAGATGGCGCTCCACGACTACGCGCCGCTGCGCACCATGGCGTTCGGCATCGCAGGCCTGTCCGTGGTGGCCGACAGCCTCTCGGCGATCAAGCACGCGAAGGTGCGCGTCGTGCGCGACGAGACGGGGCTCGTGACCGACTACCGGACCGAGGGCGAGTTCCCGATGTACGGGAACAACGACAACCGCGTCGATCACCTGGCGGTGTGGGTCGTCAGCACGTTCATGCAGAAGCTGCGGAAGTACCCGACCTATCGCGACGCGATGCACACGCAGTCGGTGCTGACGATCACGTCGAACGTCGTGTACGGGAAGGCGACGGGCAACACGCCGGACGGTCGCCGGCGGGGCGAGCCCTTCGCGCCGGGCGCGAATCCGATGCACGGGCGCGACAGCCACGGCATCCACGCGTCCGCCGCGTCGGTCGCGAAGATCCCCTATCGCGACGCCGCCGACGGCATCTCGCTGACGGCGAGCCTGCTGCCGAGCGGCCTCGGGCGCGTCGACGAGGACCGCGTTGCGAATCTCACCGGCATCCTCGACGCCTTCTTCAGCAGCACCGGCTACCACATGAACGTCAACGTGCTGAATCGCGAGACCTTGATGGACGCGATGGAGCACCCGGAGAAGTACCCGAACCTCACGATCCGCGTCTCGGGCTACGCCGTCAACTTCGTGCGCCTCACGCGCGAGCAGCAGATGGACGTGATCCACCGGACCTTCCACGGCGAGGGCGGCCATGCCTGAGAGCGCGCCCGCGCGGACGCCGCTCGAGGCGAAGAGCCCGTACGAGCTGCGCGTCGACCTCGGCAAGGGCGTGCCCGAGACCGACGTGCGCAGCGCGCTCGCCTCGGGCGACATGGGCTTCCTGCACTCCTTCACGACGGGATCCGCGGTGGACGGCCCCGGCGTGCGCGTCGTCGCGTGGACGACGGGCTGCATGTGGCGCTGTCTCTACTGCCACAACCCCGACACCTGGGCGCTGCCGAACGGCATCCCGGTCAGCGTCGCGAACGCGGTCGAGCAGCTGCGCAAGTACCGCCACGGGCTGAAGGTCATGTCCGGTGGCCTGACGCTCAGCGGTGGCGAGCCGCTGCTGCAGCACCGCTTCGTCATGAAGCTCGTCGCCGCGGCGCGCGGAATGGGCGTGCACACGGCGATCGAGACCAACGGCTATCTCGGCGACCGGCTCTCCGACGCCGAGCTCGACTCGATCGACCTCGTGCTGCTCGGCATCAAGGCCTGGGGCGAGCGACACGAGAAGCTGACGGGCAAGGAGATCGGCCCGACGCTCGAGTTCGCGCGCCGGCTGGCCGCGCGCCGGAAGCCGGTTTGGGTGCGCTTCGTGCTGGTGCCGGGGCTGACAGACGACGCAGAAGACATCGCGAAGATCGCCGAGTTCGCGGCGGGTCTCGGCAACGTCGAGCGCGTCGACGTGCTGCCCTTCCACCAGCTCGGCCGCTTCAAGTACGAGAAGCTCGGCATCCCGTACGCGCTCGAGAAGACGGAGCCGCCGTCGCAGGATCAGCTCGATCGCGCCGTTGGAATCTTCCGCGCCGCGGGGCTGAAGGCGGTGTGAGCCTTTCGGTCCGTACCGAGCAACGCTACGGTACGGACGATGGTGAAGAAGCTCAGTCGATCGGGCAACAGCCTCGCGCTGGTCATCGACAAGCCACTGCTGGATGCTCTCGGAATCGACGCGGAGACCGAGCTCGAGATCTCGACGGACGGCGACGTGCTGGTGGTCGCTCCCGTACGCAACCGGAAGCGCAGCAAGAAGCTCGCGGAGATCGTGGCCGAGGCGCACGCGAAGTACGGCGGTGTCTTCAAGCGACTGGCCGAGTGAACGAGCCGACCTTTCTCGGGCTCGACGAGGTGCTCGCTCTACACGCGGACCAGATCCGCCGCTACGGCGGGCGGGCTGGCGTTCGCGATCTCGAGCTCTTGAAGTCCGCGTTGGCGATGCCCGCCCAGAGCTACGCCGGCGACTACCTGCACACGAGCTTGTTCGAGATGGCGTCGGCCTATCTCTTCCACAGCGTTCGCAATCACCCGTTCGTCGATGGCAACAAGCGCGCGGGCCTGATCAGCGCACTGGCGTTCCTCGGGCTGAATGGCCAGAGCCTCGATGTCGACGCGGATCCACTGTTCGAGCTGGTTTTCGGGGTCGCTGCAGGCGTCGTCGCGAAGTCGGATGTGGCGGTGTTCCTGCGAGACCACTCGCATCCGCGTCGCCGCTGATTCGAGCCCTACGCCCCCCGCGCGATGCGGTAGCGGATCGGCAGGCTCTTGTAGCCGACCACGAAGGACGAGCTGATCCACTTCGGCTCGGCCGTGCGCTCGACGTGCTCGAGCCGGCGCGCGAGCTCCGCGAAGAGCGCGCGCTGCGAGCGGCGCGCGAGGTGCGCGCCGAGGCAGAAGTGCTCACCGTGGCCGAAGCCGACGTGGCGGTTCGGATCGCGGTCGATGCGGAAGCGGAAGGGCTCGTCGAAGACGTCTTCGTCGCGGTTGCCGGACGCGTAGAAGAGCGCGCACTGATCGCCCTTCTGGAGCTTCCGTCCGCGGAACTCGACGTCGTGCGCGAGCGTCCGCTTCATGTAGTTGACCGGAGTCGCCCAGCGCACGACCTCCTCGACCGCGAGCGGCACGAGGCTCGGGTCTCGACGCAGCCGCGCGAGCTCGCCCGGATTCTCGATCAGCGCGTTCATGCCGCCGGCGAGGGCGTTCTTCGTGGTGTCGTGGCCGGCGGTGAAGGTGATCAGGTAGTAGCCGAAGGTCTCGAGCGGACCCATCGGCTGGCCGTCGACCTGCGCGTGCGCGAGCACGGTGGCGAGGTCGTCGCGCGGGCTCTTGCGGCGATCCTCGATGATCCCGCCGAAGAGCTGGAAGAGCTCGAGGCCGAGCTCGCGGATCGCCTGCTGGCGGTCCGCGCCGGGGCGCTGGAGGTCCGCGTCGTCGGCGCCGAAGAGCTGGTTCGTGAGGCGCAGGATGCGCGGCTCCTCCGAGCGCGGCACGCCGAGCACGCTCGAGAGGATGCGGAGCGGGTGCGCCGTCGCGACCTCGGTCGCGAAATCGCACTCGCCGACGCCGTTCGCGTCCGCGCGGCTCGCGAGGTGATCGACGATGGCGCGCGCGCTCTCGTCGACGGAGGCGTCGACGCGCGCGAGCGCGCGCGGCGTGAACCACGGCGACGCGACCTTGCGGAAGCCGCGATGGCGCGGCGGATCCATCTCGATGACGGTGCGCATCGAGCCGATGCCTTCGTTGCGGTCGAAGACCTCGTCGCTCTTCACGAGCACGATGCCCGGCTCGTTCAGAAAGGTCTCCGGCCGGCGCGAGATCTCGCAGATGTCCGCGTGCTTCGTGATGGCCCAGAAGGGCGGGTAGCCCTGCGCCTCGCAGAGGTGCACCGGATCGTGTCGGCGCAGCTCGCTCCAGGCCGCGTGCGGCGGTCCGTTCGCGCCGTAGGAGGCGGGGTCGACGAGCTCGAAGCCGTCGGTCAGCTCGGGAAGGCGGGAGGCGAGGGACATGCGGAGGGGCTCCTGTGGCGCGCGGGGCGCGGACTCGTGGTGGTTCATCGGCGGTGGGCGCGATCGTGTGAAGCGATCGGCCGGGACGGTGTTCGCGCGGCGAGTCCCAGCGCCGGGACGAGGCGCCGCAGCAGGTAGGCGCGCAGATCGGCGTCGCTGCGGCGCGGCTCGGGCGCGGTGAGCAGCGAGAGCAGCATGCGGAGCATCGTCTCGACGGCCTCTTGCGCTTCGTCGTGGCTCCAGCCCGCCGACTGCACGAGATCCTTCAGCGCGTGACACGCCCATGCGACGGCGGTCGGGCGCGTGATGCCTGCGACGGCGAAGGCGTCGAGCTGCGTGGCGCCCCAGAGCGCGCCGAGCACCGGGTCGCGCGGGATCTCGCCGTGCACGAAGAGCATCGCCTCGACGGCCTTGTCGGCCGGGCTCGCGTGGCCGCGCAGCCGCTCGCCGAGCGCGTCGGCGAGGGAGCGTCCGGCGTAGAAGAGCGTGGCCTCGAGCAAGGTGCGGCGGTCGGCGAAGTAGCGGTAGAGGGTCGGCCGGCTGACGCCCGCCTCGCCGGCGACCGACGCCATCGAGAGGCCGTCGATTCCGTCGCGCGCGATGCAGCGAGTCGCCGCCTCGAGCAGCCGCTCGCGTGCCGCGCCGGGGAGCGGCGAGTCGCCGGCCCAGGAGGCGGCGGGTCGAGGCGGGTCGGCTCGGCGGGAAGGTGACACGACGAGCCTGAGTGTATCAGGCGCGTTACAAAGTCAAGGCTTGTGTAAAACCACCCCGTCCGCCGACGCGGGCTCCCTCGACTCCTCGCCCACCGGAGCCCGCGCGAGGACCAGATAGAGCACGGGCAGCACGATCAGGGTCAGCACCGTGGCGGAGATCAGGCCGCCGATGATGACCACCGCGAGCGGGCGCTGCGTCTCGCTGCCGATCCCGTGCGAGAGCGCCATCGGCAGCAGGCCGAGCATCGCGAGCAGCGCCGTCATCAGCACGGTGCGAAGCCGCACGGACGCGCCCGAGAGCACCGCCTCGATCGGCGGCTTTCCGGCGGCGCGCTCGTCGTTGAAGCGGCTCACCATCACGACGCCGTTCAGCACCGCCTGACCGAAGAGCGCGATGAAGCCGATCGCGGCGGAGACGGAGAGCGGGATGCGCGTGACGAAGAGCGCGACGATGCCTCCGACCACCGCGAGCGGCACGTTGACCAGAATCAGCAGCGCGCTCCGCACCGAGCGGAAGGCGTTGAAGAGCAGGATGAAGATCAGGAACACGCTGATCGGCACGATGATCTCGAGGCGCCGCATCGCGCGCTCCTGGTTCTCGAACTCGCCGCTCCAGGTGACGAGCGTGCCTTGCCCGAGATCGAGCTGGCGCACCTTCGACTGCATCTCGGCGACCGTGCTGCCCATGTCGCGGCCGCGGATGAAGACGCCGATCGCCTTGACGCTGGTCCCGTTCTCGCGCGAGAGATTCATCGCGCCGTCGACCTCTCGGAAGGTCGCGAGCTCGATCAGCGGCACGTGTGATCCGTCCGGCGTGTCGACGAGCACGTCCTTCAGGCGCCCGAGCCCACGCTCGTCCTCCCGCAGCCGCAGCGCGACGCCGAAGTGCTTCTCGCCCTCCCAGAGCTGTGTCGCCGTCTTGCCGGCGAGCGCGGTCTCGATCACGTCCTGCACGTCCTGGATGTCGAGGCCGTAGCGGGCCGCGCGCTCGCGGTCGATCTCGATCAGGCTCTGCGGGACCTGGCCCGCGCGGTCGACGAACGCGCGCGAGACGCCGCGGACTCCGCGAATCGCGTGCAGGATCGCGTCGCTGTTGTGCGCGAGCTGCGCGACGTCGCCGCCGAAGACCTTGATCACGACCTGGCCGTCGATCTGCGAGATGCTCTCGAGCACGTTGTCGCGGATCGGCTGCGAGAAGCTGGTGTCGACGCCGGGCAGCGCATCGAGGTTGTGGTCCATCTCGTCGAGCAGCTTCTCCTTGGTGAAGCCCTTTCTCCACTCGTTCTCGGGCTTCAGGTCGACGTAGGCCTCGATCATGTTGAGCGGCTTCGGGTCGGTGCCGTCCTCGGGCCGTCCGGTCTTCGAGATGACGGTGCGCACCTCCGGCGTCTTGTGCAGGATGTCGCGCAGCTGGCGCGAGTACTGCGTCGCGCCGGCGATCGAGATGCCGGGCGGCAAGCTCGCGTTGACCCAGATCGAGCCCTCGTTCAGCTCGGGCAGGAACTCGCTGCCGAGCGCCGGCAGCAGCGCGAGGCTCGCCGCGAAGGTCGCGAGCGCCGCGCCGATCACGACGGCGCGGTGCGCGACGGCCCAGTGGAGCGCCGGCAGGTACGCGCGCTTGCACGCGCGCACGACGGCGTTCTCCTCGTGATGGCCGGTGCCGGGCAGCAGCCAGTAACACAGGAGAGGGACGAGCGTCAGCGAGAAGATCAGCGATCCGACCAGCGCGCTCGTCACCGTCCACGCCATCGGCGCGAAGATGCGCCCCTCGTGGCGCTGCAACGTGAAGATCGGCAGGTGCGCCGCGATGATGATCAGCATCGAGAAGAAGGTCGGGCGGCCGACCTCCGCCGCGGCCGCCATCACGAGGTCGCGCAGCGACTCGGGATCCTCCGGGCCGGTCCGCTCCGACAGGCGCCGGAAGATGTTCTCGACCACGATCACCGCCCCGTCGACGATGATCCCGAAGTCCATCGCGCCGAGGGACAGCAGGTTCGCCGGAATGCCGCGGATGGTGAGACCGAGGAAGGTCGAGAGCAGCGCGAGCGGGATCACGGCCGCGACGATCGCGGCCGCGCGGAGATTCCCGAGGAACACGAAGAGCACGAGCGTCACCAGCATCGCGCCCATCGCCAGGTTGTGGAACACGGTTTCGAGCGTGGTGTGGATCAGCCAGGTGCGGTCGTAGTAGGGAACGATCTGCACGCCCTTCGGCAGGATCGAATGGTTGAGCGTGTCGATGCGCTCCTTCACCGAGGCCAGCACCGCGGACGGGTTCTCGCCCTTTCGCATCAGCACGATGCCGTTCACGATGTCGTCTTCGTCGTCCTGGCCCATCATGCCCTGGCGCGGCACCGCGCCGACCGCGACCTCGGCGACGTCGCGCACCATGATCGGGGTGCCGCCGTGCGCGTCGACCACGATCCGCTCGATGTCGGCGGCCGAGCGCAGCAGGCCGATGCCGCGGATCAGGAACTGCTGCTCGCCGCGATCGACGTAGGAGCCGCCGGCGTTCGAGTTGCCGCGCTGGAGCGCCGCGAAGAGCTTCTCGAGCGTGAGCCCGTAGCCCTTGAGGCGACCCATGTCCGGGTGCACCTCGTACTGCTTGATGAAACCGCCCTGTGTGACCACGTCGGCGACGCCGTCGGCCTGGCGGAGATAGCGCTCGACCACCCAGTCCTCGAGCGTGCGCAGCTCGCGCGAGTCGAGACCGTCGGCCTTCAGGCGATAGCGGTAGAGCTCGCCGATCGGCGTCGCGAGCGGCGCGAGCGCCGGCTCGACGTTCTCCGGCAGGTCCGCGAGCGGGATCCGCTCCTGCACGCGCTGCCTTGCGAAGTAGTCGTCGACCTTGTCGTCGAAGGTCAGGACGATGAACGAGAGCCCGAACTGCGTGTGCGAGAAGAGGCGCACCGAGTGCGGCACGCCCGCGAGCGCGATCTCGAGCGGGATCGTGACCTGCTTCTCGACCTCCTCGGGCGCACGCCCCGGGAAGAGCGTGATCACCTGGACCTGCACGTCCGAGACGTCGGGGAAGGCCTCGATCGGCAGCGCCGAGAACGCCCACAGGCCGGCGCCGATGAACAGCACCACCATCAGCACCACGAAGAGCGGCTGGCGCAGCGCGAAGCGAACGATGCCGGTGATCATCCGCGCCTCTAGGAGCCCGCGTCCTTGTAGATCTGCTCCAGCAGCAGCGCGCCGCGCGTCACGACGCCGTGTCCCGAGTCGACTCCGCTCGCGACGGGCATCCAGCCGTCGCGCTCGGCGCCGATCGCGACCTCGCGCCGCTCGAAGGTGCCGGGCGCGTTCTGCACGTAGACGTAGTGCTTCTCGCCCTCGAGCAGCACGGCGCTGCTCGGGACCTCGGCGACCGGGGCCTGGTCCGGCACGTCGAGCTCGACGGTGACGAGCATCTCGGCGCGCAGCCGGCGATCGGTGTTGGCGAGCGAGCCGCGCACCTTCAGCATGCGCGTGGCCGAGTCGAAGAAGTCGCTGACGACCTCGATGCGGCCGGGCACCATTTCGCCGGGGTCGGCGTGGAGCCGCACGCGCAGCGGATCGCCCGGATGAAGGTTCGGCGCGTCGTGCTCCGAGACGTCGACCACGACCCACAGGCGTTCCGGATCCGTGATCGTGAAGAGCGGCGCCGCGAGCTGCGGCGTGCCGGCGAGCATCTGGTCGTTGCGGATTTCCTGACCGCGGCTCGTGGCGCGCTCGACGACGATGCCGTCGATCGGCGCGCGCAGGGCGAAGCTGCCATCGACGGAGCGCGCGTCGGCGCCGTAGGCCGCGAGCCGCGACCGCGCCCGCTCGCTCTCGGAGCGCGCGCGCACCTGATCGTCCTCGGCCGTCTCGAGGTCCTTCTGCGCGGCCGCACCGTGCTCGTAGAGATCGCGCACGCGCACGAGCGTGCGCTCGGCCAGACGCAGCTCGCTGTCGGCCTTGCGCGCGTCGGCCTCGGCCTGGCCGAAATCCGACGACGCGATGCGCGCGAGGATGTCGCCGCGCGAGACCCGCGCGCCCGGCTCGACCACTACCTCGGTCACGCGGCCGGCGAACGGCGAGTAGACGCGCACCGTCGCTGTCTCGTCCCAGGCGAGCCGGCCGTTCAGGCGCAGCGAGCCCGCGCGCGCCTCGCGCGGCGGGTCGATCTGGAGCGAGGCGAGCTGCGGGCTCTCCGGCGGAAGCGTGAGCTGTGCGCCCTCGACCTTCGGCTCCGCCTCGGCGGCAGGTGGCGTCCCGCGGCAGGCGACGCCGCACAGGGCAAACAAGATCAGCAGGAAGATCGCGATACGGGGGTTCATGATCCGAGCTCCACACCGGTGGCCTCTTCGAGCTGGTAGAGCGCATCCCAGTAATCGCCGAGGCTCTGGTAGTACTCTGCGTTGGTCGACACGAACGTGCGCTGCGCGTCGAGCACCTCGAGCAGCGAGGCGGCGCCTCGCCGGTACTGGTATTCGACGAGATCCCTCGCGCGGGTCGCGCGCTCGAGCAGACCCGACTGCATGCGCGAGACGCGCGACGACGCCGACTGCCAGGCGGCCCACGCGCTCGCGACGTCGCTCGCGACCTGCGCGTCGAGCCGCCGCCCGAGGATCTCCTGCGCGTGGAGGGCGGCCTCCGCCTTCTCGATCTCGCCGCCGTTCTGGTAGAAGAGCGGGAGCGGCAGCGAGAGCCCGAAGGTCGCCGTCGGCGGCTGGATCGCCTCCTGGCCGTGTCCTTCCTGCGTGTAACCGCCGGTGACCGCGATGTCGGGAATGCGCTCGCGCTGCGCGAGCGCGAGTGCGGCCTCGGCGCTCGCCATGCTGGCGCGCGACGCGGCGAGATCGGGGCGATGCTGGCGCGCCTGCTCGAGCAGCGACGCGGGATTCGCCGCCGCGAGCGCGGCCGGCTGCACGGTCGGCGGCAGATCGGGCACGAGCTCGAAGTCCGGCACCGCGTCGCGCGAGCCGAGCAGGAAGGCGAGCGACGCCTTCGCCGACGCGAGCGCCTCGGTGGCCACGTCCACCTGCTGCTCGACCTCGAGCCGGCTGGTCTCGGCCCGCGCGAGGTCGGCCTCCGAGACGTCGCCCGCGTGGAAGCGCACGTTGATGAGATCGGCGGTCTTCGCGGACGAGTCCCGCGCGTCCTTCGCGAAGCCGAGCGTCGAGCGCGCGAGCACGGTCTGCACGTACTGCTGCTTCAGCATGGCGGTGAGTACCCGGTTTGCGTCGGCGCGTGACAGGCGCGCGGCCTCCAGGGCCGACTGCGCGACGTCGACCTTCAAGCGGCGCTTGCCGATCAGGAGGTCGAAGAGCAGACCCTGGTCCGAGAGATTGGCATTCCAGGGATGGCGCGAGCAGTCGCCCGACTCACACTTACCAGGGTTGTAATCCCAGGTATAGCCGCCGCCGCCGCCGACGAGCGGGTTCTGGAAGGCCCGGGCGATTTTCAGGTCGCCTCGGGCGGCCGCGACTTCCGAGTCCGCGAGCAGCAGATCGAAGCCCCGCTCCCGGAACAGACGGAGAGCATCCGCCATCGAGAGCGGCGACGGGATGGCTGCGGAAGTGACAGCTTGTTCATCCGCGCCGGCTCGGCCCGGGGAAGCAAGCAGGAGAGTTCCGCACGCCACGGCATGGACCACGACGACGAGAGCTTTCATGCAAAGTTTTCGTGGGACGTCCCGCTCAGCCCCCCAGCGCGCTTCAGACGCTGGCATCGCGGCGGAGGTTCCGACATTCGGAAGGCCTGGAGCCGAGACGGAAGGCGTCGTAAGCCGGCGTCGGCCCACGGATCCCGGGCGGTCGGACTATGCTGCGTTCTCCTCGGAAGGGCGATGACCGATGCGCCATCTACCGCCTGAAGGACAGGAGCTCCTCGAGCGCATCCGGGCGCTCGTGCCCGATCTCGCCGCCGAGGCCGCGGAGTCCGAGCGGCTGCGGCGCCCGACCGACGCCGCGATCCGCGTGCTCGAGGACTCCGGCGTCTTCCGCATGATGGTGCCGCGCGGCTACGGCGGCATGGAGCTCGATCTCGACGCCTTTCTAGAGATAGGGCTGACCCTCGGCGAGGCGGACATGTCGCTCGCGTGGGTGGCCTGCTTCTGCATCGAGCACAACTGGATGCTCTGCCAGTTCCCGGAGCGCTTCCAGCGCGCGCTCTACAGAGGGAAGAGTCACATCCTGGCGCCCGGCGTGATCGCGCCGACCGGCTCGGGTCAGCGCGAGAACGGCGGCTACCGCCTCACGGGACGCTGGCAGTGGGGCACGGGCGTGATGCACGCCTCGTGGGTGATCGTCGGCGCGTTCGGCATCGAAGCGGGCAGGGCGCCGACGCCGCAAGACTTGTTGTTCTTCGCCTTGCCGATCGAGGACGTGAAGGTCGACGACACCTGGTACGTGTCGGGCATGATCGGCACGGGCAGCAACGACATCGTGGTCGACGCGTTCGTTCCGGAGGAGCGCACGGTCTCGATCGTCGAGATGGTGGAAGGGCGCGCGCCGGGCTCGCGCCTGCACGCGTCGCCGCTCTACCGCACGCCGATGCTGCCGATCCTCGAGCTCGCGGCGTCGATGCCGCTCGTCGGCCACCTGCGCGCGCTGCTCCGCGGCTTCGAGGAGCGCTTGAAGACGCACGTGCGTCCGGGGCCCGAGCTGCAGCACCAGGGTGACAAGCCGGCCATGCAGATGCGGCTCGCGAAGGCGCACGTCGAGGCGCGTGCGGCGGAGCTGCTGCTCCGCGACGTCGCGGCGGAGGTGATGGCGGTGCGCGAGCGCGCAACCCATCTGCAGCGCTCGCGCTGGATCACGACGGTCGCGCACGCGGTGCAGCAGGCGCGCGAGGTCGTGCAGGATCTCGCCGAGGCGAGCGGCGCGAGCGCGCACTTCACGCAGCACGCGCTGCAGCGCGCGCTCCGCGACGTCAGCGTCGCGAGCTGTCACCGCGTCTTCGATCTCGACGCGCACCGCGAGGTCTACGGGAAGCAGCTCCTCGGCAAGCCGACGCCGGGCGCGCTCTATTAGTCAGGGAGAGGGATGGACAAGAATCAGGACAAGAATCGACTCGCGCTCGCGAAGCTGCTGGTGCAGCGGTCGTACATCGCGGGCGACTTCGTGCTCTCGTCGGGCAAGCGCAGCCGCTACTACTTCGACTGCCGCCTCACCACCTGCTTCGCCGAGGCGATGCCGCTGATCGGCGAGGCCTTCCTGGCCGAGTTCCGGCGCGCGGGCACGAACCCCGCGAGTGTCGGCGGCCTCACGATGGGCGCCGACCCGATCGCCTCCGCGATCGCCTATTGCTCGCTCTCGCACGGACGCCCGATCCAGGCGTTCACCGTCCGCAAGGAGAAGAAGCAGCACGGCACGGGCAAGTGGATCGAGGGCTGCGCCGAGAGCCCCGTCGCAATCCTCGAGGACACCATCACCAGCGGCGGCTCCGCGCTGAAGGCGATCGAGCGGGTGAAGGAGGAAGGCCTCCGCATCGTGCAGGTGGTGGCGCTGGTGGATCGCGAGGAAGGCGGCCTCGCGAACATCCAGGCGGCGGTGCCGGGAGTGCCGGTGGGGGCGGTGTTCGGGAAGGCGGAGCTGGAGAGGATGAGGGAGGCGGAGCGCGGGTGAGCTGCGCGCGGCTCCGTGCGCCGGCGCTCGCGGCGGCGCTGCTCGCTTCGCTCGGTACGGCGTGCACGTGGCCGCCGCAGACGGTCTCCGAGACCCTGCCGATCCGTGCCAGCGCGAAGATCCAGGTGGGGGAGGTCACCGACGCGGCGGGCACGAGCCGCGGCATCGATGCCGCCGCGCTGCTGCGCGACGCGCTCGAGAAGTCGCTCGGTGAGGCAGGCATCCTCGCGCCGGCGGGAGCCGAGGGAGAGGACTACCGGCTCGACCTCGAGATCGTCGACTACGAGCCCGGTAACGCCTTCAAGCGTTGGCTGCTCCCTGGCTATGGCGCGACGCTTCTACGTGTACACGGCAAGCTCGTGGACCTGCACACGCGAGCCGTGACGGCTCGCGTCGATCACCAGGCGCGGGTTCTCGCGGGCGGCGCCTTCACGATCGGCGCGTGGAAGAGCATCTTCGACGCGGTCGCCGGCGACATCGCGGGAGACCTCGCGGCTCGCAGCAAGGGCGAGGGTTTCACCGTGAATCTCGAGCCGTGGGCCAGCCACCAGGTCGAGATTCCGCTTGCCGCGGCGCCGCGTGAGTTCTCCATCGCGCCCTTAACCGATGCGCGCGCCGAGCGCGGACGCATCGGCGAGCGCACCGCGGCCTTCGGCGTCTCGATGGGGAACGTCCGCTTCTCGCGGGACGTAGCGGCGTTTCTCCAGGAGGCCGTGGCCGATGATCTTCGCGCCGCAGGCCACCGGGTGACCGAAGGGGGCCCGGGCACCGAGATCCGCGGCCAGGTGCTGAAGTTCTGGGTCCACACCGACACCACGCCGCTCTACTGGGACGTGATCGCAGAGATCGAGCTGCAGCTCTCGCTGTGGAATCCGGGAGACGTGGCTCCTCTCGCTGGTTCGGCCCACGCATGCACCCACACCGAGCGCACGTGGGTGTGGCCGTCCCTCTCGCTCGTCGAGAAGGTGCTCGACGCCTGCCTCGAGGAGCTGATGGCGAAGGTGCGGAGCGATGCGATGTGGCGGATGGAGACGAAGAACACTCCTCGCGAGCGGAGCGGTGGCTCCGTCTCGAAGGCGATCGGGCGCGTGAAGGAGGAAGGCCTCCGCATCGTGGAGGTCGCGGCGCTCGTCGATCGCGAGGAAGGCGACATCGCGAACATCCAGGCGGCGGTGCCGGGCGTGCCGGTGAGTGCGGTGTTTGGGAAGGCGGAGCTGGAGAGGATGAGAGAGGCGGAGCGGGGGAGGTGACGCTCGGTTCAGGAACCCGATCCGGCCAGACCTCGAAACGCCAGAATCGACTCGCGCTCGCGAAGCTGCTGG
>DATKND010000007.1:0-135892 GCA_035541475.1 Myxococcota bacterium | reverse complement strand
GGGGCAAAGGTCCCCGAGGAGGAACAGATGGCCGCGGCAGGGGACCTCTGCCCCGACTCGACTCGGCCCGCTACGCGCGCCCGGCGCGCTTGCCGAACAGGTACGGAGCGAGCGCTCGCCCCGTGTGACTCATCGGGTGCTGCGCGACCTGCTCCGGTGTCCCCTCGACCACGATCTCGCCGCCCTTCTCGCCGCCTTCGGGGCCGAGATCGATCACGTGGTCGGCCGTCTTGATCACATCCGGGTGGTGCTCGATCACGACCACGGTGTTCCCGAGGTCGACGAGCCGGTTCAGCACCTCGAGCAGGCGATCGACGTCGGCGAAGTGGAGCCCGGTGGTCGGCTCGTCGAGCAGATAGAGCGTGCGACCGGTAGCGGTGCGGCCGAGCTCGCGCGCGAGCTTGACGCGCTGCGCCTCACCGCCGGAGAGCGTCGTTGCGGACTGACCGAGGTGCACGTAGCCGAGTCCCACGTCGAAGAGGCTCTGCAGCGGACGCCGCACGGTGCCCACGTTCTCGAAGAAGGCGAGCGCCTGCTCGACCGTCATGTCGAGCACCTCGGCGATGTGGGTTCCCTTGTACCGGATCTCGAGCGTCTCGCGGTCGTAGCGGCGCCCGCCGCAGATCTCGCAGGTGACGAAGAGGTCGGGCAGGAAGTGCATCTCGACGCGCAGGCTGCCGTCGCCCTGACACGCCTCGCAGCGGCCTCCCTTCACGTTGAAGGAGAAGCGACCCGCGCCGTAGCCGCGCACGCGCGCCTCCGGCACACCCGCGAAGAGCTTGCGGATCCCGTCGAAGGCGCCGCTGTAGGTGGCGGGGTTGCTGCGCGGCGTGCGGCCGATCGGCGACTGGTCGACGTCGATCACCTTGTCGACGTGCTCGAGTCCGCCGAGTCGCTCGAAGCGACCGGGCGGTCGCGTCGCGCCGTGGAGCGCCGCGGCGAGCGCGGGGTGCAGGGTGTCGGCGACGAGGCTGCTCTTGCCCGAGCCTGAGACGCCCGTCACGACGGTCAGCAGACCGAGCGGGATCCGCAACGTCACGTCCTTCAGGTTGTGCTCGCGGCACCCCGTCAGCACCAGCGCGCGGTCGCCGGCCGGCCGCCGCCGCGAGGGCACCGCGATCGCGCGGCGGCCCGAGAGATAGGCGCCGGTCAGCGAGTCGGGATGCAGGAGCAGCGCCTGCGGCGGGCCCTCGGCCACGACGCGGCCGCCGTGCGTGCCGGCGCCGGGCCCCATGTCGATCACGTGGTCGGCGGCGCGGATCGTCTCCTCGTCGTGCTCGACGACGATCACCGAGTTCCCCTGGTCGCGCAGACGCAGCAGGCTGCCGAGCAGGCGCGCGTTGTCGCGCGGGTGCAGCCCGATCGACGGCTCGTCGAGGATGTAGAGCACACCGAGGAGCGACGCCCCGACCTGCGTCGCGAGCCGGATGCGCTGCGACTCGCCACCCGAGAGCGACGCGGCCGGGCGGTCGAGCGTCAGGTAGCCGAGACCGACCTCCTGGAGGAAGCGCAGCCGCTCGGAGATCTCGACGAGCACGCGGTCGGCGATCGCGCGCTGCAGGGGCGAGAGCTCGAGCGACGCGAGCAGCGACTGCGCGTCGTCCACGCTGCGGCGCGCAACCATGTCGATCGAGTGTCCGCACAGGCGCACGCTGCGCGACTCGGCGCGCAGGCGCGAGCCGCCGCAGGCGCGGCAGGGCACGGGGCTGCGGTAGCGCGCGAGCCGACTCTGCTCGAGCTCGCCGCCCGCCTCGTAGCGGCGCGCGAGCTCGGCGAGGACGCCGTCCCAGCGGCGCCGGAATTTTTCGCGGCGGCCCTCGCGCGAGACCGCCAGCTCGACGTCGCGTGTGCCCGCCCCGTGGATGATGCCCTCGCGCGCGAGCGGCGGCAGCGCGCGCCAGGGCGTATCGAGTGACACCTCGTAGTGAGAGGCCAGGGCGGCGAGGAGCTGCGCGTAGTAGCGCGGCGCGCCGCGGCCGCACCACGGAGCGATCGCGCGCTCGAGCGGCGCGTTCTCGTCGGGCACGACGAGCGCCGGGTCGAAGGCCTCCTGCGTGCCGAGCCCCGAGCACTCTGGGCAGGCGCCGTGCGGGCTGCTCCACGAGAAGGTGCGCGGCGCGATCTCGGGAAACGAGACGCCGCAGTCGGGACACGCGCTCTTCTCCGAGAAGAGCCAGCCGCCGCCCTCGCCGTGCTCGACCACGGCGAGCCCCGACGCGAGCCGCAGCGCCGTCGCGAGCGACTCCGAGATGCGCCCGCGCGCGGCGGGACGCACGGCCAGGCGGTCGACCACCACCTCGATCGAGTGGCGCGCGGTCTTCGAGAGCGCGATGTCGTCCGAGAGATCGCACAGCGCGCCGTCGATGCGCGCGCGCACGAAGCCCTGCCGGCGCAGCGACTCGAGATCCTTGCGGTACTCGCCCTTGCGGTCGCGCACGATCGGCGCGAGCACCGCGACGGCCGTGCCCTCCGGCAGCGAGAGCACGCGGTCGGTCATCTGCGCGAGCGTCTGGCTCGCGAGGCTTCGCCCGCAGATCCAGCAGTGCGGCTCTCCGACGCGAGCGAAGAGCAGGCGCAGGTAGTCGTGGATCTCGGTGATGGTGCCGACGGTCGAGCGCGGGTTCGTGCCGGCGCTGCGCTGCTGGATCGCGATCGCGGGAGAGAGGCCCTCGATCGAGTCGACGTCGGGCTTCTCCATCTGGTCGAGGAACTGGCGCGCGTAGGCCGAGAGCGACTCGACGTAGCGCCGCTGTCCCTCGGCGTAGAGCGTGTCGAACGCGAGCGACGACTTGCCCGACCCGGAGAGCCCGGTGATCACGACCAGGCGGTCGCGCGGGATGCGCAGGTCGATGCCGGCGAGGTTGTGCTCGCGCGCGCCGCGGATCTCGATGTGGGTCGGTGCGCTCGCGGAGAGATCGCGCCCGCTCACGGCGTCTCGGTCTTGGACTCGTCCTCTTCGCCGGGCAGGGCGCCGGTGCCGAGCTTCGGCGCGGCGTCGGCGAAGTATCCGCGCCGGTCGATGTAGGTCTTCTGGCGAAGCTCGTCGAGCCACTTGCGGTAGCGCTCCTCGAGCTTGTGGTTGAAGGCCTCTTCCTTCAGCGCGTCGTGCACCTTCTCGTAGGTCGGCTTCTCCATCTGCTTGCGCTCGACGAGCTGGAGCACCGAGCAGCCGAAAGGCTGGACCAGGAGGTCGCTGACGCCGCCCGGCTCGAGGTGGTCGATCGCCTCGTGCATCCAGTCGGCGAGCTGGTCCGCAGGCAACCAGCCGAGGTCCCCGCCGTCCTTCGGAGCCACCTCGGAGATCTGCTTCGCGACCTCCTCGAACTTCTCGCCGCCGAGCACGCGCAGCCGCGCGGCCGTCGCCATCGCGCAGGCCTGCTCGGGCGTGCGGCCCGTGTCCTTGCCGAGCGCGATCAGGATCTGCCGCACGCGCACCACGTTCGCGACCTTCGGCTGCGAGCCGAACTGCGCGTCGTAGAGCGCGCGGATGTCGCGCTCCTCGACCTTCACGTCGGGCGCGAGCAGCGCGTTCACGACGTTGCGCCTCTCGAGGTCCTGCTTGATCTGCTTGCGGTAGTCCTCGCGCGACATGCCGTGGAAGACGACGCTCGCGTAGAGCTGCTCGAGCGTCAGCCCGTTCATTTCGGCGATCTGCTTGATCGTGTTGTCGATCTCCTCTTCCTTGGCCGTCACCTCGAGGCGCGCCACGACCGACTCCACCAGGCGCGCCTCGATCAGGTGCTCGAGCGCCTCGGCGCGCAGCTTCGCGACGTCCTGCTCCGTGGCGCCCGCCTTGCGCATGGCGGCCTCCGGGCCCTGCACCGCCTTCAGCACCTCGCTGACCAGCACGATGCGCGTGCCGACCTGCGCCGCGATGCCATCGACGAGCTGCTCGGTGGCGCGTGCGCCGATGGCTAAGAGGAAGACCGCGCCGAGCGCGGCAAGCTGGCGAGCGATGCCGGGCACTTCGATCCCCGAGACCAAGACGCGCGTGAGCTTAGCGCCCGGGGAGCGGAGCTAGCGTCTGCCTCATGCGGGCGAACTGGGGGGCGCTGCAGCGCGCGGGAGCCGTCGCGCTGGTCGCGCTCTCGTGCGCGGCGGCGGGAGCCCGCTGCGCGCTCTCCGATCGCATCCCTTTCCTGGTCGCCGACGAGGAGCCCGGCTGGTGGATGGCCGATCTGCCCGTCTCGGCGGACCTGATGCAGTGGGGCCGCGAGCGCGTGCCCGTGACGCGCTACGCGCGGCGCGTGGAGCTCGCGGCGCCGCCCGATCGCGCGACCCTCCTCGTGCGCGCGCTCGGTGCCTGGCGCGTGCGGGTCGACGGCGAGACGGCGCCGGGCGGACAGAGCGACGGCAGCCGCTGGCGTCGGCTCCACGAGCTGGAGCTCGCGCCGCTCCTGCGTCAGGGCGCTCACGAGATTGCGATCGAGGTCGAGAATGCGCACGGCCCGGCGCTCGTCTCCTTCGAGCTCCTGGGTCTCGGAGCGCCGCTCGGACCCGCCGACTTCGACGTCTCGCAGGACGGGCGCGCGCTCGGCCGCCCGATCCCCGCCGACGACACGCGCCGCGACGCGGCCTCGCTGCACGTCGAGACGCCCGCCGAGGCGATCGCGCGCGCGGCACCCGCGCTGCTCGCGCTCTTCGCGGTGGGAGCCGCCGGCTTCGCCGTGGCCAGGCGCCGGCTCGACGCCCGCGCCCTCGCGGCGCTGCCGGGTATCGCGCTGGCCGTCGCGTGCCTCGCCTGGGCCTGGCTCTACACCGCGAAGATCGTGCGCATCCCGCTCTTCGTCGGCTTCGACGCTCGACACCACATGGCGTACGTCGATTTCGTGCGCGAGCGCCACGCCATCCCGCTCGCGAGCGACGGGTGGTCGATGTTCCATCCCCCGCTCTTCTACGCGCTCGCGGCGTGCGTCTCGCCGCTCGGCGCCTCCGCGCTGCGCGTGCTGCCGTGGATCAGCGGCCTCGGACTCGTCTTCGTCGCGCACTCGCTGGCCTCGCGCCTGCGTCCCGGCGACGGCCGCGTCGGCATGCTCGCGGTGCTCTTCACGGCGGCGCTGCCGGTCGGTCTCTACAGCGCGGCCTACTTCACGAACGAGACCTTTCACGCGCTGCTCGCCGGCGTCGCGCTCGTGGCCGGCGTCGACGCCCTGCTCGCGCCGCGGACCTCCGCCGCGCAGTCCGCGTGGCTCGGGCTCTGGCTCGGGCTCGCGTCGCTGGCGAAGTTCACGGCGCTGGCGCTGGCGCCCGTCGCGCTCTTCTTCCTCGCCTGCAAGCTCGCCGCGATCGAGCGGGCGCGCGCGGCGCGGGCGCTGGGACTCCCGCTGCTCGCGGCCGGTGTGTGGCTCACGCTCTGCGGCTGGTACTACGCGCGAAACTGGATGGTGTTCGGCACCCCGGTCGCCGCCAACTGGGGCGATCTCTCGAGCGGCATGGTCTGGTGGCAGCAGCCGGGCTTCCACACTGCGGCGTGGTACCTGCGCTTCGGCGAGTCGCTCTCCCATCCCTATCTCGCCGGCTTCCGCTCCTTCTGGGACGGCGTCTACTCGACCTTCTGGGGCGATGGCGGCGTCGGCGGGCGCGTCGACCCGGCGCAGCGGCACGGCTTCTGGCAGTACGACTACGTGTCGTCCGCCTACCTGCTCGGGCTCGTCGCGACGGCGCTGCTCGCCGCCGGCGCCTGGCTCTCGCTGCGGCGCGCCTTCCGCGATCCGGACCCGCGCGCGCGCGCCGCGCTCTCGTTCTTGCTGTGCGCGTGTTATGCGGTCGGCTTCTCGTTGCTCGCGCTGACCGCCTCGCTGCCCTACTTCGCGCAGGCGAAGGGCAGCTACGCGCTCTGCCTCGCCCCGGCGCTCGCGCTCTTCTTCGCAGACGCCGCCGCGCGCCTCGACGACACGCTCGCGGCGCGCGGCGCGGCGATCGCGCGCGCGGCCTTCGCGGGGCTGCTCACTGCGCTGCTCGGCGGCTTCTTCCTCGGCTACGCGGCTTAGTTCTGAACTCCGCTCGCTTCGCTCGCTGCGCGCGGCGGTGTCACAGATGACACCGATCAGGTGCGCGCCGCCGCTTGCGGCGATCCGCTCGCTATCGCTCGCTACCCCGAGCGGAAAAGCGACGCGATGGTGGTCTGGATCGCCTCGGCCGCGGCGCGCGGATCCTTCGCGGCTCGGATCGGGCGCCCCACGACGATGTAGTCGGCGCCGTTGCGGAAGGCCTGCTCGACGCCGACCACGCGCTTCTGGTCGTCCTGCAGCCGGTTCTCGACCGGCCGGATCCCGGGCGACACGATCAGGAGTCGCTCGCCGAGCTCGTCGCGCAGCATGGGGGCCTCGAGCCCCGACGAGACCACGCCGTCGCAACCGAGTGCCAACGCGCGGCGCGCGCGCGAGAGCACGAGCTCTTCGACGGAGACCTCGAAGCCGAGGTCCTCGAGGTCGGCGCGGTCGAGGCTCGTCAGCACCGTCACCGCCAGGATCTTCGTGTCCTTCTTCTCGCGCACGGCGGCCTCGAGCATCGCGTCGTTGCCGTGCACGGTCGCAAAGTGCGCGCCGGTCGAGGCGAGCATGCGCACGGCCGAGGCCACCGTCTCGGGCACGTCGAAGAACTTGAGGTCGAGGAACACGTGCTTGTGGCGGGCGAGCAGCAGGTCGGCGAGCTCGAAGTAGCGCCGCGACATGAAGAGCTGGAGCCCGAGCTTGTAGAACGAGATGCTGTCGCCGAGGCAATCGACGAGCTCGAGCGCATCGGCGTAGCCGTCGACGTCGAGCGCGACGATCAAGCGCTCGCGCGGCGGAATCGGCTTGCGGGAAAGGCGGTCGGCGTCGGAGCCGGGCACGGGGGCCGAGGATATCGGTTGGATTGGTTCCTTTCAGGGTCGCCAAATTGGCCCTTTTCGATCCGGATTGGCTCCATTACGGTCGGCCGGGTGCTCGACCTCGCCTTCGCGCCCGACCGCGCCGCCGGCGAGCCCGTCTACCGGCAGCTCGGGCGTTACCTCCACGATCTCGTCGCCGCCAGACGCCTCGCGCCGGGCGAGCGCCTGCCGGCCAGCCGCGCCCTCGCGACGAGCCTCGGCGTTTCGCGCAACACGGTGAACCAGGCGTACCAGTCGCTGGCCGACCAGGGCCTGCTGCGCGCGCACGTCGGACAGGGGACCTTCGTCTCGAGTCGCGCCGACGCGGGCGCGGTCCGCGCTGCCGGCGCCGCGTCGACGCCGCGCGCGCTCGCCTGGGAGGGCCTGCTCGCGCGCCGCGCGCGGGCACCGATCGCGCCGCGCGACCTCGTCGCCCATCCCGGTCCCCACCGCGTCGAGTTCGCCTTCCGCCCGCGGCGCGTGGCCCGCTCGCTCTTTCCCGTCGCGGCCTGGAAGCGCGCGAGCGCGCAGGCGCTCGACGAGCTGCCCGCTCTCGCCGACGAGATCTCGCCGCAGGGCTACGCGCCGCTGCGCGAGGTGGTCGCGCGCGCGCTGCTCGCGCGCGGGATCGTGTGCGCCGCGCAGGACGTGATGATCGTCGACGGCGCACAGCAGGGCCTCGACCTCGTCGCGCGCGCGCTCGTCGACCCGGGCGACGCGGTCGCGATCGAACAGCCCGGCTGGTTCGGCGCGGCCGCAGCCTTCCGCGCGAGCGAGGCCCATCTGCTCGGCGTCCCGGTCGACGAGCAGGGCCTCTCGACCGACGGGCTCGCGCGCCTGCTGCGGACCCGTCGGGTGAAGCTGCTGTTCACGACCCCGGCCGTGCAGTCGCCGACCGGTGTCGCGCTCTCCGAGGCGCGCCGGCGCGAGCTGCTCGCGCTCGCCGACGAATATCAGCTCGCGATCGCGGAGGACGACTACGACGGTGAGCTCCGCTACGAGGGGCCGGCGCCGCCGGCGCTGAAGACGCACGATCGCGCGGGCCAGGTGATCTACCTCGGCACCTTCTCGAAGGCGCTCTTCCCGGGCCTGCGCCTCGGCTACCTGGTCGCGCCGCGCCCGCTGCTCGCGCGCCTCTCGCTGCTGCGCTTCGCGGCCGACGTACACGGGAACGTGCTGGCGCAGGCGACCGTCGCACGCCTGATCGAGAGCGGGGCCTTCGAACGCCACGTGCGGCGCGTGCGAAGCCTCTACGCAGAGCGGCGCGCGGCGCTGTGCGAAGCGCTGCGCGCGCACATGCCGGACGGCGTCGCGTGGCGGCCGCCCGCCGGCGGCAACTCGATCTGGCTCGGGCTCCCCGCGGACGCCGACGTGGCGCAGGTCTTCGCGGTCGCGGCGGCGCACGGGATCGCGCTCCAGGCGGGCTCGCCGTTCGCGTTCGAGGGCAGCGACGCGGCGTCGGATGCCGACCGCCATCTCGTCCTCTCCTTCGCGAACCTGCCACGCGAGCGGGCCGAAGAGGGCGTCGCGCGGCTCGCCGACGCGGTGCGCCGGGCACTCCCCGCGCGCAGGAGGAGATCGCGATGAGCGCGCGACGGCTCGACGGCCTCGGGATCCTGCTCCTGGTGCTCGGCGTCGGCGCGATCGCGAACGCGCTCTGGATGCTCGCCGATCCGCTGCGCTGGTATCACGACCTGCCGGCCGGCGTACCCGACACCGGTCCGTTCAACGAGCACTTCGTCCGCGACATCGGCTGCGCCTTCCTGGCCGCCGGCGTCGCGCAGGTGTGGGCCGCCTTCGCGCCCGCGTACCGCGCGCCGCTCGTCGTGTCGGCGGCCATCTTCGCGGTCGGGCACGCGGCGATCCACGTCTTCGATACGGCGCGCGGCGCCGTGCCGCCGGTCCATTGGGCGCTCGACCTGCCGGGTGTCTACCTGCCCGCGCTCGTGCTCGGCTCCGTCGCCCTCGCCTGTCTGCGCGCCGGAGGAGGAGACCATGCGTCTCGAACCCATCGAACGACCTAGCAACCTGCTCGTGCGCCTCGCGTATCTCGTCTCGAGGCGACAGCTCGGGGTCGTCATGACGCCGATGAAGGTCATCTACGCGCGCGCGCCGCGGCTCTTGCGCGCGAGCCTCTCGCTGCTGCGCGCGGACGCGAGCCTCTCGCTCGACCCCGCGCTGAAGCTGCTCGTCGCGACGCAGTCGTCGCTGCTCAACGGCTGCGGCTTCTGCGCCGATCTCCACCGGGCGCAGGCCATCCAGGCGAAGCTCGGGCGCGAGCGCTTCCGCGATCTCGAGGACTACGCGCAGAGCCCCCACTTCTCCGAGCGCGAGCGCGCGGCGCTCGCCTACACGGATGAGATCACGCAGCAGCGCAAGGTCAGCGACGCGACCTTCGAGCGGCTGCGCGCGCACTTTCGCGAGAAGGAGATCGTGGAGCTGACCTGGCTCAACGCCGTCGCGAACTACTTCAACCTGATGGCGGTGCCGCTCGGCCTCGAGTCGGACGATCTGGAGAAGCTCGCCTTGCGGAGGGCCAGCTAAGCAGGCTGCGGAAGAATGCGTCGGTCGTTCCGGGGGCGAGGCGGAGGTCCCCTGCGGCGGCCATCTGTTCCTCCTCGGGGACCTCTGCCTCGCTTCCGACTCGAGCGAGCTCGGAGCTACGTTGCGCCGCCATGAGCGGCCCGCGCCCCGACGAGTTCCGCCACCTCCGGATCGCCGCCAACGGGCTGCGCTTCCACGTCGCCGAGGCGGGCGCCGGCGATCGGCTCGCGCTCTGTCTGCACGGCTTTCCGGAGTGCTGGTACTCGTGGCGCCACCAGATGCCGCTGCTCGCGAAGCTCGGCCATCGCGTCTGGGCGCCCGATCTCCGCGGCTATGGCGAGAGCGATCGGCCCTCCTCGATCGCGGACTATGCGATCGAGACGCTGATGGACGACGTCGGCGGACTGATCGATGCGTCGGGCGCGCGCGAGGTGACACTCTTGTGCCACGACTGGGGCGGCATCATCGGCTGGTGCTTCGCGATGCGGAAGGTGCGGCCGCTCGCGCGGCTCGTCTGCATGAACATCCCGCATCTCGGCGCCGGGCTCGAGGCGTCGCGCCTGCGCCAGCGGCTGCGCTCCTGGTACATCCTGTTCTTCCAGCTGCCGTGGCTGCCGGAGAAGCTGCTCGTCGGTGGCGGAGCGCGGCGCATCGGCCGCATGTTCCGCGACAGCGCGAAGCGACCCGAGGCCTTCGACGACGCCGACGTCGAGGTCTACCGCGAGAACGCGCTGCGCCCGGGCGCCGCGACCGCGATGATCCACTACTACCGCGCGCTGCTCCGCGGCGGCGGCTTCCGGCGCCAGATCGCGCAGGGCTTCCCGACGATCGAGACGCCGACCTTGCTCCTGTGGGGCACCGAGGACGTCGCGCTCGGCACGGAGCTCGTCGCGCCGACCGGCCGCTTCGTGCGCGATCTGACCGTGCGCTTCCTGCCGGGCATCGGCCATTGGGTGCAGCAGGAGGCGCCGGAGACGGTGAACGCGATGCTGGAGGCGTGGCTGCTGGGTAGGCCCGTTCCGGGCGGGGATTCTCTCTGAACTTCGCTCGGCTTCGCCTCGCTGCGCGCGCCTTCGGCGCTTGCAGCTAGTGCGCTGCGCGCGACGCGCGGCGCGGCGACGATCCGGTCCAGCGCTTGAAGGCGCGGTGGAAGGCCGCCGGTCCCGAGTACCCGACCAGATAGGCGATCTCCGTGATCGAGAGGCACGCGTCCTTCAGCAGCTCGCTCGCGTGATCTCGGCGCACCCGGTCGACCAGACCTTCGAAGGTGTAGCCTTCCTGGCTGAGGTGGCGCTGCAAGGTGCGCTCGGAGAGCGCGAGGCTGCGCGCGACCACGCGCAGGCCGAGGTCGTGCTGGCGCAGCCGGCTCGCGATCTCGCGCGCCGCGCGCGCGCCCACGCCGTGATTGCGCGGCAGGTGCTCGACCAGCTTCGTCGCGTAGTCCTCGAGCACGCGGAAGAGCTGCGCGTCGCTGCCGGGAAGCTCGGCGTTCCACTCGCGGTCGGAGAAGATCATCGCGGTGTAGGCGTGGCCGAACGAGACTCGCGTCCCGAGGATGTCCTGGTAGAGCGCGAGCGGCGCGCTGGGCTCCCCGGCGAGCTCGACCGCGACGGGGCGCAGGCCCGAGCGCTCGAAGAGCTGCGTCGTCATCGCGGCGATCGTGTAGTCGCGGCAGTGGAGGCCGATGCCGGCCGCGGGCGCGTAGGGGACGTAGCGGAGCGCGTGCGGGCCGCCCGGCGCGCTCGCGATCTCGACGCGGCGCCCGGTGCCGATCAGCGGCCAGTAGCGCGCGAGCATCGCCTGCCCCTCGCCGAGCGTTCGCGCCGACATCGAGAGGTAGTTGAGCACGCCGTAGGCGCCGAAGGGCACGGTCGCGCCCGCGCGGAGCCCGAGCGCCGGATCGCCGCAGTCCGCGAAGGCCTCGCGCCAGACGGACCAGATGCTGGACTCCGGCAGGAAGTGCTGCGAGTTGGCGAGCGCGGTCTCGTCGATGCCGGCTCGCTGGCAGAGATCGCCCGGGTCGAAGCGCAAGCTCTTGAGCGCGCCGAGCCTCGCGCGCAGCGCCAGGGAAGACACGAGCAGCGGAGTCATTGCGCCGGAAGTGACAACGAGCGCGTCGGCTTGTCAAGCGGCGAAGAGATGCCAGGCGAGTCCGGCGGCCGCGGAGCCCGCGAGCAGCGGCAGCATGCGCGCGTGGAAGGCGAAGGTCGCGACGAGCGCGCCGGCGGCGATCGCGGCCGCGGCCCGATCGAGGCTCGCCCACGCGGGCAGCTCCAGGGCGAGCGGTCCGATGGATCGCGGCTCCACGTGTGCGAAGAGCGTGTGGAGCGAGAACCAGATGGTCAGGTTGAGGATCACGCCGACCACCGCCGCGGTGATGCCGGCGAGTGCGGCGCGGAGCCAGCGGTTCTGGCGCAGCCGCTCGACGTACGGCGCGCCCGCGAAGATCCACAGGAAGCAGGGCACGTAGGTGACCCAGGTCGTCAGCACGGCGGCCAGCGTGCCCGCCAGCCACGGCGGCAGGGATCCCGCGCTGCGATACGCGCCGAGGAAGCCGACGAACTGCACGACCTGGATCAGCGGGCCGGGCGTCGTCTCGGCCATGCCGAGTCCGTCGAGCATCTCGCGCGGCGTGAGCCAGCCCCGGACCGAGACCGCCTGCTGCGCCAGGTAGGCGAGCGCCGCGTAGGCGCCGCCGAAGCTGATGACGGCGAGCTTCGAGAAGAAGAAGGCGATCTGCGTGAAGATGTCGTGCGGGCCGCGCGCGAGCGCCAGCGCCGCGACCGGCGCCAGCCACAGCGCGCCACACACGATCGCGACGCGGAGCGATCGGCGCGCAGACGGGAGCGTGTGTGGCAGCGCCCGGTTCTCGAGCAGCGCGTCGGCGACGGGAACCACGCCGCCCTGCACCGACGGCGCGGGTCCGCGGAAGGCCTGCGGCGCGAGGCGCGCGCCGACCACGCCGGCCAGCGCGGCGCCGAGCACGATCCACGGAAAGGGCACCGCGAGGAAGAAGAGCGCGGCAAAGGCCGCGCCGGCGATCGCCCACTTCGCCGCGCCGCCTCCCGCGCGTCGCGCGATCCGCAGCAGCGCCTCGACCACGAGCGCGAGCACGGCGGGCTTGATCCCGAAGAAGAGTCCGGCGACGACGGGAAGGTGTCCCCACGCGACGTAGCAGAGCGAGAGCGCGAGGATCGCGACGAAGCCCGGCAGCACGAAGAGCCCGCCCGCCACCAGCCCGCCCGCGGTGCGGTGCAGCAGCCAGCCGATGTAGATCGCGAGCTGCTGCGCCTCGGGCCCGGGCAGCAGCATGCAGTACGAGAGCGCGTGCAGGAAGCGCTCCTCGCCGATCCAGCGCTTCTCCTCGACGAGGATCCGGTGCATCACGGCGATCTGGCCGGCCGGTCCGCCGAAGCTCTGGAGCGCGACACGCGCCCACACGCGCACGGCGTCTGCGAGGGGGATTCCGGAGTCCGACACGGTTTCGGGTCAGGCCCCGAGCTGCGCCAGCAGCGCGCGCGCGGAGTCGAAGAGCCGCGGCGCGTCGGCCGCGCCGGGCGCGGGCGCGAGGATCTGGTGACCCGGCGTGACGCGCATGCCGCTGCCCGCCTGGGTCATGAGGCGCAAGAGCCGCTCGGGGTCGACCTTCGTCTGCGGCGCGGCCGTCAGCACGAACTCGCCGTTCGCGAGATCGATGCACGCGACGCCGAGCCGTCGCGCCTGGATCTTCAGTCGGATCACCTGCAGGAGGCTCTCCGCCTCGGGCGGGAGCGGGCCGTAGCGATCGAGGATCTCGTCGCGGATGCGGTCGACCTCCGCGTCGTCGCGGCAGGCGGACAGGCGCTTGTAGAGGACCAGGCGCTGCGCGACGGAATCCACGTAGGATTCCGGCAGGCGCGCCGGCACCGGCAGCCGGATCTCCGGATCGACCTCCTCGTCGCGCGCGACGCCGCGCAGCTCGTCGATCGTCTGCTCGAGCATCTCCATGTAGGTGTCGTACCCGACCGCCGCGAGATTGCCGGACTGCTCGGCGCCGAGCAGGTTGCCCGCACCGCGGATCTCGAGGTCGAGATTCGCGAGCCGGAAGCCGGAGCCGAGCTCGGAGAGATCCTGGATCGCCTCGAGCCGCTTGCGCGCGTCGGGCGAGAGGTTGTCCGGCGACGGCACGAGCAGATACGCGTAGGCGCGGTGGTTGCTGCGCCCGACGCGTCCGCGCAGTTGATAGAGCTGCGCAAGCCCGAGGGCGTCGGCCCGCTGAATCAGGATGGTGTTGGCGCGCGGGTTGTCGAGACCACTCTCGATGATCGTGGTGCACAGCAGCACGTCCGCCTCGCCGTGCATGAAGCGCAGCATGCGTGCCTCGAGCTCGCGCTCGGGCATCTGTCCGTGCGCCACGATCAACTTCGCCTCGGGCACGACCTTCGCGAGCGTCTCCTGCGCGGACGGGATCGTCTGCACGCGGTTGTGCACGTAGAAGACCTGACCGCCGCGCCGCATCTCGCGCAGGATCGCCTCGCGCACGATCGGATCCGAGTAGCGGCAGACCTGCGTGCGGATCGCGAGCCGGTCGGCCGGCGGCGTGTCGATCACCGAGAGGTCGCGAAGTCCCGCGAAGGCCTGCTGGAGCGTGCGCGGGATTGGCGTCGCGGTGAGCGTCAGCACGTCGACCGTCTTCTTCCACTGCTTGATGCGCTCCTTGTGCGCGACCCCGAAGCGGTGCTCCTCGTCCACGACCAGCAGCCCGAGGTCGCGGAAGCGCACGTTCTTCTGGAGCAGGCGATGCGTGCCGATCACGACGTCGAGCGAGCCGTCCGCCAGCGCCTCCAGCACCTTGCGCGACTCGGCCTGGGTCTGGAAGCGCGAGAGCGCGCCGATCCGCACGGGCTGTCCCTCGAAGCGCTTGCGGAAGGTCTCCTCGTGCTGCTGACACAGGATGGTGGTCGGCACGAGCACGGCGACCTGCTTCCCGTCCATCGCGGCGCGGAAGGCGGCGCGCACGGCGACCTCGGTCTTGCCGTAGCCGACGTCGCCGCAGACGATGCGGTCCATCGGCTTCTCGCGCTGCATGTCGGCGAGCACGTCCTCGATCGCGGCGAGCTGGTCGGGCGTCTCCTCGTACGGGAAGGTCGCCTCGAACTCCTCGAACAGGCGGTCGCGCGGCGAGAACGCGAAGCCCTGCGCGACCTCGCGCGCCGCGTGCACGGCCAGGAGTTCCTTCGCCATGTCGCGCAGCGCCCGGCGCACGCCGCGGCGCGCCTTCTCCCAGGTGACGCCGCCGAGCTTGTCGATGCGCGGCACGTGACCATCCGAGCCCGCATAGCGCGACACCAGGTTGAGGCGGTGCACGGGAACGAAGAGGCGCGCCTCCTCGGCGTACTCGATGCGCAGGAACTCGCCCGCGACGCCGCGGAGGTTCAGATCGACGAGCCCGCGGTAGATGCCGATGCCGTGCTCGGCGTGCACCAGGTAGTCGCCCGGCGAGAGCTGCGCGAGCGCGTCGATCGCGGCGCCGGCCGGCCAGGTCTGCGTGCGCCGCCGCGTCTTCTCGCGCGGCCCGAAGATCTCCTCCTCGGTGACGACCGCGAGCCGCGCCTGCGGCAGCACGAAGCCCTCGGAGAGCGGCGTCGCGCGCACCTCGACACGCCCCGGCGACGACCAGCGCCACGCCGCGCGCGGGTCGGCCGTGGCGCGCGACTCGATCCGGTACTCGGCCAGCAGCGCGCGCAGCCGCTCGGCGTGCGAGAGCGAGGGCGTCGCCAGCACGACGCGGTAGCGCGCCTCGCGCCACGCGGCGATCTGCGCGGCCAGCGGCGCGAGCGCCTGCTCGCCCGCGCGCGCCTTCGTGAGGTGCCGGCGTAGATCCTCCTGGGATTCGCACGGGACCTTCACGCTCTCGATCCCGTCGCCCTGCAGGGCGTCGAGCCGCTCGAGCAGCAAGGGGTGCCGCGCGAGCAGCGCCCGCTCGAGCGACTCGGGCGAGAGCGCGAGTTCGTCCGGCGTCGCCACGAGACGCCCGCTCTCGCGCGCGAGCTCGTAGTTCGAGAGCGCCTCGTCGGCGTAGCGCAGCACGCGCGCGCGTCCGGCGCCGAGGTCGTCCACGACGACCCGCGTGTCGTCGGGCAGGAAGTCGAAGACCGTCTCCATGCCGCGCAGCAGCAGCGGGGCGAGCGCCTCGCCACCGGGCGGTACGCTGCCACGCAACAAGGTGTCGACGAGCGCGTCGACGTCGCGCGCGGCGAGGCCCCGATCGGCGGCGAGCTCGCGCAGCGAGGCCTGGCGCTCGACGAGCAGCGCGCGCTCGACCAGCAGCTCGCGCGGCGGCGGCGCGACCACGTAGGGCAGCGACGCTTGCGAGCGCTGGCTCGCCGGGTCGAACTCGCGGATCGACTCGACCTCGTCGCCGAGCAGCTCGATCCGCACCGGCAGCGCGCGCTGCGGCGGGAAGAGGTCGAGGATGCCGCCCCGCACCGCGAGCTCGCCGCGCTCCTCGACGAGCGGCATGCGCGCGTAGCCGGCTGCCACGAGCGTCGCGACGAGCGCGTCGCGGTCGACGATGCGGCCGACCTCGAGGTGCACCGACTTGCTGCGCACGAACTCGCGCGTCGGGACGCGTGGCGCGAGCGCGGTCCAGGGCGCGACGACGATCGGCGCGGGCTCTCCGCGCGCGGAAGAGCCATTGCCCGCGTCCGGCGCCGGCGCGGGGCTCGCGAGCCAGCGGTACAGCACGTCCATCCGCTGCGCGACGAGGAAGGGCTGCGGCGAGAAGCGCTCGTAGGGCTGCGTGTCGTAGCGCGGGAAGGCGCGCAGCCGGCCTTCACCCGCGCGCTCGCCGAGCGCGGCGCGGAGATCCTCGAGGAAGGCGTCGCAGTCCTTCGCGGTCGGCACCACCACGAGTAGCGGTCGCGCACCGTGCGCGCGCGCGAGCTCCGCGACGAGTGCCGCGCGCGCCGCGCCCCGCAGCCCCGTCACGCGCGTGGTCTGCGCGCGGCGGGCGAGCGACTCCGCGAGCGAGGTGAAGTCCTCGGCCGCTTCGATCCTGCGCGCGGGTGCTCGAGTCATTCCGGACACACGAAGACCCCGCACCCGTCCGCGCGGCGGGGGGTGCGAGGTGAGTCGCCGAAGGTACCGACTAGCGGCGCGCGCGCCGACGACCGAGCCACACCCGCTACACCCGCCCGCCTACGGCCTTACGACGATCTTCCCGAAGAAGCGGCGCTCCTCGAGCAGCCGGCACGCCTCGATGCCGCGCTCGAGCGGCAGCACGCGGTCGATCACGGGGCGCAGCGCGCCGGTCCGCAGGAGCTCGATCAGCGCGAGCAGATCGTCGCGTCGCCAGCCGTTCGAGCCACGCACGTCGAGCTCGCCGGTCCAGACGTAGCGGAGGTCGGTCTTCGCCTCGAAGCCTGCGGTGGCGCCGCAGGTGAGGAGGCGCCCGCCCATCTTCAGGCAGCGCAGCGAGGGCGCGAAGGTGTCGCCGCCCGTGAAGTTCACGACCACGTCGTAGCCGCCGCCGCGCAGCATGCCGCCCGTCCGCTCACGAACGTACGCGGCGACGTCGGTCGTCGAGTAGTCGATCGTCTCGTCGGCGCCGAGCTCGCGCAGACGCGCGCACTTCTCGGCGCTGCCGGCCGCGGCGATCACATACGCGCCGCACAGCTTCGCGAGCAGCAAGGAGCTCGTGCCGACGCCGCCGCTCGCGCCGAGGATCAGGATCGTCTCGCCCGCGCGCAGCTCGCCACGCGTGTGGAGCATGCGGTGCGACGTGCCGTACGCGACGGGCAGGCAGGTGGCGTTCTCGTCGCGGACGTCGTCGGGGAGCGCGATCAGCTGTGTGTGGTGGACGACGCAGAGCTCCGCGAAGGCGCCGCGGCAGTTCTCGCCGAGCATGCGGATGCGACCGGCCGCGCGGTCGACGAACGCCGGATCGACGAGCACGCGCTGTCCGGGCTTCCAGTCCGTGACACCGGGACCGGTCGCGTCGACCTCGCCCGCGCAGTCGCCGCCCGTGATGCTCGGGAGCTCGATGCGGATGCCCGGCATGCCGCGACGGCTGAAGACGTCGAGATAGTTGAGCGAGCACGCGCGCACACGCACGCGCACCTCGCCCGGCCCGGGTGTCGGATCCGGGAAGTCGCCATAGCGCAGCACCTCCGGACCGCCGTGCCGCTCGAAGAAGACGGCCTTCACCTCATCGACTCCGCTCGGCAATCTCGTTCGATCTCCGCTCGGCTTCGCCTCGCTGCGCGCTGGACGGCTTGCCTCGCTGCGCGTCGCCTCCGGCGACTTGTACGCGGTCCTTGCCGTCGAAGGGCGGCGCGTACACCACGTACGCGACCGCCGGCTCGGGGCCCGCGTTGGTGAAGGCGTGCGGAACTCCGCGCGGCACGAAGATCACCGATCCCTCGCCGACCGGGCGCGTCTCGTCGCCGATTCGCTGCGTGCCGTGTCCGCGCACGAGCACGACCAGGAGATCGTGCTGGTCGTGGCGGTGGAGCGGCTCCGCGGTGCGGATCGCCGCGACGTGATGGCTCGTGGACTCGCTGCGGCCGAGCTCTTCCACGCGGAAGTCCTGGCCGTCGGCGAGCGGGACGCGGGCCGCGAGCTCGGCGAGCGGGATCGACACGCGCGAGCCGCCGAGGAGAGCGTCGATCGCGGGCGCGGGCCCGTCGTGCGCGTGCACGCCCGCCGCGACCGCGAGCAACGCCGCGACCCCGAGTCCTGCGAGTGCCGCGCGTCGCGAAGTGGTATGCATGGCTCGAGTTCCTCCCCGGGGAGTCCGATGAGACGGGCAGTCTACCGGCGCGACGGGGCCGGAATGCGATAGGAGCTCGAGAAATGCTCGACCCTCGCATCGCGGCTGCGATCTTCGCAGTGGCCGGCGTCTTCTTCCTCGTCGTCGGCGTACGCGCGGCGCGCGGCCGGCCCTTCCTCGCCGCGACGGGCGGACTCCTCGCGTTGGCGCTCCTCGCCGTCGCAGCCTTGTGTGGCACGCTCGCGCTGTCGATCCAGGGCTACCACGCGCTGACACGCGAGGAGGTGGCCGCGGTGGTGGAGATCCGACCGGTGGCGCACCAACGATTCGTCGCTCGCGTGACGTTGCCCGACGGGCAGATGCGGAGCTTCGAGATCGCGGGGGACGAGCTCTACGTCGACGCGCGCGTCCTCAAGTGGCACCCGTGGGTCAACCTGCTCGGTCTCCACACGCACTATGCGCTCGACCGGATCGGCGGCCGCTACGTCGACATCGAGGACGAGCGACGCGCGCCGAGGAGCGTCTACCCGCTCGCCGACGCCGCCTCGCTCGACGCCTTCGCCCTGCGGCGCGAGCACGAGTTCCTCGCACCGCTCGTCGACGCGAGCTACGGCTCGGGCACGTTCGTCGCAGCCGACCGCCCGACGACGCTCGAGATCCGCGTGTCGACGACGGGCCTGCTGCTGCGCGAGCGCGGGCAGACCGCGCTGCGCTAGCGGCCCGAGCCGGCCCCTCCTACAATGCGCGCCCTTCTGCGGCCCCCATCCGGGCCGGCCCCACCTCCGGGAGTGCAGCCGTGTCGATCCACTTCCTCTGCCGCAAGGTCGGCATGACCCAGCTCTACGGCGAGGGCGGCGAGTGCGTCGAGGTGACGGTGCTCGAGGCAGCGCCGAACCGGGTGGTCCAGAAGAAGACGAGTGCGCGCGAGGGCTACGACGCCCTCCAGCTCGGCTACGGCGAGAAGCGCCGCAAGGTCGCGTCGAAGGCCGAGATGGGGCACGCGGCCAAGGCCAACGTCGCGACGCCCCGCTATCTGCGCGAGACCCGCGTTACCCCGCAGGAGCTCGAGAGCTACGAGGTCGGGCAGGAGATCCGCTGCGACATCTTCAAGCCGGGCCAGCGCGTCGACGTGATCGGCACCTCGAAGGGCCGCGGCACGGCGGGTGTGGTCAAGCGCCATCACTTCCCGAGCAAGGGCGAGGCGCACGGTGCGCACGAGAACTACCGCCACGGCGGCTCGATCGGTCCCGGCTCCTTCCCGGGCCACGTGATCAAGGGTCTGCGCATGGCCGGGCGCATGGGCAACGAGCGGGTCACGGGGCTCAACATCGAGGTAGTGCGGGTCGACGCCGAGAAGGGTCTGCTCTTCGTGCGGGGCGGCGTGCCGGGTCATCCGGACGCGCTCCTCCAGGTGCGGCCGTCCGTCAAGGTCCGGGCCTAGGCCCGGCGCGGCGCCCGCTTGTCGGGCTACCGCCGCAAGGACGCCTTCCACCAGCGCGCGAAGCGCGAGGGCTACCGGTCGCGCGCCGCATACAAGCTCGCCGAGATCGACGACCGCCACTCGTTGCTCGCGCCCGGCGCGCGCGTCGTCGACCTCGGTGCCTGGCCGGGCGGCTGGCTCCAGGTCGCAGCGGAGCGGGTCGGCGCGAGCGGCCGCGTGGTCGGCGTGGACCTCGTCGCGATCGATCCGCTCGGAATCGAGAACGTGTTCGCGATCCAGGGCGATTTCGGTGAACCCGGCGTGCTGCAAGCCATTCTCGACACGCTAGGCGGTCCGGCGGACGTCCTGCTCTGCGACGCCGCGCCGAAGCTGACCGGCCTTCGCGACGTCGACCGGGCGCGCGAGGCGTCGCTGCTCGAGGCGGTGGTTGCCGCGCTCCCGACCCTCCTTCGCCCGGGCGGCGACCTGCTCTGCAAGCTGCTCGACAGCCCAGAGGCCGACGCGATCGGGCGTCGCCTCGGCCAATCCTTCCGCGAGGCGCGGACGCTTCGCCCGGAGGCGACCCGCAAGGGCAGCGCCGAGCGCTATCTGCTCGCGCGGACCTTCCAGACGAAAGGCAGGTAGTGATGTCGGACCGACCCTTCTCGATCCTCGGCGTGCAGCAGATCGCCGTCGGCGCGCCGGACAAGTCGGCGCTGCGGCGCCTGTGGGTCGATCTGCTCGGCCTGCGGGTCGAGGGCCGCTTCCGCAGCGAGTCCGAGAACGTGGACGAGGACATCGCCGCCGCCGGCGCGGGGGCCTTCCGGGTGGAGGTCGACCTGATGCAGCCGATCGACCCGGAGAGGCGGCCGCGCGTCCACGACCCGGCGCTGAACCACGTCGGACTGTGGGTCGACGACCTACCGGCCGCGGTGTCCTGGCTCTCGTCGCGGGGCGTTCGCTTCACGCCGGGCGGGATCCGCAACGGCGCGGCCGGCCACGACATCTGCTTCATCCATCCGAAAGGAGACGCGGCGAGCCCCGTTAGCGGTGAGGGGGTGCTGATCGAGCTGGTGCAGGCGCCCCCCGACGTGATCGACGCACACCGCGAGGCGACGCGACGAAACCGCTGACACCGGCTCGTCCGTACTACCTCCTCAGGAATCGAGAGACGAAATTCCGGAGGGGCGCGCTCGGCCTCGTTGATTCCCCCATCCTCGACGGAGTAGGCTGGGTGCGTCGCAAAGGGGTCTCTCTCGATTCCCCCTCTTCTCGCGGTCGGACGTGATTGCTGCGGATCGCGAACGAGCACCCCAGCATCATCGACTTCGGGCGACTCACGAAGGGGCGCTAGCTCGACGAACTACAGCTTCGGAGACTCGCGCCGCGCGGCGGACCGGCTCGCGCGTGTGGCCCGGAACTTCGAGCCACTTTCGCGCGCCTTCCTCGCGCGCGCCGCACCGCGCGGCTGTGCGCGCGCGCTCGACCTCGGCTGCGGACCCGGCTACACCACGCGGCTGCTGCGCGAGCTGTGCGCGCCGCGCGAGCTCGTCGGACTCGACGCGTCGGAGGCGTACGTGCGACTGGCGGCCGCGGAGTTCGGGCCGGGCGCCGTGTTCGCCGTCCACGACGTGACGCGCCTGCCCTTCCCCGGCGGCCCGGCCGATCTGATCCACGCGCGGCTCCTCCTCTCGCATCTGCCGGAGCCCGAGCGCGCGCTCGAGCGCTGGCGCGGCGAGCTGCGTCCGGGCGGGCGCCTGCTCCTCGACGAGGTCGAGTGGATCGGCAGCGAGGATCCCGTCTTCGTGCGCTATCTGGAGCTGGTGCGCCACATGCTCCGCGCTCGCGGCCAGGACCTCGAGATCGGGCCGCGCCTCGACGCGGCCACGCGCTCCACGCCGCGCGCGCACGCCGAGCTGCGAGAGCTGACGCTTCCCGCCGCGAGCGCGGCGGAGATGTTCGCGCCGAACCTCGCGGAGTTCCGCGGTCGGCCGGAGATCCGCGAGCGGGCGAGCGAGTCGGAGCTCGACGCGCTCGCGGCGGGGCTGGCCGCGCGCGAACATGGTGACGGCGGCCTGACCGTCACGTGGTGCATGCGGCAGCTGGCGATCGAGGCGTGAGGCGGTGCGGCGCGGCCTGCGGCTGGCGGCGGCGCTGCTCGGGCTCGGGTGCCGCGTGAGCGCGTCGGACCTCGAGGACGGCGGCGCCGTCGATCCGACCGTCGAGGCGCGGCTCCGCATGGTGCGCGATCAGGTCGAGGCGCGCGGTGTCCGCGACCCGCGCGTGCTCGCGGCGATGCGCGAGGTGCCCCGACACGAACTCGTGCCGGAGTCCGAGCGCGATCACGCCTACGAGGACCGCCCGCTCCCGATCGGCGAGGGTCAGACGATCTCGCAGCCCTACGTCGTCGCGGCGATGACCGAGGCGCTCGAATTGAAGGGCGACGAGCGCGTGCTCGAGGTCGGCACGGGCTCGGGCTACCAGGCGGCCGTGCTCGCGGAGCTCTGCCGGCAGGTCTACAGCATCGAGATCGTTCCGGCGCTCGCCGCGCGCGCGCGCAAGGACCTCGCCCGGCTCGGCTACGCGAACGTCGAGGTGCGCCAGGGTGATGGCTGGCGCGGCTGGCCCGAGCACGCGCCCTACGACGCGATCATCGTGACGGCCGCGCCGCTCGAGGTGCCGCCCGAGCTGATCGAGCAGCTCGCGGTCGGGGGGCGGCTCGTGGTCCCGGTCGGGCGCTTCGAGCAGCAGCTCGTGCGGCTCCGGAAGACGCCGGCCGGGATCTCGCGCGAGGTGCTCTTCGGCGTCCGCTTCGTGCCGATGCGGGGCGAGGCGGAGAAGGAGTGACGCCGCGCCCGCGAAGAGGGCACCATGGCGGGCGAGCGCGCGAGGAGGACGACCATGGGTGAGTGGCTGCGTCTCGTCTTCGGGGGCCGACCGGCGTGGATGAACGCGCTGATGGTCTTCTGCTTCTTCATGGCCGTGATCTACGTGCCCTGGGACTTCTTCGTGAAGCCGGTCGCGCAGGACCAGGAGGCCTGGTTCGGCATCCTGCTCCACGGCTATCTCGCGAAGCTGACGGAGCCGCTGCACTGGGCGATCTATGCGGCCGGCGCATACGGCTTCCTGCGCATGCGGCCGTGGATGCATCCGTGGGCCGCCCTCTACGCCGCGCAGGTCGCGATCGGCATGGCGATCTGGCCGCTCTTGTATCGCGGCGGCTGGTCGTCGCTCTTCGTCGCGGCCGCCGCCTTCACCGCGTTCGGACTGCTCGCGCGCGCTCTCTGGCGCGCGGAGCCGCTGTTCAGCGCGCAGCCGGTGTCGCTGCGTGAGCGCTACGGCGAGTGGGCGCTCGTGACCGGCGCGTCGGCCGGCATCGGCGACGCTTTCGCGCGCGCGCTCGCGAGTCGAGGTCTCTCGTGCGTGCTGACCGCGCGCCGCGGCGAGCGCCTCGAAGCGCTCGCGGGCGATCTCGAGGCCTGCTACGGCGTCAAGACTCGCGTCGTCGCGGAAGATCTCTCGCGCCCCGACGGTGCGCGCCGGCTCGCCGCGGCGGTGTCGGATCTCCCGATCGGCGTGCTCGTCAACAACGCGGGGCTCGGCGGCGCGGGCCGCTTCGACAAGCTGACGCTCGAGCGCGTCGAGCAGCAGGTGCTGCTGAACTGCCTCGCGCCGGCCGTGCTCACGCACCTCCTCCTGCCCGGCATGCTCGAGCGCGGCCGCGGCGCGGTGATCGTCACGGGCTCGGTGGCGGGCATGCAGCCGCTGCCGCTCCACGGCCTCTACGCCGCCACGAAGGCCTTCGACCGCTTCTTCGGCGAGGCGCTCTTCGTCGAGCTGCGCGCGCAGGGGATCGACGTGATCGTGGTCGAGCCGGGGCCGGTCGAGACCGAGTTCCAGGAGGTCGCGGGCGAGCTGGTGCACCCGGGCGAGAAGCCCGAGAACGTGGTCGAGGTCGCGCTGCGCTCGCTCGGTCGCCAACCTTCGGTGGTGTCGGGCTGGTGGAACTGGCTGCGCGGCAACGCCGCGATGCGGCTCGCGCCGCGCGCGCTCGTCGGCTTCGCCGCCCGCGAGGTGATGGCCACGCAGACGCCGAGGGAGATGCACTGAAGTGTCGCGTGGACACTGGCTCGTGAAGTCCGAGCCGGGCAGCTATTCGTGGGACGACCTCGTGCGCGACGGCCGCACCGTCTGGGACGGCGTCCGCAACCCGGAGGCGCGCAGCCATCTGGCTGGCATGGCGCGCGGCGACCTCGCGCTCTTCTACCACTCGGGAGACGAGAAGGCGGTGGTCGGCGTCGCGAAGGTCGTGCGCGAGTCGTTCCCCGATCCGAAGGCCGACGACCCGAAGTGGCTGGCGGTCGAGCTGGCGCTGGTGAAGCCGCTTGCGCGCCCCGTGTCGCTCGCGGAGATCAAGCAGCAGCGCGCGCTCGCCGCGATCCCGCTGGTCAAGCGCGCGCGCCTCTCCGTCATGCCGCTCGATGCGAAGGCCTTCGCCGCCATCCTCGCGCTCGGAGGGACCCGGCTGCCCGCATGAAGCGGCCGGGAGAGACGATGGACGAGACGGAGATCTCGCGCCTCGGCGAAGACGTGCCGCTGCTCGAAGGCATTCGGACGGCACGCGCGATCCGACGCCTGGCGCCCGACCCGGTGCCGACTGCGCTGATTCGCAAGGTCTGCGAGGCGGGCACGTTCGCGCCGTCGGGCGGGAATCGGCAGCCGTGGACCTTCGTCGCGGTGACCGACGCGGCGCGCCGCGCCTTCGTCGCGGAGCGCTACCGGCGCGCCTTCCTCGAGTACCAGGGGCCGGGGATCGCGCGCCTCGACGACCCCGGCTTTCCCGCCGCGAAGAAGCGCAACGTGCGCGCCGCGCTCTACCTCGCCGATCACCTCCACGAGGCGCCCGTGCTGCTCTTCGTCGCGGGCTGGATGCGCCGCGGCGAGCCGCAGACCCAGGCGCTCTTCCCGGCCATCCAGAACGTGCTGCTCGCGTGTCGCGCGGTCGGTCTCGGCGCTTCGCTCACCACCTTGCACGTGGCCTTCGGCCGCGAGATCGACGAAGCGCTGGGACTTCCGCCCGAGCGCCCGAGCTGCGCGATGCTGCCGATCGGCTGGCCGCGCGGCCGCTATGGACGTCCGCCGCGCCGCAGTGTCGACACGTGTCTGTTCTGGGAGCGCTTCGACGCCGAGGCCGAGCGCGCCGCCGAGGAGTCCGCGGGCTGACGACTTCGCTGCGCGCCGCCGCACTGCTCGTCCTGGCCGTCACGGCGCTGGCCTACTGGCCTGTCGGCGGGCACGGATTCCTGCACTACGACGACCCGCTGCACGTGACGGGCAACGAGGTGGTGCAGCAGGGGCTGACTCTCGGCGGTGTCGTGTGGGCGCTCGGCGCGCGCATCGGCGGCAACTGGCACCCGCTCACGTGGCTCTCCTACATGATGGACGTGACCCTGGTGGGGCTCCAGCCCGGCTGGCACCACGCGATCAATGTCGCCCTGCACGCCGCCGCCGCCCTCGTGCTGCTGCTAGCGCTCGCCCGCATGACGGGCGCGCCTTGGCGCAGCGCGCTGGTGGCCCTGCTCTTCGCGGTCCACCCGCTGCACGTCGAGTCGGTGGCGTGGGTGTCCGAGCGCAAGGACACGCTCTCGGGCCTCTTCTTCATGCTCGGCCTCTGCGCCTACGCGCGCTACGCCGAGCGCCCCGGCCGCGCGCGTTTTGCAGCGGTGGCGCTGGCCTTCGCCTGCGGGCTCGCCTCGAAGGCGACCGTCGTGACCTTCCCGCTGGTGCTGCTGCTGCTCGACGTGTGGCCGCTCGGGCGCGCCTCGCGCGAGCGCGCCTCCCAGCTCGTCGCCGAGAAGGTGCCGCTGCTCGTGATGTCGCTCCTCGTCGGAGCGCTCGCGATCGTGACGCAGCATCAGGCCGGCGCGGTGTCGAGCTCGGCGGAGCTGCCGCTCGGCGTGCGCGTCGCGCAGGCGCTGCTCGCGAGTGTCGCCTACATCGGAAAGGCGCTCTGGCCGCAGGGGCTCGCGATCTTCTATCCCTACCCGAGCGTCATCGCGCTCTGGAAGGTCGCGGGCGCCGCGCTGCTGCTGCTCGCGACGACCGCTCTCGCGCTGCGTGTGCGCAGGACGCAGCCGGTCTGGATCGTCGGTTGGCTCTGGTACCTGGCGACCTTGGCGCCCGTGAGCGGCGTCGTGCAGGTGGGCCTCCAGGCGATGGCCGACCGCTACACCTACCTCCCGCTCGTCGGGCTCTTCCTCGCGGCGGTCTTCGGCGCATACGATCTCCTCGGCGCCTCTGCGTTCGCACGCCGCGCGCGCGCGCCGCTCGCCGTCGCGGCGGTCGTCGCGTGCACCGTGCTGACGCGCATGCAGCTCGCCGTCTGGCGCGACGACGTCACGCTCTACCAGCACGCGCTCGCCGTGACACACGACAACTTCCTCGCGCACAACAATCTCGCGATGGAGCTCGTCTCGCTGCAGCGCTACGGCGAAGCGCGCGAGCACCTGCGCGAGGCGCTTCGCATCCAGCCCGGCTATCCCGACGCGCGCAACAACCTGGCCGGCGTGCTCCTCCAGGAGGGACGCACGCAGGAGGCGATCGAGGAGCTGCGCACGGCCGTCGCGAACAGCCCGGGCTACGCGCCGGGTCACCGCAATCTCGCCGCGGTGCTCAAGCAGACCGGACACGGCGACGAGGCCGCGGCGCAGCTGCGCGAGGCGGAGCGGCTCGAGGCGGCAGGAGGCGTCCAGTAGCCGCTCGGTCTCAACGCAGCATGTAGCGGCTAGCGAGCGCGTCCGCGTACTCGTTCCAGCGCGATCCATCGTGCGCGCGGATCCAGCGGAGCTGCACCTTCGGGTGTTGGCGCGCCAGCGCGTACAGGCGCTGCACCAGCGGCAGATTCGCGATCACGCCGGTCTTGCGCTTCCAGCCGCGCTGCTCCCACTGCGGCGCCCACTCGTTCACGGTCTGCACGCACAGGTTGCTGTCGGAGTAGATCGTGGTCTCGGCGTCGACGGGCAGCATCTCGTAGCCCGCGATCAGCGCCGTCAGCTCCATGCGGTTGTTGGTCGTGGCGGGGTCGTGACCGTCGCGCTCGGCGACGATGCGATCGTCGTCGACCCACACGGCGCCCCAGCCGCCCGGGCCGGGATTCCCCTCGCAGGAGCCGTCGGTGAAGACGCCGCTCGTCGGACCCGCATGGAAGCGCTCGAGCACCTCCTCGGGCGTGTAGAGCGTCGCGCTGCGCGGCACGCGGCGCAGGCTAGCATCGCGAGCGATGCGCGCAGCGAACGGGAAGCCGTCTGGCGCGCAGCGAGGCGAAGCCGAGCGGAGATCGCACGGACCAGGCGAGCGAAGTTCAGAGGAGCGACCCGGTTCGCGAAGGCCGGAAGCGAGGATGGCTCGATGAGCGAAGCCCCGTTCACCTTCGCGCTCGAAGGTCGCGACGGCGCCGCGCGCGCGGGGCGCTTCACGACGCCGCACGGCGCTTTCCGCACGCCGGCCTTCATGCCGGTCGGGACGCACGGCGCGATCAAGGCGATGACGCCCGACCAGGTCGCGGCGACGGGCGCGGAGATCGTGCTCGCGAACACCTATCACCTCGCGCTGCGCCCGGGTGAAGCGCTCGTCGCGAAGCTCGGCGGGCTCCACGCCTTCATGCGCTGGGACGGCCCGATCCTGACCGACAGCGGCGGCTTCCAGGTGTTCTCGCTCCCGCACAAGGAGATCAGCGACCGCGGCGTGCGCTTCAAGAACGAGCTCGACGGCACGGAGGTCGATCTGACGCCCGAGCGCTCGATCGCGATCCAGAACGCGCTCGGCGCCGACATCATCATGGCGTTCGACGAGTGCACGCCGTGGCCCGCCGACGAGCGGCTCGCCGCGACCGGCGTGCGCCGCACGCTCGCGTGGACCTCGCGCTGTCTCGGCGCGCACGCGCGCCCGCGTGATCAGGCGCTCTTCGGGATCGTGCAGGGCAGCACCTATCTCCACCTGCGCGAGCGCTGCGCGGCGGCGCTCGTCGGCATGGATCTGCCGGGCTACGCGATCGGCGGCGTGTCGGTCGGCGAGGGGCACGCCGAGCTGTGTCGCATCACTGCGCACACCGCGCCGCTCTTGCCCGAGCACAAGCCCCGCTATCTGATGGGCGTCGGGCTTCCGGAGGACGTGCTCGCCGCGATCGGCTTCGGCATGGACCTGTTCGACTGCGTGATCCCGACCCGTTATGCGCGCAGCGCGAGCGTCTTCACGCGCCGCGGCCGCATCCGCCTCTCCAACCGGCGCTATCGCCGCGACGCCTACCCGATCGACCCGTCGTGCGACTGCGCCGCCTGCACGGGCGGCTTCACGCGCGCGTACCTCCACCATCTCTTCCAGGCCAACGAGATCCTCTCCGCGATCCTGGCCTCCGTGCACAACGTCCGTTTCTACGAGCGGCTCGTCGGCGACGCGCGCACGGCGATCCTCGAGCGACGATTCGAGAGCTGGCGCGCGGAGTTCCTGGCGGAATACGCGAGCGCGGGCGCGCGCAGCGAGCCGGAAGGAGACGAGATCGGGCTGTGACCTCGGTCACACGGCCCGGGGCCCCGCTGCCGAAGAGAAGTCTGGGAGGGCTCTCTTCGGAGCCGCAATGCGAATCGCCTTCGCAGCCCTCGCTCTCTTCGGCGCCCTGCTCGCCGCGGGCGGCGTCGCGGCCGACACCGGCGAGTTGGTGCTGCGGACCGAGCGGCACGTGAGCGAGTTCGCGCCGGACGCGTTGCCGACTCCCTTCTCGCCGTTCCACTCCGTGCGCGCCAGCGCGCTGCCGACGCGCAGGCTCGAGCTCTTCGGCGAAGGCCTCGGCTTCTCGCTCGCCGACGACCTCTCGCTGATGGAGATCGAGGGTGGCGCGGCGTGGCACCTGCTCCACTCGCTCAGCCTGACCGCGAGCTACCGCGTGCTCGACGTCCATCTCGGCGCAGACGCGCAGCTCGGCGCGCGCGCGGGCGGCCGCGCCGACTCCGGCGCGCCCTTCCTCGGGATCTCCTGGGACTTCTGAGTAAGATGGGGCCCCTCCAGGAGGACCCCCATGATCCGCCTCTACGGCATCTCGCAGTCACGCGCGCTTCGCTGCCTCTGGGCGCTCGAAGAGATCGGTGTTCCCTACGAGCACGTGAAGACGAACTTCACCAGCGACGCGAAGCAGCCCGAGTACCTGAAGATCAACCCGAACGGCCGCATTCCCGCGCTCGCCGACGGTGAGCTCACGCTCTTCGAGTCGATGGCGATCAACCTCTACCTCTCGCGCAAGTACGGCGCCGGCACGCTCCAGCCGAAGTCGCAGGACGATGACGCGCGCGCGGTGCAGTGGAGCATCTGGGTGATGACGGAGATCGAGCCGCCGCTGATGCAGATCTTCCTGCACACGGTGATGGCGCCGCCAGATCAGCGGAAGCCGGAGATCGCGAAGGCGGGCCACGAGGCGATCGCGAAGCCGCTGAAGGTGCTCGACGGCGCGCTGGCGGGACGCGACTTCCTGCTGCGCGGCGGCTTCACCATCGCCGACCTGAACGTCGCGTCGGTGCTCGGGCTGCTCGCTGTCGCGCGCTTCGACTTCTCTCCATACCCGAACGTGAAGCGTTGGTTCGAGGCGAGCCTGGCGCGGCCGGCGTTCGCGCGCGCCCGCTCCAAGTGACGCCAGCCAGCGTCGAGGCCAAGCCCACCGGGTCTCGTCTTCTGAGACGCCGCTCGCCTGCGGCTCGCTGTGCGCCGCGCTTCGCGCGGCTTACCTGTACGTCTCCCGGTGTCCCGAGCTGACGCGGCGGCGCGCGCGCTTGAACTTCGCCTTGAGCTTGGCGCGATAGCGTGCGCTCTTGCTGCGATTTCGGTGGGGCAGCGCCTTGGCTCTCTTCACGTCGGCCTCCGGAAGGCGCGGGAATCTAGGGAAGGCCCGCGTGCGCGTCGAGCGGCTATGCTGCCCCGCGGCCCGGAGGCCCCGTGCAGAGCCCGCTCGAGCGCATCGCGGACTTCGATCTCACCGACGATCAGCGCCTGGTGCGGCGCGCGGTGCGCGAGTTCGCGGAGAAGGAGATCGCGCCGCACGTCGAGCGCCACGAGCGCGAGGAGCGCTACCCGCTCGAGCTGATCCGCAAGCTCGTGCCGCTCGGCTACATCGCGCCGATGATCCCCGAGCGTTACGGCGGCTCGTTCAGCGACGTCGTCACCTACGGGATCATTTGCGAGGAGCTGGCGCGGGTCGACTGGGTGGTGGCGTCGGTCGTGTCCGTGACCAACTCGCTGGTCGCCGGCTCGATCCTGCGACACGGCAGCGACGCGCAGAAGGAGCGCTGGCTGCCGCCGCTGGCGCGCGGCGAGATCCTCTCGTCGGCGTGCCTCACCGAGCCGGGCGGCGGCACCGACCTCGGCAACTTGAAGAGCACGGCGCGCCGCGTGGCGGGCGGCTGGCGGCTCGACGGCACCAAGGTCTTCATCTCGCACGCCGCGCACGCGGGACTCTTCCTGGTGATGGCGTCGCAGGACCTCGCGCAGAAGCACCGCGGCGTGACGGCCTTCCTGGTCGACCCGAAGAGCGAAGGCATCGCGATCGGCGAATTCCCGATGCGGACGCTCAAGCGCGACAACCTGGCCGAGGTCCACTTCGAGAACGTCTTCGTGCCCGACGACGGGCTGCTCGGCGAGGCTGGCGGCGGATTTCCGGTGCTCGGCTCCGCGCTCGACATGGGACGCTATTCGGTGGCCGCGCGCTGCATCGGTCAGGCGCAGCGTTGCATCGACCTCGCGGTCGCCTACGCGAACACGCGCGAGGCCTTCGGCCAGAAGATCGGCGAATTCCAGATGATCCAGCAGAAGATCGCCGACATGGTCTGCCGCACCGAGGGCGCGCGCGGCGTCGTCTACCGGCTCGGGCGCATGAAGGACGCGGGCGTCGCGCGAGCGAGCCTCGAGGCGTCGCTCGCGAAGCTGATGGCGAGCGAAGCCGCGACGCAGAACGCGCTCGACGCCGTGCAGATCCACGGCGGCTACGGCCTCTCGGCGGAGTACGAGGTCGGACGCCTGCTGCTCGAGGCGAAGGCCCTCGAGTTCGGCGAGGGCACGAGCGAGCTCCACCGCAAGCTGATCGCCGAGCACGTGCTCGGGTTGCGCCGGCAGTAGGAGATGGACGCGAAGCTGGCCTTCTGGTGCGCGGCACTCGCGAACCTCGGGCTGATCCTCGTGTTCGCGTCGCTCGCGGTGCGGGCCGTGCGCCGCGGCGACGTGCGCACGCACCGCCGGCGCATGCTGACGGCGGCCGCGCTCGTCGGACTCTTCCTCGTCTCCTACCTCGTGAAGCTCGTCGTGCTCGGGCGCGAGGACCGGAGTCTCTGGACCCCGCTCGATCGCACGGTGCTCTACGTCCACGAGACCTGCGTGGCCGCGATGCTAGGCGGCGGCGTGCTGGCGGGCTTTCGCGCCTGGCGCTTCCGCGCGCGCCTCGGTCCCACGCTGGCGCTGCCCCGCGAGCTGCCCGGGCGCGTGCCGCACCGCCGCGCCGGCTGGATCGCGCTGGTCGGGGCGGCGCTCGCCTTCGCGACGGCGGGCGGCGTGCTGGCGGGCATGTTCGCGCGCGCGTCGGGCTAGGGCGGCGACGCGCTAGGTTTCCGCGCCCGCACGGGTCGCCATGCCGCAGAAGCTCGCCGCGTCGCTAGTCGTTCTCGCCGCGATCCTCACGACCGGCTGCCACGAGCCGCCGCCCGTCCCGCGCAACCTGGTGCTCGTCTCACTCGATACCTTGCGCGCGGATCATCTCGGCCTCTACGGCTACGCGAAGCGCACCTCGCCCGGCCTCGACCGCTGGGCCGAGCACGCGTTCGTGTTCGAGAACGCGGTGTCCGCGTCGAACTACACCTTCGCGGCGCACCACGCGCTCTTCCAGTCGAAGACGGCCACCGTCGCGCGCGACGCGCGCGACACGGGGCTGACCTTGGCCGAGATGCTGAAGGCGCAAGGCTTCCGCACGGCGGGCCTTACCGGCGGCGGCCTGATGACGAAGGCCTCCGGTTTCGCGCGCGGCTTCGACAGCTGGGAAGAGGGCCACGAGCTGCTCGAGGACACGCTGCCGGGTGCGCTCGCCTTCCTCGACGACGCTGCGCGCAAGGACCACGAGGAGAAGGACTCGCGCTTCTACCTCTTCGTGCACTGCTTCGACGTGCACCTGCCCTACGACCCGCCGCCCCCCTACGACACGATGTTCGACCCCGGTTACCACGGCACCGTCACCGGACCGCAGACGCGCAACCTGCTCGGCATGCGCAAGATGTTCGAGGGCCGGCAGAGCTACATGCGACATCAGTACGACGAGACGGACAAGGACAAGGTGCGCGCGCTCTACGACGGCGAGATCGCGCGCATGGACGAGGTGCTCGCTTCGCTGCTCGCGCGAATCGACGAGCGCGACCTGCGCGACGACACGATGGTGGTCGTGCTCGCCGACCACGGCGAGGAATTCTGGGACCACGGCTCGGTGCTCCACGCGCACACGGTCTTCCAGGAGCTGCTGCACGTGCCGCTGCTGCTGCGCGTGCCGGCGCTCCAGAAGCAGTCGCACCGCATCGCGCAGCGCGTGTCACTGGTCGATGTCGTTCCGACCCTGCTCGAGCTGCTGGCGCTGCCGGTGCCGTCGGGGCTCGTGGGCCATTCGCTCGTGCCGCTGCTGCACGGCGAGCCCGAGCCGACGCATCCGCTCTTCGCCGAGGGGTACGCCTCGAACGCGAAGCTCCAGAGCGTGATCGACGGCGACCTCAAGCTGATCCGCAACATCGAGACGCACGCCGTCTCGCTCTTCGATCTCGCGGCCGACCCCGGCGAGAAGAACGACATCGCGGCGAGCCGTCCCGCGGACGTCGAGCGGATGCAGGCGCTGCTCGACTCGACGCTCGGCACGCCGAAGAGCGTGGTCCAGGACCCGATGGGTCTGCCGAAGGACGTCGACACGAAGACGAAGGATCAGCTGCGGCACCTGGGATACATCGAATGAGGGTGGCGCGGCTCGTGTAGATTGGGTGGACCATGCACCTGAACCTCGGCAGCATCCTCGCCGGCAGCGCCGACCTTCATCCCGAACGCATCGCGGTCCGCCTCGGCGAGCGCGCGCTCCGCTACGGCGAGCTCGACCGCGCCGCGCGCGGCGTGGCGGCGTCGCTGCACGCGCGCGGCATCGAGCCGGGCGAGAGCGTCGCGCTGCTCGTGCCGAACGTCCCGGAGTTCTCGATCGCCTACTTCGGGGTCCTCTACGCGGGCTGCCGCGTCGTGCCGCTGAACGTGCTGCTCTCGGCGCCCGAGGTGGAGTACCACCTGAAGGACTCGCGCGCGCGACTGCTGATCGCGCACCCGGTCTTCGAAGCGACGGCGCGCGCGGGCGCGCAGGCGGCGGGCGTGCCGGTGGTCCTGGCGTCGGGAGCGGGCGCTGACACGCTCGGCGAGCTCGCGGGAGCCGATCCGATCGCGTCGCTCCACGCGACGGAGGCCACCGACACCGCCGTGATCCTCTACACCTCGGGCACCACCGGAAAGCCGAAGGGCGCCGAGCTCACGCACTCGAATCTATTCGTCAACTGCTCGGTCGTCGTGCCGAAGCTCGCGCCGCCCGGCGAAGGCGACGTGGCGCTCGGCGTGCTGCCGCTCTTCCACTCGTTCGGGCAGACCTGCATCCAGAACGCCTGCATCGCGACGGGCAGCGCCTTCACCTTGCTGCCGCGCTTTGCGCCGGAAGACGCCTTCGACACGATGGAGCGACATGGCGTCACGCTCTTTGCGGGCGTGCCGACGATGTACTTCGCCCTGCTGCACCACGAGCCGTCACGCGCCTACGACCTGTCGCGGCTTCGCTGGTGCATGTCCGGCGGCGCGCCCATGCCCGTCGAGGTGATGAAGGCCTTCGAGCAGAAGTTCGGTGTCGAGATCCTCGAGGGCTTCGGGCTCTCGGAGACCTCGCCCGTCGCGAGCTTCAACATGAAGGGTCGCCCGCGAAAGCCCGGCTCGATCGGCTATCCGGTGTGGGGCGTCGAGATGGCGATCCTCGACGACGACGACCGCCGGCTGCCGGACGGCGAGCGCGGCGAGATCTGCATCCGCGGCCACAACGTGATGAAGGGCTACCTCGGTCGCCCGGACGCGACGAAGGAGGCGATGCGCGGGGGTTGGTTCCACTCCGGCGACATCGGCATCCGCGACGCGGACGGCAGCTACCGCATCGTCGATCGAAAGAAGGACATGATCCTGCGCGGCGGCTTCAACGTATATCCGCGCGAGGTGGAGGAGGTGCTCTACGGACACCCTGCGATCGTGGAGGCCGCGGTGATCGGCGTGCCGCACGAGAGCCACGGCGAGGAGGTGAAGGCGGTGGTCGTCTCGCGCGATCCGACGCTCTCGCGTGACGCGCTCGTCGCCTGGTGCAAGGAGCGGCTCGCGGCCTACAAGTACCCGCGCCTCGTCGAGTTCGTCGAGAGCCTGCCTAAGGGCCCGACCGGCAAGATCCTGAAGCGCGAGCTGCGACGCTAGTCGGGGGAGGTCCCCGTGCTGCCGCACTTTCTGGTGATCGGCGCGCAGAAATCCGGAACGACCTCGCTCTATCGCTGCCTCGGGCGCCATCCCGGGATGGTGCGCGCGCGCCGCAAGGAGCTGCACTTCTTCGACCGCGAGCATGCGCGCGGCCGCGGCTGGTACGAGCGGCAGCTGCCCTCGCCGCTGCGCGTCTGGGCGCGCCGGCTGGTGGGCCGACGCACGATCTGCGGCGAGGCGACGCCCGAGTATCTCGCGCTGCCCGACGTCCCGGCCCGCGCGCGCGCGCTGCTGCCCGACGTGCGCCTCGTCGCGCTGCTGCGCGACCCGACGCGGCGCGCGATCTCGCACTACCACCACCGCGTGCGATACGACGGCGAGTCGCGGCCGATCGCCGAGCGGCTCGACGCCGAGCTGGCGCGCGCCGCGCGGAAGGGCGAGTCGTCGCTCCCGCCGCTCGGCTACCTCGCGCGCGGGCACTACGCGCGGCAGCTCGAGCGCTGGCTCGCGCACTACCCGCGCGCTCAGATGCTCGTGCTCCCGGCGGAGCCCTTCTACGCCGACCCTGCGCCGATCGTGCGCCGCGTCGCGGACTTCGTCGGGCTCGCGCCGCTCGATCCGCGCCGCTACGCCGCCAGCTTCCGCGTGCGCAACGCGGGTCGTTATGCGAGACCGCCCGCCGATCTCGTCGCGCGCCTCGACGACCACTTCGCGCCGCACAACGAGCGGCTGCGCGCGCTGCTCGGGCCGGAGTTCGACGCGTCGAGCTGGGCCGGGTGCCGCGCGAGCGAGCGGCCGTCTCCGACGGAAGCGAGCGTCGTGAACGACTAGCCGCCGGGCATGCTGCAGTCCCAGAGCTGGGTACACCAGCCGGAGGCATTCATGCACTGGACGAAGCCCCTCTCCTGCGAGCTGTCGACGGCGACCTGCGCGGCATCCGTGATGTCCATCTGAGAGAGGCACGTGTTGCGCTGATTCTCGAAGGCCTGCCCGAAGCCGAGCGAGCCGCCGCCCTGCCGGTACCAGCTCGAGAAGCCCCAGGTGGTGGCGGACGTGCGCGCGCAGGCGCACAGCGCGGCGAGCGCGAGCGCGCACGCGACCTGGGCGGCGATCCGCTTCATCGTGTCCTCCCGAACGCCCCGCTCGCGACACAGGTCACGGCAACGGCGTGTAGTAGATCCAGGCGTCCTGATCGAGATGCAGATCGATCAGGCTCTCGTTGATCACGTCGAGGTGCACGTAGACCGGCGTGCCGGCCGGCACGATGATCGCGTAGCCGGGCGGGAAGCTGAGGTTCGTGCTCGTGATGTTCGAGCCGAGGTAGGTGTTGCCCGACGTGGCGCCGTAGCTGAAGAGGCCGGGGCCCGAGTACTTGATGCGGAAGATGCAGCCCGTCGAGTCGACCTCGTTGCACTGGTACATCTCGGGCTTGGTGCTGAGCTCGACGTCGAAGTAGGCGTCGACGTCGACGTCCTCCGCGATCGACACGGCGAGGATCGCGACCTTCGTCTTCGGCACCCAGGTGCCGGCGCGGTCCTTGTGGCAGGTCTTGCCCTTGAGGCAGATGCCGGCGGTCGCCTTGATGACCGCCGTGGAGAGCGGCTTGATCGGCTCGTCGGCGCCATGCGCCGCGCTCGCCGAGAGGACCAGCGCGAGAACCCCCGCGATCCGCCGAGCTGCCCGCATGGATCCCCCTTGTGGAAACGCCGTGCGCGAGTCAAGCAGGTTCGCAGGCCGTCGGGAAGAGCGGTGCGCGGCTCGTCGTGTCGAAGGCGCTAGCGTTCTGCGCCCGGCCCGGAGGCGCGGCCCTGAACGATCCGACCCCTCTCCTCTTCCTCGCCGCCCTGCTGGTCGTGGTCGGGCTCGTCGGCACCTTGATGCCCGCGATCCCCGGCGTGCCGCTGATCTTCGGCGGTCTGCTGCTCGCCGCCTGGGCCGAGCACTTCCAGTACGTCGGCGCGTGGACGCTCGTCGCGATCGGCGTTCTCGCGCTGCTGGCGTGGGGCGTGGAGCTGTTGGCGACCGGGCTCGGCGCGAAGCGCTTCGGCGCGAGCCGCATGGCGGTCGCCGGCGCGGTGATCGGGACCCTGGTCGGCCTCTTCCTCGGCATCCCGGGCCTGATCCTCGGGCCGTTCCTCGGCGCGGCCGCGGGCGAGCTGCTCGCGCGGCGCGATCTCTTGCAGGCGGGACGCGCGGGCGTCGGCACCTGGCTCGGGCTCGTCGTCGGCGCGGCGCTGAAGATCGCGCTTTCCTTTGCGATGGTGGCCGTCTTCCTGGCCGCGAGGATCTTCTGATGCGAATCGTCGGAGCCGGACTCGGTCGCACGGGCACCCTGTCGCTGAAGCTCGCGCTCGAGAAGCTGACGGGCGGGCGCTGCTACCACATGGTCGAGGTGTTCGCGAGCCCGGAGCACCTGTCGCTCTGGCGCGGCGCGGGCGACGGCCGCACGCCCGACTGGCGTGCGCTCTTCCGCGGCTACGACTCGGTGGTCGACTGGCCGGCCGCGTCCTTCTGGCCGGAGCTGATGCGAGCCTTCCCCGACGCGATCGTGCTGCTCTCGCTGCGCGATCCCGACTCGTGGTGGCGCAGCGCGCACGACACGATCTTCCCGTCGATTCGCCGCGCGCCCGCGCCCTTCCGCGAGATGATCGAGAGCATCTTCGCCGCGCGCTTCACCGACGCGCTCGAGGATCGCGACGCCTGCATCGCGGCCTACGAGCGCCACAACGCTGCCGTGCGTCGCGGGGTCCCGCCGGAGCGACTCGTCACCTGGCGCGCGTCGGACGGCTGGGGTCCGCTCTGCAAGGCGCTCGGCCTTCCGATCCCCGCCGAGCCCTTCCCGCACGCCAACTCGACCGAGGACTTCCTCGCGCGCATCGCGTCGATGGCGGCGGAGCGCGACTAATCCCCCTTCCGATCCTTCTCCCTCTCCGCGCGTTTCGCCTCGAGCTCCGCGAAGCGCTCGCGCGCGACCGAGATGAAGATGCCCTCGGCCTCGGCGCACACGCGGCCGTCGCCGACGACGTGGGCCTTCGTGAAGATCTTGCGCCCCTCCATGCCGACGAGCTCCGCCTCGAAACGCAGTTCGGTGTGGAGCGGCGTCGGGCTGCGGTAGCGGACGATCAAGGTGCCGGTCATGCCGGGCCGCTCTCCGAGCGACTGCACGTAGCCGAGCACCTCGTCGAAGGCCGCCGCGACGAAGCCGCCGTGCACGCTGCCGGGCGGACCCTCGTAGGCGCTGCCGAAGGTCACGAGCCCCTGCGCCGAGCGCGGGCCCGTCTGCGACAGCCGGATCGGCGGCGCCAGCGGGTTCGCGAGCCCGATCATCGGGCTCTGGTCGAAGAACGCGCCGACGTCGCCCGCGGTCGCGCTCTCGCCGAAGCCGTGCACGTAGCGGAGCTTCGGGTGATTGCGGAGCTGCTCCGCATAGCGTTCGAGACCGTCGGCAGCCCGGCGCAGCTCTTCCTCGGGCGCGTTGCTCGTGACGAGCCGCTCGATCACGAGTCGCATCGCGAACGCGAGCCGCCGCTTCTCCGTCCACTTGACGGGCTCGTCCTTCGCGCCCTCCCACATCTTCCACGGCTCCTTCGGGAGCTCGTCCTCAGCGCTCATAGACTTTGCGGGGGCCCGCCTCCGCTCGGCTTCGCCTCGCTGCGCGCGCCGCTTCGCGGCGCTTGCCCAAACACTTCGAACATCGCCTGTACGTTGGCGCGGATCCGCTCAGGCGGAACGCCGACACTCGGCGCGTAGAGGAGCGGATCGGCGGTCAGATCCTTCCACTGCGCGAGCCGGTCGCGACCCTCGTCGGGCGTGCCGACGATCGCGATCTCCTCGACGAGCGCGTCGGGCACCGCCTCGCTCATCGCCTTCACGTCGAACTTGCGGAGCGCGGCGCGGCACTTCTCGCCGACGTCCTTCATGCCGTGCAGCTCGAGAATCGAGTGGTAGAGCGCGGTCGTGAAGTAGAAGCCGATCTGGTTCTTGGCGTCGCGCAGCGCCTGCTCGCGGTCGCGCCCGAGCGACGTCAGCACGTAGGGCGCGAGGAGGCACGCCCCGGACGCGCGCCCCGCCTTCGCCTCGGCCTCGCGCAGCCCGGGAAGCGTCACCTCGCGGTGCCAGCGGCGCGTCGCGATCGGGTGTCCCACGAGCCCGTCGGCCACCGCGCCCGCGGTCGCGATCATGCCGCGGTTGACGGCGGCCACCCAGATCGGGATGTCGACGCGTGGCGCGCCCGGACGCGCGTAGATCGGCACGTCGATCTTCCAGTGCGTTCCCTTCCAGCGGAAGCCGCCACCCTTCTGGGCGCGGAAGGCGGCGCGCAGCAGCAGGACCAGCTCCTTCATGCGCGCGGCCGGCGCGGAGAAGGGCACGTCGTACCAGTCCTCGTTCATGCGGCGCGTGGCGCTGCCGAGGCCAAGCACCATGCGGCCCTGCGACAGCTCGTCGAGGTCCATCGCCGCGCTTGCATGGAGCAGCGGCGTGCGCGTGAAGGCGTTCGCGATCGCCGTGCCGATCCGCACGCGCGAGGTCGCCTGCGCGATCGCGCCGAGCGGCACGTAGCCGTGTCGGTTGAAGAACTCGATGCTGTAGACGCCGTCGAAGCCCGCCGCCTCGGCGGCGCGGGCCATCTCGACGTCGGCCCGCGCGGAGCCGCCGGTGAGGATGAGTCCGATTCGCATGGCGGGCACTGTACTCCGATCTTCCTTCGCCTGTGACCGCCCTTGTCACACGCGGCTGCTGGAATGGCGCGAGAGGAGGACGACCGATGATGCAAGCGATCCCGACCGTCGGAGCCGGCTCCGTCCGCTGCCGCGTCTGCGGCAGCCCCGAGGTGCACACCGACCGGGTGCTCGACGGCGAGGAGCTGTGGCTCGCCGAGTGCCTGCACTGCGACCACCGCTGGACCGCGCGCGCGGCGCCGGCGCGGCTGCGGAGCGTGGCGCTGCGCGGCGCATCGCTCGTGATGGAGGAGACCGCGACCGCCGCGTGATCGAGCGCGCGCCGTCCGACGGCGAAGCCGCTCGAGCGCGCGTGTTACGTTCGCGCCGTGCGGCTCGTCCTCTATACGGGCAAGGGCGGCGTCGGCAAGACCACGACCGCGGCGGCGTCGGCCGTGTGCGCAGCGCAGCGCGGCTGCCGCACGCTCGTCGCGTCCGCGGACGCGGCGCACAGCCTCGGCGACGTGCTCGAGGAGCGGCTCTCCGCCGAGCCGCGCGAGATCGCGCCGGGCCTCGACGCGGTCGAGATCGACGCGCGCGTGGAGGTCGCGAAGCACTGGGGTCGCATCCAGGACTACGCGGTTGCCACCTTCCTCTATCACGGCATCGAGGCCGTGGTCGCGGAAGAGCTCGCGATGCTGCCGGGCGCCGAGGAGATCGTGACCTTGCTCGCGGTCGAGCGGCTGGCCGCGTCCGGCGCCTACGAGCACGTCGTGATCGATTGCGCGCCGACCGACGGCGCGCTGCGCCTGCTGACGCTTCCCGAGGTCGCGAACGGCATGCTGCGCGTCGCGCTGCCCGTGCTCGAGGCGGTCTCCGGCGTGGCGGTGCCGCTCGCGCGCCGGCTGGTCGCCGTGCCGTTGCCGGATCGCGACGTCTTCCGCGAGGCCGAGGAGCTGCTGACGCGTCGCCTGGCCGCGCTCCAGCGCCGTCTCGTCGATCCCCGGACGAGCGTCCGCCTCGTGCTGACGCCCGAGCGCATGGTGATCGATGAGGCGCGCCGCGCCTGGACCGAGCTCGCGCTCTTCGAGGTGCCGTGCGACGCGGTCGTGTTGAACCGCATGCTGCCACCGGAGGCGACGGAGCTCGAGTTCTTCCACGAGTGGAAGCGCGTGCAGGAGGAGCGTCGGGGCGAGGTGGAGGAGCTCTTCGCGCCGCTGCCCGTGCTGGAGGCGCCCTTGCAGGACGACGAGGTGACCGGCCTCGAGCGCCTGGCCGAGCACGGCCGCCGCCTCTTCGGCGAGAAGCCGCCGCAGTCGCAGCTCTGCGACTCGCCGCGCGTGCGCTTCGCGCGCGACGGCGACGAGCTCGTCGCGTCGCTGCCGCTTCCCGGCGCGGACCCGACGCAGCTCGACGTCGCGAAGCTCGACGACGAGCTCGTGATCACGATGCCCACGCGCCGGCGCCGCCTGCGCCTGCCGCGCCGCTTCGCCTCGCTCTCGCTGGCGGGCGCGCGGCTCGATGGCGGCTCGCTGCTCGTGCGCTTCGCGCCGGGCGCGCCTCGCGCGGAGGCCGGCTAGATGCGCGTGCTGCTCCACACGGGCAAGGGCGGCGTCGGCAAGACGAGCCTCGCCGTCGCGACGGCGCTCGGCGCCGCCGCGCACGGCCACCGCGTGTTCCTGCTCTCGACCGACTCCGCGCACAGCGTCGGAGACGCGCTCGGGCGTCCGGTCGGACCGGATCCCGTCGAGATCGCCCCGGGCGTCACCGCGCAGGAGGTCGCCGCGCAGGCCGAGCTCGAGCGCTCGTGGGGCGCGATCCAGTCGTGGCTGCGCGCGCTGCTCGCCGACGCGGGCGATGCGATCGCGGCCGAGGAGATGCTCGTGCTGCCGGGCCTCGAGGAGCTCGTGAGCCTGCGCGCGGTGCGGGCCGTCGAGAGCGCGGGCGCGCACGACGTGTGCGTCGTCGACTGCGCGCCGACCGGAGCGACCTTGCGCCTGCTGCGACTGCCGGACGTGCTCCGCAGCCTGATGGACCGCTTTTGGACCTGGAAGCGCCGCACCGCGCGCGCGCTGCGGCCGGTGGCCGAGCGCGTCGGCCTCGGCCGCTTCGTCGCGCCGGAGGTGGTCTTCGACGCGTTCGAGCAGCTCTACCAGGACGTCGAAGCCGTGCGCCAGGTCTTCCTCGACGAGGCGCGCACCAGCGCGCGGCTGGTGGTGAACCCGGCGCGCGTGGTGGTGGACGAGACGCGCCGCTCCTACGCATATCTCTGTCTCTACGGCGTCGCGACCGACGCGGTGATCGTGAACCGCATGCTGCCGGACGAGATCTCGCGCGGCTACTTCGCGCGCTGGGCGGCGCGCGAGCGCGACGAGCTCGCCGACATCGAGCGCTCGTTCCCGCTGCCGATCCTGCGCGCGCCGCTCTTCCCGCACGAGCTTCGCGGAACCGATGCGCTGCGCGTGCTCGCGCGCGCGGTCTACGGCGAGCGCGACCCGGCGGAGCTCTTCGTGCGCCGTCGCCCGCTGCGTCTGGTCAGGCGCGGCGAGCGCACCGTCCTCTCGCTCGACCTTCCGACCGTGCGCCACGACGAGATCGACGTGTGGGTGCGCGGCGACGAGCTCTGGGTCGGCGTGCGCGACTTCGAGCGCCGCATCGCGCTGCCGGCCTCCGTCGCAGGCCTGGCCGTCGCCGAGACGCGCCTCGAGGAAGGCGTGCTCGAGGTCGCCTTCGAGGCCGCGCCGGCGGCGTCGTGAGCGAAGGCGCCTCGCCGCGCCGCATCGTCAGCCTGGTGCCGAGCCTCACCGAGGCGCTCTTCGCGCTCGGCCTCGGCGAGCGCGTCGTCGGCGTGACGGACTGGTGCGTGCATCCGGCCGACGCGGTCGCGGTGCTGCCGAAGCTCGGCGGCACCAAGAACCCGTCGCGCGAGGCGATCCTCGAGCTGCGGCCCGACCTCGTGATCGCGAACCACGAGGAGAACACCCGGCGCGACGTCGAGTTCCTGCAGAAGGCCGGCCTCGCGGTGTGGGTCACCGATCCGCGCAGCGTGTCGGGCGCCGTCGCGCTGCTGCGCGAGCTCGCGGCGCTCGGCGCGCCGGAGTCCCGCGCGCGCGCCGTGATCGGGCCGATCGAGGCGGCGCTGCGCGCGTCCGCCGCGCGCGCGACCTCGCCTCGCACGCGAGTCTTCTGCCCGATCTGGAAGCGGCCCTGGATGGCCGTAGGCCGCGACACCTATGCGGACGACCTGATGCGCGTGTGCGGGGGGCGAAACGTCTTCGGCGACCGCGCGGAGCGCCGCTACCCGATCGTGGAGGAGGCCGAGATCGTGGCCGCGGCGCCCGAGGTCATCCTGCTGCCGGACGAGCCGTACGCCTTCGGCCCGCGGGATGCGGCGGAGCTCGCGCGCTGGCAGGTCCCGGCCGCGGAGGCGGGCCGGATCCATCTGCTGGATGGGACGCTCGTCTCCTGGTATGGACCGCGAATGGCTCGGGCGATCGAAACGCTGACCCCGCTGCTGGCGGCCGACTGATCGACCTCACGCGCCGCTGGCCCACCCGGGAGTCGGCTGCCAGAATCGGTGTGCCGCCGGCAATTCCGGATCAAGTGCTGCGCCTTGCCTGCCGATAGCGCCCGAGGCATGAGTCACTGCATGGGCCCGTCCGTTCGGGGAGTCCGGCGCTTTCGCGTGCGCCTGCCGCTCCTCCTGACGGCCCTTGCTCTCTGGGTCGCACTTCCCGCCGTGGCCTCCCAGGTCGTCGACGTGCGGATCGGCGAGCACCCCGACTTCACGCGCGTCGTCTTCGAGCTCGACGGCCGTGCCGGCTACAAGGTCGAGCGCAACACGAGCGCGAAAGGCGCCGAGCTGACGGTCACGCTCGACGCATCCTCCGCCGGGCGAAAGCTCTCGCGCCGAAGCTCGGACGTCCGCACCGTCGAGATCGCGAGTGGCGAGCACGCCGTCGCAAAGATCCACCTGCGCAAGGGCGACCTCGCGCTGAAGGAGATGATCCTCTCGAACCCGTATCGGGTCGTGCTCGACGTGATGCGCGAGACGCCGGCCGTCGCGGTGAAGCCCGCGCCGAAGCCGACGCCGAAGTCGGTAGCCGCCGTCGAGCCGAAGCCGGAGGTGAAGCCGGAGACGAAGCCCGAGCCGGCTCCGAAGACCGAGGCGAAGGTCGAACCGCCGAAGCCGGCGCCGAAGGTCGAGCCCGCGAAGCCGCCGAGCCCGACACCGACGCCGGTCGCGAAGGCGGAGCCGAAGCCCGCGCCGGTGCCCGAGGCCAAGGCGGAGCCGCCGAAGCCGGTGACCGAGGCCAAGGCGGAGCCGGTGAAGCCCGGCCTGAAGATCGAGGGCAAGGTCGAGCCGCCCAAGCCCGCGGCCGACGCGAAGGTCGAGCCGCCGAAGCCGGCGCCGGCTCCGACACCGGGCCCTGTGGTCACCGCGGACGCGAAGCCCGCGCCGAAGACCGATGCGAAGGCGGCGCCGACGCCCGCTCCGGCGCCTCCGGCGCCGAAGCCCGACGCGACGGCCAACGCCAAGGCCGAGCCGCCGAAGGTCGCGCCGGCTCCCGCGCCGACGCCTGCGCCCGCGCCGGCACCTGTGGTGGCCGACGCCCGTCCGCCGCAGCCGCCCACGCCTGTAAAGCCCCCCGCGCCCCCGACGCCTCCGCCGGAGGCGATGCCGACGTTGCCGGCCGAGCCGAAGGTCGCGCAGCCCGCGCCTCCGACTCCGCCGCCCGCTCCGAATGCGACCGCGGAAGCGCCGCAGACTCCGCCGCCTGCTCCGAAGTCCATGGCGGAAGCGCCTGCGCCGCCGCCGAAGCGGGACGCCAAGCCCGCCACTCCGGCGGCGCCCGAGGCGAAGCCCGTCACGAGCGTCGTGAGCCGGCTCACGAATCCGATCTCGCTCGCTGTCACCGGTCTCGCGCTCGTCGGCGTCGTCGCGTTCTTGCTGCTGCGGCGGCGCCGCGCGCTGCCGAACGATCTCGACGTCACCGCGATCGCGGAGGATCGCGACGTCGCGCCCGACTCCGACCTGGGCACGGCCACCACCGCCGAGCCGGAGCACGACGAGTCCTCCTTCGCCGGTCTCTTCGACGACGACGAGACCCGAGCGCCGGCGCGCGAGACCGCGCCGCCCGTCCGCATGACACCGCCCGTTTCCGAGCCCGCGCCGACCGGCACGCCGCTCGATTCACTCTTCGATGAAGACGACGCGCAGGCACCGCCCGCGCGTCAGGGAGCCGCCACGATGAGCACGCCGACCGATCTCCCGATGGATCGCACCTCGATGGGAGCCGCGCGTGGCGCGGCTCCCGCGCGCCCGGCCGCCGCCGCCGCGCCCGCCGCGGGCGGCGACGTGATGCGGCTGGTGCAGGATCTCGAGCGCCGCATCGGCGCGCTCGAGTCGAAGCTCGATCAGGCGAACGAGGCGCGCGAGAAGCTCGAGCGTCAGGTCGCGGCCCAGAGCGAGGAGCTGCGCGTGCAGCGCGCCGCGATCGCGCGCACGCAGCGCGCGCTGCGCACGATGAGCCGCGGCGACGAGGAGAAGGCTACCGAGCCCGCGCTGCGCGAAGAGACGCAGACCAAGATCCGCCCGGGCAGCGTCTAGCCGGCGGACGGCGCGGCGACGCGCTCCAGCGCGCCGAGGGCTCCCGCGAACTCGCCGCGAGGGAGGAACGTCGGGTGGGTTCCCAGCGCCAGGCACACGAGGCGAAGCACGCCGATCAGTGTCGGGTTGCCGCGCAGGCTCGTGCCGCCGAAGACGATCGGTGTCACGCGGTGAGCCGCCGCCAGGCCGCAACAGATCAGCGCCACGTTCTCGCCGACGAGTCCCATCAGCGCCTGCACCAGGTCGTCCGGGCGCGCGGCCTCGCCGTCCGCGAGCCGCGCGATGCGCGCGAACGACGCCGCGTTCACCTCGGCCGGCAGCACGAAGCCGCCTTCCGGGTAGACGTCCGCGATCAGCAGATCCACGCGTTTCCGATCGCCTGCGCCGGCCAGCGCACAGAGCTCCTCGAATCGGCCGGTGCCGGCGAGCTCGCGGCCGAGCCCGAGGATCGTGCCGCCTCCGAGCGCCGTGCCGCCGACGCGACGCACTGCGTCGTCGTCGACCAGCAGCGCCGAGGTGCCGGTCCCCACCGACACGAGCAGGAAGCGCGGGTGCGCCTGACCTTCCACGCGGAGCATGCTCCGCGCTCCGTTCGCCCAGGCGTCGAACTCGCCGACCTCGGCGGTGTCGGAATCGATCAGGCGCGAGAGACGGGACGCGCCACCGCCCGTCAGCCCGATGCGGGCGGGGCTCGAGGCCGCGATACGCGCGGCCACGGCCGAGAGATCCCCGCTGGGGAGAAGCTCGTAGCGCGTGTCGCCGTCCGCTTCCCGCAGCGCGAGCTTCACCAGGCTCGTGCCGACGTCGGCGCCCGCGGCGAGCGCGTCGCAACTTTCGCTTCGGGCGGGACTCATGGCTTCGAAGCCGAGATGGACGCTGGCCGCCGGGATGGCATGATCGTGCGCCCGGTCGGGGCACGGGATTCCAAGGGCTCGCAATGTACACGGCGCATTACGGTCTTCGCGAGAAGCCTTTCTCGCTGACCCCCGATCCTCGCTACCTCTTCCTGTCGTCCTCGCACCGCGAGGCGCTGGCGCACGTCCTCTACGGCGTCGAACAGGGCGAGGGCTTCATCGCTGTGACGGGCGAGGTCGGCACCGGGAAGACCACCCTCTGCCGCACCCTGCTCGAGCGGCTCGGGCCCGAGACCGAGGTCGCCTTCGTCTTCGATCCGCTGCTGACGCCGGACGAGCTCTTACGCGCGGTGTGCGCGGAGTTCGGCCTCCAGATCGCGCAGCGCAGCCCCGCCGAGCTCTCGGACTCCCTGAACCGCTTCCTGCTCGACGCGAACCGCAGGGGACGTCGGGTCGTGCTGGTGGTGGACGAGGCGCAGAACCTGCCGGTCGCGACGCTCGAGCAGATCCGATTGCTCTCGAATCTCGAGACCTCGACCGCCAAGCTGATCCAGATCCTGCTCTTCGGTCAGCCCGAGCTCGACGACATGCTGGAGTCGGCGGAGCTGCGCCAGCTGCGCCAGCGCATCACGGTCCGCTACCGGCTGCACGCCCTCACCCGCGGCGAGGCGCGCGACTACGTGCGCCATCGCGTGCGCGTCGCGGCGGGCCGCGATCGCGAGCTCTTCACGCCGAGCGCGCTGCGCGAGATCGAGCGGCGTGGCCGCGGCATTCCCCGACTCGTGAATCTGCTCGCCGACCGCGCGCTGCTCGCGGGCTACGCCGAGGGCGCACCCTGCATCGACCGCGCGCAGGTCGATCGCGCGGCGCGCGAGATCCTGCGCGCGCGCGGCGCGCGCCGCTCGTCGTGGTGGCGGCCGGCCGCCGCAATCGGCGCGCTCGGTCGGGAGGAGAGATCGTGAGCACGATCCTCAAGGCGCTGCGCCGGCTCGAGGACGAGAAATCTCGCGCGCTGACGTCGCGTCCGCTGCGCGAAGAGATCGCGTCGGCTCCGCGCGACATGCCGCGACGCCGCCGGCTGCCCTGGCTGCCCGTCGCTGCGATGATCGTCGGCGCGGGACTCGGCGCGTCGGCCTGGTGGGTGTGGCCCTACGAGCGCGGCGGCGATCCGGTGCGCGAGGCGGGCGCTGGTGGAGTCGCGCAGTCGCCGAGCGCGCCGGGGTCGACGCCGCGCGCGGACTCGCCCGTGACGCGGCGACTCCCGCCCGGCTTCCATGCGGGCGCCACGGAGATCGAGGGGCAGCTCGAGCACCTCGCCGACGCGGGCCCGGACGCGGGTGCTCCGCCGGCCGATGCGTTCTCGTCGAACGTGGAGGTCGTCCAGCGCCCGACGCCGACGCCTCGGCTCGAGCCGGCGCCGAAGGGCGAGCGCGCGCCCGATCGGGTCATTCCCGATCCGCCGGGAGTCGCGGTCGAGCCGCCCGCTGCGCTCGCGCGGCGCTCGAAGGCGCCGACTCCGCGGGACGCCGCACCGGAGCGAGTCGCTGCCGCGGCCGGAGCCGCGCTCCCGGAAATGCCGACCGCGGCACCGCAGCCGGTCGAGCCGAAGCCGCGCGTAGAGGGGGCGAAGCCCACCGCACCAGCCGCGCCGCGCGAGACCGCTCCGCCGCGCGTCGCGAAGACCCTCGCGCCGGCCGCGATCTCGAAGTCGAGCGAGGCAGCGAGCGACGTGCACGTGACGCGCACGCAGTGGCACCCCGAGCCGGCCCGGCGCTCGGCCGATCTCGACGTGGCGGGAAGGCGCCAGAGCGTCCACGAGGGCGACGTGGTGGACGAGTACGTGGTGACGGAGATCCGGCCATCTGGCGTGGTGCTGACGCACGACGGCGAACGGGTCGAGCGCAGCATCGGGAAATGAAGAGCGCGGCCTCCGGCCGCGCTCCTCAATGTACGGAGATCACTCCGTTCGACGTGCGGAGCTTGATCAGCGGCCCGCCGTGGCCGAGCTGGCCGACCACACGGCCCTGCGTCTCCTTCGAGCCGCGGCCGAGCGGGCGCTCGTTGCGGATCATCCCGTTGTCGACGCGGATGTCGAGCTCGGCGTCGACCGACTCCGGCAGATCGAGCACGATGCGGCCGTTGCTCGTCGCGAGCTGCACGCCCTCCTTGCCGAGCGCGTCGAGCTTCGCGCGGATCACGCCGTTCGAGGTCGAGGCGTCGACCGCGCCGGAGTGCCCCTCGATCTCGATCTTCCCGTTCGAGGAGCGCGCGCGCAGGCGGCCGCGGGTGCTGGCGCAGTGGACCTTCGCGTTCGAGGTCGCGACCTGCACGTCGCCCACGACCTCGGTGATGGTGGCCGAGCCGTTCGACGACTTGATCTCGACCGCGCCGTGCAAGCCCTCGACGTCGACGCGGCCGTTGGCCGCCGACACCGACACGTGCATGTCGCGCGGGAGCTTGATGCAGAGGTTGGCGGCGCCGCGGTGATGGCCTCGCCGCGGGATCTCGATCTCGAGCTCGAGACCTTCCGGTAGCTCGGTGAAGCGCAGCTCGATGTCGTCGAGCAGCTCCTCGGCGGCCTGCTGCGAGCTGGCGCGCGCCATCTTGAAAGCGGTCACCTGGATGTCCGGCCGGTCCTCGCCGGTGATGCGCGTCTTGCCGTTCGAGTTGTGGACACGGAGCCCGCCGCCCTGCGGAGCCTCGACGTGAACCGTCTCCTCGCGCGCGGCTCGCTCGCTCCACGGAATGCCGGAGATGAGGCCGCGCAGGAAGCCGGTGAAGCCGCCTCGCTGGTGCTCGTCGTCGGAGCAGGGTTCGCCGCGTCGCGATCGCATGGAGCTAGTGGTACCGCCTGTCGTGCTCGCGCCGGCGCTGCTCTTCCCACTGCTGGTACTGCACCGCGCGGAGCTTCCGCCGCATCTGCCAGCGCTTGAGGCGGAACTTGAGCTGCCCCCAGCTGATCCGGTGGGCGGCCGCGTCGCCGTGCCAGCGCATGTAGATCCACCCGGCCAGCACGCCGCCGAGGTGACCCACGTTGCTCACGTTGCCGCCGGCCATCAGGTTCATCACGAAGAAGATGGGGATCATCCAGATCGCGCGGAACGCGACCGGCGGAAACAGCAGCGCGATCGTCCGGTCGGGCCACGTGAGCGAGTAGGCCAGCAACACGCCGTAGATCGCGCCCGATGCGCCGAGCGTCGGGATCGCGATCTCGCCGCCGAAGCCGATCGCATAGAAGAGGTACGGAACCGTCGCGATCACGAATCCGGCGCCGACACCGCACAGCAGGTAGAAGCGCAGGAAGCGCTGCGGACCCCAGGCCATCGCGAGCGTCGAGCCGAACATCCACAGCGCGATCATGTTGAAGACGAGGTGCAGCAGATTCCCGTGCAGCCACATGTACGTGAAGGGCTGCCACAGGAAGCCGTGCTGCCACACGAGCATCGGCGTGACGGAAGCGATCACGTCGAAACCGTGCTGCATCACGGACTGCAGCAGGAACACGGCCGTGTTCGCGATCACCAGATTGAGGATGATCGGAGGCGTGAAGGACGGGCCGAACCCCATGCCCGAAGAGCCATAACCGCGTCCGTACACTCGCCTCGCCTCCTCTGGAGCCGGCGGAAGATTTTCCGGCTGCTGCTCGAGGGCAGCGTCGCATCGACACGCGATGGCGACCGACTCGCTCCGAAGGCTGGCGGGAGGGCGCGTCCCGCGAAACAACGGTCAGCTTACGGGATGGATTCGGTCAGTCAACGAAAATCCCTTCGGGGAAGGCGTCGAGCGTGACGCGGGTGGTAGCGGCGTCGGCGCCGGTGAGGTCGAGGATCGGGAGCTCCAGCCCGAGCGGAAGGGTCGACTCCGCGAGGCGCGTGCGGCAGGCGGCCGCGTCACCGACCGCCAGCGACGGCGCCACCTCGGCGTCCGGGATGTCCGCGAACCAGGGATTCAGCCGGCGGAACTCGAGCAGCGCCGCGTCGGGGTCCGGGCGCGCCTGCACGCGAGCGAAGACCAGCATGCGCCGCCGGATCTGCGCCGGGTCCCGGTCGACATCCTCGCAGGCGCTCGCCAGCTCTGCCGAGGCGCGCGCGACCCGCGACGCGACGGGCGGCAGGTTGATGTTCCATACGTCGGCATGACGCGCGACCACGCGCAGCAGCCGGTGCCGCCGCGCCCCGATCTCGACCGGCAGCGCGCCGCCCGGCGGCGTCGGCCGCAGGCGCGCGCGATCGAGCGAGACGAAGCGGCCCTTGCGCGTGACGTCTCCACCGCGCCAGAGCGCGCGCACCGCGTCGAGGCTCTCGTCGAGCCACTCGACGCGCTCGACCGGCGAGAGCAACGGCAGCCCGAAGCGCACGTCCTCCGGGCGCTCGCCGATCGAAGCAAACAGATGCGAGCGCCCCGGGAAGATGCGCTCGGCGGTCGCGGTCGCCTGCGCGAGCCGCGCCGCGTTCCAGTGGTGGACCAGCCGGATCGACGCGATGCGGATGCGCGTCGTCGCCGCGAGCAGCGCGAGCTGCACGCTCCAGCCGTCGAGCACGTCGGCTTCGCCGCGCGAGCCGAGCATCGAGACGTCGCCGTCGACGTAGGCGGTGTCGAAGCCCAGCGACTCGGCGTGGCGCACGCAATCGCGAAGCTCCTCCCACGTCAGGCTGTGCCAGCCGAACGCGACGCCGAGCTTCACCGCAGGTGACCGACGTGGCGCGCCGCGAACAGCAGCGCGAGCGCGCTCTTCGCATCCCGCATCGCGCCTTGCCAGACCAGGTCGAGCGCGTGCGAGAGGCGCATCGGCACGAGCTCGATCACCTCGTCGTGCTCGTGGCGTGTCGGCACGGGCTCGAGATCGAAGGCGGCGAAGAGGTGGATCACCTCGTCCGTGAATCCGGGCGTGGTGAGGATCGAGCCGAGCTTCTCGAGGCGGCGCGCGCGGCGACCGGCCTCCTCCTCGAGCTCGCGCGTGGCGCAGGTCTCGGGCGTGTCGCCCGGGTCGAGCTTGCCGGCCGGCACCTCGAGGATCGCGCCGCCGGCCGCATGGCGGAACTGCCGGATCAGGAGCACCTCGTCCACCGAGACGAAGGGCACGATCGCGGAGGCGCCCGGATGCCGCACGATGTCGAGCTCGACCAGGCGTCCGTTCGGGAGCCGGACCCGCTCGTGCACGACGGTCAGGTGGAAGCGTCCCAAGTCAGCTCCGCGCGCGCGAGGCGCGCGAAGTGGGCCACGGGCAGTCGCGGCGCAGCGGACAGCCGTCGCAGCGAGGCGCGCGCGCCGTGCAGCAGACGCGTCCGTGGTGGATCACGCGGTGCGTGTACTGCGTCCACTCGGCTTCGGGAACGAGCTCCATCAGATCGCGCTCGATCCGGACCGGGTCGTCGCTCTCCGTGAGGCGCAGGCGCTGGTTCACGCGCGTCATGTGCGTGTCGACCGCGATCCCCGGGATGCCGAAGGCAGTGCCGAGCACGACGTTGGCCGTCTTGCGCGCAACGCCGCGAAGCTTCGTCAGCTCCTCGAGCGTCTTCGGCACCGTCCCCGCGTGCTTCTCGACCAGCTCGCACGCGGTCGCGAGGATCGACTTCGTCTTCTGCCGGTAGAAGCCGGTCGGGCGCACGATCGCCTCGATCTCCACGGGGTCGGCCTCGGCCAGCGCCCGCGGCGTGCCGAAGCGGCGGAAGAGCATGCGCGTCACCTCGTTGACCTTGGCGTCCGTGCACTGCGCGGAGAGGATCGTCGCGACGAGGAGCTGGAAGGGCGTGTCGAAATGCAGCGCGCAGGCCGCGTCGGGGTACGCCTGCGCCAGCGCCCGCACGATGCGGAGCGCGCGCCGGGCCCGCTGCGTCCGAGTCTCCCGAGGCATGCGTCTCCTTGGCGTCGCGTCACGGTAACCTAACACCTCGCGCTCGAACGACGCGGAGGCTCTGCATGGCGAGGCTCGAGGAGAAGGCGACGGTGATCGCAGTGCCCGGGCGCGAGGATCTCGTGCTCGAGGGCATCTTCATCCGCGGCGACGACGCCGTCGGCGCGGGCGCGCTGATCGCGCCGCCGCACCCGCTCTACGGCGGCAGCATGACGTCGCCGGTAGTCGGCGAGATCGCCTGGGCCTGCCAGCGCGCCGGCTACGCGATCTTGCGCTTCGAGTGGCGCGGCGTCGGCGCGAGCTCGGGAACGCCGTCGGGCGAGGCCGCCGATGCCGACGTCGACTACGCCGCCGCGCTCACGCACCTCGCCGAGAGCGTGCCGGGGCCTCTGCTGGCCGCGGGCTACTCGTTCGGCGCGGCCGCTGCGCTGCGCGCGGCCGCTTCCTCGCCGCGCGTTCGCCGCCTCGTGCTGGTGTCGCCGCCGGCCGCCTGGCTCGACACCGCCGCGCTGTCGGCCTTCCGCGGCAGCGCGCTCGTGCTGGCCGGCGAGCACGACGAGTACGCGCCGCCGGCGGCGCTCTCCGAGCGGCTGGCCGGCTCTTCGCGCGTCACGCTCGAGGTGATCCCCGAGGCCGACCATTTCTTCGGCAAGGGGCTCGCCGACATCTCGAAGACGATCTCCGCCTGGCTCGCCTGATCAGGTCGCGCAGGGCAGCCTGACGCGGAACTGCGAGCCCCCGCCCGGCGCGGATTCGATCTCGATCGCGCCGCCCGATTCCTCGACGATGCGGCGCGTGATCGCGAGCCCGAGTCCGCCCGCGCGCTCGGGCCGCGTGGTGAAGAACGGCTCGAAGATGCGCTCGTGCAAGGTCGGTGGGATGCCCGGTCCCTGGTCGGACACGCGAAGCGCGACATGGCCTCCGCTCGCGGCGGCACGCGCGCTGACGGCGCCTCCTGCCGGTGTCGCATCGATCGCGTTCTGCACGAGATTCAGCAGCACCTGGCGGAGCGCGTCCTCGGAGAGCGGCACGCGGACCCCGGCCCGCGCGTCGAGCGTCAAGGTCACGCCGCGCGCGACCGCGCGCGGGCGCAGCAGCTCGCCGACCGCTTCGAGGCTCGGGGCGACCTCGGCCGATGCGACGTCGTTCTCGCGCGCCGGGCGCGCCGTCTCGACGATGCGGTCGAGCAGACGATCCATGCGGCGGAGTTCGCCCATCACGACGTCGACGTAGCGCGTGAGGAACTCCGGATCCTCGCGGCGCTCGGGCAGGAGCTGCAGGAAGGTCTGGAGCGTCGCGAGCGGGCTTCGCACCTCGTGCGCGATCTCCGCCGCGAGCGCACCGAGCGCGGCCAGGCGATCGAGGCGCCGCACCGACTCGTCGAGGCGCTCGAGGCGGCCGAGGGCGAGCGCCACCGCGAGCGGACCCTCGAGCCGACGCGCCGCGGCGTCGAGAGCCGCGAGCGTGCGGGGTCGCACGTCGCCCGCGAGCACGAGCGCCGCGAGCGCACCGGGCTCGCTGCGCACCGGCACCGCGGCGTCACAGCGCAGCATGCGCGCGAGCTCGCGCTGCTCGGAGCTCGCGTCGGGTGCCGAGAGGTGCGTCGCGGCCGGCAGCCCCGCGACCTGCGCGAACGCGGCGGCGTCGGGCTCGGTCGGCGGATCGCCGCTCCAGTCCGCGCTCGCGAGGTAGGGGCTGCCGTCGGGACGGAGCGCCCAGGCCGCGACGTGCTCGCAGGCGCAGAGCGCGCGCAGGCGCTGGGTCGTCACGGAAAGGAGTCGCTGGAGGTCCTGGAGCGTCGCTCGCGCGATCAGCCCGGGCGGCTGGAGCGAAGCGAGATCGGGGCGCGCTGCCGCGCGCTCCGCGCGAGCAGTCCTCGGCACCCCGCGCAGGCGGCCGCGCCGCGAGGACGCACCCTTCGACTCGCCCGAGTCTCCCCCCACGGCGGAGTTGACTAGCAGACAGACGGGCGCGACGCCGTCGCGACGAGCGCGATCTCTCTAGAGCTCGTCGTTGTTCTGCATCACGCGCAGCGAGCTGTCCTCGCCCTCGCCGCTCGAGAGCGAGTCCTCGCGCAGCTCCTGGAGCGCCTCGGAGGTATGGCGCTGCGCGTCGGCCGTCTCCGTCGGCTCGGTGCCGGCGAGGAAGGACTGGAAGACGGTGTCGGGGCCGTCGCCGTCCGAGAGCAGCCCGCTCTCGCGGTCGATGCGCGCGAACACGATCGAGTCGGGCGGCGAGAAGTCGCGATCCGGTCGATCCGCCATCGCGACGCGCATGTAGTCCATCCAGATCGGCGCGGCGGCGTGCGCGCCCGTCTCCCCCGGACCGAGGAAGCGCGCGACGTCGTAGCCGACCCACACGCCGGTCACGATGTCCGGCGAGAAGCCGACGAACCAGGCGTCGGCCTGGTCGTTCGTGGTGCCGGTCTTGCCGGCCACGGGGCGGCCGAGCGCGCGCAGCTTCACGCCCGTGCCCTCGAGCACGACCGCGCGCAGCAGGTCGACCATCAGATACGCGTCGCCCGGCGGGATCACCTGCATCGGGTCGGCCGGCGGGGCGCCGTCGGCCGTCGCGGTCGCCTCGGGAGGCGGCGTGGCCTCGAGGTCGGTGCCGAGCGCGACGCGCTCGAGCAGCACGTTGCCGTCGCGGTCGGTGACGCGCGTGATGTAGCGCGGCACCAGGCGGCGGCCGCCGTTCACGAACACGGCGTAGCCGCGCGTCAGCTCGAGCAGCGAGAAGCCGCTCGTGCCGAGCGCCGTCGCGAGCGTCGGCTCGATCGGCGACTCGATCCCGAGCTTGCGCGCGTAGCGGATCACCTCGCCCATGCCGACCTCCTCGGAGAGGTGCACGGCCGCCGTGTTGATCGACTTGGCGAGCGCCTTGCGGAAGGTGATGGGTCCGTAGAACTCGCGTCCGTAGTTCTTCGGCTTCCACACCAGACCGGTGTACTGATCGGTGTAGACCTTCGGCCGGTCGTAGATGATGGAGGCCGGCGTGTACTTCTTGTGGCCCTGCGCGTCCTCCTGCGCGAGCGCCGCGCCGTAGATGAAGGGCTTGAAGGCCGAGCCCGGCTGGCGGCGCGACTGCGTGACGCGGTTGAACTCGCTCTTCTCGAAGTCGTAGCCGCCGACGAAGGCGAGCACATCGCCGTGGAGGTCGAAGGAGAGCAGCGCGCCCTGCACGAGCGGCGTCTGCGCGAGGCGCACGCGCAGCGGACCTTCGTCGGCGGCCTGCGGCGGCGCGCCCTTCTTCCCGTCCTTCTTCGCGTCCGCGGGCTCTGCGGCCGCCGGCGGGAGCGGTGCGAAGCGCGCGACGTCGCCGCGCCGGAACGCCTCGCCGATGCGCGAAATGGTGTAGGGCTCGCGGTCCGGGTCGACCGGCCGCGCCCAGTTCACGTCCTCGAGGTGGACCTCCGCTTCGACGCCCGGCCCGAAGGCGACGCGCGCCACGCCTGCCTTGTCGTCGACGGAGAGCACGACGCCGGAGAGCGGCCCCTGCGCGTCGAAGCGAGCGCGCACGCGCGCGGCCGGGTCGAGCGCGGCGTCGACGAGCGGCGCCCGCGGTGCGGCGGTGTCGTCGGGGTGCGGCGCTTCGGCCGACGCGCTCTCGTGCGACTCGGCCGACTCCCCCGAATCCGGCTTGTCGGCCGGCGGCGCGAGGCCGTTCTCCACCGCGAGCGCTTGCAGGCTCTCTCGGATCTTTGCCGGCTCGACGCGGCGCCCGGGCCCCCGGTAGCCCTGGCGATGGTCGAGCTCCTCGAGCCCTTCTCGCAGCGACTTCACCGCGGCCTTCTGGAGGTCGGTGTCGAGCGTGGTCTCGATGCGCAAGCCGCCCGCGAGCACGGTCTCGCCGCCGAGCACCTCGAAGAGATGGCGGCGCACCTCCTCGTCGAAGTAGGCGGCGTCCGCGTAGTCGTCCAGCCACTTGCCGCTGGCGAGCTTCGGCTGCTCGGCGACCGCCGCGCGATAGGTCGGCTCGTCGATCACGCCGTCCTCGCGCATGCGCGCGAGCACGTAGCGTCGGCGCTGATCGGCGCGCGTCGGATTCTCGAAGGGCGAATAGCGCGACGGCGCCTTCGGCAACCCCGCGAGCAGCGCGCCCTCGGAGACACTGAGGTCCGACACTTCCTTGCCGAAGTAGGTGCGCGCGGCCTCGCCGATGCCGTACGCGCCGTGACCGAAGTAGATCTGGTTCAGGTAGAGGTAGAGGATCTCGTCCTTCGAGAAGTGCTGCTCGATGCGCCGAGCGAGGATCACCTCGCGGATCTTGCGACGATAGGTGCGCTCGGGAGAGAGCAGCAGCGCCTTCACGGTCTGCTGCGTGATCGTGCTGGCGCCGCCGACGGTCTCGCCGGCCATCACGTTCGACCAGGCCGCCCGCAGGATCGCCTGGAAGTCGATGCCGCCGTGCTCGAAGAACGACTTGTCCTCGCCGGAGACGAACGCCATCACGACGTGGCGCGGGATCTGCTCGAGCGGCGTGAGGCGGCGGCGCTCCCTCGAGAACTCCCCGATTGGACGTCCGTTTCGATCGAGGACGATGCTCACCACCGGCGGGCGGTAGTCGGAAACGCTGCGGAGGTCGGGCAGGTCGCGCAGGAAGGCGAAGTAGAACCCCGCCATCCCGGCCGCGCCGCCGAGCACGAGCAGTGCGGCCGAGAGCATCAGCAGGCGCAGGAACCAGTGTCCGCGCGAGCGCCCCGCCGTGTCGGAACTCATCGTCTCTCCGGGGGTTTTGCGACCGTAGCCGACGCCTTCCGCCCTGCGCTACCGCTTCGGCCGGAGCGAGCGCCGACTGAATGAGTTCGGGTCTCACCTTCGCCTTCGTGATGGACCCGATCCAGTCCATCGACATCCGCGGCGACACCACCTTCGTCCTGATGCTCGAGTCGCAGCGCCGAGGGCACCGGCTGCTCTACCTCGAGCAGCCGGACCTCGGCGTCGACGCGGCGCGAGGGCCCGTCGCGCGTGTGCGCCCCGTCACACTGCGGCGCGAGGTCGGGCGTCACGCGGAGCTCGGCGAGCCGGAGCGCGTCGCGCTCGACGAGGTCGCCGACGTCGTCTTCCAGCGCAAGGACCCGCCCGTCGACGCCGACTACGTCACGGCCACGCAGATCCTTTCGCTGTGTCGCCGCGCGCTCGTGCTGAATCGGCCCGAGGGCATCCTCTCCGCCAACGAGAAGCTCTACGCGCTGCACTTCGCAGACCTGATGCCGCCGACGCGCGTGACGCGATCGATCGGCGAGCTGCGCGCGTTCCTCGACGAGCTCGGCGGCGAGATGATCGTGAAGCCGCTCGACGGCCGCGGCGGCGAGGGCATCTTCCACGTCTCGGCGCGCGACAGGAACCTGATCTCGATCCTCGAGCAGTCGACGCGCTTCGGAACGCGAGCGGTGATGGGACAGCAGTACCTCCCCGCCGTGCGCGACGGTGACAAGCGCATCCTGCTCGTCGACGGCGAGCCGATCGGCGCGCTGCTGCGCGTGCCGCCCGAGCACGAGCACCGCGCGAATCTCCACGTCGGCGGGCGCGCCGCCAAGACCTCGCTCGACGAGGGCGATCGCGCGATCGTCGACCGCGTCGCGCCGAGCCTGCGCCGCGACGGCCTCTTCTTCGTCGGGCTCGACGTGATCGGCGGCCGCCTCACCGAGGTGAACGTCACCAGTCCGACGGGCGTGCAGGAGATCGACGAGATCGAGGGACGCAGCCTCGAGGCCGACGTGATCGACGCCGTCGAGCGTCGGGTCCAGGCCCGGCGGGCCGAGGCCCCGGGCCGGACGCGCCCGCAACTCCGTCGGTAAGTAGCTGAAAGGCCGTTGACACCCGACGGAGGGAGCGCGAAGCTCCGCCGCGGTGCGACGGCTCGACTGCGTCGAGCGCTGCTCGTCGCACCGCCACGATCCTCCGGTCCCGCGCCGCCTCCCCTCCATTCGCGAGACCCCGTTCATTGGAGGCCCGATGGCCCAGATCGTTGCGAGTACCGGAATCAAGCGGGAGAAGGGCTGGCTCTACTACGTCGACAAGCAAGGCGACGTGAGCCGGACCCGCATGGCGCGAGGCGGAGGCAAGGTCCCGAGAGGCGGGCCGCAGAAGGTCGCGAAGTGCGGCATCGACCGGGAGGACGGCTTCCTCTACTTCATCGACAAGAAGGGGAACGTCTCCAAGGTGCGCATGAAGCGCTCCGCGCGACGCGGCCGCAAGCCCGCGAAGCGCAGCACGGGCCGCCGCCGCACGGCTCGCTCCTCGCGCCGACCGGCGCGCCGCCGCACGGCACGCCGCTAGCCCGACCGGTCACAGTCGAGAGCCGGGCCGGCGATCGAGGCCGGCCCGGCTTGCTCGCGGTACGCCAGCAAGCTCGGTGCCTTCCCCGACCCGGTCCGGACCTCGGAACTTCGCTCGCCTGCGGTTCGCTGCGCGCGGCCTTCGGCCGCTTGCTTGCTAGCGTCCTCTCGTTATGGGCGACGCGGACCGCCCGGAAGGCCTGATCGAGGGTGCCCGGCCGGGATCGGACGGCGAGTCGCACGGCATCCTGATCGTCGACGACGAGCCGGGGATCCTCGAATCGCTCGAGCTGACGCTCGGCGCGGACTACCGCGTCTTCACCGCGGCGACCGGCGAGCAAGGGCTCGCGGTGCTCGAGCGCGAGGACATCGCGCTGATCATCACGGACCAGGTGCTGCCGTCGATGAGCGGGGTCGAGTTCCTCGAGCGCGCGATCGAGCGCCGCCCGAACGCGATCCGCATGATGCTGACCGGCTACGCCGACATCGGCTCGCTCGCGCGCGCCGTCAACGAAGGCCGCATCTACCGCTACATCGCGAAGCCCTGGGAGCCCGACGAGGTGCGCCTCAACGTGAAGCGCGCGCTCGAGGCCTACCAGCTCACCAGCCGCAACACGGAGCTCGCGGCCGCGCTCGCCGCCGCCAACGCCAGGCTGCGCGCCGAGAACCTCTACCTGCGGCGCGAGGTCGAGCGGAAGTACGCCTTCGACCAGATCCTCGGCGCGTCGCCCGCGATGAATCGCGTCTTCGAGGTGATGGAGAAGGTCGCGGAGACGGACGCGACCGTGCTGATCCGCGGCGAGACCGGCACCGGCAAGGACCTCGTCGCACGCGCGATCCACTACAGCGGGCCGCGCAAGGAGCTGCGCTTCGTCGCACAGAACTGCGCTGCGCTGCCCGACACCTTGCTCGAGAGCGAGCTCTTCGGCCACGTGCGCGGCGCCTTCACCGGCGCGCACGCCGACAAGAAGGGCCTGTTCGAGGTCGCGCACCGCGGCACCGTCTTCCTCGACGAGGTCGGCGAGACGCACCCCGGCATGCAGGTACGCCTGCTGCGCGTGCTCCAGGACGGCGAGATCCGCCCGCTCGGCTCGTCGGAGACGCGCAAGGTCGACGTCCGGATCCTCGCTGCGACCAATCGCGATCTGCGCAAGGAGGTCGAGGCGGGCCGCTTCCGCGAGGACCTCTACTACCGGCTGCGCGTGGTGGAGATCGACATGCCGCCGCTGCGCGAGCGCCGCGAGGACATCCCCGTGCTCGCGCACGCCTTCCTCGACCGCTCGAGCCGCCGCATGGGCCGCGAGCTCAAGGGCTTCACCAACGCGGCGATGGATCGGCTCACCGGCTACCCGTGGCCCGGAAACGTGCGCGAGCTCGAGAACGAGATCGAGCGCATCGCCGCGCTCGCGGGTCGCGCGGACGCCGTCGGCGTCGAGATGCTCTCGGAGCACATCCGCGGCGCGCCGCCCGCGCCGCTGCCGGTCGGCGACGGCGCGCTGCCCTTCGGCGCCGATCTCAACACCGCCGTCGACGCGCTAAAGCGCCGCATGCTGCAGGACGCGATCCGCGAGACCGGCAGCAAGACGCGCGCCGCAGAGAAGCTCGGCATTCCGCGCCAGTCGCTGCAGAAGATGATGAAGCGCCTCGGCATCCGGGACGCGGGCGACGCGTAGGCGCGAGGCGCCCGGACGGATTCGTACATGGCCGGTCCGGACGAGACGGTGCTGCGGGTCTCCGACCTGAATGTGACGCTGGAGGGGCGGGTCGTTCTCTCCGACGTCTCGCTGACCGTGCGCCGCGGGGAGGTCGTCACCATTCTCGGTCCGAACGGCGCCGGCAAGACGCTGTTCCTGCGCGCTCTGCTCGGCACGCTGCCGCACCAGGGATCGATCGAGTGGAGGGCCGGCACGCGCATTGGCTACGTCCCGCAGCGTCTGCCGTATGTCCGGAACATTCCGCTGTCCGTGGCGGACTTCTTTGCGCTCAAGCGCGGCGCCGAATGCGACGTCGCTGCTGTGCTGCGCTCGGTCGGTCTCGAGCCGGAGGTGCAGCGGCAGCCGCTCGGTGGACTCTCCTCCGGCCAGTTCCAGCGCGTGCTGATCGCATGGGCTCTCGCGGGGGACCCCGACGTTCTGCTCTTCGACGAGCCGACGGCGGGAATCGACATCGGCGGGAGCGAAACGGTCTACGCGCTGCTCGCGAGGCTGCACCGCGAGCGCGAGCTGACCATGCTGATCGTGACCCACGACCTCTCGGTCGTTCACCGGCTCTCGTCGACGGTGCTGTGTCTCGACCGGCGCCCGGTCTGTCAGGGACCGCCCCTCGAGACGCTCACGCCCGAGAATCTGCGGCGCCTGTTCGGGACCGAGGTCGCGCTCTACCAGCACGCGCACGGCGGTCGCTCGTGAACCCTGTCTTTCTCAGCCTCGTGTCGGGCGTATTCATCGGCGGCGCAGCTGGCCAGCTCGGCTCGCTCATGCTCGGCAGGCGCATGGCGCTCGTCGCCGGCCCGCTCGGGCACTTGACGCTGCCCGGCATCGCGCTCGCATTGCTCTTCGGCTTCGACGTCTCGCTCGGCGCGTTCCCTTTCGTGATCGGCGGCGTCGTGCTGATCTGGCTGCTCGAGCTGCGGACGAAGTTGCCGATCGAGGCGCTGACGGCGCTCGTCTTCGCGTCCGGCGTGGCGATCGCATTCGTGCTCCTGCCCATCGAGCAGGCCGAGGCAGCGCTCGTCGGCGACATCTCGAGGACCAGCGCGCGCGGAGCCGCGCTCTCGGTCGCGGGCTCGCTCGCCGTTGCCGGGGTCGTCTGGCGCGCGTACCCCAGGCTCGTCCTCGGCAACATCTCCGAGGACCTTGCTGCCGTGGAAGGGATCGACGTCCGGCGTTACGACCTGCTCTACCTGCTGATGATCGCAGTGATCGTGGCGCTCGGCGTGAAGATGGTCGGCGGGCTCCTCACGGCGGCGCTAGTCGCCATTCCCCCCGCGGCCTCGCGGAACGTGACGCGGAGCCTGAGACAGTACGCGCTGGGCGCGACGGCCATCGGCGCCGGCTCCGCTGTTCTGGGGATCCTCGTGTCCGAGCTCTCAGGCTACGCCGCCGGCCCGCTCATCGTCCTGGTGAGTGCGGCGATCTTCCTCCTCACGGTGCCGTTCGCGAGATAGATCGACATGCCGGGTCGGGTGCCGTCGCGGGGGCGGTCGCGTTCCGGCGGTTCCAGCCGGCCGGCGCGTTGGGCGCCCGGCGCGGAGCTCCAAGGGCGTGAGCGTCCACTGCGCTGGCAGCCAACGGCTGCCTGGGGCGGAGGCGTCTTCGACGGCACCGTTCAGGATCCGAACGATGCGGCGTGTCGGTCGCGAGCCGGCTAGGTCCGCATCCCCGGCGCCTCGTGCCCGCTCGCTGCGACGTACTCGGCGTAGCCGCCGCCATACACGCGAGGCGGTCGGCCCGGCTCGAGTTCGAGCACGTGGTCCGTCAGCGCCGAGAGGAAGCGCCGGTCGTGCGAGACGACGAGCAAGGTGCCCTCGTACATCGCGAGCGACTCCGCCAGCATCTCGCGCGTGGCGAGGTCGAGGTGATTGGTCGGCTCGTCGAGCACGAGGAAGTTCGGCGGGTCGTAGAGCATGCGCGCGAGCACGAGGCGGACCTTCTCGCCGCCGGAGAGCAGGCGGCAACGCTTCTCGATGTCATCGCCCGGAAAGCCGAAGCAGCCGGCCAGGGTCCGCAGCGATCCGACCGACGCGGAGGGAAACGCGGATTCCAGCGTCTCGTAGACGGTCTCGTCGCCGTCGAGCAGCTCCATCGAGTGCTGCGCGAAGTAGCCGAGGCGGACCGCGGCGCCGAGCGTCACGCTGCCGGCGTCCGGCTCCGCTGCGCCCGCCACCAGCTTGAGCAAGGTCGACTTGCCGGCGCCGTTGGCGCCCATCACGCACCAGCGCTCACGCCGTCGGATCAGCAGGTCGAGCCCCGCGAAGACGACGCGATCGCCGTAGGCCTTGCGAACGCCGGCGAGCTTCACGACGTCGTCGCCGGAGCGCGGCGCCGGTCGGAACTCGAAGTGCACGACCTGACGCCGCTTCGGCGGTTCCACGCGCTCGATCTTCTCGAGCTTCTTCACGCGCGACTGCACCTGCGCCGCGTGGCTGGCGCGCGCCTTGAAGCGCGCGATGAAGGCCTCCTCCTTCGCGAGCATCGCCTGCTGGCGCGCGTACTGCGCCTGCTGCTCGCGCTCGGCGATCGCGCGCTGGCGCACGTAGAAATCGTAATCGCCCGAGTAGCTCTGGATCTCGCCGCCGTCGATCTCGAGGATGCGCGTGACGCAGCGGTTCAGGAACTCGACGTCGTGCGACGTCATCAAGAGCGCGCCCGGGAAGTCGCGCAGCCAGCCCTCGAGCCAGAGGATCGACTCGAGGTCGAGGTGATTGGTCGGCTCGTCGAGCAGCAGCACGTCCGGCGCCATCACGAGGATTCGCGCGAGTCCGACGCGCATCTTCCAGCCGCCCGAGAGCAGACCCACGTCGCCGTCGATCTGCGCGGCGTCGAAGCCGAGTCCCGCCAGTACCTCGCGCGCGCGCGATTCCAGCGCGTAGCCGCCGAGCTCCTCGAAGCGCGACTGCGCCTGCCCGAAGCGCTCGACGAGCGCGTCGAGCTCGCCCTGGCGCGCGGGGTCCGCGAGCGCGTGCTCGAGCTCGTGCAGGGTGCGCGTTGCCTGCGAGACCGGTCCGGCGCCGTCGAGCGCGGCCTCCACCACGCTCTGTCCCTTCATCTCGCCGACGTCCTGGCTGAAGTAGCCGAGCACGGTGCCGCGATCGATCGAGACCTGGCCGTCGTCCGGCTCCTCCTCGCGCATCAGCAGGCGGAAGAGCGTGGTCTTGCCGGCGCCGTTCGGACCGACGAGCCCCACCTTCTCGCCGCGCGCGAGGGAAGCGGACGCCTCGAGGAAGAGGATCTGCGCGCCGTGGCGCTTGGAGACGGCGTCGATGCGGAGCATCCGTGGTGACTAGCGTGCCTTCCAGCGGCGCAGCCAGTCCCACGCGGTCGTCACGATGGTGCGGAGATCCGAGTGGTGCGGCTCCCAGCCCGTCTCGCGGCGAAAGTGCGTCGCGTCGGCGACGAGCTCGGGCGGATCGCCGGGGCGGCGCGGCGCCTCGCGGACAGGCACCGAGCGCCCGGCGACGCGCTCGATCGCGGCGAGCACCTCGCGCACCGACGCGCCCTGGCCCGTTCCGAGGTTGCGCGGGCCGACGCTGCGGCCCGCGAGCAGCGCCTCGATCGCGCGCACGTGCGCGTCGGCGAGATCCGTCACGTGGATGTAGTCGCGGATGCAGGTGCCGTCGGGCGTCGGATAGTCGCGGCCGAAGACGTCGAGGGGACCCCGCAGCCCCGAGAGCGCCAGGAGTGCGGAGGGGATCAGATGGATCTCCGGCTCGTGGCACTCGCCGGCGCGTCCCTGCGCGTCCGCGCCCGCGGCGTTGAAGTAGCGGAGCGCCGCGTAGCGAAGCCCGTGCGCGCGCTCCGCGTCCGCGAGCATGCGCTCGACCATCATCTTGGTCGCGCCGTAGGGGTTGATCGGCGCGAGCGGGTTGTCCTCGCCGATCGGGACCTTCGCCGGGACGCCGTAGACCGCGCAGCTCGACGAGAACACGAAGGCCCGGATCCCGTGGTCGACGCAGGCCTGGATCAACTGGGCGGATCCGCCGACGTTGTTGGTGTAGTACATCAGCGGCTTCGCCACGGACTCCGGCACCACCAGATACGCCGCGAAGTGCAGCACCCCGTCGAAGGGGCCTCGCCCACGCAGCACGCGGTCGAGCCCGGCGCGGTCGCCGATGTCGCAGCGCTCGAGCGGCGTGTCGCCCGCGAGGAACGCGTGGCCGGCGCGAAGATCGTCGACGATGACGGCCGAGTGACCCGCGGCGCGCAGCGCGAGCACCGTGTGCGAGCCGATGTAACCAGCGCCGCCGGTCACGAGCAGATGCGCCACCCGGTCTCCTGTCGACGTTCACGTCCGTATCTAGCGACTTGCCCGCGAGACGGCGCTTCCGTGGCGCGGAGGTGGTGTTATCGTGACGGCCGCCATGGAGATCGTCCACACGGCTCGGGTGGACTCGCCGATCGGGACGCTTCGGCTCGCCTCCACCGCCGAGGGACTCGCATACGTCGAGCTCCCCCACGCCGACGGACGCGGTCTCTCGGGCTGGCTCCAGCGCGTCGCTCCCGGCGCGCAGTGCGTCGAGGGCTACGCGCCGAATCGCCAGGCGGTCCGCGAGCTGCAGGAGTACCTCGATGGCAAGCGCACGCAGTTCGGACTGGCGCTCGATCTCCGCGGGACGCCGTTCCAGCTCGAGGTCTGGAGCGCGCTCCGAGAGATCCCGTACGGCGAGACGCGCAGCTACGCCGACATCGCGCGCGAGGTCGGCCGCCCGAACGCGGTGCGCGCCGTCGGCACGGCCAACGGCTCGAATCCGCTCGCGATCGTCGTGCCCTGTCATCGCGTGATCGCGAGCGACGGCCGCCTCGCCGGCTACGGCGGCGGTGTCGCGCTGAAGGCTCGCCTGCTCGCGATGGAGCAGTCGCGTCCGGCGCAGGGCCTGCTGCTGTAGCGATCCGTTCCGCTCCGCGCGACGCTCGCCGAGCGTCCATGCCCGTCCGCCTGCCGCGCCCCCGCTACCTGGTCCCGCTGATCGTCGCCTGTGGGCTCTTCATGGAGAACATGGACGCGACGGTGATCGCCACCGCGCTGCCGACGATCGCGCACTCATTCGGCGAGGACCCGCTGCGGCTCTCGCTCGCGATCACCACCTACCTGCTCTCGCTCGGCGTGTTCCTGCCGCTCTCGGGCTGGCTGGCCGACCGCTTCGGCTCGCGCACCGTGTTCGCGTCGGCGATCGCGGTCTTCACGGCCGGCTCGATCGCTTGCGCGCTGTCGGGCTCGCTCGTGCAGCTCGTGCTGGCGCGCGCGCTGCAGGGCGTCGGCGGCGCGATGATGGTGCCGGTCGGACGGCTGGTGGTGCTGCGAACGACGCCGAAGTCCGAGCTCGTCGCGGCGATGGCGTACCTCACCATCCCGGCGCTGCTCGGCCCCGTGATCGGTCCGCCGCTCGGTGGTTTCATCGCGACCTACTACAGCTGGCACTGGATCTTTCTGATCAACCTCCCGATCGGCCTGCTCGGACTCGCGCTCACGTTCCTGTTGATTCCGAACATCCGCGAGCCGTGGCGCGATCCGCTCGATCTGAAGGGCTTCGCGCTCTCCGGCGTCGGGCTCGCCGCCACCATGCTCGGCTTCGAGAACCTCGGGCGCGGCGTGCTGCCGGGCCGCGTCGTCGCGACCCTGATCGGCGTCGGCTGTCTGCTGCTGGCGCTCTTCGGGCGTCACGCCCGCCGCACCCCGGTGCCGATTCTCGACCTCTCGCTGTTCCGCCTGCCGACCTTCCGCGCGTCGGTGCTCGGCGGCTTCGCGTTCCGCGCCGGCATCGGCGCACTGCCGTTCCTGCTGCCACTGCTCTTGCAGGCGGGCTTCGGCTTCACGCCCTTCGAGTCGGGCCTCACCACCTGCGCGGCGGCCGCCGGTGCGATGCTGATGAAGATCACGGCGCCGCAGATCCTGCGCCGCAACGGTTTCCGCCGCGTGCTCATCGTCAACACCGTGATTTGCACCGCCTTCATGGCGGCGAACGGCCTCTTCCGCCCGAGCACGCCGCACGCCGCGATGCTCGCCGTGCTGCTCACGGGCGGCTTCTTCCGCTCGCTCCAGTTCACGAGCCTCAACACGCTCGCCTATGCCGAGGTCGCGGCGCCGGCGATGAGCCGAGCGACGACCCTGGCGAGCGTCGGCCAGCAGCTCTCGCTCACCTTCGGAGTCGGCTTCGGCGCGCTGATGCTGCACCTCACCCTCGCGTTCACCGGACGAGGCGCGCTCGGCGCCGACACCTTCTGGCCGGCGTTCCTCGGCATCGCGGTCGTGAGCATGACCGCGCTCTTCTTCATCGTGCCCCTGCGGCGCGACGCCGGCGCCGAGGTGTCGGGATGGGAGAGCGCGCCGCCCGCGGGCGCGCAGGCGATCCGCCCGGCGGAATAGCGTCGCGCGCGGCATCGAGGAGGATCCCATGGCCTACGACTTCTCCCTGCTGCGCGTGAAGGTCGACGCGGGTGTCGCGTTCGCGACGATCGCGAACCCGCCGATCAACCTGATCACCTTGCCGCTGATGGGCGAGCTGCTGCGCTTCGCGCGCGAGGTCGCGGCGGACGACGCCGTGCGCGCCGTGGTCCTGCGGAGCGACGACCCGGAATTCTGGCTCGCGCACTTCGACGTCGAGGCGATCCTGCGCTTCCCGACCGACGGCGCGCCCGCGCTCGCCGCGAAGGTGGAAGAGAATCCGTATCACGCGATGTGCGAGCTCTACCGAACGATGCCGAAGGCGACGATCGCCGAGATCGGCGGGCGCGCGGGCGGCGGCGGCAGCGAGCTCGCGCTCTCGTTCGACATGCGCTTCGGCGCGCGCGGCAAGACGATCCTCTCGCAGCCCGAGGTCGCGCTCGGCATCCTGCCGGGCGGCAGCGGCACGCAGCGGCTGCCGCGCCTCGTCGGCCGCGGCCGCGCGCTCGAGCTGATCCTCGGCTGCGACGAGCTCGACGCCGACACCGCGGAGCGATGGGGCTACCTGAACCGCGCGCTGCCTCCCGCCGAGCTGCGCCCGTTCGTCGACCGGCTCGCGCGCCGCATCGCGGGCTTCCCGGCGCAGGCGATCGCGCTCGCGAAGCGCGCGGTGCTGGCGTCGGAGCCGTCGTGGGAGCGCGGCCTCGTCGAGGAGAGCCATCTCTTCCAGGTGCTGCTGCGGACCGCGGAGGCGCCCGACCTGATGCGGCGCTTCCTCGAGCAGGGCGGGCAGACGCGCGAGGTCGAGCTGCGGCTCGGCGAGCTCGCCGCCGCGCTCGCCAGACCGCGGCGCGCGTGAAGCCGCGCGACGCGGCGGCACTCGTGCTCCTAAAGGTCGCTAGCCGCCCGGTCGATCGCTCCGAGCGGAGGGGCCGTGGCCAGGCATTCGCTCGCATCATCGGGGCTCGCCGCCGCCGTCTGCCTGTTCCTGGCGGCCAGTGCATCCGCCATCCCCATCACGTTCTACAACGACCTGAACTCGAACGGCTCGTACGATCCCGGCGAGCAGGTCACAGGAGGCAGCAACGGCGATGGGGGCGCTACCTATGTCCTGTCGTTCGATCTCGACGCGGCGACGCAGAACATCTCCGCGGCCTCCATCACGCTCACCTTCCAGGTCTGGGACAACAACTTCATCGTGAGCGTGAACGGCGTCACGGACGTGCCGGTCGACAACAACGATCCGGCCGTGTTCACGCCGGCCGTGCAGACGCCTTGGACCGCGAACTCGAACGGCCTGCCGCGCCTCGTCACCACGCTCGGCCAGACGGGCATCAGCTTCGCGGCCGCGCTCGACACCACCACGAATACGATGACCACCGGCCTCGCGTACGCGCAGCCGACCACGAACCCGGTCTTCCATGGCGGGCAGAACACGATCACGATCGTGAATCCCGACGGCCCGGGTCCCGACGCGCTCGTCTTCACGATCCTCGGCAGCATCCCGCTGCTGCCGATTCCGGAGCCCGGCACCGGCTCGCTGTTCGCTCTCGGTCTCACGGGCATGGCCGTCATGCGACGCCGCGCGAAGGCCCGGCAAAGCTAGAGCGCGCGGAAGCCCTTCTCGAGGTCGGCCACGATGTCGTCGCCGTCCTCGACGCCGCACGAGAGTCGGATCAGGCCGTCCTTGATGCCGAGGCGCGCGCGCTCCTCGGGCGTGCGGTCCCAGAACGACATCAGCGCGACCGGCTCGATCAAGGTCTCGACGCCGCCCATCGACGGCGCGACGTAGGCGAGCTCGCAGGCGTCGGTGAAGCGGAAGGTGCGCTCGAGATCGGCGTCGAGCTCGAAGGTCACGACGCCGCCGAAGCCACGCAGGGTGCGCGCGGCCACCGCGTGGTCGGGATGACTCTCGAGGCCCGGATACCAGACCTGGCGCACGCGCGGGTGGCGCTCGAGCCAGCGCGCGACGCGCAGCCCGTTCTCGTTGTGGCGCGCCATGCGCAGCGCCAGGGTCTTGATGCCGCGCAGCAGCAGCCAGGCCGCGTGCGCGTCGATCACGCCGCCGAGCACGCCGAGCGCCTGACGCACCGGCGTGACGCGCTCTGCCGAGCCGAGCACGACACCGGCCAGCAGGTCGTTGTGGCCGCCGAGGTACTTGGTCGCGCTGTGGATCACGTAATCGGCGCCCTCGGCGAGCGCGCAGTGGTTGATCGGCGTCGCGAGCGTCGAGTCGATCACGAGCCCGACGCCGCGCCGGTGACACAGGTCGGCCGCACGCGCGACGTCGATCACGCGCAGATACGGATTGGTCGGCGACTCTGTGAAGAAGAGCCGCGTGGTGTCGCGCAGCGCCTGCTCGAGCTGCTTCAGGTCGGACGGGTCGATGACCGTCGTCTCGACGTCCAGCCGCGTGAGATACTGCTCGATGAACTGGCGCGTGCGCCGGTAGCAGTCGCTCGTGACCACCAGATGGCTGCCGCGCGGGAGCAGCGCCAGGAAGAGCGTGGTCGCCGCGCACATGCCCGACGCGAACAGCACCGCCTGCTCGGCGCCCTCGAGCTCGCAGAGCTTGCGCTCGACCGCGCGCCAGGTCGGGTTGCCGTAGCGGCCGTACTCCTCGCGATCGAGCCGGCCCTCCTGATAGGCGCGCAGCTCCTCCGAGTTCGGGAACCAGAAGGTGGCCGTCTGATAGATCGGCGTCGTGACCGCGTCGCTCTGCGGGCGCGCTCGCTCGCCGCCGTGGACGGCGCGTGTCGAGTCGCCCGGCGGGCGTTTGCTCATGTTCGCCTCGTGGCAGTGGCGCTTAGCAGTGCGGGGCTGCTCCCCGGGCGTCGGCGACGCAGTCGGGGTTCGCGGGCCTGCAAGCACCGGAAATCACCCGGTTTTTCGAACCCGGAACGCGACAGTACGTGCGGGCCCGCGAGCCGTCAACCAGCTCTGGGGTGGGCCTGCTCGCGGCCAGCACCGACGGTCCGCGTCCCCTTCCGACACTCTCATTCGTAGCGCCTTCGCCCGGTCAGGGTTGCGGCGGCTGCACCCTCTGCGTCGGGCTCGCCGCCTCGGAGTTCAGGATCTCCTGCTGGCGCGCGACGTACTCCGCCTCGGTGATCTCGCCCGCCTGCCGCGCCTCCTCGAGATCAGCGAGCGCGCGCAGCTGCGCGGGTGAGAGACCGCGCGGTGCCTCCACGGCGGGCGCCTGCTCGTCGCTGTCGGTCGCGGCCGTGGACGGCTCTTCCTCGTCGCTCTCCAGCAGAATGTTCTTCCGCACCACCTTGCCGGACGGCAGGATCTTGGTGCGCGTCGGCCGCGCAAAGACGTCGTTGCGCCACTCCGCTGCGACGCCCTGCCCTTCGACGAGCTCCATACCCTTCGACGGATACAGCCGGAAGGTCATGCGTTCCTCGCCGATCTGCGGCTGCGGCGGGTCGTCGCGCTGCTTGGTCGGCACCTCCCAGTGGATGCGCGCCAGGTAGACGAAGAGCTGCGGCCCCTTCACGTAGGTCACGAAGCTCGTGAGGAAGTCGTGATCGAAGATGCCGATCCGGCGCTCCTTCTCGGTAACCATCGCGACCACCTCCTGCTCGGAGCCGGCGCGCGAGAGCGCGCGCGAGACGCCTTCGGCGATCGAGTAGAGGAAATCGGTCGGGATCGCCGGCTCGCGCTTGCCCGCGAGGCGCACGTCGATGCGCGACAGGATGTGCGCGATGCGCACCGGTGAGATCGTCACCGGATGGTCGTAGTCCTTCTCGATCAGCGAGCCGAACTGCCACGACTTCTCGGAGCGCAGGAAGACATTCACGCCGTTCTCTTTGAACACGTCCTCCTTGACTGGCGTCTTGCAGGCGACCGCGATCAGCGCGAGGAGCGGGAGCGCGGCGAGGACGTGGCGCGGCACGCGCCGAGTGTACCCGCGCCGCGCATCGACGCCTCAGGTCAAGGCCGAGACGAGCGCGTGGGTGGCGAAGCTCGCGAGCCAGGCGATCGCGAGCAGATAGGAGAACGCGAAGGCCGGCCAGCGCCACGAGTTCGTCTCGCGGCGCATGACTGCGATGGTCGAGAGGCACTGGAGCGCGAAGACGAAGAAGACGAGCAGCGCCGCTACCGTCGCGGGCGTGAAGACGCGCGCGCCGGTGCGCGGATCGACGTCGGTGCGGATCGCCTGGCGCAGCGACGCACCTTCGTCGGAGGCCGCGTAGATCTGCGCGAGCGTCGAGATGATCACCTCGCGCGCGGCGAGCGACGAGAGGAGTCCCACGCCGATCTTCCAGTCGAAGCCGAGCGGCGCGATCAGCGGCTCGATCGCGTGGCCGGCCGTCCCGGCGAGGCTGTGCGCGAGTTCGAAGCGGCGCGCCTCCGCCTGTGTCGCGCCGGGCGGCGCATCGACGCGCGGCACGTTCAGCAGCACCCAGAGCGCGATCGAGACGCCGAGGATGATCGTGCCGGCGCGGCGCAGGAAGGCGCGCACGCTGCTCCAGACCTGTGTCGCCCACAGCTTCAGAGTCGGCATCCGGTAGGGAGGCAGCTCCATGTAGAAGGGCGGCCCGGCGCCGCGCAGCAGGGTGCGCTTCAGCACCGCCGCGACGGCGAGCGCCGAGAGCGAGCCGAGCAGATACAGACCGAGCAGCACCAGGCCCTGCAGGCCGAAGGGCCCGACGGCGAACGCCGGCACGAAGGTGCCGATCAGCAGCGCGTACACGGGCAGTCGCGCCGAGCAGGTCATGAGCGGCGCGACCAGGATCGTGACCAGCCGGTCGCGCGGCGCCGGGATCGTGCGCGTCGCCATGATGCCCGGCACCGCGCAGGCATACGACGAGAGCAGCGACACGAACGAGCGTCCCTCGAGCCCGATGCGGCCCATCACGCGGTCGACCACGAAGGCCGCGCGCGACATGTAGCCGACGTCCTCCAGCAGGTAGAGGATCCCGAAGAGCAACGCGATCTGCGGCACGAAGATCACGACCGCGCCGACGCCGTGGATCAGGCCCTGCGACGCGAAGTCGGCCACGACGCCCGCCGGCAGCACGCGCTGCGCGGCGGCCGCGGCCACGCGAACCCCCGCGTCGATCGCGTCCATCGCCGGCGTGGCCCACGCGAAGATCAGCTGGAAGAAGAGGATCATCACCACGGCGAAGAGCGCGCTGCCCGCGAAGGGATGCAGCACCACGCGGTCGATCGCCTCGGTGAGGCGGCTCGTGTGCGGGCGCTGGTGCGAGACGTGGTCGAGCACCGACGCGGCCCACGCCGCGCGCTCCTGCGCCTCGACCGGCGGCAGCAGGTGCGGGCGCGACCAACGCTCCGGCGCGGCGAGCAGCTCGCGGAGCGCGTCGAGGCCGAGGCCGCGGTGTCCGACCACACCGAGCACCGGGATGCCGAGCGCGCGCTCGAGGTGCGCCAGATCGATGTGTCCGCCGCGCGCGTGGAGCTCGTCCGTCATCGTGAGGACGAGGCAGGTCGGGAGGCCCACGCGCAGCACTTGCGCGAGCAGCAGCAGCGAGCGATCGAGCGTGCAGGCGTCGGCCACCACCACGAGCGCGTCGGGCCGCTCGGCCAGATCGCCCGAGAGCACGCGCGAGACCACCGCTTCGTCCGGCGAGAGCGGCTCGAGGCTGTAGGTGCCGGGCAGGTCGATCACGACCGCGCGCCGCTTCTCGAGTCGCACGCGACCCTCGCGTCGCTCGACGGTGACACCCGGATAGTTGCCGACCTTCGCCCGCAGTCCGGTCAGCCCGTTGAAGAGCGTGGTCTTGCCGGAGTTCGGGCTGCCGAGGAGTCCGAAGCGGAGCGGCGCGTCGCCGGCGAGCGCGAGCTCGCTCACGGTGTCGCGCCTTCGCGCTGCGACGCGACGAGGATGCGCGCGGCCTCGCCGCGGCGGAGGCAGATGCGCGAGCCGCGCAGCTCGAACGAGACCGGATCGCCGAGCGGAGCGCGCCGCACCACGCGCACCGGCGTGCCGGGGATGAAGCCGAGGTCGAGGAGCCGGCGCCCGATGCCGTCCTGCGACTCGACGCGCGCGATGATCCCGGTCTCGCCCGGCGCCAGTCGATCGAGAGGGACCAGACGGCCGGCTTCCGCGTCGGCGTGGGCTCTATTGAAATTGGTTTTCAAAACGACGCGAGAGTAGCTGGCGCGCGGCCCGGCCTCACGGCCTCTTGGCTCCCCACCTCTTCCTATCTCTCTTCCTATCTCGGGCTTCCCTATTCATTCTCGTTGCGGAGCTGCCGGCTCATCAGCTCGAGCACCACGTCGCGCGGCGCGATCTCACCGTCCAGCACCCGTCCGACCCCGCGGGTGATCGGCATCTCGACCGCGTGCAGGTCGGCCAGTGCACAGGCCGCACGCGTCGTGCGGATGCCCTCGGCCACCTGGTGCATGCCGCCGAGGATGTCGGCGAGCGTGCGCCCGCGGCCGAGCTCGATGCCGACCTGCCGGTTTCGCGAGAGGTCGCCGGTGCAGGTGAGCACGAGATCGCCCATGCCGGCGAGCCCGAGGAAGGTGAGCGGATCCGCGCCCATCGCGACGGCCAGGCGCGTGATCTCGCGTAGACCGCGCGTCATCACCGCCGCGCGCGCGTTCTGGCCGAAGCCCATGCCGTCGCAGATCCCGACCGCGATCGCGATCACGTTCTTCAGCGCGCCGCCGAGCTCCGCTCCGATCACATCGGTGTGCGTGTAGCAGCGGAAGGTGGGCGAGGAGATCGACTGCTGCACCGAGATCGCGTAGCTCTCGACCGCGCAGGCGAGCGTCACGGCGGTCGGCTTCCCGTCCGCGATCTCGCGGGCGAACGAGGGTCCGGACAAGAAGACCAGCCGCGGATGGAAGACCGGGTCGAGCACCTCCGCGAGCACCTGGTCCATGCGCATCCAGGTGCCGAGCTCGATGCCCTTCACCGTCGAGACCAGCACCGCCTCGCGCGAGAGGTGCGGGCCCGCGAGCGTCATCACCTCGCGGACGCCATGGCTCGGCACCGCGCAGATCACGAGCTCGGCGTCGGCGAGCACCTCCGCGAGGTCGTTGCTCGCGCGCAGCCGCGCGGGCAGCGCGGCGTCCTCGAGGTAGCGCGGGTTGCGGCGGTCGCGGTTGATCGCCTCCGCGATCGCGGGCTTGCGCGCCCACAACGCGACCTCGTGCTCGCGTGCGCACAGGAGCGCGAGACAAGTTCCGAAGCTCCCGGCTCCGAGGACCGCGACGGACAGCGGCACGCCGCGATCGTATCAGCGAGCGCGCGCTCCGGAAGGCGCGAAAAGTGGTTGACCCTCCCAGGGGTCGCCGTTACCTTCCGCCCTCTTTTCGCTGGCCCGGCGCGCACTTCGGTCGAAACACGCGCGGGTCGTGCGCGTCGGCTAGGGGGCTGGTGATGCTCGCCGAGTACACGGGTGTTCTCGTCGTCCTCGCGATCGGAACGGTGCTCGTGTGCGCATTGCTCGGCATCCATCTGCTGCTCGGACCGAAGCGGCAGTTCGCGGAGAAGATGGATCCCTTCGAGTGCGGCGAGAAGCAGCTCCAGTCGCCGCATCGTCGCTACGCAGTCAAGTTCTACATGGTCGCGATCCTGTTCGTCGTCTTCGACGTCGAGGCGATCTACTTCTACCCCTGGGGCGCCGTCTCGCAGCAGCTCGGCTGGTTCGGCTACGGCGCGATGGTCGTCTTCACCATCCCGCTCGCGATCGGGCTCGTCTACGAGTGGATGAAGGGCGGGCTCGAATGGTGATCTCGCGGGACTCGCGCGCGCGCATCGACGCCGAGATCGCGAAGTACCCGCAGCGCCGCGGCGCGCTGCTGCCCGCGCTGCACATCGTGCACGAGGAGCACGGGCACGTCGCTGCCGAGAGCGCGCGGGAACTCGCGGAGATCTTCGGCCTCCGCCCGAACGAGGTGATGGAGGTCGTGAGCTTCTACAACATGTTCTACGCGACGCCGCAGCCGCGGCATCACGTCTACGTGTGCACGAACCTGCCCTGCTCGCTGCGCGGCGCGCGCAGCCTGCTGCGCGATCTCGAGCAGCACCTCGGCGTCGACGAGCACGGCAACACGGGCGACGGTCGCATCCACCTCGGCCACGAGGAGTGTCTCGGCGCCTGCGCGTACGCGCCGATGATGCGAATCGACGATCGCTACTGCGAGGACCTCGACCTCGAGCAGGCCCGCCGCATTCTGGACGCGCTCGAGTAGGAATCGGGTCGATGCTCAAGGTCCCGTACGTCACCAGCTATCTGACCGAGCACTTCGCCGACGACGCGTTCGCCACGCTCGACGGCTACGAGAGCCGCGGCGGCTACGACGCCGCGCGCACCGCGCTGAAGAAGATGGCGCCCGCCGACGTGATCGAGTTGGTCAAGCGCGCGGGTCTGCAGGGCCGCGGCGGCGCCGGCTTCTCGACCGGGCTCAAGTGGTCGTTCATGCCGGTGAAGAGCGACGGCCCGAAGTACCTGGTCTGCAACGCCGACGAGTCGGAGCCCGGCTCCTTCAAGGACCGCATCCTGCTCGAGCGCGGCCCGCACCAGATGCTCGAGGGCATCCTGATCGCCGCGTGGGCGACCGGCGCCGAGAAGACCTTCGTCTACGTGCGCGGCGAGTACGCCTACCCGGCGCGGCAGCTCGAGCGCGCGATCGAGGAAGCGCGCGCGAAGGGTTACCTCGGCGAGCGCGTGCTCGGCACGAAGTTCCGCCACGATGTGGTGTTGCAGCGCGGGGCCGGCGCCTACATCTGCGGCGAGGAAACGGGGCTGCTCGAGTCGCTCGAGGGCAAGAAGGGTCAGCCGCGCAAGAAGCCGCCCTTCCCCGCGCAGCACGGCGCCTTCGGACGCCCGACCACCGTCAACAACGTCGAGACCTTCAGCCACGTGCCTCACATCGTGCGGAACGGCGCCGAGTGGTTCCGCGGCTTCGGCACCGAGAAGAGCCCGGGCACCACGATCTTCGGCGTGTCGGGTCACGTCGTGCGGCCCGGACTCTACGAGCTGCCGCTCGGCACGCGCCTCGACGAGATCGTCTTCCAGCACGCGGGCGGCGTCCTCGGCGGACGCCAGCTGAAGGGCGTGATCCCCGGCGGCATGTCGATGCCGATCCTGCCCGCCGGTCAGATCGACGTGCCGATGGCGAACGAGTCCCTGCGCGAGCGCAAGACCATGCTCGGCACCGGCGGCATCATGGTGATGGACGACACCTGCTGCATGGTGCGCGTCGCCGAGATCATCACGTACTTCTTCCGCGACGAGTCCTGCGGACAGTGCACGCAGTGCCGCGAGGGCACGGGCTGGCTCCACAAGATCGTGTCGAGGATCGAGCGCGGCGCGGGCGAGAAGCAGGATCTCGACGTGCTGCTCGACGTCGCGGGGAAGATGGAGGGCCAGACGATCTGCGCCTTCGCGGACGCCGCCGCCTGGCCGGTGCAGGGCCTGCTCCGCCACTTCCGCGGCGACTTCGAGGAGCACGTGCTCCAGCACCGCTGCCCCTTCCCGTCGAGCTTCGAACTCTGATGGCGAAGATCACCGTCGACGGGATCGCGCTCGAGGTCGCGGACGGCCGCACCCTGCTGCAGGCGCTCGACGACGCCGGCCTGCTGATGAACGGCGTCGAGATCCCGCACTACTGCTGGCACCCGAAGCTCTCGATCGACGGCTCCTGCCGGCTCTGCCAGGTCGAGATCGAGGGCCAGCCGAAGCTCCAGATCGCCTGCAACACACCCGTCGCCGACGGCATGGTGATCCACACCGAGACGGATCGTGTGCGCCGCGCGCGCGAGGGCGTGATGGAGCTCCTGCTCGTCAACCATCCGCTCGACTGTCCGATCTGCGACAAGGCCGGCGAGTGCAAGCTCCAGGACTACGCCTACGAGTACGGCGTGGTCGAGTCGCGCACGCGCGAGCCGCGTCGCGCGCTGAAGAAGGCGGTCGACCTCGGGCCCACCATCGTCTTCGACCAGGAGCGCTGCATCCTGTGCCGGCGCTGCGTGCGCTTCTGCGACGAGGTCTCGAAGACGGGCGAGCTGCGCGTGCTCGGGCGCGGCGACCGCTCGGTGATCGAGACCTTGCCGGGCTTCCCGCTCGACAACGAGTACTCGATGAACGTCGCCGACATCTGCCCCGTCGGCGCGCTCACGACGAAGGACTTCCGCTTCAAGATCCGCGTCTGGTTCCTCGAGGACGTGCCCGGGATCTGTACCGGCTGCGCCAACGGCTGCAACGCGTACCTCGGCGTCGCCAACAACCGCGTGTACCGCTACGTGCCGCGCCGCAACGACACGGTCAACGAGACCTGGATGTGCGACTCGGGCCGCATGTCGTACAAGCAGATCGGCGCGCCCGATCGACTCCGGACTCCGCTCGTGCGGGGCGAGCTCGGCGTGCCCGAGCCGATGCTGCCCGAGCGCGCGGTGGCGGTCGCGGCCGAGCGGCTGCGCCGGCTGGTCGAGAGCCGCGGCGCGGGCGTGATCGCGGGCATCGCGTCGGGACACGCGACCAACGAGGACCTCTTCGTGCTGCGGAGATTGCTCGAGGCGCTCGGCAGTGATACCGCGGGGCTCGCCGTCGTCGTCGGCGAGGGCGACTCGCTGCTGCTGAAGCCCGAGAAGGCCGCCAACGGCGCCGGCGCGCGCGCGCTCGGCTTCGGCGACGCCGCCTCCGTGGTGGAGCGCATCCGCGGCGGCGGCGTCGCGGGGCTGATCGTGCTCGGCCACGACCTGCTCGAGCCGCGCTACCTCGGCGGCGTCGAGGCGCTCGCGCGGCTCGACACCTTGATCGCGCTCGACAGCCACGTCTCCGAGCTCGAGCGCGTGGCGCACGTGCTGCTTCCCTGCCGCGTCGCGGCGGAGAAGTGGGGCACCTTGACGAACCACGCGGGGCGCGTGCAGCGCGTGCGGCCGGCCGTCGAGCCGCACGCCGAGGCCGCCGCTGAGGGCGAGTGGCTGACGCGCCTCGGCGCTGCACTCGGGCTTCCGGGCTTCGGCGCGCGCTACGACGTGCGCGAGGTCTCGCGCGCGCTCGCGGCCGAGGTGCCGGCCTTCGCGGGCAACGATCTCGACAGCGTGGGCGACGCGGGCCGTCCGCTCGCGGCGGGCGACTGATGCCCGTCGAGGTGCTGCTGAAGGCGCTCTTCATCCTGCTCGTCGTGGTGGCGGGCCTCGCGCCCGTCATCACTTGGGTCGAGCGCAAGCAGAGCGCCGTGATGCAGGACCGCATCGGCGCCAACCGCGCCGACATCGCCGGGCTGACCGTGCTCGGGCTGCTGCATCCGCTCGCCGACGTGATCAAGCTGCTGACGAAAGAGGATGTGGTCCCGCGCGGCGCGAACCGCTTCATGCACCTGATCGCGCCGGTGATCGCGGCGGTGCCCGCGGTCGTCGCCTTCGCGGTGATCCCCTACGGCGGCGTCTACACCTTCGGCGGTTACACGATCTCGCTGGTGGTCGCGAACCCCGACTGGGGACTCCTCTACATCTTCGCGATCGGCTCGATCGCCACCTACGGCACGGTGATGGCCGGGTGGTCGTCGAACAACAACTGGTCATTGCTAGGCGGACTGCGCGCCTCGGCGCAGATGATCTCCTACGAGGTCACGATGGGTCTCTCCGTCGTCGGCCTCTTCATGGTGTTCCAGACCTTGCAGCTCCAGGACATGGTGCTCGCGCAGGACACCACCTTCCGCGTCTTCGGCTTCCTCGATCACCTCTTCGGCGTGCCGGTGCCGGCGCTGCTCGACTGGATCCGCCTGCCGGCCTGGGGCGTCTTCTACCAGCCGCTCGGCTTCCTGATGTTCCTGACGACCATCATGGCCGAGAACAAGCGCCCGCCCTTCGACACGCCCGAAGGCGAGTCGGAGATCATCGCGGGCTTCCACCTCGAGTACTCGGGGATGCGCTTCGGGCTCTTCTACATGTCCGAGTTCATCGAGGTGGTCGTGATCGCGGGCCTGATCGCGACGCTCTTCCTCGGCGGCTGGTCGGTGCCGTGGCTGTCGCAGGCGACGATCATCGCGGGCGTCTCGCGCATCTTCAACGTCGAGTTCGCGACGGGCCTGTGCGCGATCCTCCACTTCCTGACCTTCATGCTGAAGCTCGTCGTGATGATCTGGCTCCAGATGGCGATCCGCTGGACGCTGCCGCGCTTCCGCTACGACCAGATCATGGATCTGTGCTGGAAGATCCTGCTGCCGCTCTCGATCGCGAACATCCTGGTGACGGGCTTCGTGCTGCTGCTCGCGCGGGGGAATGCCGCATGAGCGCTCCGGCCGTGCTCTTCTACGTCTTCGGCGCGCTCGCGGTCGTCTCGGCGCTCGGCATGGTGCTGAACGTCCGCAACACGGTGGCCGCGGCGCTCTCGCTGGTCGTCACCATGGTGGCGCTCTCCGCCATCTACGTGCTGCTCGGGGCGCACCTCGTCGCGGCCGTGCAGGTGATCGTCTACGCGGGCGCGATCGTCGTGCTGTTCCTGTTCGTGGTCATGCTGCTGAATCTCCGCAGCGACGCCTTCGCGCCGGCGCGCGCGCGGCTCCAGAAGCTCGCGGGCGCGCTGATCGGCGTCGCGCTGCTGGCGCAGATCGTCCGCTCTTCCGTGTCGCTGCCCGCGCCGCCGCCCGCGCCGCCGGGCTTCGGCGGCTACCGCCAGCTCGGCGTCGCGCTCTACACGGACTATGTGCTCCTGGTCGAGGTGGCGTCGCTCTTGCTGACGGCCGCGATCGTCGGCGCGCTGATCCTCGCCAAGCGCAAGATCGACTGAGAGGACCATGATCCCGCTCGAGCACGTGATCCTGCTCTCCGCAGTTCTGTTCGGCATCGGCGTGATCGGCGTCGTCACGCGGCGCAACCTGATCGTGATCCTGATGTCGATCGAGCTGATGTTCAACGCCGTGAACCTGGCCTTCGTCGGCTTCAACCGGCTCTGGCCGGGCGCGCCGGGCCAGAACGCACTCGACGGACAGGTCTTCGTCCTGATGGTGGTGACGGTCGCCGCGGCCGAGGTCGCCGTCGGTCTCGGCATCGTGATCTCGATGTTCCGCAACCGCGACTCGGTGGACATCGAGGAAGTGAGCCTGCTCAAGTGGTGAACGACAACACCGACGCCGCGCTGCGCTGGATCCCGCTGCTGCCGCTCGCCGTGGCGGTGCTGCACGGCGTGATGATCGGGCTGGTGCGCCGCAGCTTGCCGCGCTGGCTCGTCAACCTGCTCTCCTGCGGCTCGGTCGGCCTCTCCTTCGTGGTCTCCGGCTACGCCTTCTTCCGGCTGGTGTGGCTGAAGGACGACTACCGCTGGCTGACCGACTCGCTCTACACCTGGTTCGGCGCGGGCGTCGGCGACACGCGCTTCTCCGCCGAGATGGGGCTGCGGCTCGACCCGCTCTCGTCGGTCATGACCCTGGTGGTGACGGGCGTCGGCTTCCTGATCCACCTCTACTCGATCGGGTACATGGCCGGCGATCACCGCGAGGACCGCGGCTACCAGCGCTTCTTCTGTTATTTGAACCTCTTCACGTTCTCGATGTTGATGCTGGTGATGGCCGACAACCTGGTGCTGCTCTTCCTCGGCTGGGAAGGCGTCGGGCTCTGCTCCTATCTCTTGATCGGCTTCTGGTACAGCGATCGCTGGAACGCCTACTGCGGCTCGAAGGCCTTCATCGTGAACCGCGTCGGCGACTTCGGCTTCCTGATCGGCATCTTCCTGCTCTTCGGCGCCTTCGCGAAGGCGGGCGCCCCCTCGGTCGCCTTCGCCGACCTGCGCGGGAGCTTCGCCTTGATCAAGGACATGACGATGCCGGCGCCCTTCTGGGGCCCGACCTGGCCGCTCGTCGACGTGATCGGCCTGTGCTTCTTCGTCGGCGCGGCCGGGAAGTCGGCGCAGATCCCGCTCTACGTCTGGCTGCCCGACGCGATGGCGGGACCGACGCCGGTATCCGCGCTGATCCACGCCGCGACCATGGTGACGGCCGGCGTCTACATGGTCTCGCGCCTCTCCTTCCTCTACGACGCCGCGCCGCTCGCGTCGGCGGTCGTCGCGTGGACCGGCGCGCTGACGGCGCTCTTCGCCGCCACCATCGCGATCTGCCAGACCGACATCAAGAAGGTGCTCGCCTACTCCACCGTGAGTCAGCTCGGGTACATGTTCATGGCCGCGGGCTGCCATGGCTACACGGCGTCGATCTTCCACCTGGTGACGCACGCCTTCTTCAAGGCGCTGCTCTTCCTTTCGGCTGGCGCAGTGATCCTGGCCATGCACCACGAGCAGGACATCGAGAAGATGGGCGGCCTCGCGCGCCGCATCCGCCAGACCCACCTCGTCTTCCTGGTCGGCGTGATCGCGATCGCCGGCTTCCCGCCCTTCTCGGGCTTCTTCTCGAAGGACGAGATCCTGGTCGCGACCTTCGCCTCGCAGGTGCCGGGCCACTTCGTGCTCTACGCGATCGGCCTCGGGACCGCGGGCCTCACCTCCTTCTACATGTTCCGGCTCTATTACAAGGTCTTCCACGGCGAGTGCCGCGCGCCGGCCGAGGTGCGCGAGCACATCCACGAGCCGCCGGGCATCGTTCTGAACCCGCTCTGGGCGCTGGCCTTCCTCTCGATGATCGGCGGCTTGATCGGTTTCCCGGTCGCGTACGGGAAGGCGATCGGCGTGAAGGACTCGCACAGCCTCGACAACTGGCTCAACAAGGTCGTCGGCTACATCAGCTACCACGTGCCGCACGAGACCGAGTACGCGATGGCACTGACCGCGATCGGTGTCGCGACGGTCGGCCTGCTGCTGGCGCGCTTCCTCTACCTCTCGCGGCCGGAGCTGCCGGCGCGCATCGCGGCCTCCGCGTCGGGACTCCAGCGCCTGCTCGCGAACAAGTACTGGGTCGACGAGCTCTACGACGCGCTGATCGTGCGCCCGCTGCTGCTGGTGTCGGACCGCGTCTTCTTCCGCCTGATCGACGCCGGCCTGATCGACGGCGCCTTCGTCAACGGCCTCGGCCGCACGGTGCGCGGCTTCGCGTCGGGAGGCCTGAAGTACCTCCAGACGGGTCTCGCTCAGAGCTACGTCTTCTCGATGCTGGCCGGCGCCGCCGTCATCCTCTGGTACCTGGCGCGCTAGCGATGGAAGGGTCGAACCTGCTCACGCTCGTGACCTTCGTGCCGCTCGGCGTGGGGCTGCTCCTGCTCGCGAGCGCCGCCATCGCGCGCGTGCTCGGCTCCGAAGGGCTGCCTGCGTCGGCGTGGCGCTGGGCCGGGCTCGCCGCCACGCTCGTCGCGTTCGCGCTCTCGCTGCGCCTCTGGAGCGGCTACGACCCCACGCATCTCGGCTTCCAGTTCGTCGAGTACGCGCCCTGGCTCCCCGACTACGGCATCCAGTACTTCGTCGGCGTCGACGGCATCAGCCTCGTGCTCGTGCTGCTGACGACCTTCCTGATGCCGGTCGCGCTCGTCGCCTCGTGGCACGACATCGGCCGCGCGGTCCGCAGCTACGTCTTCTTCATGCTCTTCCTCGAGACGGGCATGCTCGGCGCCTTCGTCTCGCTGAACGTCTTCGCCTTCTACGTGTTCTGGGAGCTGATGCTGGTGCCGATGTACTTCATCATCGGCATCTGGGGCGGACCGCGCCGCATCTACGCCGCGGTGAAGTTCTTCCTGTTCACGATGGTCGGCTCGCTGCTGATGCTGGTGGCGATCCTGGTCGTCTACTCGCTGCACTACCAGCAGACCGGCGTGCTGAACCTCGACCTCGTCGGCGCGCCGGGCGGCGGCGCGAGCGGCCTGCTCGCGACCGCGATTCCGATCGCGGGCGTCTGGTGGAAGACACAGACCTGGCTATTCGCCGCCTTCGCGCTCGCCTTCGCGATCAAGGTGCCGATGGTGCCGCTCCACACCTGGCTGCCGGACGCGCACGTCGAGGCGCCGACGCCAGGCTCCGTCGTGCTGGCGGCGGTGCTCCTCAAGATGGGGACGTACGGCTTCCTGCGCTTCGCCCTGCCGCTCTTCCCAGCGGCCGCCGTCGAGTGGACGCCGACCATCCTGGCGCTCTCGCTGGCCGGCGTCGTCTACGGCTCGTGCGTCGCGATGGTGCAGGCCGACATCAAGAAGCTCGTCGCCTACTCCTCCGTCGCGCACCTCGGATTCGTGATGCTCGGCATGTTCGCGCTGAACGTGCAGGGCTTGTCGGGCTCCGTCCTCCAGATGGTGAATCACGGGCTCTCGACGGGGGCGCTCTTCCTGCTCGTCGGCATGCTCTACGAGCGGCGACACACGCGCCGCATCGCCGACTTCGGCGGCGTCGCGCGGCCGATGCCGGTCTACGCGGCCTGCTTCGGCGTCGTCGCGATGTCGAGCATCGGCCTCCCGATGCTGAACGGCTTCGTCGGCGAGTTCCTGATCCTGGTCGGCACCTTCCTCTCGTGGCCCGCGGTCGCGATCGTCGCGACGAGCGGCGTCGTGCTCGCGGCCGCGTACATGCTCTGGATGTACCGGCGCGTGATGTTCGGCCCGGTCGACCAGGAGGAGAACCGCCGGCTCATCGACCTCGACCTGCGCGAGAAGCTCGTGATGGTCGCGATGATCGTGCCGATCGTCTGGATCGGGCTCTACCCCGAGGCGCTGCTGCGCCGCATCGAGCCCTCGGTGATCGACCTGCTCGAGAAGGTCGAGCGCGGAGCGCGCGACGCGGCCATGCGCGACGACGCGCGGCTCGCGCAGGCGGCGCTGCCCGAGGTCCCGCTCCCCGCCGAGGTGCCGCAGCCGTGAACCACCCCGAGCTGAACTTCTCTGTCGTCGGGCCGCTCGTCTGGGTCTCGCTCGGCGCGATGGTCGTGCTGCTCGGCGAGGTGATGCTCTCGCGCGCGCAGAGCTTCTTCGGGCGCCCGGTCACGACCTCGCTGGTCGGGTCGCTGCTGGCCGGCACCTCGATCTTCTTCCTCGCGCTCGCCTTCTACATGGCGCTCGCGCACGCGCTGATGGGCGTCGCCACGCCCTTCGATCCGGCGCACCCGATGTTCGTGCTCGACCGCTTCTCCGCGCTCGTCACCGCGTTGATCGCGCTGGCGTCGCTGCTCTCGTGCGCGCTCTCGATCCAGTACCTCGACGAGCTGCGCATCAACCACGGCGAGTACTACGCGCTGATCCTCTTCTCCGTGGCCGGCATGCTGGTGATGGTCTGCGCCGTCGACATGCTGCCGATCTTCCTGGGCCTCGAGCTGATGAGCATCCCGATCTACGTGCTCGCCGGCTTCGACCGCAAGAAGCTCCGCAGCAACGAGTCGGCGATGAAGTACTTCCTGATCGGATCGTTCGCGAGCGCGATCCTGCTCTACGGCGTCGCGCTGCTCTACGGCGTCGCCGGCTCGACCTCGTTCGCGGCGATCCGCGGCGCCTTCAGCTTCGAGAACCCGCTCGCGGTCGCGGGCCTCGGCCTCGTGATCGTGGGCTTCGCGTTCAAGATCTCGTCGGTGCCCTTCCACCAGTGGACGCCCGACGTCTACGAGGGCGCGCCGTCCGCGGTGACGGCCTTCATGTCGGTGACCGTGAAGCTCGCGGCCTTCGCCGCGCTGCTGCGCGTGCTCGCGCTCTCCTTCGAGCCGCAGGGCGCGGCGCTCCAGAACGTGCTGTGGGCGCTCGCCGCGCTGACGATGATCGTCGGCAACGTGATGGCGGTGATCCAGCAGAACATCAAGCGCATGCTCGCCTACTCGAGCATCGCGCACGCGGGCTACCTGCTGATCGGCTTCGTGCCGGGCACGCAGGAGGGCTACGCCGCCGTGGTCTTCTACCTGATCGGCTACGTGTTCACGAACCTCGGCGCCTTCGGCGTCGTGGTCGTGCTCGCCAATCGCGGCCGCGACTGCGAGAGCATCGAGTCCTTCGCCGGGCTCGCGCGCACGCGTCCCGGTCTCGCCGCGCTGATGACGCTCTTCATGATCTCGCTGGCCGGCATCCCGGGCACGGTCGGCTTCATGGGCAAGTGGCAGGTGTTCGCGGCCGCGGTCGCCGCGGGCCAGGTGCCGCTCGCGATCCTCGGCGTGCTGACGAGCGTGGTGTCCGTCTACTACTACCTGCGCGTGCCGGTGCTGATGTACATGCGCGATCCGAGCGAGGAGGTGCCGCGCAAGGGCATCGGCAGCTCGGAGTTCGTCGTGCTCGCGGTGTGCGCGGCGGGAGTCCTCTATCTCGGGATCCTGCCGAACGGCTGGGGCGCGCTCGAAGGCATTCACGTGCTCGACTGGGCGCGCGACTCGGTGCGCGGTCTGTTCGCGTCGTAGAGCTTCTCGCCGTGTCGCGCCGCGCCGCTCTCCTCGCCGGACTCGCGGCGGGTCTCGTCGCGGCGTCGGCCGCCGCGCAGACGCAGGCCTCGGCAGAGATCTTCGCGCGCTACGCCGCGGGCGTCGTGCAGGTCGAGATCCAGGAGACGCAGAGCTCCGCCAAGCGCAGCATCGGCTCGGGCTTCGCGGTCGAGCCCGAGGGCTCGTTCGTCACGAACTACCACGTGGTCGCGGCCGCGCTCCACGACCCCGACCGCTACCGCGTGAGGATTCGCACGCAGGACAGTGTCGAGCACGAGGCCACGCTCGCCGCCTTCGACGTCGTGCAGGACCTGGCGCTGCTGCGGAGCACCGACGCACGCGGCCGGCCGTTCACGCTCCACGACGGCGGCACCTTGCGGAAGGGCGAGAAGCTCTTCTCGCTCGGCAACCCGCTCGACCTCGGCATGAGCGTGGTCGAGGGCACGTACAACGGTCTGCTCGAGCACTCGCGCTACGCGCGCATCCACTTCAGCGGATCGCTGAACCCGGGCATGAGCGGCGGGCCGGCGCTGCTCGAGTCGGGCGAGGTCGCGGGGGTCAACGTCGCGACCGCCGGCGAGCAGGTCTCGTTCCTCGTGCCGGTGCGCGAGGTCGCGTCGCTGCTCGCGCGCGCGCGCGAGGCGAAGTTTGCGCCGCCGGCGAATCTGCGCGCGGAGCTGACGTCGCAGCTGCTGCACCAGCAGCAGGGCTATCTCGCGGAGATCCTCGCGCAGCCCTTCGCGCAGGTGCGCATGGGGCCCTACCTCGCGCCGACGGGGCTCGCGCCCTTCTTCAACTGCTGGGGCGACGCGCCCGAGGATCCGAAGGCCTACTACTCCGAGCGAACCCACGCCTGCTTCACCGAGGACCAAGTCTTCGTCTCCGAGGAGCAGAGCTTCGCGATCGTCGAGCTCCACCACCGCCAGCTCGACAGCACGAAGCTCTCGGGTCGGCGCTTCTATTCGCTCTACTCGTGGGCCTTCGAGGAGGACTTCAGCAAGCGCTTCGGCCGCGAGCAGGACTTCACGCCCTTCCGCTGCCACACGGGCTTCGTCACGAATGCGAGCCTCACGTTCAAGGCCACCTTCTGCGCGCGGCGCTTCCGCCGCCTCGAGGGCCTCTACGACGTCGTCTTCAAGGCTGCGGCGCTCGGACAGCCGTCCGACGGCTTCGAGACGGCGCTGCTGATGTCGGGCGTCGCCCTCGAGCCGGCGCGGGAGCTCGCGCAGCGCGTTCTGGAGTCGATCCGTTGGGCCGAGTGATCTTCGCAGAGCGCCTCGACCGTCACGGCGACGTGACGGAGCGCGTGCGGATCGAGCGCTTCCCGTTCCGCATCGGGCGCGCCTACACGAACGACCTCGTGCTCGACGACCCGCACGTCTGCCCGGAGCACGCGGTGCTCGATCTCGCCGAGGACGGAACGCTCGTGCTGCGCGACAACGGCAGCCGCAACGGACTGCTGCGCGGCGGCGTGCGCGAGACCGAGCTTCCGCTCGTGGGCCAGCTCGTGGTGGAGGTCGGGCGCACGCGGCTGCGGCTGCGCGACCGCGACTACGCCGTCGCGCCCGCGCTCCCGCTCTCGCGGCGAGGCGCGCCGACCGAGTGGCTGCTCTCGCACTGGAGCTCGCCGCTCGTCGTGCTGGCGCTCGCGACCGCGCTCGGACTGGCGCTGCTCCGCCAGGGCACCTGGCGCGAGACCGGCTGGTCGCAGTGGCTGACGCCGCCGCTCTTCGGCATCGGCGGGCTGACGCTCTGGTGTGGCGGCTGGGCCTTGGCGACGCGCTTCCTGCGCCAGCGCGCGCGCTTCCCGGCGCACATGGCGGTGGCGGGACTGATCGCGATCGCTAGCGAGCTCTCCGACGAGGCGCTGCAGTTCGGGCGCTTCCTGATCGAGAGCATGTCGATCGTGCAGTGGGCCGACGTAGCGATCTCGGCGATCCTGGTCGGCCTGCTGATCTACGGGCACCTGCGCGTCGCGACCGTCGGCAGCGCGCGCGTGCGCGGGCTCGCGGCCTGCGTCGCCGCCGCCGTGGTGTTCGGCTGGCGCGCGCTCGCACAGTCCGAGAGCGAGCCCGACTGGGTCAGCACCTTGCCCTACTGGAGCCGGCTCGAGCCGTTGCCGCCGGTCGCGTGGCTCCCGCGCGAGAGCGTCGACATCTTCTTCCAGAAGAGCCAGGTGATCGAAGCCGAGCTCGCCGAGCTCGCGCGCAAGGAGCCGAGCGGCGGCGCGCCGCGGGACTCGCTCGACGAAGAAGACGAGGACGACGACGAGAGCGATGCCCCCTGAGTTGGTCTTCGTCTTCGAGTTCTACGTGTTCTGGTCGGCTGGGCCGGAGCCGACAGTCGCTGAACGGGATGCTGGCGTGTATTTGCTTGAGAGAGCCGAATCGACGTATCTGCGGAAGTTCTTCGATCCGCTCTATGACTCAGCCGGGGTGGGGATCAGCACGAGTGAGGATGCGGTCATCTCTGGCGAAGGTCTCGTTGCGCTCGAAGGGGCAGTGATTCGGGCGATCGGCGAGATCCGAGAGCAACCCGAGAAGTGGCTGGTCCTCGTTGGCCACACCTTCGAGCCGTACCAGCAGACGCTGGGGACGCCGATCATGCGCCACGCAGCAAGGCACCGTCTCCTCGAGTTCCTGGAGAGCATCGCTCCAATGATTCGCCAAGCACGAGAAGCCGGCGGATACGTGCACTTCGGGGGCGGCGGATAGGCGCAAGGGAGCGAGCGGGAGGTCGGTTGCCCTCGGATCACGCCTCGTGCAGAGTCGCGCGATGCCTGCGGGCGACTCGCCGGATCCGCAACAGCTCGAGGTCCTGCGGCGCATGACACCGGAGCAACGCTGGCGCGCCCGCATCGGCTCTACTGCACGCTCCGGCGCCACAAGGCAGCGTTCCTGCGAAGTTGTCATCCCGACTGGTCCGACTATCAAGTCGAGCAGGAGACCCGCCGCATCTTCATGAATGCCCGAAGCTGACGTTATAGAGATCGGGACGTGAAAAGGACGCTCGCGGCGGTTCTTGTCGCGCTTCTCGGCGCGGGCCACGCGCTCGCGGCGCCGCCGGGCCCGCCGACCAAGCCCAGCGAGGGCTCGATCGAGCTGCCGGTCTTCGGCAAGGTGGCGCTCTACGGCGCAGACGCGAAGCCCGATCGCGTCGCCATCTTCATCTCGGGGGACGGCGGCTGGAACCAGGGCGTGGTGGACATGGCGCGCGCGCTCGCGCAGGACGGCGCGTTCGTCGTCGGCGTCGACATCGTTCGCTACCTGCGCGCGCTCGGGAAAGGGAGTGCCAGCTGCCTCGACTTCGCGGCCGACTTCGAGCGGCTCTCGCAGGCGGTGCAGAAGCGAGTCGCCATGCCTCGCTACCTGTCGCCCGTCCTGATCGGATACTCCTCGGGCGCGACGCTCGTCTACGCGACCTTGGTGCAGGCGCCGCCGAATACCTTCCGCGGCGCGATCAGCCTCGGCTTCTGCCCCGACCTGCGCCTGCCGAAGCCCGCCTGCAAGCGAGGCGGCCTCGAGTACGAGAAGGGCGGCGACGGCGTCGTCTTCGCCCCGGCGCCCGACCTCGCGATGCCGTTCGTCGCGCTCCAGGGCGACATCGACCAGGTCTGCGACTCCAAGGGGACCGCGGCCTTCGTGGAAAAGATCCCGCGCGGAGAGCTCGTGGCGCTGCCGAAGGTCGGGCACGGCTTCTCGGTGCCGGCGCACTGGCTGCCACAGCTTCGCGACAGCTTCGCGAAGCTCAACGCGGGTCCGTGGTTCGTCGGTGGAACGCGCCCGCTGCCGGGCGCGTCGGTCGAGGGTCTGCCGCTCGTCGAGGTGCCCGCGACCGACGCGAAGGGCGATCTCCTCGCGATCGTCGTCAGCGGCGACGGCGGCTGGGCGAGCCTCGATCGCGAGGTCGCGGGCGCGCTCTCGGCGAAGGGCGTCCCGGTCGTCGGCCTCGACGCGCTCCGCTACTTCTGGACGCGCCGCACGCCGGACGAGGCGTCGACCGATCTCGCGCGCATCGCCGAGCACTACCTCGACGCGTGGCACCGCAATCGCCTTCTGCTCGTCGGCTACTCGCGCGGCGCCGACGTGCTGCCCTTCATGGCGAGCCGCCTGCCCGACGAGCTGCGCTCGCGCACCGCGCTCGTCGCGCTCCTCGGTCCCGGTCTCGACACGACCTTCGAGTTCCATCTGCCCGATTGGTTCGAGGACGCGTCGCGGCCGGACGCGCAACAGACGCGCCCCGAGGTCGAGAAGCTCCGCGGCACGCAGATCCTCTGCGTCTACGGCGACAAGGAGAAGGACAGCCTCTGTCCGACCCTGCCCGCCGGCCTCGTCACGCTCGAGGAGCGGCAGGGCGCGCACCACCTCGGCGGCGACTACGAGGAGATCGCGGAGCGGATTCTCACGGAGGCCGGTCGCTAGCTCGTTCGCCAGGAATGGCGCGCAGAGAGGGGATTCGCGGCGGGCTACAGTCCCGCGCCAGGTGAACTCCGGTCGGTGTGTTCGCGTGACGGGGCGCCATTGACGAGTCCGCCCGAGAGCAGGCCCCGCTGGCCGCGGGCGCTCAGGAGCCCGCCCGCGTCGATTCGCACGGTCGAGGTGGTGCCGCCCTCTCGCAGCGACGAGGGCACATCCGTCGTGCTGTTCGCCGGGTTCGTGGTGCTGTGCGTGATCTATGTCGTCGCGTTCGAACGCTTCCCGAGCGGCGACGACAACGCGACCACGGCGCACGCACTGCTCCCCTACCAAGTTTTGTTCCGCGATCTGCCCGCGCCCGAGCAGCGGATGTTCCGCGGCATGCAGGAGGGCGCGATGGAAGTGCTTGCAGCGCGTAGCAGCGATGGCGCCTGGCCGTCGGTCGACGCGCTCGCAGCGGGGGGCATACCGCCGTTCGCCCCCGACCTGCTCGACAAATCGCGCTTGGTTTGGACCCGGCGCGACGACGGGCTGCTGCACCAATACGTCGGCGTGCCCGCGCTCTCGGGCGCGCCGGCGTACCTGATCTCGATCGTGGAACCAGTGCCCGTCACGGGCGAGAAAGCCGTGCCCGGCGTCGTCGACGAGGAACATCAGCTGCTCGGCGACGGAACACTGTTGCATGTCACGTACTGGAAGCACTTCGGAGACGTGCCTGGCGATCCGATTGCGGATCCCGCGCAGCGCGGCTGGTCGCAGATCCGCGTCAAGACACCCCTGGAAGAGATGATGGAGCAACAACCATGAAGCAGCCTCTGCGCATCTGGAGCCCGGTGGTCCTTTCCACGCTGGCAGCGTTGATCGGCGCGCCGGCACACGGGCAAGCGGGGAAGCCGGCACCGCCGCTGAAGGTGGGCGTCACGCTCCATCCCTATTACTCGTGGACCGCGAACGTCGTTCGCGACACTGGCGTCGAGGTGCGGCCGATCCTGCCGGGTGAAATCGACGCGGGGGACTATCAGCCGCGCCCGCAGGACATCCAGAAGATCACGGATCTCGATGCGATCGTGATCAACGGCGTCGGCCACGACGACTTCATCATGGGAATGATCGAAGCGTCAGGTAACCACAAGATCTCGGTCATCCGGCCGAACGAGCGTGTGCCGCTGCTCAAGGCCGCCAACGGCGGCAACAGCGTCAACTCGCACACGTTCATCTCGTTCTCGAACGCGATCACCCAGACCTACGCGATCGCGAAGTCGCTCGGTGCGCTGCGTCCCGAGCTTGCCGAGAAGTTCTCGAGCAACGCGGCCGAGTACGCGCAGCGGCTGCGGGCGATGAAGAGTCGGGCCGCGGCGCGACTCGTCGATGCCAAGGTGACCCGCGTCGTCACGGTTCACGACGGATACGGCTACCTGATGCAGGAGTTCGGCATCGACATCGCGGGCGTCGTCGAGCCCGCCCACGGCTTGATCCCCTCGGCGCAGGAGCTCGGCAAGATGGTCGACCTCCTCAACCGCGAGCACATCACCGTGGTCTTCGCCGAGGAGAGCTTCCCCGAGCCGCTGCTGCGGGTGCTGCGGGAAGAGGGGCACGCGAAGGTCTACCTGATCAGTCACATCGCTTCCGGTGCGTTCACTCCGGATCGGTTCGAGACCGAGATGCAGAAAAACGTGGACTCGATCGTGAAAGCGCTCGTCACCGACTCTGGGACGTGATCGGTGACGGGTCCGCCTGTACTCGAGCTCAGCGGCGTGACGGTCGTTCGCGAAGGTCGCCCGTTGCTGACCGACGTCTCGTTCGACGTCGAGCCGGGCACCATCCATTTCCTGGTCGGACCCAATGGCGCGGGAAAGAGCACGCTCTTCGCGGCGCTGCTCGGTATGGTGGACTTCGCCGGCCGCATTCGCTTCCACTGGCGCAGGTCGGGCCGGATCGGCTACGTGCCGCAGTTCTTCAGCGTCGACCGCACGCTGCCGCTCACCGTCGCCGAGTTCCTCGCGATGCCGCGCCAGCTGCGCCCGGTCTGCACCGGCATCGGTCGCGCGATGCGCGCCAGGCTCGAGGTGATGCTGGATCGGGTCGGGCTCACGGGCTATGCGACGCGCCCGCTCGGCGCGCTCTCGGGCGGTGAGCTGCAGCGCGTCCTGCTCGCCAACGCGATCGAGCCGACGCCGGAGCTGCTGCTGCTCGACGAGCCGGCGACCGGGCTCGACGAGAGCTCGGCGCGCCAGTTCGAGACGACGCTCCTCGGGTTGCGCGAAGCGTCGAGAGCCGGCGTGTTGATGGTGTCGCATGATCTCGCGCACGCGCGGCGGATCGCAGACCGCGTCACGTTGCTCGACCGCAAGGTCCTGCGTAGCGGCACGCCGGACGAGGTGCTGATCGGCGACCTGGCGGACCTGCTCGCGGGCGCGACGGCATGACACCCTTCTATGCGTGGCTGTCGTCGCTGGCGCAGGAGGGGAAGCTGCCCGCGGCGTTCGAGTACGCCTTCTTCGTCCGCGGCCTGCTGTCCGTCATGCTGCTCGCGCCCTTACTCGGTGGGATGAGTCATCTCGTCGTCGCGCGCCGGCTCTCGTTCTTCTCCGCCGCGCTCGGTCAGGCCGCGCTGACCGGCCTCACGATCGGCCTGCTGCTGGGAGAGCCGATCAACGGCGCCTACGGGGGCATCTTCGGGTTCTGCACGCTGTCTGCGCTGGCCATGGTGTACGTGAAGCGCCACGCGACCCTGCCCACGGACACCCTGGTCGGCGTCTTCCTGTCGATGACGCTCGGCATCGGTATCTGCCTGCTGGTCGCCGTCACCAAGCGCTTCAACGTCCACCAGATCGAGGCGGTGATGTTCGGCAGCCTGCTGACCGTGACCGACTTCGATCTCCTGCTGTTATTGTGCATCGGGATTGCGATTGGATACCTGCTCGCCTTCGTATACAACGATCTGTTGCTCGACAGTCTCGATCCGGCGCTCGCGCGCGTCGTCGGAGCGCGTTCGATCTTCGTCGACTACCTGTTCGTTTTGCTGCTGACGGCAGCGATCGTCGTGAGCCTGAAGGTGATCGGCGCGCTCTTGATCGAGGCGATGGTGGTCGTGCCCGCGGCCACAGCGCGCAACCTTGCGCGGACGACGCGCGCCTATCTTGCACTCAGCATCCTGACCGCGCTGGTCGCCGGAACGGGCGGCTTGTTCCTGTCGAGCCGCTTCCTGGTTCCGAGCGGCGGTGCCGTCGTGCTCGTGATGAGCGCGATGTTCTTCCTGACGCTCGGCGTCAGCTGGGTGCGTCGGATGGCGCGGCCCGCGTGAGCGCTCTCGTCGCGGTTCGCTCGCGTCGAGAGGCGGTCGCGGAGCCTCGCGCTCGCGAGTCCGTGAGCCGGAGCGCGCCTACTCCGCCTTCACCGATTTCGCGAACGACGGCGTCTTCGCCTCCGGCTCGACGACGAGCTCCTGCTGGAGGATCCGCAGCGCAGTCGCGGGGTCGTCGACGAAGCGGAAGAGCGCGAGATCGTCGCGGCCGATCATGCCGTACTTCACGAGCGCCTCGAAGTCGACGATCTCCTGCCAGTACGTCGACCCGTAGAGCAACACCGGGATGCGTCGGGCCAGCTTGCCCGTCTGCGAGAGCACCAGCATCTCCATCAGCTCGTCGAGCGTCCCGAAGCCGCCCGGGAAGGCGATCAGCGCCCGCGCGAGGTGCGCGAACCAGAGCTTGCGCATGAAGAAGTAGTGGAACTCGAAGCACAGATCGGACGGGACGTACGGGTTCGGCCGCTGCTCGTGGGGGAGCCCGATGTTGAGCCCGATGCTGCGGCCGCCGGCGTCGGCGGCGCCGCGGTTGGCGGCCTCCATGATCCCGCCGCCGCCGCCCGTGCACACGACGAAGCGCAGCGATTCGTTCGGCAACGACAGCGACCACTCGGTGCACCGGCGCGCGAGCTCGCGCGCCTCGCCGTAGTAGCGCCCGAGCGGCCCGGACTCGCGCAGCCGCGCCGAGCCGAAGAACACGATCGTGTCGTGGATGCGCTCGCGCCGGAAGGCCGCGAGCGGCTCGAGGTACTCGGCGAGGATCCGCAGCGGCCGCGCCTCGTCGCTGTCGAGGAAGGTGAGGTCGTGGTAGGCGAGCGGTGTGCGGGCGTCCCTGCTGCTCATGGCGCGAGCGTACCGTGAAGGGGTGTCGGTGCGCGGCGCCAGGCGCGTCCGACCGCGAGGTGCAACGCGACCGCCAGCGCGCCATCGAGGAGCAACGCTTCGCGCACGCCGAGCAGGCGGACCGAGACGCCGGTCAGCAGGCTGCCGACTGACACGCCGCCGCGCATCGCCAGCATGAACATCGACACGGTGCGACCGCGGATGCGCTCCGGCGCCGCGGCTTGCAGCAGGGCGTTCGCCGTGGTGTTGCTCGCGGTCATCGACACGCCCGCGAGCACGAAGAGCACCGGCAGCGCCGACGGCCACGGGTTCAGCGCGGCGAGGACGAGGATCGCGCCGTAACCCAGGGCGAACCACGAGCCGACCGGACGCCGGTCCCGCTCCGGGTCGACCGCGAGGAGACCGGTGGCCCCGAGGAGGCCACCGACTCCGAAGGCGCCGATCGCGAGGCTGAAGTGGCCGACGTCTCCGCGGAACGCGTCCTTCACCAGCACCGGACAGAAGGTCACGAGCGGCGCGCAGAGCAGGCTCGTCACGAGCACCGTCAGCAGTGCGCCGCGCAGGAAGGGCTCGTGCGCGACCTCGCGCACTCCCGCGAAGAGGGGTCCGCGCTCGAATCCCACGGTCGCCGGGTGCGGGCCGCGCGTGGCCGGCAGGATCCACAGCGCCACCCAGATGAACGGCACGTACGACGCCGCGCTCACGGCGAAGGCACCGATGGCGCCGACACTGGCCATGAGGACGCCTGCGACGGCGGGGCCGAGGATGCGCGAGAGATTGAACTGCGTCGAGTTCAGCGCGATACCGGCCGGGATCTGCTCGCGCTCGACGATGGAGGGAACGATCGACTGGTACGAAGGCATCGAGAGCGCGTCCGTGATGCCGACCACCAGCGAGAGCGCGATCACCATCCACGGATGGACCGCGTGGAACACGAGCAGCACCACGATCAGCGTCGGGCAGAGCATCTGGAGCGACTGCAGCGATGCGATGAGGCGGCGGCGGTCCGCGCGGTCCGCGAGCAGCCCACCGACGAGTGTCAGCAGCACCACCGGCGCTCCGAGCGCGAACGCGTCCAGTCCGATCAGGAAGGAGCTAGCGCCGAGGCTCAGCAGCAGCCACGGCTCGGCCACCTGCTGCGCCCAGGTTCCGATGCTCGACAGCAGGCTCGCGAACCAGAACGTGCCGAAGCGGCGCGTGCGGAGCAGCCGGAGCGACCCGCGAAAGGCGCTGTCTCGCATGGGTGAGTGACTGCAGGCGAGGCAGAGGCGCCTGCGGCGGCCATCTGTTCCTCCTCGGCGCCTCTGCCTCGCCCACAGCCTGCTATGCCGGATCGAGGAATTCCTTGAACCCGTACCGCGCGTGCGGGCCGAAGGCGATCTGCTCGAGCACGCCGACGCCCTGCTCGCCGGACGGCAAGGTCGCGCGCACGACCTGCTGGATGTGCTGGTTCTCGAGCGCCATCGGCGCGAGCTCGCCTTCTTTCCACGACTCGCCGGCCACCGCGAGCTCTCCCTTCCAGAGACCGTGACCCCACGTCGGGTGCGTGTAGCCGATGCCCTTCATGCGGAAGCAGATCAGCGGCTCGAGCGCGATCTCGGTTTTTTCGCCCTGCTTCGGCACGAGCGCGATCTTCGCCGCCGACGCGCGCCGCGTGCCCGGGATGTAGGTCAGCTGGTGCTCGACCGACGCCATGTGCACGATCTTCGGGTCCTCGATGCCGGGCACCTTCTCCGACGACGGATACGTCGGCACGATCATGCCGCCCTGGTGCCAGGGCGACCCGGTCTCGTCCTCGAACACGATGAAGTGGGTGCAGCGGTCCTTCCACTGGATCGGCGCCCACAGGAAGAAGACCTGCGGTAGCACGCGCGCGGGCGCGCCGCCGGTCTCCGGCTCGCCGACCGGACGCACGCCCCACGAGCGGTCCTTCGTGCCGTACGCGCGCGACGCCTCCACCGGCAGGCGTCGCCCCGCGTAGCGGATCTCCCCCTGCCAGCGCCCGAACTGGGCGAAGCGCGTCGCGTCCATCAGGAGGCGACCCCCGCGGCGGGTCGTCTGGCGGCCTTCCTCGATGCAGGCCGTGCGCGCGTCGAAGACGAGGTCGCACTCGATGCCCGTCTCGTTCGGGGCGATCGCGACGCGCACGCGGCGCATCGGCTCGAGGATCTCGATGCGGAAGGGCCCGACCGTCGTGTCCGCCGGGTCGCCCGAGCGGCGCGAGGCGTGGAAGGCGTGCTGCTCGCCCCCGCGCACGATGGAGAAACCGCAATCCAGGATCCCGCGGTTCGGGTAGATCGCCATGCCGACGCCGAAGTAGAACTCGCCGTCGTCGGCGTAGCCGTTGAACCAGTAGCGGTCGTAGGCATTGCGGTCGCCGGTCGCCACGTGGGCGACGGGCTCGGCGGTCTGGTGGACGGGGTAGTCGTCGAAGCGGGAGAGCACGGGGGGACCTCCTTCGCACGGGCGTTCCGGAGCCGACGAACCTAACCTTGCGCGCCGATCCGGATCAAGCGGGGTGAGAGTGGCCGTCGAAGAACGCCGCAAGGGACCGATCGTCGATTCGACCGACCTTTCCGAGGGGGCACCCGCCTCGCTGGCGCGGCGCGCCTGGGACCAGATCGGGCCGATCGTGCTGGCCGTCGCCATCGCGCTGCTGATCCGCGCGATGGTGATCGAGTCCTACTACGTGCCCTCCGAGTCGATGCTCCCGACCCTGCTGATCGGCGACCACGTCTTCGTCAACAAGTTCGTATACGGCGCGAAGATCCCCTTCACCGACATCCGGTTGCCGGCGCTGCGCGCTCCGAGGCGCGGCGAGATCGCGGTCTTCGCGCTCGGCCGCCGCGGTCCGGGCCAGATCTGCCCGCTCGACGAGTGCCCCGACTATCCGTCGGAGGGCTTCGTGAAGCGCATCGTCGGGCTGCCGGGCGACCGCGTCGAGTACCGCGACGGCGTGCTGTATGTGAACGACCAGCGCATTCCCTGGGAGGACACCGGCCGCACCTTCAACGACGAAGGCGGTCGCGAGTACAAGCTCGAGAACGAGATGCTGCCCGACTGCACGCACGAGGTGCTCGATCACCCGCGCATGGCGGGTCTCGGCAATGCCCCCTTCACCGTTCCGCCCGGCCGCTACTACTTCCTCGGCGACAACCGCGACAACAGCAACGACAGCCGCGCCTGGGGCACCGTCCGGCTGGAGGAGCTGAAGGGTCCGGTGATCGTCAACTACTGGTCCTGGAACAACCAGGAGAGCTGGGCCGCGATGCTGAACCCGCTCACCTGGGTGAGGCTGCTGCTTCGCGAGATGCGCTGGGGCCGCATCGGGATGACGTATCGCTGCCAGTAGGCGGCGTCGCGCATGCGTGTCGCCGCTCAATCGCGGCGGCGGAGCACCGCCACGAAGTCGTGCGACCGGACCTGGTACGCGCGCGCGGCATCGTCCCAGCGGTACTCGCTGCGGAGCGGCTCGACGAGGTCGACCACGCCGACGGTCTCGTAGTAGCGCTGCACATAGAGCGAGTACCAGTCGAAGAGCGCGGTCGGAGAGCCCGGGTGCCGCGTCCAGGACATGTCGACGTTCACCATCACCAGATACTCGGGCTTCGCCGCCTCGAGCTCGCGGATCAGGTCCTGCTGCATGTCGAGCGCGAAGGGCTGCGCCTCGGTGAGCCCATACATGTAGAGGTAGCCGGTCGCCGCGCGCCGCTTCGCGTAGAAGTAGATCTCCGGCTCGGAGCCGATCACGGCGATGCGGCTGTCCGCTGAGGTGTGCGCGCGCAGGTAGTCGGCGATCGGAAGGGACTCGGCAAACGGATTCATGCCGTACCACGCGCGCGACACCCGCTCGGGCGGGAGTCGGAAGAAGGCGATCCGCTCGACCCAGAGCGGATGCACGAGCGCCGCGAGCAGCAGCGCGCCCGCGCCGGCGGTCGCGATCCGGCCCGAAACGCCGGAGCGCGAGAGGGCGTCGCGCAGCGCGCCGATCGCCGCGCCGACCAGCAGCGCGAGCGCGGGTAACAGCGCGATGAAGTAGTGCCCGCGGAACTTGAACCCCGGCAGCACCGCGAGCAGCGAGGCGAAGAGCAGCCCCAAGGTGAAGGCGCGCGCGTCGCGCATCTCGGGGCGGACGGCGACTGCCACGATCCCGACAGCGGCGAGCAGCCACAGAAGGGTCGCCGGTCCGATCACGCCGGGCAGCAGGATGCGCAGCACCTCGACGCCCTCGCCCACCGAGGACTCGGAGGCGTACTCCGAGGCGTAGGTGAAGGTCCAGAACCAGAAGCGCTCGAACACGCCTATCCGCCAGGCGGCGGCGCAGACGAGGGCGAAGGGCAGCATGCAGCCGAGCGAGTAGGCGGAGATCCGCCACGCGCTGCGCCTCGCGCTCCGCGGCCGGCTCTGCCACTCGCGCGCGCAGAGCCACACTCCGCCGAAGAGTCCGAAGAAGACGGCGTGCTGCTTCGTCGCGAACGCGATGCCCATCAGCAGCCCGATCAGCCCGAGCGTCGCGGCGCTCCTCGGCTCCGGGCGTCGCGCCAGCAGGATGCAGGCTGCCACGACGGGCAGCGCCACGAAGTGCGTCGTGTGCGCCGCGAGTCCGAGCACGCCGGAGCCGAGCGACAGGATCGCGTACGCGCCGGCCGCCGCGACGGCGCAGAGCGGATCGAAGAGCCGCCGCGCCAGCACGAAGATCAGCACGATGGTGGCGGCGTTGACGAGCAGCAGGCCGAGATGGATGGCTGCGGTCGTCTCGCCGCCGACCGCCATGAAGGCCGCGTAGGCGAGATAGGTGCCCGGCAGCCGCATGTCGTAGGCCTCGCGATACGGTGGGACGCCTCGGAGCATTCGCTGCGCGGTGTAGGCGAAGCCGCCCTCGTCGCGCTCGAGCGGCAGGTTCACGAGCCGCAAGCGCACGAACGCCGCGACGGCCAACACCCCCAGCACGCCGAGCCAGGGGAGGAGTCGAGACGCACGTCCCGGGTGAGGAATGCGGGCTACCTCGGCGTCGTTCGCAGCACGCGCACGTCGCCGCGGCGCGCGGTGAGGCGCTCCAGGTCGAAGAGCTCCATCAGCGGCACGGCGCTGCGCCGCGACGTACCGATCAGCGCCTTGTAGCGCGCGGTGTCGAGCGTCGGCTCGCGGACGAAGTGCTCCCGGATGCGCGCGCGCAGCGATTCGATGGCGCCCGCGTCGAACCAGAGATCGCCCGGCGCGCGCACCACGCGCCCCTCGCGCTCGAGGTGCGCGAGCAGGTCGACGAGCGGCTGCGGCGCGGCGCCGGTCTTCGCCGCGAGATCGCGCAGCGACGGCGGCTCGAGCGCGGCGGCAGCGAGCTCCGCGCACAGCGTCGCCGCGATCCGCTGCTGCGCGTCCGACAGCGCGGCGCGGTGCGCGGGACGGCGCGCGTGCTCGCCTTCCTGCACCAGCTCGACCTGCGCCGCGAGCCGCGCCAGCGCGAGCTCGGCCAGCTCGCGCGGCGCATTGGCCGGCAGCGCACCGCGCAGCGCGGCGGTCGGCATACCGGGTCGCAGCGGTTCGGCCTCGTGAAAGGCGTCGAGCGCGGCGCAGAGACGGGATTCGAGGTCGCGCAGCGCGGCCTCGGCGACGCAGAGTCCGCCCGGCGCGCAGGCGATCATGCCCTTCGCGGCGAGCGCCGCGAGCTCGCGCTCGAGCGACGCCGGGAGGAGACCGGTCGCGCGCGCGAGCTCCTCGCGCGCGATGCCGGCGAGCCCCGCGCGCAGGATCCGCACGCAGAGACCTCCCGCGGCGTCGCCACGACGGAGCGACTCGAGCTCGGCGGCGAGCGCGGGGTCGCTGCGGCGGCGGCGCGGCGGTGCGACGTCGAGCACGCGACCACCGCCCTGTGTCGCCCCGCTCTGCGCGCCGCGCGCGAAGCCGCGGACGATGAAGCGGTCGCCCGGTAGCAGCACCAGAGGATCCCCGTCGACGTGGATGCGCGCGAGGCCCGATCCGCCGACGGGGATCGGCGCGCCGATCGGACCGATGCGCGCGCGACGCTCGGCGGTGCCGCTGAGGAGCTCGACCGACGCGAGCTCCTCGAGCGGCGCCTCGCCGAGCCAGCGCAGCTCGACGTCGAGAACGACGGTCGGCGCCAGCGCGCCGGGCGGCGCCAGCAGGCACCCGCGCGCGAGCGCGTCGAGCGGGATCCCCTGCACGTTGACCGCTGTTCGCGCACCGGGCTCGGCCCGCTCGCGGCGGACGCCGTGGCTCTCGAGCCCGCGCACGCGCCCGCGCAGTCCGGACGGATGCAGCTCCAGCAGGTCGCCGACGGCGAGCGCCGAGCCGATCAAGGTCCCGGTCGCGACCGGGCCGAAGCCCCGCACCTCGAAGGCGCGGTCGATCGCGAGGCGCGGCGGTCCGTCGCGCGGCGTTCGCGCGGGCGCGGCCGAGATCTCGGCGGCGAGTGCGTTGCGCAGATCGTCGAGGCCTTCGCCCGTGCGCGCCGAGACGCGCACGATCGGCAGCGCGGAGAGCGGCGTCGGCGCGAGCAGCGCGCGCACCTCCTCGGCCGCGAGCTCCGCCATCTCGGTCTCCACGAGGTCGCACTTCGTGAGCGCCACCACGCCGCGCGAGAGCCCGAGCAGCTCGCAGATGGCGAGGTGCTCGCGCGTCTGCGGCATCGCGCCCTCGTCGGCCGCCACGACGAGCAGCACGAGATCGATGCCGGTCGCGCCCGACACCATCGTGCGGACCAGCCCCTCGTGGCCCGGCACGTCGACGACCGAGACGCGCACGCCGCCGAGGTCGAGCGGCGCGAAGCCGAGCTCGATCGTGATGCCGCGCGCCTTCTCCTCGGGCAGCCGATCGCAGTCGACGCCGGTCAGCGCGCGCACGAGCGCGGTCTTGCCGTGATCGATGTGGCCGGCGGTGCCGAGAACGAGCTGTGGCTGCGTCGACGTGGCGCCGGCCATCCTCCAATCCTCACGAACCGGGTCTGATCCTCTGAACTTCGCTCGGCTACGCCTCGCTGCGCGCCGGGCTCCGCCCGGCTTGCCGCGGGCCAATCTGATCGCGACCGACGTACGGCCGCAGCGCCGGCGGGATCCGCACCGAGCCGTCGGCCTGCTGGTGGTTCTCGAGCAGCGCGATCAGCGCCCGCGAGATCGCGACGGCCGTGCCGTTCAAGGTGTGCACCAGCTCGGTCTTCTTCGCCGCCTTGCGGCGGAAGCGCGTCTTCAGCCGACGCGCCTGGAAGTCGGTGCAGTTCGACGCGCTCGTCACCTCGCCCCAGTCGCCCTTCTCGCCGCGGCCGGGCAGCCACGCCTCGAGGTCGAACTTGCGATAGGCGGGCGCGCCGAGATCGCCGGTCGCGATGTCGACCACGCGATACGGGATCTCGAGCTTCTGCCAGATCTGCTCCTCGATCCCCACGAGCTCCGCGTGCATCGCCTCGGAGTCCTCCGGCCGCGTGAAGGCGAACATCTCGACCTTCGTGAACTGGTGCACGCGATAGAGGCCCTTGCTCTCGCGGCCGGCCGAGCCCGCCTCGGTGCGGTAGCAGTGCGACACGCCCGCGATTCGGATCGGCAGGTCGTCCTCCTCGAGCACGCTGTCCTGGTAGAGGCCGCCGAGCGTGATCTCGGCCGTGCCGATCAGGTCGAGGTCGGTGCCTTCGACGGAGTAGATCTGCGTCTCCGGACCGCGCGGGCTGAAGGCCATCGCGTCGACCACGCTGCGGCGCGCGAGGTCGGGCGTCGCGAACGGCGTGAAGCCCTCGGCGATCAGCAGGTCGAGCGCCATCCGCTGGAGCGCGAGTTCGAGCAGCACGGCCTCGTTCTTCAGGTAGTAGAACTTCTGCCCGGCGACGCGCGCGCCGGCCTCGAAGTCGAAGAGCGAGAGCCGCGTGCCGAGCTCGAGGTGATCGCGCGGCGCGAAGTCGAAGCGCGGGATCTCGCCGGCGCGCCGCAGCTCCCGCGCGTCGGCCTCGCCACCGACCGGCGCGTCGGGGTGGACGAAGTTGGGGATCGCGGCCAGGCGCGCGTCGAGCTCGAGGCGCGCGGCCTCGAGGCGCTGCTCCTGCGCGCCGACGGCGTCCTTCAGCCGCCGCCCCTCGGCGACGTGCGCGGCGCGCTCGTCGGGCGAGAGCTTCCGCTTGCCCGACTCCTGGTGCTCGTTGCGCTGTCGGTTCAGCTCGTTGAGCTCGGTCTGGCGCGCCGCTACCTGCTCGTAGGCCGCCACCGCCGCGTCGACGTCGACTCGCGCGCCGCGACGGCGACACGCCTCGACGATCTCGTCGCGGCGCTCGGCGAGTGCGCGGGGGTCGAGCATGGCCGAGGGAGGGAAGCACACGGCCTCCGCGCTCGCGAGCAGCGACGAGGGTCGCGCTTGCCTCGGTGCGCGCTCTCATGATATTGTGAACGAAATTCACTAATGGAGGACCGCGTGGACCGCGCGACGCTCCGACGGCTCTTCGACATGACCGGGCGCGTGGTGATCGTGACGGGCGGGACGCGCGGCATCGGACGCGCGCTCGCCGAGGGCTACGTCGCCGCCGGCGCGAAGGTGGTCGTCGCGAGCCGCAAGCCCGACGCCTGCAAGGAGACCGAGGAGCACCTGCGAAAGCTCGGCGGCGACGCGCTCGGCGTGCCGACCCACCTCGGCGACCTCGCGTCTCTCGCGGAGCTCGTGCGCCGCACGCACGACGCCTTTGGCGCGATCGACGTGGTCGTCAACAACGCGGCGAACGCGCTCGCGCTGCCGCACGGCGAGTACACGCCCGAGGCCTGGGCCAAGTCGCTCGACGTGAATCTGCGCGGCCCCGTGTTCCTCGTGCAGGAGGCGCTGCCGCACCTGAAGAAGAGCGGTCACGCGGCCGTGCTGAACGTCGTCTCGGGCGCCGCCTTCCTCTTCTCGTCGACCGTCTCGCTCTACGGGATCGGCAAGGCGGGCCTCGTCGCCGCAACGCGCTCGATGGCCGCGGAGTTCGCTCCGCACGGGATCCGTGTGAACGCGCTCTCGCCGGGCACGGTCGACACCGACATGGTTCGGAAGAACCCGGCCGAGGCGCAGGCCGAGATGACGAAGCTGCAGCTGATGCCGCGCATGGCGCACCCGGACGAGATGGTGGGGCCGGCGCTGCTGCTGACGTCCGACGCCGGCTCGTTCATCACGGGGCAGGTCGTCTTCGCCGACGGCGGCATGGTCCCGCGCTAGGAGGATGCGATGAATCCGAGCTTCAGCTTCACCAAGCTCGTCGTCCACGATCTCGAGAAGCAGGCCGCCTTCTACCGCGACGTCTACGGACTCCACGCGGTGCACCGCTTCCAGGCCGAGATCGGCAGCGAGCCGATCGACGAGATCATGTTGTCCAGCGATCCGAACGCCGCATTCGGATCGCTGGTCCTGCTGAAGTTCCTCCCGCGGTCCGCGCCGCAGCGAGGCGAGCTGATCCTCGGTTTCCTGACCGACGACCTGCCCGCGCTGCTCGATCGCGTCCGTGCGGCCGGCGGCCGCGTCCACGCTCCGATGAAGGAGATGCCCGAGCTGAAGCTGCGCGTCGCCTTCGCCACCGATCCGGAGGGTCACCTCGCCGAGATCGTGCAGATGCTCGCCTGATCGCGTGCCCGCGCGAAAGGAGCTTCCATGCAGCGGATCATCGACATCGATTCCCACTTCGAGCCCGGCGGCGACTGGCTCGCGCCCTACCCGGAGCTCGCCGTGCGGCTGCCGAAGCTCGACCCCTCGATGCTCGCGGTCGACGCGATCGTCGGCGACCTGCTGCGCGACGTGCCCGAGTCGCAGCGCCCGCCGGTGTCGGAGCTGCTGCCGCCGGGTCTGCTGACGCTCTTCGGCAACGAGAAGCTCGCCGAGGCCGAGCGCCGCAAGGAGTTCGAAGGCAGGAATCAGTTCCAGGTCGCGAACGCGAAGGCGCGCGTCGCGTGGCTCGATCAGCAGGGCATCGCGCTCCAGAACGTCATCTGCCTCTCCGGCTTCGCGTACAACCTCTTCATCCCGGACGTCGCGCTGCGCCGCGAAGTGCTCCACACCTGCAACACCTGGCTCGCCGACACATGCGCCGGCGCGGGCGGCCGTCTCCTGCCCGTGACGGCGCTCGACTACACCGATCTCGGCGTCGCCGCCGCGGAGCTCGAGCGCATGCGCGCTCGCGGCAGCCGCATCTTCCTGGTGCCGGCCTACCCCGTGAACGGCGTGCCGCCGGCGCATCCCAGTTGGGACCGCGTCTGGTCCGCCGCCGTCGGACTCGGCATGGCGCCGATGCTCCACACCGGCTTCGAGCGCATGCGCTTCGATCCGGGCTGGTCGAACCTCGGCGGCGACGTGACTTTGCTCCGCATGCTCGGCGGCTCGCACCGACACGTCGCGCCGACCACGCTCATCAATGCGCTGATCTACAGCGGCGTCTTCGAGCGCTTCCCCACCTTGACCTTGCTGCTCGCCGAGGTCGGCACCGGATGGCTGCCCTTCCTGCTCCGCGAGATCGACGACCGCATCTCGCCGACCGCGGAGCTCTTCCTCGGCAAGTGGAAGCTTCCGCTGCGCCCGAGCGAGTACCTCGCGCGCAACGTGAAGGCGACGCCGCTCTCCGCCGGCAACGACTCGCCGATCGCGAGGATCGTGCAGGAGCTGCCCGACGACATGATCGTCTTCTCGTCGGACTTCCCGCACTTCGAGGGCTTCACCGACCCGATCGGGCACTACGCCGAGGCGCTGAAGGAGCTCTCGCCCGCGCGTCGCGAGCGCTTCCTCGGCGGCGCCATCGAGGACGCCTTCCGCCGCATGGGTGATCCGCTGCTCGCGGCGGCCTGAGGTGCGCATCGAGTACGCGGGCAGCGTCCACGACGAGGAAGAGATCGCCGCGGTCGTGTCGGTGCTGCGCGGCGGTCCGTCGGCGCTGCGGATCGGGAAGCATGTGCGCGAGCTGGAGCGACTCGTCGCGGCGTCGTTCGGGAAGCAGCGCGGCGTGATGTGCAACTCGGGGTCGTCGGCGCTCTACCTCGCGATCGAGCTGCTCGGGCTCTCGGAGGCCGACGAGATCGTCACCTCACCGCTCACCTTCTCGACAGACATCGCGCCGATGGTGCGAAGCCGGCTCGTGCCGGTCTTCGTCGACGTGACCGAAGACACCTACCAGATCGACGTGCAGCGCATCGAGCGGAACCTCTCGCCGCGCACGAAGGCGATCCTCGCGCCGAACCTCACGGGCAACTGCCCCGACTGGGACGCGATCCGCGCCATCGCCGACCGTCACGACCTCCGCGTGATCGAGGATTCATGCGACTGCCTCGGAGCGACGCAGAACGGCACGCCGACCGGCACGCGCTCCGACATCAGCGTCACGAGCTTCGCGCTGTCGCACATCATCACCGCGGCCGGCACCGGCGGCATGGTGTGTCTCGACGACGAGGCGCTCGCGGATCGCTGCCTGCTGCTGCGGCGTTGGGGACGGCGCAGCGAGATCCAGCTCTTCGGCAGCCGCAAGGGCAAGGGCGACCGCTTCTTCAGCGACGTCGACGGGATCGAGTACGACAACCTCTTCATCTTCGACGAGCTCGGCTGGAACTTCGAGCCGTCGGAGCTGTCGGCCGCCTTCGGCGTCGTGCAGATGCGGAAGCTGCCCGCCAACCTCGAGCGCCGGAAGCGCAACTTCCAGATTTTGTGCGAGCGCCTCGGCCGGCATCCGCGTCACTTCGCCCTGCCGCGCACGACTCCCGGCATCGACACGGCCTGGCACATGTTCGCGACGTGCATCCGGCCCGAGTCGGGCATCCGCCGCGCCGACTTCCAGCAGTACATGGAGGCGAACGGCGTCGACACGCGCATGGTGTGGACCGGCAACGCCACGCGGCAGCCCGCGTTCCGGAAGATCGCGATGCGCGTCGATCCGGAGGGACTTCCGAACGCCGACCGCGTCATGGAGTGGGGCGTGATCCTTCCGATGAATCACGCGCAGGGCGACGCGCAGATGCACTTCATCGGCGACCTCGTGGACGCGTACGTCCGTGAGTGCGCGCGCTGATGGCGCGCGCGGCGCGCGCCGATCGCCGACGCCGGGGCCGCCCGGCGCGCCTCTCGCGCGACGCCATCCTCGACGCGGCGCACGGCCTGCTCGAGCGCTCGCCGCGCGAAGCGCTCACGATCGCGCGCATCGCCTCGGAGGTGGAGGCCGTGCCGGCCGCGCTCTACCGGCACTTCGTGAGCCTCGACGACCTGCTCGACTCCGTGTTAGGCCGCGTGCTCGGCGCCGCGCCGCTCGAGATCCGCCGCCGCGCGGGCTGGCCGGAGCAGGTGCGCGACTGGATGTCGTCGCTACGCGCGCATCTGTTGCGCTACCCCGCGGTGCTCTCGCTGATCGGCCGCCGCGGACGCACCTCGCCGCGCTGGCTCGACGCGATCGCCGAGGTGGTCGCGATCCTCGAGCGCGGCGGGCTTCGCGGCGCGCAGCTCGCGCGCGCGCAGCTCTGGATCGCGGAGACCACGATCGGCCTCGCGATGCAGGAGGCGTCGCTCTCGCTGCCCGAGCAGATCGAGGGCGCGCGCGCCTCGCTGGCGGAGATGAGCGAGGCCGGCCGCGAGCGCCTCGCGCCGCTCGTGCCGCACCTCGCGCGCCTCGACGGCGACTCCTTCTTCGAGTTCGTCGCGGATCGCACGATCGCGGCGCTCGTCGAGCTGGCGGGACGTCAAGCCGGAGGATGTCCGGGCCGCCGATCCGCCGGCACGAGCACGCAATGCGTGCCGCGGTAGATCGTCGGCATGCACTTGTTGCAGTGGATGCAGAGCGCCTCGCCGGCGTCGCCGCGCTGCCAGCGCGCGAGCAGGTCGGGCTCGCGCAGCAGCGCGCGGCCCATCGCGACGAAGGCGAAGCCCTCGTCGAGCGCGCGCCGCACCGTCTCGATGCGGTTGATACCGCCGAGTAGCACGAGCGGCATCCGCAGCGCGTCGCGAAACTGACGCGCGTAGGGCAGGAAGTAGGCCTCCTCGAAGGGATACGAGGGCAGGAAGCGGCGGCCCATCAGCCGGAAGCCCGTCCGCAGCGGCTGCGGGAAGGCCTTCGCCATCTCCTCGATCGGCGCCTCGCCGCGGAAGAGATACATCGGGTTCTTGAGCGAGCTGCCGCCGGTCAGCTCGAGCGCGTCGAGCGCGCCGTCGGATTCCAGCAGCCGCGCGGCCTCGACGCTCTCGTCGAGCCAGATGCCGCCCGGATAGCCGTCGGCCATGTTGAGCTTGGCGAGCAGCGCCATCCCGGGCCCGACCGCCTCGCGCACCGCGCGCACGACCTGTCGCGGGAACTCCGCGCGGTTCTCGATCGAGCCGCCGAAGCGGTCGCGGCGGCGGTTCAGTGCGGGGCTCAGAAAGGCGGACAGCAGGTAGTTGTGACCGAGGTGGAGCTCGAGCGCGTCGAAGCCCGCGTCCTGGAGGATGCGCGCGGCCTGCACGAAGTCCTGCGTGATGCGCGCCATGTCGCGCTCGTCGATCGCCGCGGTGAAGCGCAGCGCCATCGCGCTGAAGATGCGCGAGGGCGCGAGGCCCTTGCGGCCGGTGCCGGCCGCGACCGGACCCGCGTGCCCGATCTGCGCCGAGATCGCCGCACCCTGCGCGTGCACCGCGTCGGCGAGCTTGCGGAGTCCCGGCGTCGCATCGGGCCGCACCACGATCTCGGCCGGCGCGCCCTGGCCGTCCTCGGAGACGGCGAGATAGGCGACGGTCGTCATGCCGAGTCCGCCGGCCGCCATCGCGCGGTGGAAGTCGATCAGGCGATCGCTGACGAGGCCGCGCTCGGCCATGCCCTCGAAAGTGGCCGCCTTGATGAAGCGGTTTCGCAAGGTCAGCTGGCCGAGCGAAGCGGGCGCGAACGGATCGATCGACATGTGCGCCACGGTACCATGCGCCGCCGTGGGTGAGACACGCGGCCGCATCGGGCTCGGGCTCGCGGCCGCCGCATTCTCCGGCGCGTGGCTGCTCATGCCGGGCGTCGGCGTCACCGACGCGGAGCGGATCTTTGCCCTGGTCGGCGCGCACCGTGGCCGGGTGCTGGCCTCATCGGTGCTCCAGCTCTTCTCGGCCGCTTGTTATGCGCCGGCGGCGGTCGCGCTGGTGATCGCGCTCGCGCTGCTCTTCACGCTGGCGCTCGCGGGCCGGATCGTGCCCGGGCGCGCGATCGGCCTCGGCGTGCTGGCGTGGGTCGGCGCCAGCCAGATCCGCGTGGCGCTCTCGCCGCTCTTCGAGCCGGCGCGCGCCGACGCGAATCACTCGTAGCTCAGCGCCTCGATCGGGTTCTGGCGCGCGGCGCGGCGCGCCGGGTAGTAGCCGAAGGCGAGTCCGGTCGCGCCCGAGATGAGGAAGGCCGCGACTACGACGCCCGGCTCGAACACGAAGTGCACCTCGAGCATGTGCGCGCCGAGCAGCGCCGCGACGAGGCCGAGGGCGATGCCGACGACGCCGCCGAGCGACGCGAGCACGGCGGCCTCGACCAGGAACTGGCGCTGCACGTCGCGCTCGAGCGCCCCGACTGCCAGCCGGATGCCGATCTCGCGCGTCCGCTCGGTGACCGACACCAGCATGATGTTCATGATGCCGATGCCGCCGACTCCCATGCTGACCGCCGCGAGCGCGCCGAGGAAGCGCGTCAGCGCGCGCGTCGTGCCGACGGCCGCCGCCGCGACCTCCGTCATGTCGCGAATCGTGAAGTCGTCGCCCGAGTGTTCGACGTGCCGGCGCTGGCGCAGCAGCTGCGCGACGTCGCCGGAGAGCCGCGCGGTCGACACGTCGTCGCGCGCCGCGACGTAGATCGAGTGGACGCCGCCTCCCCCGCCTCCGCCCGAGATCTGGCGCTGGTACCAGCGCAGCGGCACGAGCACGAAGTCGTCCTGGTCCGAGCCGAAGCCCGAGGCGCCCTTGGCCTCGAGCGAGCCGACACACAGACACGAGCGCGAGCCGAGCCGGATCCGGTGGCCCTGCGGATCCTCACCGCCGAAGAGGTCGCGCGCGACGGTCGAGCCGAGCACGCACACGGCCGCGCCCGCGCGCTCCTCGCCTTCGCTGAACGTGCGCCCGCTGGCGAGCTTCCAGGCGCGCGCGCGCAGGAACGAGTCGCCGCTGCCCATCACGTTGGTGAGCCGGTTGCGGTCCCCCGCGATCACCTGCAGCGCCGTCGTGTCGACCGGCGCCACCGCGACCGCCTCGGGCACCTCGCGCTCGATCGTCTCGACGTCGGCGAGCGTGAAGTCGGGCGCGTTGGCGCGCGCATTCCCGGAGCCCGCGTGTGAGGCGCCGGGCCGCACCAGCAGCAGATTCGTGCCGAGCTGCGCGAAGCCGCGCTGGACCTCGCGCGTGACGCCCGCGCCCATCGTCACCATTGCGATCACGGCGGCGACGCCGATCACGATGCCGAGCATGGTGAGCGCGGAGCGCAGCGCGTTGCGGCGCAGCGAGCGCAGCGCGAGGCGCACGAGCTCGCGCAGCATCAGTCGCTCCCGGCGCGCTGCGGCGCCTGCTTCACGCGGCCGTCCTCGATCTCGATCACGCGCTCGGCCCAGCTTGCGACGGCCGGGTCGTGGGTCACCAGCGCGATCGCGAGTCCGCGCTCGCGGCGCAGCCGCGTCAGCAGCTCGAGTACCGAGCGGCTGCTACGCGAGTCGAGGCTGCCGGTCGGCTCGTCGGCCAGCAGGAAGACCGGCTTGCCGGCGATGGCGCGCGCGATCGCGACGCGCTGCTGCTCGCCGCCCGAGAGCTCGGTCGGCGTGTGCGTCGCGCGCGCCGAGAGCCCGACCTCGTCGAGCGCCTGCTCCGCGCGCAGGCGTCGCTCGCGCGCACCTTCGCCGCGGTAGAGCAGCGGGAGCTCCACGTTCTCGAGCGCGGAGCTGCGCGGCAGCAGCTGGAAGCGCTGGAACACGAAGCCGAGGTAGTGGCGGCGCAGCAGCGCGCGCTGGTCGCGCGAGAGCGTGGCGACGTCGACGCCGCGGAAGCGGTAGTGGCCGCGGGTCGGCACGTCGAGGCAGCCGAGGATGTGGAGCGCGCTCGATTTCCCCGAGCCCGACGGCCCCATGATCGCGACGAAGTCGTTCGGACCGATCGAGATGTCGACACCGCGGAGCGCCGCGACCGCCGCGCGTCCGCTGCCGTAGTCCTTCTCGACGCGCTCGAGCTCGGCGAGCGGCTCGGCCACGGCCTAGCCTCGTCGCGCCGTGTCGACCACGAGGTGCGCACCGTCCTCGACCGTGCCCGGGCGGACTCCCGTCCAGGTGCCGTCCGAGCCGATCGGCTCGATCGCCACGCGCCGCAGGTTTCCCCCTTGCAGCTCCCACACGTGCGGCGCGGCGTCGTGCGCGGCGTCGCTCGGGCTCACGTCGAAGCGGTGCTTGTCGGGCAGGAACCACGCGAGGCCGTGCGCCGACGAGGTCTCGTGCTCCGGCGGCTCGAAGCGCAGCGCGGCGTTCGGCACGAGCATCACCTGCGCGTCGTGCTCGACCTCGATCTCCGCCGTAGCGGTCATGCCGGGCCGCAGCAGCAGATCCGGGTTGTCGACGGCGGCGATCGCCGCGTAGCTGACCACGCCGGCCAGGGTGCGCGCGCCGAAATGCACCTGATCGATGTGGCCTTCGAAGGTGCGGCCCGGCCAGGCGTCCACGCTGAAGTGGACCGACTGGCCCTCGCGCACCTTGCCGACGTCCGCCTCGTCGATCGAGAGATCGAGGTGGAGCTTCGTGAGGTCGCCGGCGAGCGTGAAGAGCACCGGCGCCTGGAGCGATGCCGCGACGGTCTGACCGGGGCGCGCGTTCGCCACGAGCACGACGCCGTCGATCGGCGAGCGGATCTCGGTATGCGAGAGATCCGTCTGCGCGACGTCGAGCGTCGCGCGCGCCTGCTGGACCGCGGCCTCGGCGCTGCGGACGGCGCCGAGCGCGCGCGTCGCGACGCTGCGCGCCGTCGCGAACTCCGACTCCGACGGCAGCTTCGCGTTGCTGATCTCGTGCAGGCGCTGCAGGCGGTCCTGCTGCGCGCTCGCCTCCTTCTCGGTCGCGCGCGCCTCGTCGAGGCTCGCCTCGGCCGCGGCGAGCGACGCGCGCGCCTGGAGCGCCTGCGCCTCGAGGCGCGTGGTGTCGAGACGCGCCAGCACCTGGCCGGCCTGCACGTGGTCGTTGTAGCCGACCGCGACCGTTCGCAGGGTGCCCGAGAGCTCGCTGCCGACGTCGACCTGCTCGGTCGGCTGCAGCGGACCGGTCGCCGTCACGGTCACGACCAGATCGCCCAGCTTCGCGCTCTCCGTCCGGTAGCTCGTGCGCGGCGTCTCGAGCGCGCGCAGGCCGAGCAGCGCCAGCAGCGCCAGCACCGCGAGCAGCGCGATCGCGTGCAGCCCGCGGACGCCCGGCACGCGCACGAGCTCGGGCAGCAGCGGCTGCAGGGCGTCGTCGCTCGTTTCGGGACCTCGCTCGCTCAAGCCTGTGCCTCCCCGCTCCAGCCGCCGCCGAGCGCCCGGTACAGGTGCACAAGGTCGGAGACCACGCGCGCCTGGCTCGCCACCCGCTGTTCCTCGATCGCGTAGAACGATCGCTCGGAGTCGAGCACGACCTCGAAGTCGGCCAGCCCCGACGCATAGCGTTCGCGCGAGAGCGCCGCAGCATCCTTCGCCGATGCGCTCGCCTCGACCAGCCCCCGCAGGCGCTCCTGCTCGCGGCCGTACTCGACCATCGCGTTCTCGACGTCGTCGAGCGCGACGAGCACGACCTGCTGGAAGCGGTCGCGCGCCTCGGTGCGGACGGCCTGCTGGCCGCGGATCGTCGCGCGGATGGCGCCGTGGTCGAAGAGCACCTGGGACACCGTGGCCGCAGCGGCGGCAGCCGCCGCGGGGGTGGTGAACGAAGCGAACGTAGTAGGCGAGATTGCGTTGGCGCCGACCGCTCCCGTCAGGGAGATGGTCGGGTATTCCTGCGCCTTCGCGACGCCGATCCGCGCGGTCTCGGCCGCGAGCACGCGCTCGGCCCGGCGCACGTCCGGCCGGCGTTGCAGCGCGTCGGCGGGCACGCCGACCGCCACCTCGGGCGGCACCGTCGGCAGCGGCTTCGCCGCCTCGAGCCGGTCGTTGAACGTTCCCGGCGTCTCGCCGAGCAGTAGCGCCAGGCGGTTCTCGGCCTCCTCGACCCCCGCGTAGAGGCTCGGGAGCTGCGCGCGAGTCTGCTCGAGATCGGTGTCCGCGCGCACCACGTCGAGCGAGCTGGTGAGCCCCACCTGTGCGCGCCAATTCGCGAGCTGAGCCACTTCGCGTTCCGCGTCGACGTTCGCGTCCGCGATCTCGAGGTGCGCCTGGACCGCCCGCAGGTCGACGTAGGCCTGCACGACCTCGGCAGCCACGCTCACGAGCGCGTCGTGCAGATCCTCCTCCCGCGCCTGCTGATCTCCCTGCGCCGCTTCGATGGTCCGCCGCTGCCTTCCGGCGACGTCGAGGGTCCAGAGCGCCTCGATCCCCGTCGACGGCGTCCTCCCATGGTAGCCCTGCTGCGGAGTCGCCGTGCTCCTCGCGCGCACCGACGGATAGAGCCCGGCCTCGGCGAAGATGCGCCGCTCGTGCGCCTCGTGCACGCGCTCGCGCGCCACCTCCACGTCGAGGTTGCTGGCGATGGCGCGCGAGACCAGCTCGGAGAGCAGCGGATCATCGAGCACGCTCCACCAGGATGCGAGGGCATCGCGATCGGACTGCGCGTCTGTCATGCCGTTGACGAGCTGAGCGTGCCAGGCGGGCGGCTGGGGCGTTTCGGGACGCACGTAGTTCGGGCCCGCCAGACAGCCGCCCAGCGGAATCGCAGCGCCGAGCGTCAGCAGCCGCGCGGCGCGATTGGGAACACGACCACGCATGCGAGGCCCCCCGCCCGCATTCGACGCCGAAGCCGGGCATCCGGTTTGCGCGAAGCCTACCAGTGATTTTCCCCGCGGCTGCCTACGTGACGGGATTGCCACGTTGCGCCGCGACCCGGACTGTCGCGACGCTGGCGAGGCGGTCCGCCTGCCCGGCGTCGTGGAGCGCCACGGAGAAAAGCGCGGCGTCCGGCTCGCGACGCAGCAGGGTGGCGCGCGTGCGGAGCGGGCCCTCCCGGCCGAGCGCGAGGAAGTGGACGGAGAGGTCGGACGTCGCGACGTCGCGGCCGAGGAGCGCGCGCCCCGCGCACTCGGCGGCCGCATCGAGCGCCGCCACCACGACGCCTCCCTGTAGCGCGCCGACGCTGTTCTCGACGTAGGGCCCGAGCGCGAGCTCGAGGGCGCCGGTCGCGGCGTCGAGCTCGCGCAGGCCGATCGCGGAGTGGAAGGGCGCAGCGAGGCGCTCCGCACCCTCCGCGAAGGCGTAGAGCAGGCCGCCGCGTCGCTCGCGCGGCGGCTCGCCGCCGCGGGCCGGCACGCGCGTGAAGGTGAGGCGTCCGACCGCGTACGGTGTCGCGCCGTCACCCGCCGCGCCGTCGTCGACGCGCGCCTCCGCCACGAGATTGGTCCTGCCGGCGCGCAGCGGCTGGCCCGTCACGCAGATCTCCCCGCTCGTCAGCGGGCGCAGCACGTGCAGCTCGAGCTGCGCCGTCAGCGCCCAGTCGGGGGCCGCGGCCTCCACCGCGAGGTTCCCGCCGAAGACGTCGAGCGCGACACCGAGGACGCCCGCGCGCACGGAGCCGTCGGGACCGCAGAGCTCGCGTACCACCGGCACGCGCACGCGCGGGCCGTCGCCTCGGAGATCCACCTCGAGGCGGAGGTCGCGCAGGATGTGATGCGGCGGCGGGTAGTCGGCCATGGACTCGGACGCGCGAGCATATGAGACACTGCGCGCCCATTCATCCCGGAGCGTCCATGTCTCTTCGACTCGCCCCGCTTCTCGCCCTGATCGCGCTCGCGCTCGCCTGCGAGCGCGCGCAGCAGCGCGCGCCGTCGCCGGCGCAGCCGACCGCGGCCGAAGCGCCCGACGCGCAGGGCTTCAGCGCGCCGAGCACGTACACCGCGCAGGCCAACGCGAAGGCCGCCGCCGCGCTGCCCCAGGGCGACGACGTGGACTTCGCGGAGGCGAAGCGCGGCTTCCTCGGCCGCGACGACACGATCTCGGTACAGACACCGTTCGGCGGCACCTGGGACCCGAGCCTCTACGCCTTCGTCGAGGGCGATGCGCCGCCGAGCGTGAATCCGAGCCTGTGGCGCCAGGCGAAGCTCAACGGCAACTACGGCCTCTTCCAGGTGGACGACGGCATCTACCAGGTGCGCGGCTACGACGTCTCGAACATGACGTGGATCCGAGGGCGCACCGGCTGGATCGTCGTCGACCCGCTGACGAGTGTGGAGTCTGCGACGGCCGCGCGAAATCTGGCGCGCAGATACCTCGGCGACGCGCCGATCGCGGCGATCATCTTCACGCACAGCCACATCGACCACTTCGGCGGCGTCGGCGCGATCGCGCCGGACGGCGACGCCTCGAAGCTGCGCGTGATCGCGCCGCACCGCTTCGTCGAGGAGGTCACGAGTGAGAACGTGCTGGCCGGCACGGTGATGGCTCGCCGCGCGACCTATCAATTCGGCCTCGGCCTGCCGGTCGGGGCGCGCGGCTACGTCGACACGGGTCTCGGCAAGAAGCCCGTCACGGGCACCGCGAGCTTCGCCGTGCCGACCGACTTCGTCGACCACACGCCGCAGGAGATGGACGTCGACGGCGTGCCCTTCGTCTTCACCTACGCGCCCGACTCGGAGGCGCCTGCCGAGCTCACCTTCTATCTCCCGACGCACAAGGCCTGGTGCGGCGCGGAGATCGTGAGTCGCACGATGCACAACCTCTACACCTTGCGCGGCACCAAGGTCCGCGACGCACTGAAGTGGAGCGGCTACATCGACGACGCGATCCAGCGCTTCCCCGATGCCGAGATCGTCTTCACGAGCCACACGTGGCCGGTCTTCGGACGCGAGCGCGCGCGCGACTTCCTGAAGGGCCAGCGCGACACCTACCGCTTCATCCACGACCAGACCTTGCGCCTCGCGAACCAGGGCGCGACGCCGCGCGAGATCGCCGAGCAGCTCGAGCTGCCGCCGTCGCTCGCGCGAAACTCTTCGAACCGCGGCTACTACGGAACCTTGCGACACAACTCGAAGGCGGTCTACCAGTTCTACTTCGGCTGGTACGACGGCAATCCCGCGAACCTCGATCCGCTGCCGCCCGAGCCGCTCGCCAAGAAATACGTGGAGGCGATGGGCGGCGCGGCCCAGGTGAAGGAGAAGGCGCGCGCGGCGCTCGACGCGGGCGACTACCGCTGGGCCGCGACGCTCTGCGATCACCTCGTCTTCGCCGACGCGAACGACGCCGAGTCGCGCGAGCTGCTCGCGCGCGCCTACGACCAGCTCGGCTACCAGTCCGAGTCCGGTGTATGGCGCGCCGAGTATCTCTCGGGCGCGAGCGAGCTGCGCCACGGCATCTCGAAGCAGTCGATCGGGCCGCGCTCGGCGCAGGCGATCCTGGCGCAGATCCCGCTCGATCTCTTCTTCTCGGCGATGGCCACGCGTCTCGACGCGAAGAAGGCGGCCGACTCCGAGCCCGTGACCTTGAACTTCGTCTTCACCGACGTCGGCGAGACGCACGTGCTGAACGTCGAGAACGGCGTGCTCCACCACTGGAAGCGCGACGCCGATCCGAACGCCGCCGTCAGCGTGAAGCTGACGCGCAGCTTGTTCCTGCAGATGGCGACGGGTCAGGCGGGATTGAAGGACCTGATCTTCTCCGAGGACCTCTCCGTCGACGGCAGCCGCGTCGCGCTGCTGTCCTTCTTCTCGATGCTCGACCCGGTGGACCCGAACTTCGCGATCGTCACCCCCTAGCTTTTGCCGGACCTTCGCGCTCGCTATTCGCTCGCGCTCGGGCTGCCGGCCTTCGCTCGGCTTCGCCTCGCTGCGCGTCGGCCGACTCTTGTGAGTCGGCCTCCTTGCACTCGACGGCGGCCAGCGATCGCGCGAACATAGGCGGGCTTTACATCTGAAAGCACCCACGGGGTCCCTATCCATGTACATCGGCTACACCGAGGCCCAGGAGGCGCTGCGCAAGGAGCTGCGCGCCTACTACGAGAAGCTGCTGACGCCGGAGATCCGCGCGGCGCTCGCGCGCGAGCACGGCATCGGCCCGACCACGCGCCGCATCGCGCGCCAGATGGGCGAGGACGGCTGGTTCGGCATCGGCTGGCCGAAGGAGTACGGCGGTCAGGGCCGCACGGCGATCGAGCAGTTCATCTTCTTCGACGAGTCGATGCGGAGCGGCGCGCCGGTCCCGATGCTGACGATCAACACCGTCGGTCCGACGATCATGCGCCACGGCTCCGACGCGCAGAAGAAGTTCTTCCTGCCGAAGATCCTGAAGGGCGAGATCAACTTCTGCATCGGCTACAGCGAGCCGCAGGCCGGCACCGACCTCGCGGCTCTGACGACCCGCGCGGAGCGCCGCGGCGATCACTACGTGGTCAACGGGCAGAAGCTGTGGACGAGCCTCGCCGGCGACGCCGACTATTGCTGGCTGGCGGTCCGCACGGATCCGAAGGCTGCGAAGCACGCCGGGCTCTCGATGCTGCTCGTCGACATGAAGAACACGCCCGGCATCCGCATCGACCCGCTCGATCTGCTCTCGCAGCACGACATCAACGCCGTCTTCTTCGACGACGTGAAGGTGCCGGTCGAGAACCTGGTCGGCGGCGAGAACAAGGGCTGGAAGCTGATCACCGGTCAGCTGAACCACGAGCGCGTGACGCTCTGTTCGTCGGGGATCCTCGAGCGCGTCTTCGAGGAGACGCGCGCCTTCGCGAAGCGAGCCGAGCTGCCGGACGGCAGCAAGCTGATCGAGCAGGAGTGGGTGCGCGTGAACCTCGCGCGTGTCTACGCGGGCTACGAGTTCCTGCGCCTCATCAATTGGAAGGTCGCTTGGTGCTCGACGCAGGGGAAGCTCGACCCGGCCGACGCCTCCACCATCAAGGTCTTCGGCACCGAGTTCTACCTCGAGGCCTTCCGGCTGCTGATGGAGATCATGGGCCAGCGCGGCTACCTGAAGCGCGGCTCGCCCGAGGCCGTGCACGACGGTCAGCTCGAGTCGCTCTACCGCGGGCTCCTGATCCTGACCTTCGGCGGTGGCACCAATGAGATCCAGCGCGATCTGATCAGCCTCTTCGGACTCGGCTTCCCGCGCATCCCGCGCATGTAGCTTCTGGAGCAAAGCACGTGGACTTCTCGCTTTCCGACGACCAGCAGGCGATCGCGGAGCTCGCCCGCAAGATCCTCGACGACCTCGCCAGCAACGAGCGCCAGCGGACGCTCGAGAAGAAGGGCGGTCTGCGCTTCGACCGCGAGCTGTGGAAGGCGCTGGCGGAGGCGGGCCTCCTCGCGACGCCGGTGCCGGAGGCGCACGGGGGCGCGGGCCTCGGCTTCCTCGAGCTCGCCGCGATCCTCGAGCAGGTCGGGCGCCATGCCGCGCCGGTGCCGCTCTACGAGACCTTGATCCTCGGCGCGCTGCCGCTCGCGGAGTACGGAAGTCCGGCGCAGCAGCAGGCCTGGCTGCCGCGGGTCGCGCGCGGCGAGGCGGTGCTATCCGCCGCGCTCGCCGGCGACGCGCCGGTGCAGGCGACGCGCGACGGTGACGGCTGGCGACTCACGGGCACGCGCCTCTTCGTGCCGGCCGCCGAGATCGCGGACGCGATCCTGGTTCCGGCGAAGGCCGGCGGCGCGACGAGCGTCTTCCTGGTCGAGACGCGCGCGGAGGGCGTCACGCTCTCGCCGCTCGCGACGACGACCGGCCAGCCGGAGTCGAAGCTCGAGCTCTCGCGGGTGAAGGTCGGCGCGGGCGCGCTCGTCGGCCGCGAGGGCGACGGCGAGCGGATCGTCGAGTGGACCTCGCTTCGCGCGAGCGCGGCGCTCTGCATGATCACGCTCGGCGCGTGCGAGGCCGCGATGGAGCTGACCAAGGAGTACGCGAAGACGCGCAAGCAGTTCGACCAGCCGATCGCGATGTTCCAGGCGGTCGGGCACCGCGCGGCCGACGCCTACATCGACACCGAGGCGGTGCGGCTGACGGCCTGGCAGGCCGCGTGGCGGATCGCGCAGGGCCTCGACGCGGCGGTGCAGGTGGCCGTCGCGAAATTCTGGGCCAGCGACGGCGGCAAGCGCATCGTGCACGCGGCGCAGCACCTCCACGGCGGCGTCGGCGTCGACCGCGAGTATCCGCTGCACCGCTATTTCCTGCTCGCGCGCCAGCTCGAGCTGACGCTCGGCAGTGGCACGCCGCAGCTGGTGAAGCTCGGGACGATGCTGGCGGAGAGGGCGTAACCACCTCTCGCCGAGGAGGGGCCATGGCGACGCGACGAGGCGACGGCCAGACCGCGCTGGTGACCGGCGCGAGCTACGGCATCGGACTCGATCTCGCGGAGTGCTTCGCGAGGGACGGCTACGACCTGATCCTCGCGGCGCGCAGCGAATCGGCGCTCGAGAAGGAGGCCGAGCGCCTCGCGAAACAATTCGGCGTGAAGGCCGTGCCGATCGCGATCGACCTCGGCGCGCACGGCGCTGGACACCGGCTGGCGGACGAGGTGCGCGCGCGCGGGCTCACCGTCGACGTGCTCGTCAACAACGCGGGCTACGGCACCGCCGGCGCGTTCGCCGGCTCGGACGAGCCGACGCAGCTCGGCATGATCGATCTCAACGTGCGCGCGCTCGTCGAGCTGACGCACGCCTTCTGGCCCGGGATGCTCGAGCGCGGTCGCGGCGGGGTGCTGAACGTCGCGTCGACGGCCGCCTTCCAGCCGGGTCCGCTGATGGCCGTCTACTACGCCTCCAAGGCGTTCGTGCTCTCGTTCTCGGAGGCGCTCTGGCGCGAGGCGCAGGGCACCGGCGTGCACGTCTCGTGTCTGTGTCCCGGGCCGACCGCCAGCCGCTTCCGCGAGCGCGCCGGCACCGGCAAGACGCGCCTCGCGACGCTCGGCACGCCCGTCACCTCGATGAGTGTCGCCGAGGCCGGCTACCGGGCCTATCAGGAGAACCAGCGCGTTCTCGTCACGGGCGCGCGCAACCGCCTCATGGCGCGGCTCGTGCCCTATCTTCCGCGCCGCACCGTGCTCGACATCGCGCACCGGATCCAGTCGCCGCTGTAAGCTCGCACGGGCGCCTCGACTCCTCTCTCCCCCCGACCTCGACACTCGGTGAAGAATCTCCTCACTGCGTTCACGGCCCTGCTGCTGCTCGTGCTCGTCGTGGTCGAGCTCTACCGGGCGGGGCTCGTGCGCTGGAACTACCCCGACCCGGAGCGCTTCCCGGTCCAGGGCATCGACGTCTCGCACCATCAGGCCGAGATCGACTGGACGGTGGTGAAGCAGGCGGGGCTCTCCTTCGCGTTCATCAAGGCGACCGAGGGCGCGACGCACCGAGACACACGCTTCGACGAGAACTGGCGCGGCGCCGGTGAGGCGGGCCTCGCGCGCGGCGCCTATCACTTCTTCACGTTCTGCACCGGAGGCGCGGAGCAGGCGGAGAACTACCTCGCGCGCGTGGCGCCGCTCGACGCGGAGCTGCCGCCGGCCGTCGACATCGAGTTCGCGGGCAACTGCCGCGGCTGGGAGTCGGTCGACGAGATCCGGTCCGAGCTCGACGTCTTCCTCGCGCGCATCGAGGCCGGCATCGGTCGCAAGCCCATCCTCTACTACACGAGCGAGGCGGCGCGGAAGATCATCGGGGATCGCTTCCATGGCTATGCGCGCTGGCCGCGCAGCCTCTTCGGCGAGCCCTCGCAGCGCGTCGCGCCGTGGGCCTTCTGGCAGTTCGCCGACAACGGCCGCATCCGCGGCATCCGCGGCGCGATCGACCTCGACACCTTCCAGGGCAACCGGAGCGACTTCGAGGGGGTCGCGCGGCGTCCGCAGCCGCAGCCCTAGAATCCGACACCGATCAAGGGAGGAATCGTCATGGCGATGTTCGCGATGGAGATCTCGTTCCTGCTCGCGCTCGCGGTCTTCGCGGCGGGGCTCGTGCTGCTGCACCACGGCCGGCTCGCGGGCTCGGGCCTCTTGCGGGCCGCCGCCGCGATCGCGCTCGTCGGGTCGGCGCTCAGCGCGGCCTGCACGCTCTACTGGGGGATCCGCTACCACACGCGAGGGGAATTCGACAGCGCGTATCCCTGGATGGCGCGCATGATGCGCGGCGAACCGGGCGAGGGCTGGGGTCCCGGCATGATGGGACCTCGTGGCCCGGGCCCCGGCATGATGGGACCGCGCGGCATGATGGGACCTCCTGGTCCCGGCATGATGCGGTGGGGAGGCGGCGCGACACCGTCACCCGGCGAGCCGAAGCCCGAAGGGCCGAAGCCCGCCGAGCCGAAGCCGCAGTAGCGACTAGCCTCGCGCGCTGAAGCGCGCGAGATCGTGGACGACCTCGAGGAAGCGCGGGCGCTTCTCCTCCAGCACCGAGTGGGCCTCGGACGTGGGGAGCGGCGCGTCGGCGCGCGTGGTCGCGCGCAGGCGCTGGAGCAGGCTCGACGCGCCCATCGGGAAGATCAGCTTCGCGTCGGCGTCGATCACGGCGATGCGGTTCCAGTCAGCGAGCACCGCGTCCACGCGCTGCTGCGGGCCGAGCAGATCGAATCCGATCGAGTAGTCGGAGGGCGGATTCACGACGCCGAGACGCGCGAGCAAGGTGGCCGGGATGTCGGCGTGGCTCGTGAGTCGCGTCACCTCGCGCGGGGACTCTCCGGGGATCCACAACACGAGCGGCACCCGCGTCTGCTCCTCGCTGAAGTCCGAGCCGTGACCCCAGCGCCCCTTCTCGAGGAACTCCTCGCCGTGGTCGCCGGTGATGACCACGATCGTCGAGTCGAGCAGGTGCTGCTGCTCGAGGCCGTCGAGCACGCGCGCGAACTGGCTGTCGAGGTGATGACACGCGTTGACGTAGCGGTTGAAGATCAGCGGCATGTCGCGCTGCAGGTTCATCGTCGCGTAGCTCAGATCCTCGAGGTACGGGCGCCGGATCACGGACTCGGGCGGGAAGTAGTAGCGGGCGTGCGGCGACTCGAAGAAGAGGAACGCGAAGAAGGGACGAGCCGGGTCGCGGCGCTCGACGAAGTCGAGCAGCTCACCGACGTTCTGGCGGTCGCGCTGCCAGCCCGGGCCGCCGTTGTGCGAGGAGTGGAGCTGCGAGCCGGGCACGCCCGCGAAGATCGTCTCGTCGAACTCGGGGTAGCTGAAGTTCGCGCTGGTGAAGATCCCGAGCTGGTAGCCGTCCTGCTGGAGGACGTCGAGCAGCACCGGCTGCCGGCGGTGCTGGAGGAACGGGAACCAGTACGAGCCGTGCAGGCCGTAGAACATCGTGAACATGCCCATGCGCGTGCCGTTGCCGCCGCTGTAGTGATCGCGGAACCAGAGCGCGCGCCGCGCGAAGGCGTACGTGGCCGGCATGATCTCGGGATCGAGCATGTCCGCGCGCAGCGACTCCGACACCAGCCAGACGATGTTGCGGACCGGGTGGTCCGCGCGCGCGATCGGCGCGAGCGGGTAGCGCAGCCGATCCGACGCGACGCGGAAGTGCGGCGCGTCGATGCGCGCCGGGGCGAAGCCCAGGGACTGCGCGATGCCGAGGATCGTGACGGGCGCGTACCACGGCAGCGTCTCCGCCGCGTCGAGGAGCGGCGTGTAGCCGTAGAGCTGCGCGAAGGCGTAGGCGAGGCGCTCGGAGAGCATGAGCGCGAGCAACGCGGCGACCGTCGCGAGCAGGCGCCTCCGCGCGCGCTCCGGGTGCCGCGGCTCGCGCGCGGCGAGGCGTTGCGCCAGCACGAGGAGTCCCGACTGCAGCGCGACGAGCCCGAGCGCGATCGCGGCGAAAAGCGCCGTGCTGGCTTCGTCGCCGCCCATCGAGTCGATTCCGCCCGGCGTCGCGATCACGTTCATCACGAAGCCGTTCACGTGGAAGCCGAAGATCTCGTAGATGCGGCGGTCGGCGAAGACGGCGATCTGGAGCGCGCCCGGCAGCGCGACGGCGAGCACCGCCACGATCGCTCTCGCAGCGCGTCGCGGAGCGCCGCGCGCCTCGAGCCGCGCGGCGAGAGCGAACGCGAGCGCGACGGGCGCGAAGGCGGGCAGCAGGTAGAGGAAGCAGGAGTCGAGCAGCGCGGCTAGGAAGAAGAGCGTAGGCGCGACACCGGTCTCCGGCAGATTGCGAGCGAGAAGCCCGACGTGGACGACGAGCGCCGCGTAGGTCAGCTCGGCGTAGAGGAGCAGCGCGCGTCCGGGTCGACTCGCTTCGGGCGGGTGGCTCGACACCGCCGGGACTCTACCCGCCGGAGCCCGCGCCGCGAGCGTGCGATCGCACCGGCAATCGCTGGTACCCTGTGTCGGCCCGCGGCCGAGGAGTCATGCGAGCGACGCGCGCGCGCCACACCATGCTCGCCTTCGCGCTCGGGGCGATGGCGGTCGCGTATCTCGACCGCGTCTGCATCTCGACCGCCGCGCCCGCCATCAAGTCCGACCTCGGCCTCGACGACGCGCAGATGGGCTACGTCTTCAGCGCCTTCACCCTGGCCTACGCCCTCTTCGAAGTGCCGAGCGGCTGGCTCGCGGACCGCTTCGGCGCGCGCGTGACCTTGACCCGCATCGTGCTCTGGTGGTCCGGGATGACCGCGGCCACCGGCGCGGCCGCGGGCTTCGGGTCCTTGATCTCGCTGCGATTTCTCTTCGGCATGGGTGAGGCCGGCGTTCTGCCGAGCCTCACGCGCGCCTTCTCGCGCTGGCTGCCCGCGCGCGAGCGAGGCGCGGCGTTCGGGCTGACCCTGATGGCCGCCGCGCTCGGCGGCGCGCTGACCCAGCCGCTCGTGGTCGCGCTGCTCGAGCGCTTCACGTGGCGCGCGACCTTCCCGATCCTCGGCACGGTCGGCATCGCGTACGCCGCGGCCTGGTTCCGCTGGTTCCGCGACGATCCACGTACGCATTCGAGCGTCGGCGCCGCCGAGCTCGCGCTGATCGGGAACGACCCGCCGGGCGAGCACCCGCAGGTTCCCTGGGCCGCGATGATCCGCAGTCGCAGCCTGGTGGCGCTCGCCGGGATGTACTTCGGCGCGATCTACGGCTGGTACTTCTACATCACCTGGCTGCCGACCTATCTGCTGCGCGGTCGCGGCTTCGATCTCTCGGCCGTCGGCTGGCTCGCGGCGCTGCCGCTGCTCGGGATCGCGGGCGGCTCGCTGGCCGGAGGTCTTCTCGCGGACCGCCTCGCGCGACGCCACGGCGCGCGCGTGGCGCTGCGCGCGCCGGGATTCGTCGGCCTTCCTCTCGCCGCGGTCGCGATCGCTGCGGCGGTCGCGACCGCCGATCCGCGCGCCAGTGCCTTCTGCCTCGCGGCCGCCGCCGGCTTCGCGGCGCTCGGCATCGCGCCGGCGTGGTCGGTGTGCCTCGCGATCGGCGGGCGCCACGCCGGCGTCGTGTCGGGCGCGATGAACACCTTCGGCAACCTCGGCGGCGTCACGAGCCCGCTCGTGATCGGCTGGTGCCTCGACGCCTGGAACAGCTGGGAGGCACCGCTCTACACCGTCGCGGTGCTCTACGGATTCTCCGCGCTCTGCTGGCTCGGCGTCGATCCGACGCAGCCGCTCGACTAGTTCTGCGCGAAACGGCCTAGCTGGAGAGCACCGCGCCGGCTTTGTCGAGGTACTGCGCGAAGGGATCGCGGTCGGCGTCGCGATGCCAGGTGTACTCGGTGCCGATCGCGACCTGCTCGGCGCGCGCGGGACCGAAGAGCTTCGCGATCACCGCGAGCGCCATGTCGGTGCCGGCGGAAACACCGGAGGACGTCGCGAAGGGCCCGTCCTCGACCCAGCGCGCGGCCGTGACCCAGCGGACCTTGTCGCTCTGGCTGCGCGCGACCTGGAAGTACATTTTGTTGGAAGTCGCGCGGCGCCCGTCGAGGAGCCCCGCGCGCGCGAGCAGCGCCGAGCCCGAGCAGACCGACATCGTGAGCTCCGCCGATGCTGAGCGCTTTCGCAGGAAGCCGAGCAGCGCCTCGTTCGCGAGCTGAGGCAGGGTGCCGATGCCGCCCGGCACGAGGACGAGATCGAGCCGCGGGCAGTCGTCGAAGTCGTAGCGGGCAACCGTCTCGACCCCGGGCGTCGAAGCGACCGGTCCCTTCTTCTCCGCGACCGTGACGATGCGGATCTCCTTCTCGAGCGCGCCGAACATCTCGAGCGGTCCGTAGAGGTCGAGCAGCTCGAACTGCGGGTAGAGCACGGCGCCGAGGGTGCGCGGCGCAGACTCGGACATGGCGGGCCTCCGTGGGCGCAGGCACGAGCATCTCGCGCCGGCGCGAGGTCGTCGAGGACGAAGACCCCTCGGATCCTGCCAGGCAGGCGTTCCGCGTATCCTGGCTCCGCTCCGGTTCGTCATCCCGGTCGGAAGAGACAGGAGGCACCTCGTGGCGGACCTCGAGCTCCCGGACGCACTCCGCGAAGACCTGCGCGCCGCCTGGCAGCGCTACCTCGACTTCGTGCAGCCGCTGCGGCCGGCGCTCCACGTCTACTGCCGACGCCTGACGCGCGATCTCTGGGACGCCGAGGATCTCGTGCAGGACACCTTGCTGCGCGCATTCGGATCGCTCGGCCGCATCCACGATCCGGTGCGCAATCCGCGCTCGTACCTGCTCCGCACCGCGACGAACCTGTGGATCGACCGTCACCGGCGGCGCGAGCGCGAGGCCGCGGCGCTCGCCGGCGCAAAGGTCGAAGCCGATGTCGTGGCCGGAAGGAGCGGCGCGTCGCCGAGCGGCGAGCTCCGCGACGCAGGAATGCGTCTGCTGCGCCTTCCCCCGCGCGAGCGCGCGGCGGTGCTGCTGAAGGACGTCTTCGACCTCGATCTGGAGGAGAGCGCGGAAGTGCTGGAGACGACCGTCGGCGCCGTGAAGTCCGCTCTGCACCGGGCGCGCGAGCGCCTGCGAGAGTCCGAGCCCGAGCGGGACGAGCCCGCCGCGCCGCGCGGCCCCGTGCCGTCGGTGTCGCTGGTCGACCGCTTCGTCGCGCTCTTCAACGCGGCCGATCGTCCGGGCCTGCTCGCGCTCGTGCTCGACAACGCGACCGTCGAAAACGTCGGAGGCGGCGGCCTCCACTGGGGCTACGACGGTCATCGCAGCAAGAAGAGCTGGTTCGAGGGGGCGCTCGGCGGACACCCGGACTGGCCGGCGTGGTTCCAGTTCGAGTCGCAGCGCATGGAGCGAGCGCTCTTCCGCGGCGAGCCGATCCTGCTGCACTTCCACACGCGCCGCGGCCGCGAGAGCCTCGACGGCGTGCACCGCCTCGAAGAGGAGGACGGCCGGGTGTCGCGGCTGAGGAGCTACGGCTTCTGCCCCGAGACCGTGCGCGAGGTCGGCGAGGCGCTCGGCCTTCCGGTGCTGACCGGGATCTACCGCGCGCCGACGCCCTGAGCGGGCGGCATGAGGCCGAGCCGCGGCAGCTCCTCCGCGAGCGCCTGCGCGGCGACGCGATGTCCGAGCGGATTCGGGTGCCAGAGGTCGAGGAAGAGCGAGTCGTCGCCGCGCGCGATCGCCGCGCGGTAGGCCGGCGTCAGATCGATCGCCGTCCAGCCGTCCTCGCGGCCGAGCTCCACGATGTCGCGCGGGAGCCGGTCACGCGGCGGCTCCTTCAGCTGCTTCGGATACGGGAAGACGATCACGCCGAAGGCGGCGCCGTGCGCCGCCGCCGCGTGCGCGAGCTCGTCGTAGCGCGCGCGTAGCCAGTCGCGCTCCGCGCCTTGCAGTGACGCTCGCGGCGCGACGGCGCGCGCGACCGCCTGGCGATCCGCGCGGTCCTCGAAGAGCGCGTGCTGCAGGAGATCGCACAGGCGCAGGCGCCCCGCGCAGAAGGCGAGCGGCGACTTGTCGGGCATCGGCAGCGCGCGCACCGCGGGATCGGGAAACGCGGCGTCCGGCAGGTCGAGCAGGCTCAAGGTGTGCGCATCGAAGTGCAGCCGCGGATCGTTCAGATCGTTGATGCAGAACTGCACGAGCACTAGGTCGGGCGCGTAGTCCGCGGCGAGGCCCTCGTAGAGCGTGGCCTCGTTGTAGGCGTTGTAGCCGCCGACACCGAAGTTCAGCACCTCGACCTTGCGCGGCGCCAGGCTCTGCGCGAGGAGCGCCTCGAGCTGCGCGGTGTAGACGTCGGCCTCGTCGACGCCGAAGCCGAAGGTGAGCGAGTCGCCGAGCACGGCGATGCGGAAGGCGCCGTCCGGGTGCTCGCGCGCATAGCGCGGACCGCGGAAGCCGTCGGCGTTCACGCGGTAGTGGACGCCGCCGGTCTTGTCGAGCTCGGCCTCCGCGCCGGGCCGGAGTCGGTAGAGCCACGGCTTGTCCGGCTCGGCCATGTGGATCGCGCGCAGATCCGGCGCGCCCGGCACGGCGATTCGCAGCGCGAGCTCGCAGATCGCCGCGCCGACGACGACCCCGGCGACGACGAGCAGCGGGACGGCGACGGCGGGGCGCATGCAGGCGGGCTCCGAGAGGCGCGAACCCTAGCGAAGCGGGCGCCCGCTCCGGCCGCGCGCGCTACGGCGCGAGCGCGTCGGCGAGCAGGCGCGCCATGCGCGCGGAGCGCTCGGCGATCGGGAAGTCGGCGCGGTGCGTCCACTCGAAGTAGAGGTTCTGGAGCGCGCCGAGCACGAGCGCGGCCTGATCCTCGAGCGCGTGGCGGCGCGAGACGTCGCCCTGCGCGCGGCCCGCGCGCAGCAGCTTCTCGACCGCGCGATGGATCGTTCCCATGCTCGCCGGGTCGGTCACCTGGTAGGACGCGCGCACCACCTCGGAGACGAGGTCCTGGTGCATCGGGCCGACCTCGGCGGCGGCCTCGTGGATCGAGGCGAAGAAGCGCGCGAGGCGCTCGCCGGTGCTCGCGCCGTCGCGCCGCGCCGCCGCGAGCGCGTCGAGGAAGAAGTCGTGGCCGCGCCGCGCGAGCTCCTGTGCGACCTCCTGCTTGGTCGCGAAGTGGTTGAAGAAGGTCTGACGCGCGACGTCGGCGCGCTCGCAGATCTCGGAGACGGTGGTCGCCGCGAAGCCGCGCTCGCCGAAGAGACGCGCGGCCGCCTCCGTGATGCGGTCGGTGGTCTCCTGGCGGCGGCGCTCGATGCGGCTGAGGGCTGCAGTTGACAACGGGTCCAAGAGTAGACTAGTAGTCTATCTACGCGCCACCCTCGGGAGACCGCCATGAGCGCCGCGACCGCGCCCTCCTCCGCCGCCCGCGATCCCTTCCTCGCGCTGGTCGAGACGGCCTCCGCCGGCGGCGATCCGTCGCCGCAGCTCCACCGGCTGCGCGCCGAGGATCCCGTCCACTTCGTCGAGTCGCTCGGCTTCTGGTTTGTGACCCGACACGACGATGTGAAGCAGCTCTTCAACGACCCCGAGAACGCGACGCAGAACCGGCGCGCGTGGGAGCACTACGCGCCCGCGCCGGACGGCACCTTGGTGCGCTGGCTCCAGGAGGAGAGCCTCGCCTCGAAGGGCCCGGCGGAGCACGCGCGCTTCCGACGCCTCTTCAACGGCGCGCTGACGCCGCGCGCGGTGCGGCGCATGGACGCGCAGATCCGCGAGGTGGTCGAGCGCTTCGCGGCGCCATTGCGCGGACGCCGCGGCGAGGTGATCGATCTGCTCGGCGACTTCACGAACCCGATCCCCAACACGGTCATCAGCCGCATCTTCGGCGTGCGGGCCGGCGCCGACGAGGCGCGCTTCCGCGATCTCGCGCAGGAGATGATCCGCGCCTTCTTCCCGTTCGCGCCGCCCGAGGGAGTCGCGAAGGCCGAGCAGGCGCTGCAGGAGATGTCGCCCTGGATCCGCCGCATGATCGCCGAGCGGCGCCACGAGCTCCGCGAGGACCTGATCTCGGATCTCCTGCGCGCGCAGGGCGAGGGCGAGCCGATCACCGACGACGAGATCGTGATGCTGGTCTCGATCCTGATCGGCGCCGGCAGCGAGACCACGAACCTCGGCGGGCTCGTGATGATCCAGACCTTGCTCGAGCATCCCGATCAGCTCGCGCGCGTGCGCGCCGACCGCTCGCTCGTGCCGAAGGCGGTCAACGAGATCATGCGCTTCGCCTTCGGCGGCCCGGCGGGCATGATGCGCTACGCGGTGCGCGACTTCACGCTGCGAGGCAAATCGATCCGCAAGGGACAGATGCTGATGCTCGCGCTCGGCGGCGCGAACCGCGATCCGGCGGTCTTCCCGAGCCCCGACGTGCTCGACTTCGACCGCGACAACCGCGAGCTGCTGATCTTCGGCAACGGCCCCCACTACTGCCTCGGCGCCAACCTCGCGCGCCAGGAGATGGGCTGCATGCTCGACGCCGCGCTCGACATCGTGACCCCCGGCTCGCGCGTGCGCGAGGACCTGCAGCGCTTCCAGCCGATGGGGATTTTCCGCCGCCCGCTGAACCTGCCGGTCGAGATCGCGTAGCGCGTCGGCCGGCTCTCGAGTCGGCCTCCGTGCCGCGCGCGCAGCTCCGGGTTCAAGTCCCGCGGCGGGTGGGCCGAATCGTGCGCTGGACCCGTGCGGGGCGGTGTCGGCGTGGATTCGCAGGCAGGCGACGTCAGGCGTCCGTGGCAGGCAGTGGCGCGCGTGCTCGCGATGCCCGGGCTCTTCGCGCTCGTCGACCTGCTGGCGAGGATCCAGATCGCGAGCCTGCTCGAGTTGAACCACGAGTCGGCCGCGCGCGCCGCCGCGCTGGGATCGGCCGGCATCGGCGTGCTGAGAGACCTCGCGTGCGTGATGCCGGCCTACGTCGCCTTCGCGCTCGCGCCGAGGGCCGCGACGCGCCGGCTGACGCACGTCGTGCTCGGCGTCGCAACGCTGATCCTGGCGGGCGACCTTGGCTACTTCTACTTCACGTTGGAGCACGTCGAGCCCGTGCTCTTCGTGAACGTCAACCTGCTCTCGCTCGGCGGCACGCTCGAAGCCCGCAGCGCCGCGACCGCGGCGCTCGCCGCGCTCGGCGCGCTGGCGCTCGTCCGGCTGAACGCGCGGCTCCTCTCCGATGCGCACACGGACTTCGCTCGCCCGCTCGCGACCCTGGCGCTGGCCGGCGGCTGTCTGGCTCCGCTGCTCCCGCTCGCCGTCGTCACGCAGCCGGTGATGCCGGCGCAGCAGAGCGCGATCGAGCAGTTCCTCGACCGCACGCGCAACGCGAGCCTGCGGAAGGTGTCGGCGCCGATCGTGGCGAACCTCTTCACCGCGCTGGCGGCCTCGCGACATCTGGAGAAGCCGGCGCCACCGCTCGAAGCGGTCGCGTATACGCCCGAGGAGACGGAGCAGCTGCGCGACCTGCGCCTGCTCGACGCCGACGCGCCGGGGCCGGCGGCGACCGCAGTCGCCGGACCCGAGATCCGCCGCATCGTGATCGTGATCCTCGAGTCGCTGGCGGCCGCCTATCTCCACAGCGAGAACGCGAAGGTCCCGGCCGAGGCGACTGCGTACCTCGACTCGCTGCTCGCGCGCTTCCCGCACTTCGAGCGCTTCTACACGTCCAACATGCCGAGCGATTGGGGGCTCAACAGCCTGCTGCTCTCGCGCCTCGAGCCCGACTGGGGCGGCGGCCGTCCGTCGCTGCTCTCGCTGCTGCGCGAGCGGGCCGGCTTCGAGTCGTTCTACGTGCGCGCCGTCAGCAAGCACTACGGCAACGAGCTCTACACCTATCCGCGCATGTTCCAGATGGATCACTACATCGCAGGCGAGGAGCTCGCCGAGCGCTACGAGAGCCACTGGCACTCGGCCTGGGGCTTCAACGACGCCGTCGTCTACGAGGAAGGCGTGCGCATCCTGCGCGAGCACCGGGACGACAAGGTGGTCGTGATCCTCAACACCATCGACCTGCACCAGCCGGGTCCCTTCCAGGGCGTGCCGTTCGACCACCTGCCCGACGCGCTGAAGCGACAGAACGTCGGCCTCTACAACGCGCTCTACTGGACGGATCAGTGCGTGAGCGGCCTCTTCACGACGCTCGAGCAGGAGAATCTCTTCGACGACCACACGCTCGTCGTCCTCACCGCCGATCACACGCCGCACCCCGGCGTCGAGTACCGCGACACCGTGCCGCCGGAGGAGTACGTGCGGCTCGGGCGACTCCCGCTCGTGTTCGCGATGCGCGATCCCGCACGCCTGCGCGGTCTCGACACGGGCGCATTCGCCAGCCAGGTCGACGTCACGCCGACCGTACTCGCGCTGCTCGGCGTGCCGAAGCCGCGCGGCATGGTCGGTCGCAGCCTCTTCGGCCCCGACGCGAGCCGCTTCGCGGTCGGCGTCTACCGCGACACGTTCTACTACCACTCCGAGAGCTCGAGCTTCGAGGAGGCGCTCGCCGACGCGGGAACGCCGCCGACCCTGCGCGCTCAGGCGCTGCGCAAGTGGCTCCACAACCTCGACGTGGAGCTGCCGTCCTCGGATGCGTCCCGCACGGCGCTCGCGACGCATCGATAGCGCCTCTGGCGGCGCGGCGTCTTCGCGGCGATGGTGTGGCCCCCCTATCCGAGGTGCCCATGCTCCGCCGCATTCCGACTCTTCTCCGTGCCGCCGGGCTCGCGCTCGGCGTGATCGCGCTAGCCGCCCCCGCGCTCGCGGAGCTCACGCCGGACGCGGCGCACTCCATCGCGAAGGAGGCCTACGTCTACGGCTACCCGCTCATCGACGAGTACCGCATGCTCTACGCGTACGCGGTCGACACGAAGAGCCCAGCCTACAAGGCGCCCTTCAACACGATCAAGAGCGAGGCGCGCGTCTTCACGCCCGAGGACAAGGCGGTCTCGGCACCGAACTCGGACACGGCCTACTCGTACGCGGTGCTGGATCTGCGCGCCGAGCCGCTGGTCTTCACGCTGCCTCCGATCGAGAAGGATCGCTACTACTCGGTCCAGCTCGTCGACCTCTACTCCTACAACTTCGGCTACCTCGGCACGCGCGCGACGGGCAACAGCGGCGGCAGCTTCCTGGTCGCGGGCCCCGGCTGGAAGGGCGAGACGCCGAAGGGTGTCGTCCAGGTGATCCGCGCCGATACGGAGCTCGGGCTCGCGATCTACCGCACGCAGCTGAAGGGCCCCGCCGATCTCGACACCGTGAAGAAGATCCAGTCCGGCTACAAGCTCCAGACGCTCTCGGCCTTCCTCGGCAAGCCGGCGCCCCCTGCCGCGCCGAAGATCGACTTCGTTCCGCCGCTGTCGGAGAAGAAGCAGCGCATGTCGCCGCGCTTCTTCAGCATCCTCGCGTTCGTGCTCCGGTTCTGCCCGACCCTTCCCGACGAGACCGCGCTGCGCGAACGCTTCGCAAAGATCGGCGTGGTGCCGGGCAAGCCCTTCGTGATGACGGGGCTGTCGCGCGAGGTCCGATTGGCCTTCGTGAGCGGAATCAAGGAGGGACAGCAGGAGATCGACGCCCTGCGCGCGAAGACGAAGACGTCGTCCGGCCTCTTCGGCTCGCGCACGGAGCTCGGCACGAACTACGTGAAGCGCGCGCTCGCGGCGCAGATGGGGAACTTCGGCAACTCGAAGGACGAGGCCTTCAACCTCGTGTACGGCAGCGACGGCGCCGGCCAGCCGCTCGACGCCTCGAAACAGCGCTACGTCCTCCACTTCGCGAAGGGCGCGCTGCCGCCTGCGAAGGCCTTCTGGTCGCTCACGATGTACAGACTGCCGCAGCAGCTGCTCGTGGCGAATCCGCTGAACCGGTACCTGATCAACTCGACGATGCTGTCCGGCCTGAAGCGCGATCCGGACGGCGGCCTCACGCTCTACGTCCAGAGCGATTCGCCGGGCAAGGACCACGAGTCGAACTGGCTGCCCGCGCCGAAGGGACCCTTCGCCGCCGCGCTGCGGCTCTACCTGCCGGAGGCGCCCGTGCTCGACGGGAGCTGGAAGGCGCCCGTGATGGAGGCGCACAAGGACTAACGAGCGGGAGGCCCCGCGAAGGCCGGCACGATCTCCTTCGCGATCGCCTCGAGTGAGGCGCCGACGATCGCGGGATCGGCGCCGGTCGAGCCCGGCACCACGTGCACGAAGTCGAGGCCGAGCCCGGCGAGCGCGGCGAAGCGCTCGCGCGCGCGCTCCCCCGGGCCGACGATCGCGAACCAGTCGACGAACTCGTCCGAGATGCCGCGCGTGTGCGCGACTCCGGTTCGGGTGTGGTCGCGCATGTCGTAGTTTGCGCGGATCCATGCGACCGCGCGCCGGAGAGGAGCCGGCAGCGCGCGCACGTCGTTGCCGCGGAAGGCGGAGAAGCGCGCGAAGGTGGTGGCACCGCCGCGTGCCGCCTCGCGCCCGGCGCGGAGATCGTCGTGGACTACCGCATTGACGACCGCGCCGAGCCTCAGGCTCGCCGGATCGCGGCCGGCGCGCTCCGCGGCCGAGCGCGCGAGCGCCGCGCGGCTCGCGAGGAAGTCCGGGTCCGCGCCGACCGCGAAGCAGACGCGATCGGCCACGCGCGCCGCGAGCTCGATCACGCGCGGCCCGGTCGCCATCACCTCGAGCGGCACCTTCGGCAGCGATCCGAGCGCCGGCAGGAACTCTAGGCGGCTCTCGAAGCCGTCGCGCGGCACCGCCTCGCCGCGGAGATACGCCTGCACGGATCGCAGATACTCCTCGAAGTCGTCGACGCGCTGCTCGCGTCGACCGATTCGCTGCAGCGCCGAGTCGCCGCGCCCGATGCAGAGAAGCGCGCGTCCCTCGCTGTGCGCCTGCAAGGTCACCGCCGCGCAGGCCGTCAGCGCGGGGTCGCGCGTCACCGAGTTCGTGACGCCGGGTCCGAGGCGCAGTCGCGAGGTCGCGCGCGCGGCGAGCGCCAGGTTGCTCCAGACCTCGGGGCAGAGATTCTGGCTGTCCGTCAGCAGCAGCGTGTGGAAGCCCTGGCCCTCGATGCGGCGCGCGAGCCCCTCGGCCCGCCCGAACCACGCCACCGTGACGACGCCGAACTCCACCTGGTGCATCTCCCGTGCAGGCGGCCCAGTATCTCCCGAGCGCCCGCCCCAGGTCGAGTCGGAGGATGCATGCGGTCGGGTCGGGCGAGCCGCACCGCCGAGCACATGGCCTTCTTCCGCGCGCTCGAGTCGAGTGCGCCGGCCGCGTCGCGCCGCTGCGACGACCCGTTCGCGCGAGCCTTCCTCTCGGCGCCGCTCGCGCTCGTCGCGACGGCCGCCCGCATTCCGGGCGTCTTCGCCTTGCTCGCGCGCTACGTCGACCGCCGCTGGCCCGGCGCGCGCACGTCGGGCGTCGCGCGCACGCGGTTCCTCGACGAAATCGTGCGCGAGGGCGTCGCGGGCGGCGCGCAGCAGCTCGTGATCCTCGGCGCGGGCTTCGACTCGCGCGCGCTTCGACTGTCCCCGCTGCGCGGAGTCGCAGTCTTCGAGGTCGACCATCCGGCGACGCAGGCTCGCAAGCAGGCGCGGCTGCGCCGCGCGCTCGGCGCGCTGCCGGAGGGCGTGCGCTTCGTCGCCACCGACTTCGGCGAGCGCGACCTCGAGCGCGCGATGGCGGCCGCGGGCTACGAGCCGTCGCGCCGCACGCTCTTCCTCTGGGAGGGCGTGACGAACTACCTGCGCGCCGACGCGGTCGACGCGACCTTGCGCTGGTGCGCGCGCGCGGCGGCGGGGAGCCGCGTGGTCTTCACCTACGTGCACGCCGACGTGCTCACGCAGCCCGCGAAGTACGCCGGCACCGAGCGGCTCTTCGCGACGCTCGCGGCGGCGGGCGAGCCGTGGACTTTCGGCCTCGACCCGGCGAACCTCGCGGAGTTCCTGCGCGCGCGCGGACTCGAGCTCGAGCGCGACCTCGGCGCGGTCGAGTACCGGCGCCTCGCCTACGGAGAGGCATCGACGAGCATGCGAGGCTACGAGTTCTATCGCATCGCGGTGGCGCGAGTCGCATGACACGCCTCCGGATCGCGCTCGTCGCCGTGCTGACCTGCGCTCTCGCGTTCGTCGCCGCGCACGCGGCGCGAGCCGTCGACGTGGAAGGCGTCGACTTCCCGGCGCAGGTCGTGCCGGCGCCGGGCGCGGCGCCGCTCGTCCTCTCGGGCGCGGGCGTGCGTCGCATCCTGTTCTTCGACGTCTACGCCGTCGGGCTGTACCTCCCCGCGCTCGCGCCGTCGGCCGAGTCGGCCATCTCGTCGCCGGGCCGGAAGCGCGCGTCGATCGCGATGCTGCGCGACGTCGACGCGGCGCAGTTCGTGGGCTCGTTCGAGAAGAGCCTGCGCGCCAACCACGATGAGGCCGCGATGCAAGCGTTGGCAAAGAGCGTCGCGCGCTTCGAGTCGATCTTCACGTCGCTCGGAGTGGTGAAGACGGGAACGCGGATCGCGATCGACTCCGTCCCCGGCACCGGTACGGTGGTCGCGATCGACGGCACCCCGCGCGAGCCGATCGCCGACCCCGCCTTCTACCCGGCGCTGCTCCGCAACTGGCTCGGCGAGCACCCCGTTTCGACGGATCTGAAGCGCGCGCTCCTCGGCGCTCAGTAGTCGCGGATCGGAGTCGCCAGCTCGAAGGCCGGTCCGAACATCAGGCGCAGCAGCCGCTCGCTCGCCCACACGCGCTCACCCGAGAGCGCCTCGCGGCCGAAGGTCAGCACGCCGATCACGCGGTGGGTCTCGCGCTGGCCGTCCGGGAAGCGCAGCCTGATGACGTACTCCTGCGCGGCGCCATCCGCCCCGACCCACTCGCTGCGAAGCGAGTACGAGTCGATCAGCGGCTGGAAGCTCGCGAAGAAGTGGCGGTAGAAGGCGCGCGCGGCCTCCATGCCGCCGAAGGCGAGCCCCACCGGATGGAGCTCGTAGACCGGATCGTCTTCCAAGGTCGCGAGCAGGGCGTCGAAATCGCCCGCGCCCTCGTGCGTCGCGTGCGCGTGCGCCAGCGCGATCCACTCTTCGCGGCTGCGTCCCATTGCGGTGTCCCCCTTCAGTAGGCGATCGGCGCGGACTCGTACGAGGCCGCGTGGAGCATCAGGATGCGGCGGATCTCCTCGATCACGGCCGGCTGATCCTGCGCCGAGTGGCTGGAATCCACCACCAGCTCCGAGTCGACCCCGTCGAGGTGCGCGCTCTTGTAGCTGACCACGCCGTCGGACCCGTGCTCCGGCGGACCCGTGCCGCGCACGGCGATGATCGAGTGCGCGTGGATGCCCGGCGCGATCGGCAGAGCGGCCAGCGCTTTGATGAAGGGATTGCCGGGAGTCATGTTGTCGATGCTGGTCGGCAGCCGCGCCATCGAGCGGAGCCACAGCTTGTCGTGGTTCTGCAGCGCGAGCTCGCCGACCACCTGCGTCAGGTTGCTCGGCAGCGCGACGAAGTCGGAGACGAGCCGGGCGAAGCTGAAGCTCGCGAGGTAGGAGCCGCGCTGCGGCGTGCACAGGAAGACGACGCGGCTGACGAAGGGCTCCGGCGTGAAGAACGTGCTCATGCGCAGGGTCTCGCGCACGCCTTCCGAGAGCTGGAGCTGATCGAGGGGCACCTTCGCGAACTGGTCCCACAGATGCGTGCCGCTGTCGACGGCCGTGAGCTTCGCCAGCAGGCCGCCCTGGCTGTGCCCGATCAGGACCATCCGACGCAGCGCGGCGTCGGTGCCGTCCGGGTCGAAGCGCGCGACGGCGCGCTCGAGCGCGCGCCGCAGCAGGCCCGCGGAGTATCCGATCGGATTCCCGGTGTTGTAGATGAAGAGCCAGGCCTGGTAGCGCTCCCACACGAGCCGCTCGTTGCCGAGCTCGTTGACGAGGTTGGCCCAGCGCGCGGGGCTCGACGCGGTGCCGTGGATCAGCACGATCGGCATGTGGCCGCGCACGTAGGGCTGGAGGAAGAGCAGGCCCTCGTCCGCGCTCTCCGCCTCGACCGTTGGCGTGCCGACGACCGCCGTCTTCACGGCCGTCTTCACCGCCTTGGCGAGCGGGGTGAAGGTCCCCGAGAAGAAGCCCTTCAGCTCGAAGTCCCAGAGCGGCGACTCGGCGAGGCTCGCGGCGAAGGCGGAGCTCGTCTCGAACTCGATCGGCACATCGCGGCCGTCGACCGCGACGGTCATCGACTCGTCCGGCGTGTAGATCTCGGCGCGCGTCCGCAGGTGCCCCGTCTTCAGCGCGCGACGCGGAGTCTCGAAGCGGAGGAACATCGTCGCCGGCACGCGCAGGCCCGGGAGGAAGCGCTCCGGCTGCGGCGGACCCGGCTCGTCGTCGAGCTCCGCGAGCAGCGGCGCGCCGATGCCGGTGCGGCGGTAGCGGTTGCGAAGGCCGGTGAGGTCGAAGTCCGCCGCCGCCATGAAGTTGTGCATGCGGTGCCCCGCCCACTGCATCTCGTCGGGCGGAATCTCGACCTCGACCGTGCCGAAGGGCAGCTCGTAGATCCCCGACTCGAAGAAGACCTCGCCTTCGCTTCCGCGTGTCAGCGCCTGCGTGATGCCGCGGTTGTAGAGGTCGTAGGCGAGGCGCAGTCGCGGATCCGAGGGGTCGAGCGTGTCCTCGCCGGGACCGGGGAAGAGCAGCGCGTAGGCGTAGGCCGCCGCCGCGAGGTAGTAGGGGGCGTCGCGCGTCTGGTCGGCGTGGTAGAAGGAGAGCTCCGCGAGCGCCGAGAGCAGCCGGTGGTCGCCCTTCTCGGCGAGCTGCGAGTGGAGGAGCGCGAGCGTCTCGGTGGGGTGGAGCTCGAACTGGTCGCGGAGCCCGAGGCGCTGGAGCACCTGGAGCGAGCGATCGGACGGCTCGCCTGACGTCAGCACGTTGGCCGTGATCTCGCGGTGCACCGCGATCGGGTCGGAGCGCTGCACGCGCACCGGGATCGAGAGGCAGCCGGCCGCGAGCACCAGCGCGAGCGCGAGCGAGACGCGAGCGGTCGCCACTCGTCGCACGGCTAGGGCTGCGCGGCGAGCGCGGCCGGCGGGACGAGCCGGGCCGACCAGGGTTCGCCGTCCCAGGCCTGGAAGTGGATCGTGCGATCCACCTCGTCGCGCTTCCCGTCCCGGCGCGTGTGGCGGAACTTCTCGCCCTCGACGGTGGCCGTCCACTCGCTGCCCTTCCAGTCGATGTAGTTGACGCCGATCGACTCGCGGGAGCGCGTCGCGCCGCGCTGCGTGTGGCGGAAGCGTCCGCCGCCGAGGTAGGCGGCGGTCCACTCGCCGCCGCCCCAGGTGCGGTAGTTGATCACGGTGTCGCGGTGAGCCTGCTTCCAGTCGTCCTTCGGCGCGAGCAGCAGGGTCCACGTCATCGGATCGGCGGGCGGCGAATCCGGCTGCGACGCGCGCACGACCTGCAGCGACGAGGCGCGACGCCCGAACGCGTCGCTCACCGCGAGGCTCGTCGAGCCCTGCGTCGACACCCACTCGCGACCCCGATAGTAGAGATCGCCGTAGAGCGCGACGCGCGCATCGCCCTCGACGCGCACGGACGCGATCGCGTCGTCGAGCCCGCTCGGGCGGAGATCCGCGATCGCCGGGTCGCCGGCGCGCACCTGGAACAGGTAGCCCTGCCAGCCGTCGTCAGAGAAGAAGTAGGCGATGCCGGGATCCGTCTCGCCGCGCACCGGCTCGAGGCTCGTGACCTCGAGCTCGCGCGGCTTCCACGCGAGCGGCGCGAGCGAGGCGCTGGTCGCCGCGAGGCGCACGCTCACGCCGCCGCGACCCTTCTGCTCGTAGAGCGTGGCCTGCGCGGG
>DATKND010000006.1:0-15437 GCA_035541475.1 Myxococcota bacterium | reverse complement strand
AGACCGGGGCTACGATCCGCCGCGCTTCGGGACCGCCTCCACCGCTGGAGCGCCAGGATGCGTCGCGCCCTTGTCGCCTTCGGCGTGCTTCTCGGCTTCGCAATGCTCGCGGCCTTCCTCTACGTCCCGAGCGCGGTCGACCGGCGCCTGAACCGTGTCGCCGGCGCGCCGGTGCCCGAGCCCTCGTCGCGTGCGCGCGCGCTCTTCGCGTCGCTGCGCGTGGTCGATCTCCACGCCGACTCGCTCCTGTGGGATCGCGATCTCTCGAAGCGCCTTCCGCAGGGACACGTCGACCTGCCGCGCCTGCTCGAGGGCAACGTCGCGCTCCAGGTGTTCGGCGTCGTGACGCAGGCGCCGCTCGGCCAGAACTTCGATCGCAACGACGCGGACGCGCCCGATCTCGTCACGGCGCTCGCGGTGCTCGAGCGCTGGTCGCCCCGCACCTGGTTCAGCCGCCGCGCGCGCGTGTGCCACCAGACCCGGGCGCTCGAGAAGCTCGCGGAGCGCTCCGATGGTCGCCTCGTCGTCGTGCGCACGGCCGAGGATCTCCGGCGCTTCCTCGCCGAGCGCGCCACGAACCCCGCGATGGTGGCGGGACTCCTCGGCGTCGAGGGCGCGCAGGCGATCGAGGGACGGATCGAGAACGTCGACGCGCTCTTCGAGGCCGGCGTGCGCATGATCGGCCTCGCGCACTTCACCGACAACGCGGTCGCGGGCTCGTCGGCCGGCGCCGACAAGCCGGGCCTCACGGACCTCGGACGCGAGGTCGTCCGGCGCATGGAGTCGCTCGGCATCGCGGTCGACCTCGCGCACGTTTCGCCCGCCGCGATCGACGACGTCCTCGAGATCGCGACCGAGCCGGTCGTCGTCTCGCACGGCGGGCTGCAATCGGTGTGTCCCGGCCCGCGCAACCTCTCGGACGAGCACGTGCGCGCGATCGCCGCGACCGGCGGCCTGATCGGCATCGGCTTCTTCGCGGGCACGACCTGCGGGACCTCGCCGGCCGACGTGGCGCGCGCGATCCGCGCGGCGCGCGACCTCGCGGGCGCCGAGCACGTGGCCCTCGGCTCGGACTTCGACGGCGCCGTCACCACGGCCTTCGACGTGACGGGCCTCGCGTCGATCGTCGATTCGCTCCAGACCGAGGGCATGCCCGACGACGAGATCCGGCTGGTCATGGGCGAGAACGCGTTGCGCGTTCTCGGCCGGCTGCTGCCGTAGCACGCGACACCGGCGCACTTGACGCCCCGCGCGAATCGCCGTTTCCTGAGGGCCGATGCAGAGATTCGAGCGCTTCGCGAAGCGCTATCGGGGCCGGCTGCTCCATCTCGCCGTCGAAGAGCACATCGGCTGGCTGCTGCGCGGGCTCCCGGGTCCTCTCGGGATGTGGCTCCGCTACGCGTTCTACCGCTCGCTGTTCGAGCGGCTCGCCTCCTTTGCCTATTTCTACCCGGGCGTCCACCTGACGCACAGCTATGGCATCCGCGCCGGGCGCGGGCTCGCCGTCAACACGGGCGCGCTGCTCGACGGCCGCGGCGGCATCCGCTTGGGCGACGACGTTCTCGTCGGTCCCTACGCCGTGATCGCATCGTCCGAGCACGCGCACGCACAGCTCGACGTGCCGATGGCGGAGGTCGACCACGAGCTCGCACCCGTCGAGATCGGCAGTGACGTGTGGATCGGCGCGCACGCTGTCATCACGGCCGGCATCCGCATCGGCGACCACGCCGTGGTCGCGGCAGGCGCCGTGGTGACGGCCGAGGTCGGCGCGTATCAGATCGTCGCGGGTGTCCCCGCGCGCGCGATCGGCGACCGCCGCCAGCTCGCGTCACAGCGAGGCGTCGCGTGAGCCGCGAGGCGCTTCCGCGGGACGCCCGCATCTTCGTCGCCGGACACCAGGGCATGGTGGGCTCGGCGATCGTGCGCCGGCTCCGACACGAGGGCTACGCGAACCTGCTGCTGGCGTCGCGCGCGGAGGTGGACCTGCGCGACCAGACGGCCGTGAACCGCTGGTTCGAGCGTCACCGGCCGGAGTACGTGTTCCTCGTCGCGGGCACGGTCGGCGGCATCCTGCCGAACTCCTTGCTGCCGGCCGACTTCCTGTACGACAACCTGATGATCCACGCGACCGTCGTGCACGCGGCCTATGTGAACGGCGTGCGCAAGCTCCTCTACCTCGGCAGCTCGTGCATCTACCCGCGCGAGAGTCCCCAGCCGATGAAGGAAGAGGCGCTGCTCAGCGGCGCGCTCGAGCCGACCAACGAGCCCTACGCGATCGCGAAGATCGCCGGCATCAAGCTCTGCTCCGCCTACAAGCGCCAGTTCGGCTGCGACTTCATCTCGGCCATGCCGACGAATCTCTACGGCCCGCACGACGACTTCGATCTCGACACCGCGCACGTGCTGCCCGCGTTGATCCGCAAGTTCCACGAGGCGAAGCTGCGCGGCGACACCAAGGTCGTCGTGTGGGGCAGCGGCAGCCCGCGCCGCGAGTTCCTGCACGTGGACGAGCTCGCCGACTGCTGCGTGTTCCTGATGCGCGCCTACTCGGGTGAGCAGCACGTGAACGTGGGGACGGGCGAGGACGTCAGCATCCGCGAGCTCGCCCAGCTTGCGCGCCGCATGATCCACCCGGGCGCCGAGCTCGTCTTCGACGCGTCGAAACCGGACGGCATGCCGCGCAAGCTCCTCGATGTCTCGCGCCTGCACGGGCTCGGCTGGCGCCACCGCATGCCCATCGAGGAGGGCCTCGCGCGCACCTACGCCTGGTTCGCCGAGCACTACGAGGAGGCGATCGCGCCCCGAAAGAGTCTCCACCGGCTGCGCGGCGCAGAGCTCCGCCGCCTGTCGGGCAGCTAGTGCACGAGCTCGATGACCCCGCGCGCGTCGACGCGCTGCGCCGGCTGATCCGCAGCAAGCCCGCTCTCGAGCGTTGGTACCTCGAGTGCTATGCGAAGTACGCTGCGTGCGTCGCGCGCTGCCCGCCGCACGGCGACGTCCTCGAGCTCGGATCGGGCGCTGGCTTCCTCGAGGAGGTGATGCCCGCCGCCGTCACCTCCGACGTCCTCCCGTACGCGGGCGTCGACCGCGTCGTCGACGCGGCTCAGCTGCCCTTCGCCGACGCGTCGCTGCGCGCGATCCTGATGTTGAATGTGCTCCACCACCTGGCCGACGTGGAGGCCTTCTTCCGCGAGGCGCAGCGCACGCTCGTGCCGGGCGGCCGCGTCTTCCTGGTGGACCAGTACCTCGGCTGGATCAGCACGCCGATCCTGCGCTGGCTGCACCACGAGCCCTGCGACCCTGGGGCGGAGCGCTGGTCGTTCGACACGCGCGGTCCGCTCTCCGGGGCGAATGGCGCGCTCGCCTGGATCGTCTTCGAGCGCGACCGCGCGCGTTTCGAGCAGCGCTTCCCGGCGCTCCGCATCGCAGCGTACGCGCCGCATACACCGCTGCGCTACTTCCTCGCCGGCGGGCTCAAGCGCTGGTCGCTCTTGCCCGGCGCGGCCTTCCCGCTGGCCAGCGCGCTCGACCTGGCGCTGGCGCGCGCGAGCCCGCGCTGGTGCTCGTTCGTCGACGTCGAGCTGGTGCGGATCTAGCTCTGCCGGACCTTCGCGCTCCCTGATCACTCGCGCTCGGGCTGCCGGCCTTCGCTCGGCAAGCCCGTGCGATCTCCGCTCGGCTTGCCTCGCTGCGCGTCGGCCGACTTGTGTCGGCCTCCTTGCTATCGCTCCGCCTCGATGCGGCGCAGCGCGAAAAGGGTCATGCACAGGAGCACACTGGATCACGCGGTCGTAGTAGCGGGTCGCGGAAGAGATCTCGGCCGCGACCTGTCGCAGCAGATGACGCGTTGATAGCTTCCAGCGCATCGGGGCGGGCGGGGCATACGCGAGGCTTGGCGCAGCCGGATCCTGGGAGCGAGGCCGTTCGTCCCGTGCGACGGGTGCTGCTCGCGTCGACGCTCGCGCTCGCCGCAGCGCTGCTCGCCTTCTCGGCGCTGATGAGCGCCTGGGCGCCGCTCGGTGGCTGGCCGAACCGAATCTTCGGCGAGCCCGCCTGGTACGAGTTCGACCCGGGCAGTTTCTACGTGGCGGCCGCGCACGACTTACACTTCGGCACGCCAGCCCTGTTCCTGGGCCACCCCGGCACGCCGCTGCTGCTGCTCCTCGAGGGCGTCCAGCGCGGGGTCTACGCGTTCTCCGACGACGCGGGGCTCTCCGATGCGGCCTTCACGGCGCGCCACCTGCCGGTGGTCTTCCTGGCCTCGAAGCTGCTGATGACCATCCTTCACCTGGTCTCGTTCGCGTTCCTCTTTGCGTTCGCGCGCCAGTTGCTGCGCGACGAGCTGGCCGCCTGGTGCGCCTGTCTCGGCTACGCGACGTCGCTTCCCGTGCTCCATTACGTGTCGCGCATTTCCGTCGAGCCGCTGATGATGATCTGCATCTTCGCGAGCTTCCTGGCGCTGTGGAGATGGGAGGATCTGGAAGGCAAGGGCAACGCGATGCGCGCGCGCCTCTTCGCGGCGCTCGCGGGCGTCGCCGTCGCCACCGGGCTTGTGACGAAGTTCAACTTCCTGGTGCCGCTGCCGTTCCTCCTGCTTCTCGAAGGCGCGCTGGCGCCGCGCGCCGCGGGGCCCGGACAGCGCGCGCGCGAGCGGTCCCTCGCGCTGCTCGCGCTGACGTCCGCCGCTGTCGTCACCCTGTGGTTCTGGTCGAACTGGATCGACTGGATTCTCTTCTTCTCCTTCTGGTCCGGCGTGCCGCCCTTGTGGAACAGCGCTACGCGAATCTGGAACCTCTGGCCCGCGCCGACTGCCGCGGGCGTGTTGCCGCTCGCCGAGTTCGCATTCGTCTCGGTGGCTGTCGTCGGCTGGGTCGACGTCGTGCGGCGCGGCGCCGCGCCGCGTCGACGCGTCGTGTTCGTCTCGCTCTTTGCCGCATACACGCTGGTCGTGTTCGCCTACCGCGTCTACCTCGAGCGCAGCTTCCTGCCCTTCCACTACTTCGTGCCGGCGGCTGGCATTCTCACCGTCTTCTTCGGCGCTGCGACGGCGCGCGTGCTGCGCGGCCTCACGCACTCGTTGCCCGTCGCCGCCGCGGCCGGCGCGCTCTGGCTGCTCGTGATTCACGGGCTCGCCGTCTACGCCACCGTCGACTCGCGCCTGCGTGACGTCGCCTTCTACCAGGAGCTACGCCCGACCTTCGAGTGGATCGCGCGCCTCGCGCCGCAGCAGCGCATCGGCGTGCGCGAGGAGGTTTTCGAGGCGAGGGAGTTCGCGTCGAAGGTCGCGAGCCTCCACACGATCATGCTGCCAGCGCCGAGCGCGAAGGCCGGCGGCTCGAGCGTGCGGCACGAGTTCGAGTCGCTCTTCGTGCCGGTGCCAGCCGCGCGCGCCGACGGCCTCACGGGCGGGATCTTCGTCGCCGCGCTCGGCACCGAGTTATTCGCGGTCGAGGTGCCCGCCGCGGCGGTCTCGCCCTAGGAGAACGAGACCCGCCCGGTGCGGACGTCCTGCATCGCGCCGGCGACCTTCAGCTGATTCGCGCCGACGAGGTCGCGCAGCACGGCGCTCCGCTCCGTCAGCGCCTCGACGGTGAGGCGCACGTTCTCGTCGGCGACCTCCTGCACGAACGCCGCGTTCTTGGAGTTGCGATCGCCCGGAGTCTTCGTCGCGGTGTACACGGCCGGGCCGAGGTTGCCGAGCGTCGCGGTCAGGTTGCCGAGCTGGACGTTGTCGCAGGCTCCCTTGATCGCGCCGCACTCGGTGTGTCCGAGCACGAGGATCAGGCGCGCGCCGGCGAGCTTGGTCGCGAACTCGAGGCTGCCGATGATGTCGGTGTTCGCGAAGTTCCCGGCGATGCGCGGGCTGAAGATGTCGCCGATTCCCTGGTCGAAGAGCAGCTCCGGCGAGACGCGCGAGTCGATGCAGGCGAGCACCGCAGCGAACGGGTACTGACCCGCGGCCGTGTCGCGCACCTGCGCCAGCAGGTCGCGCTGCATCATCTTCCCGCCGACGAATCGCTCGTTGCCCTGCTTCAGCTCGGCGAGCGCCTGGTCCGGCGTCATGTCGCGCTGACGCTCGCGCGTCATGGCCGGCGCCGCGAGAGCCTCGAGGCCCGAGACGGCCACGAGCGCCGTGCTGCCCGACACGAGCTGGAGGAACTGCCGTCGCGTCGCCATCTCGCCTCCTTCGCTGACGGCTCGGGTCAGCGCCTCAGAAGCGGCGCGATCGCTGCCGAGTCGAGGTACTCGTCGAGGCGGCGGATGCGACCGTCGCGCACCTCCACCACGAGGCATGCGGGGCTCTCGACGCGTGTCCCGTCGGGCGCGATCGCGTGCAGCACGTGCTGCTGCACGTAGCCGGTCGGCGTGGGCGCGACGCGGATCGCGTCGTAGCGCAGCTCGCGCAGCTGCTTCGCCAGGAACTCGATGATGCGGACCATCGCGGCCTTCCCGAGCTCGCGCCGATCGAAGTTTCGCCAGCCGACCATGTCGTCGGCGTAGAGCGCGGCGACGGTGGCGACGTCGCCCGCCTGGATCGCGTCCATCAGGCGGCGCGCGACCTCGAGCTTCGCGGAATCGGAGTCGGGCACGAGGCGCACTCTACCCGAATACGCTGGCCTCCTCTAGCCAGCCACTTGTGCGACGCGTTGGTGTATGGTGAGCCGCATGCACTCTCTCCGATCGATTTCGCTCTTCGCAGTCTTGACGCCGCTCGGCGTCGCCCTCGGCTGCACGACGATGGAGCTGAGGATCGACGACGACGACGAGGTCACTCCGGGCGGACGGATCTCCTACGAGATCTATCCCGGCATCGACGAGAGGCGGAGCGGGACCTTGCTCGACCTCGCGACCGGATCTCCGGCGAGCGCCGTGACTGCGCAGAGCGCGGGTATCCACCCCACGATCTCGATCGACGGTGAGATCGCCTCGGTCGAGGGCCGCGACCACGAGCAGGTGCCCGCGGGCCAGCAGGTGGAGCTCGATGAAGTGATCGTCGGGCCCGCGCGCGTGAAGCTGAACGCGCAGAACCTCCGCGGGAGCCTCGCCGCTCGCGGAGGGCTCCGCTTCTACGACGTCCTCAGCCTCGAGGCGATCATGGGGCTCGGTGTCGACAGCACCGAGCTCAGGCTCCGGGGAGAGGGCGTCACAGCCTCCCACGAACAGCTTCTCGCCGGCTTTCTCCTCGGAGGTCGTGCCACCGTGCGGCCGATCGCCCTCTTCGATCTCTACGCCCAATACACGGTGAACATCACCGACGAAGCGTGGAAGACCATCCAGGATACGCAGGTCGGGGTCGAGCTGAACGTCCAGCGCAACGTCTCGGTGTTCGGGGGCTATCGGTGGTGGCGGTACGAGGAGACCTTCAGCAACGAGTCGAACTGGGAGCTCAGGATTCGCGGCCCGACCGCTGGGCTGAGCTTGAAGTTCTGAACCGAGCGCCCTCTACCCGAGGACGCCGGCCGCTCGCAGCTTCGCGATCTCGGCGTCCTCGATCCCGAGCAGCTCGCGCAGCACCGCCTCGCTCGACGCGCCGAGCGGCTCGGCCGGCGCGATCGCGCTCTCCGCGCGCGAGAAGCGGATCGGCAACGCGGGCCCGAGGAAGCGCGTCGCCTCCGCCAGGTCGGGGTGGCGCAGCGGCACCAGCGAGCCGCGGTGCGCGACGTGCGGATCGCGGGGCGCCGCGTAGGGGGAGCGCACGGGGCCGGCAGGGATGCCGAGCGCGACGAGCTGCTCGGCGGCTGCGTCGCTCGCCTGCGTGCGACACCACGTGGCGACGCTCGCGTTGACCTCGTCGCGCGCCGCGAGGCGCGCGGCGTAGTCGGGCCAGCGCGCCGCCAGCTCCGGGCGCCCCATCAGCTCGCAGAGCGCGCGCCACTGCGCGTCGTGCGGCACCAGCAGCGCCACCCAGCCATCCGCGCTGCGGAAGACGTCGAGCGGGGCGCCGCGCGGGTCGCCGTTGCCGACGCGCTCGGGCAGCCCCTGCTCCTCGTAGACGTCGATCGGCTCGTCCCACAGCAAGGTCAGCAGGCTGTCGAGCATCGCCACGTCGATCCGCTGTCCGCGGCCGTCGCGGTCGCGCTGGCGGAGCGCGGCCAGGACGCCGAGCGCGGCATAGATCGCGGGCACCTGATCGCCGACGGTCGCGCCGACCTTGGTCGGCGGGCCGTCCGGGAAGCCGGTCTTCGCCATCAGCCCGGAGACCGCCTGCACGACGAGGTCCATGCTCGGCCGGTCGCGGTAGGGACCGTCGTGGCCGTAGCCGCTGATGCTGCAGTACACCAGGCGAGGGCACTCCGGCGCGAGCGACGCGTAGTCGAGGCCGAGCCGCTCCATCGCTCCCGGCACCGCGTTCTCGACCAGCACGTCGGAGCGAGCCGCGAGCTTGCGGAACAGCGCGCGCGCCTCCTCGTGCTTCAGGTCGAGCACGACGCTGCGCTTGCCGCGACCGCGTCGTAGCGGCGAGATCGCGATGTCGCGCGCGCGTCGCGGGCCGCGATGGACGCCGTCCGGACCGACGTAGGGCAAGGTCCGCCAGGTGACGTCGCCGCCGGGCGGCTCGACGCGGATCACCTCGGCGCCGAGCGCGGCGAGCAGCCAGCAGCAGACGGGTCCCGCGACCACGTGACTCGCGTCCAGCACGCGGATGCCCTCGAGCGGGTGCATGATGTCGGCGTCCGTCCCTGTCCGAAGTGCGGCGCATGATAGGCTGTGCCCGCATGAGCTGGGACGAGGAGGCGCGCGAGATCGAGCGCCTGCGCGCGCTCGCCGCCCTCCAGGGTGGCGCCGAGGCGGTGGCGAAGCAGCACGCGCGGGGTCGCTCGAGCGTGCGCGAGCGCATCGACGCGCTGGTCGACAAGGGCAGCTTCCGCGAGCAGGGCGGGCTCGCGGGCTCGGCCTCGCACGACGCCGACGGCGAGCTCTCCGGCTTCGTGCCCTCGAACGCGGTGATCGGCACCGCGCGCATCGACGGGCGTCCGGTGGTCGTGTGCGGCGACGACTTCACCGTCCGCGGCGGCGCGTACTCGCCCGCCGGCATGAAGAAGGCCGAGTACGCCGATCGCCTCTCCGTCCGGCGGCGCGTGCCGAACGTGCGCCTGCTCGAGGCGGGCGGCGCGTCGGTCTCGGGCATCAGCGGCGTGCGCGGACGCTCGGGCTACGACTTCGTCTCGGGCGCGACCTCGAACCACGCGCTGGTCGAGGCGCGCGCCAGCGTGCCGATGGTCGCGGCGGCGCTCGGCCCGGTCGCGGGCTTCGCGGCGGCGAGGCTATGCGCGGCGCACTTCTCGCTGATGACGCGCGGCGCGCAGGTGCTGATCGGCGGTCCGGCGCTGGTCGCGCGCGCGACGCGCGAGGACGTGACCAAGGAGGATCTCGGCGGGCCCGAGATCCACGCGAAGAGCGGCGTCGTCGACAACGTCGCCGAGGACGAGGCCGACGTCTGGCGCCAGATCCGCCGCTTCCTCTCCTATCTGCCGTCCAACGTCTGGAGCGCGCCGCCGGTCGCGGAGTGCAGCGATCCGCGCGAGCGTCGCGAGGCGAAGCTCATCGAGATCGTGCCGCGCGACGCGCGCAAGCCCTACAAGATGCGGCGCGTCGTCGAGGCGATCGTCGACCGCGAGAGCTTCTTCGAGCTGACCCCCGGCTACGGCCGCTCGCAGATCACCGGGCTCGCGCGCGTGGCCGGACACCCGGTCGGCGTGCTCGCGAACGATCCCTACGTCTACGGCGGCAGCATGACGGCCGACGGCGCGCAGAAGCTCCGCCGCTTCGCCGAGCTCTGCGACTCCTTCCACCTCCCGATCGTGTCGCTGATGGACGAGCCGGGCTTCATGATCGGCACGCAGGCCGAGCAGCAGGCGACGATCCGACACGGACTCGAGGCGATCTTCGCGGTGCAGCAGACCTCCGTGCCGTGGTTCACCGTGATCGTGCGACGCTCGTTCGGCGTCGCGGCCGGGTGTCACCTCGGTCCGGGCGGCCTGGTGGTGGCGTGGCCGTCGGCGCAGAGCGGCGCGCTGCCGATCGAGGGCGGGATCGAGCTCGCCTACGGGAAGGAGATCGCCGCGGCGCCCGATCCGGGCGCGCGTCGCCGCGAGCTCGAGGCGGAGTACGCGCAGGCGCAGTCGATCCTGCCGCGCGCCGTCGACTTCGGCGTCCACGACCTGATCGACCCGCGCGACACGCGGCCGCGTCTGTGCGAGTGGGTCGAGGAGATCGCGCCGGTGGTCGCGCAGCTCCGCGGCCCGCGGGTGTACACGTCACGGCCGTAGCGCGCGCTTGACTGGGTCGTCCGCGCGCGCGGAGAATGGTGCGGCGAGGCGACTCCGATGCGGCTCGTCAGGACTCTCGCGCTCTTCTTCACGCTGCTTCCGTCGGCCGCGAGCGGAACGACCTGGCGCGTCGACTTCACGGCGGAGGTCACCGAGCTGTTCGATGCGACCGGGACGGGGTTCATCACCTTGCCGGCCGATGGAATCATCCGAGGCGCCTACTTCTACGACGACACGCCCTTCAACCCCTCGATGTATCCCGGACACTGGGAGATCTCGTGGATGGACGGGCAGACGGGCTCGATCGTGCGCATCGGCCCGGACGTGTTCACGTGCATCACCTCCGAGGATCCCTCGACCTCTTACCCGGAATTCCTGGCGATCCACTGGACCGACAACGGGTACCTCTACGACGAGGAGGAACCGGAGAATTCGTACTACTACGATTCCTACGCAGCGGCTACCCGCGACAACGACCCCGGCGGCTACACGTCCCTGGATCTGCAGTGGAATCAGACCGTTCTGGAGAGCGACGCGAACTCCGGCGCGCCCATGCCAAACCTCTTGAGCGACGTCTCGTTCACCGAGATCCCCGACCTCAGCGTGCCTTCCGAGACCTTCTGGAACCTGAAGTTCGAGGTCGCCCACGGAGGCCGCGTCGCCACCTTGTTCGCCGACGTGACCGATCTGTCGATCCACGTGTCGCCGGTGCCGGAGCCGGAGCAGAGCACTGCGGTCGGGGCGGGCGTCGCCGGGCTCGCCGTGCTGGCGCGGCGATGCCGCGGCGGAACGCGCGGATCGCGGCCGTAGGCGCGGTGCGCGAGACCGCCTTCACCCGACTCGTCGGCTGCCGCGCGCCGATCCAGTCCGCGCCGCTGCCGGGCATCGCCACGCCGGAGCTCGTCGCGGCGGTCGCGGACGCCGGCGGGCTCGCCATGCAGCCGGCGCCGCTGCTCTCGGCGGACGCGCTCGGCGCCGCGCTCGACGCGCTCGCGGCTCGCACGCGTGGCGTCTTCGGCGCGGGCTTCCTGATTCCGTTCCTCGACCGCGCGTGCCTGCAGGTCGCGGCGCGCCGAGCGCGCGTCGTCGAGTTCTTCTACGGCGCGCCCGACGCGGAACTCGTGCGCGAGGCGCGCGCGCACGGCGCGCTCGCGTCCTGGCAGGTCGGCTCGCTCGACGAGGCGCTCGCGGCCGAGCGCTGCGGCTGCGACCTCGTCGTCGTGCAGGGCGTCGAGGCGGGCGGCCACGTGCGCGGCGTCTCGCGTCTCCTGCCGCTGCTCGCTTCCGTGGTGACGCGCGTGCGCGTTCCGGCACGCGCTTCGTCGCGTGCGCGGAGTCGGGCGCGCACCCCGAGTATGTGAAGGCGCTGCTCGCGGCGCGCTCGGCCGACACGGTGCTGACCGAGGCGTTCTCCGTGATGTGGCCGGACGCGCCGCATCGCGTGCTGCGCTCGTCGGTCGAGGCGGTGGAGCGCCTGCCCGACGGCCCGGTCGCGTGGCAGCGCGCGGGCGACGCGGAGCATCCCGTGCCGCGCTTCGCCGCGCTCTGCGCGACGCGCCAGACGCGCGGACACGTCGAGGCGATGGCGCTCTACGCCGGCGAGTCGGTCGAGCGAATCTCGTCGGTCGAGCCGGCCGGCGCGATCGTCGAGGAGCTGGTGCGCGGCGCGGAGTCGCGGCTCGCGCGCCGCGGCGCCTAACGTTCGTAGCTCGGGTCGCTCCGGTCCGGGCGTCCGCGCACGAAGGGCGGGCCGAGCGGCCAGGCGTCGCCGCCAGGGATCGACAGCGAATACTCGTAGGCACAGAGCCGGCGCGCGATCAGCCACGGTCCGCCGCCGCGTCTCTCGAAGCGGTCGAGGTAGCGGAGCCCGAGCACCATGTCGCGCGCGCCGCCCGGCGCCTGCGCCGCGAAGACGTGGTGCGCGGTGCAGTAGCTCTCGACTCGCGCCGCATTGCCGTCGAGCTCGATCGAGATGTTGCCGAGCACGTGCATCGTCGACTCGAAGATCGCGAGCGTCTTCGGCACCCACTCGGCGAACTCGGCGGGGCCGCCGCGGAAGGCGCCGTGGTCGTCGACGGCGTCCGCGTGGTAGCAGGAGCGGATCAACGCAGCGTCGCGGCGGTCGGTGCCACGCGCGAGGCGCGCGAGCACCTCGCGGATCTCGTCCTTCGCGAGGAGCTCCGCGAGCGTCGACACCTATCGGTTCCTGAACTTCGGCTCGCGCTTCGCCGCGCGCGCGGCCTTGAACTCCGCGTAGTCCTCGCTGGCCTGCACGAGCGTCTGTCCGATCGCCTCCTCTTGCATGGAGGCCTCGACGGCGGCGTTCGCGAGCCGCGACAAGGTGCGGCGGAAGATCCGCACCGCGAAGGGCGAGAGCCTCGCGATCTGGTGCGCGATCTCCAGACATGTCGTGTCGAGCTGCTCGTCCGGCACGACCCGCGACACGACGCCGTGACGCAGCGCCTCCTGCGCGTCGAGCACGCGGCCGGTCAGTGCGAGGTCCGCCGCGAGGCCGTGTCCCGCGATCTGGAAGAGGCGCGCGGTGCCGCCGGAGTCGGGGATCACGCCGTGCTGCAGCTCGGGCAGCCGCATCTTCGCGCTCTCGCCGGCGACGCGCAGGTCGCAGAGCAGCGCGCGCTCGAAGGATCCGCCGATCACCCAGCCCTTCAGCGCGACCACGATCGGCGCCGGCATCTGGAGGAACGGACGCGAGCCGCGGTGCCCGCGCTCGATGAAGTCGAGGTTGCCGATGTCCTCGCTGCGGACGCCGAGCTCGGTGGTATCGCGGCCCGACGAGAACGACTTGCCGTTACCGCGCCACACGATCGCGCGCACGTCGCTGCGGCGCTCGAGCTCCGCCAGCACCTCGAAGAGCCGCGCGTCCATCGCGTCGTTCGCGGCGTTGTGCTTCTCGGGCCGGTTGTTGCTGACGACGGCGACCGGTCCGTCGAACTCGAGCGTGACGAGCTGCTCCGCCATGGCGTCGCATGATACTCTGACCCTCTCGCCGACGTCGGAGGTCCGCATGGTCACGCCCATGAAGCTCGGCATCAAACGACCCGTCACGCGGCCGCTGCTGCCGGATCCGGAGCCGCGCCAGGTCGAGTACACGCTCATCTCCGTCGACGATCACCTGATGGAGCCGCCGCACGCCTTCGAGGGGCGCATGCCGCGCGAGTTCGAGGAGCGCGCGCCGCGCGTGATCGAGACCGAGGAAGGTCACCAGGTGTGGTCGATCGAAGGCACGCCCTACTTCCAGGTCGGCTTCATGTGCGTCGCCGGGCGCCCGCGCGAGGACCACCGGGTCGAGCCCGCGCGCTTCGACGAGCTGCGCCCCGGCTGCTTCGACATCCACGCGCGCATCAAGGACATGGACATCAACGGCACCTGGGCGTCGGTGAACTTCCCGTCCGGAGTGACCGGATTCGGTGGCACGCTCTTCTCGGAGCTGAAGGATCAGAAGTTCGGGCTCGCCTGCGTGCGCGCGTGGAACGACTGGCTCTTCGAGGAGTGGCACGGCTCGTATCCCGAGCGGATCGTGCCGCTCGGCATCACCTATCTCACCGACGCCGAGCTCGGCGCGGCCGAGATCCGACGCAACGCGCAGCGCGGCTTCACCGCCGTGACGATGCCCGAGCAGCCGCATCGCAACGGGCTGCCGCCGGTCTTCGACAAGTACTGGGAGCCGATCATCCGCGCCTGCGCGGAGACCGACACCGTGCTGAATCTGCACGTCGGCTCGTCGGGCTTCGCGAAGATGCCGCCCGGCGCGCCGATGCTCGAGCTCGGCGCGACGCTCTTCCAGGCGATGGCGTTCGAGTCGTGCGCGGAGTGGCTGTGGAGCGGCTGGCCCGCCAGGTATCCGGAGCTGAAGATCGCGATGAGCGAGGGCGGCATCGCGTGGGTCGCGGGGCTGATCGACCGCTGCGACAACATCATGGCGCGCTCCGGCTACGGCTCGGGCTGGCCCGACAAGAAGAACGGCCCGTCGGACGTGCTGCGCCGCAATTTCTGGTTCTGCATGATCGACGACCCGTCGACCATCTCGACGCGCCATGCGATCGGCGTCGACAACATCCTCTTCGAGTCGGACTACCCGCACGGCGACGGCACCTGGCCCGACACGCAGGCGGTGATGAAGCGCATGCTCGGCGACCTGCCGCTCGACGAGATCCGCAAGATCGCCCATCTCAACGCGTCGAAGCTCTACCGGCATCCGCTGCCGAAGGTGTGCGTGCCGTAGATCCGAGCTCCGCTCGGCTGCGCGCGCCGGCGTTGGGAGGTAGCGCCAGTCGGGTCTTCGCCGGCGCTTGCGGCGACCCACTCGCCTTCGGCAGCTACGCCGTGCTTGCCTCGCGCTGGAAGAGCGCTGTTCCGCGACAACGTCGGATCAAGACGCTCGGATCGGGCCCCTACGACGGCGGCCGCGCCGCTTCAGGTAACTCACGAGCGCCGCGGCGTTGTTGAGACGCTCCTCCTTCGAGCTGAAGACGAACGTCACCGCGCCCTTCCCGATGTGCTCGCGCAGCTCCGCGACCGCCTCGGGGTTCGCGTCGAGCTCCGCGAAATAACGGCGCTGGAACTCGGTCCAGCGCTCGGGCGCATGTCCGTACCAGCGCCGCAGCGCGTTCGACGGCGCGACTTCCTTCGCCCAGAAGTCGATCTTCGCGGCCTCCTTCGTGAGCCCGCGCGGCCACAGCCGATCCACGAGGATGCGCCGCCCGTCGCCTCGCGCGGGCCCTTCGTACGCGCGCTTGATCGTCAGGCGCATGTCTCCAAGCTAGCGAGCGCTCAGTCGATCCAGCCCTGCTCCTCGAACTTGACCTTCAGCTCCTTCGCGATCAGCTCGGCGGTGCGGCGGCCCGAGCCCTCGATCGTCGACGAGCCCGTCAGCTCGCCCGTCGCCTTGACCGCGCCTCCGACGACGAGCCCGATCGGGTTCGCGGTCGCGACGAAGACCGCGACCGGCAGCACGACGCCCGGCATCTTGTTGCCGCCCGAGTCGATCTGGCCGGACCCGAGCTTTCGCAGCCCGCGATCCGTCATCACATAGCCCTCGACCAGGGTCCGGAGCTCCGCGCCGCCCGAGCCGAAGCCGACGACGATGCGCTTGAGCGCGCTGCCCTCGTCGACGGAGAGGAAGGTGCCGCGGATCACGATGTCGCC
>DATKND010000005.1:0-42901 GCA_035541475.1 Myxococcota bacterium | reverse complement strand
GAGCGGATCGACCCGGCGCTGCTGCTGCCCGCCGTGGGCCAGGGCGTGCTGGCGCTGCAGGCGCGGCGCGGCGATCCGCTGGCGGCGCGGCTCGCCGCGCTCGATCACGCCGAGACCGCCGCGCGCGTGGCGGCGGAGCGCGCGGTCGCCGAGGCGCTCGGCGCCGACTGCAACGTGCCGCTCGCGGCGCTCGCCGAGGCGACCCGCGACGAGCGGCTGCGCGTGCGCGCGCGCGTGATCGCGCCCGACGGCTCGCGCGAAGCTGCGGCCGAGCTCTCGGGCGAGGCGTCCGAGGCGCGGCAGATCGGCGCGGAGCTCGCGCGCCTGCTGCGCGCGCGCGGCGCGGACGCGATCCTCGCCGCGTGTCGGGCGGAGGTCGCGTGAAGCGCGGGCGCGTCATCCTGGTCGGTGCCGGCCCCGGAGCGCCGGATCTCGTCACGGTGCGCGGCGCCGAGGCGCTGCGCGGCGCGGACGCGGTCGTCTACGACGCGCTCGCGCCCGAGGCGTTGCTGGCGCTCGCGCCGCCGGACGCGCTCCGCATCGACGTCGGCAAGCGCGGTCACGATGCGCCGACCCTGCCCCAGGACGACACCAGCGCGCTGCTGGTGCGGCTCGCGGCCGAAGGCCGCACGGTGGTGCGCCTGAAGGGCGGCGATCCCTACGTCTTCGGCCGCGGTGGCGAGGAGGCGAGCGCCTGCGCGCGCGCGGGGATCCCGTTCGAGGTCGTGCCCGGCGTCTCGTCGCTCTTCGGCGCGCTCGCCTATGCCGGCATCCCTATCACCGATCGGCGTCACTCCGCGTCGTTCGCGGTGGCCACCGGGCACAAGGACCCGAGCAAGGTCGCGCGCGAGACGCGCTGGGACCTGCTGGCGCGGGCGGCCGACACGCTGGTGGTGCTGATGGGCGCGCGCAACCTCGAGGAGATCGCCGCGCGGCTGCTGCACTCCGGCCGCTCGCCCGCGACACCGGCCGCCGTCGTGATGGACGGCACCTTGCCCTCGCAGCGCGTCGTCGAGGCGCCGCTCGGCGAGCTGGCGGGCCGCGCGCGCGAGGCCGGCGTGCGCGCGCCGGCCGTCATCGTCGTGGGCGACGTGGCGGCGCTGCGAGGCGAGCTCGCGTGGTTCGAACAGCAGCCGCTCTTCGGGCGCCGCGTGCTGGTGACGCGCAGTGAGGATCGGGCGGCGGATCTGGTGGGGGCGCTGCTCTCCGCCGGCGCCGAGCCGTGCGTGCTGCCGATGATCCGGATGCTGCCCGCCGAGGACACGAATCGGCTCGACGCTGCGCTCGCGCGCGTCGCCGCCTCCGACGGCTACGACTTCGTCGTGTGGACGAGCGCCAGCGCGGTGCGCTTCGCGAGCGAGCGCGCTCGGGCGCTGCAGATCGACCTCTCGCGCACGCGCGCGATCGGCGTCTGTGTCGGGCCGACCACCGCGGAGACGGCGCGCGCGGCCGGCCTGCCGGCGCAGGTCGTGCCGGATCGGAGCGACGCGCAGGGCGTGCTCGAGCTGCTGCGCCGGCTCTCGCCGCGAGGACGCCGCTTCCTGCTGCCACGCTCGTCGCTCGCGCGCGAGGAGCTTCCGGAGGGGCTGCGGCGCGAGGGCGCCGAGGTCGATGCGGTCATCGCCTATCGCACCGTGCCCGCGGAGGTCGATGCGGCGGCGCTGCGCGCCGCGCTGCGCGCCGATGAATTCGCCGCACTCACCTTCACGAGCCCCTCCGCCGCGCGACACTTCACTGCGCTGCTCGATCCGCCGTCGCTCGAGGCCTCGCGGCGCTGCGCGGTCGCGGCGATCGGCTCGGTCACCGCCGCCGCGCTCGCGCAGGCTGGGCTCCCGGCCGACGCCGTCGCGGGCGAACCGTCGGCGCGCGCGCTGGTCGCCGCGCTCGCCGAGTCCGTGGCCGGCGCGCGCGAGGGCCGATAGGGTCTGCGGCCGATCGGAGGCGCGGTGTCGATCCGCTACAAGGTCGTCGAGACGAGCGACGTGACGGACCAGTCGCTCGAGCAGATTCTCAACGAGTGGACCGGCAAGGGCTGGCGCTTCGACACCATGCTGTTCGCGATGCGCGAGTCCTCGAAGCGCCCGAGCATGGCGTTCCTCACCTTCACGCGGACGGCGGACGGCGAGAGCGAGTAGCTCCGAAGGCGTAAGGGAGGATCGCGCGCACGAGGTCGGCGCGCGTCTCGAGGCTGCGCGTCAGGCCCGAGAGCAGGCCGACGACGCGCCCCACGAGCACGAGGTGCGAGGGCACGCGCACGAGCGGGTTCTCGCGGATGCGGCGCGGCAGCTCCTCGCGGAGCCGGTCGGCCAGCTCGCGATCGACGGTCGCCTGCGCGCGTACGCGCTGCGCCGCGTCGAGCACGAAGCGCGCGATGTCGAGCAGCCCCGAATCGGTGTCGCCGCGCGTCTCGAAGCCGAGGCGCCCCATCGCGTCCGCCATCGCCTCGGGATCGCCGCGCAGCAGCGCCGCGGCGAAGTCCAACACGCTCGCGCGGAAGCTCTCGGGCAGCTCCTTCGCGAGGCCGAAGTCGAGGAAGACGAGGCGCGGACCGTCCGGGGTCGGCTGCACCAGCAGGTTGCCGGGATGCGGATCCGCGTGGAAGAAGCCGCGCGCGAGGATCTGCTCGCAGTAGGCGGAGACGAGGAGCGAGGCCACGCGGTCGACGTCGATCCCGGCGGCGCGCAGCGCGCCGACGTCGGTCACCTTGATGCCGGGCTCGAAGTCCATCACCAGCACGCGTCGGCTGGAGAGGTCCCAGTGTATGCCGGGCACGTGGACTTCCGGCGTGTCGGCGAAGAACGACGCGATCCGCTCCGCGTTGCGGCCTTCGTTCTCGAAGTCGAGCTCGCGCGGCACGCTCTGCTGGAGCTCCTCGACGAGCGGCATCAGATCGAAGTCGCGCTCGAGGAAGCTGACCGTGCGGAAGAGCAGGCGCAGGCTGGCGAGATCCGCGCGCACGAGCGATGCGATCTCCGGGTACTGGATCTTCACCGCGACCTCGCGCCCGTCGAGGCGCGTCGCGCGATGCACCTGCGCGAGCGAGGCAGCCGCGATCGGCTCCCGCTCGATGTTCGCGAAGAGCTCGCGCACGGGGCGGCCGAGCTCCGACTCGATCGTCGCGGCCACGATCCCGAAGGCCTTCGGCGGCACGCGGTCGTGTAGCCTCGACAGCACCTCGACGTATTCCGCGGGCAGCACGTCGGCTCGCGTGCCGAGGAACTGACACGCCTTGAGGATCAGACCGCGAAGCTCCACGGCGGTCTCGTAGATGGAGCTCGCGTTCGCGCGGTGCAGGCGCGACCAGCGCTCCTGCATGTCGGTCGGCCGCAGCCGGCGCGCGATGAAGCGCGTCGCGCGGATGCCGAGGTAGGTGCGGCCGAAGGTCGCGCCGATGCGCTGTGCTCGGTAGAGGCGCTCCGACGCGCGCAGCGACCGCTCGCTCACCAGAGCTCCGGAGGCGCCGAGGGGCACGACCACGATTCCCCGAGCTCGCCGGCGGCGGCGAGTTCCTGGCGCTCGTCCTCGTCGAGATCCTCGCTGCGCGGCGCGGGTGTGTAGTGACACTGCACCCAGCGTGGCGCGGGGAACTCGAGCAGGTAGCTCGTGCCGTAGCTCTCGTACCGGAAGCGGCCGTCGTAGAGCCACGGGAAGCCGATCGCCGGCTCGGGAATGCGCGCGAGGAGATGCGCGGAGACGAGATCGTCGAGCTCGTCCGGATACAGGCCCTCGCGCTCGATGTACTGGTGCAGTGCGTCGATGATCTCTCTCGCGCGCACCTCGCGGGTCCGATGGTAGTCCGACCACGCCCACGCCTGGCCGGCCAGGAGCGGGACGCCGACGAGCGCCGCGCCGACGCCGAGCACGCGCGCTCGCGTCGTGAGCTGCGCGGAGTCGCGCACTCCGACGCGGCTCGCGACGAGGATCGCGAGCACGCACGCCGACGCCAGCGGCGCGAGCGGTCGCGCCGACACACCGAAAGGGAAGAGTCCCGCGGCCGAGCCCGCCTCGAGCACGGCCAGCGAGGCCGCGGCGCCGAGCGCGGCGCCGAGGAGCAGCCCGCGTGGTCGGGCGTTGCCGCGCCGAGCGACGAAGGCCACGCCGAGGGCGGCTCCCGCCAGCCAGATCGCCACCAGCAGCGCGCCGACCTCCAATCCGAAGACCGGCACCGCCGGCCAGGGCGAGATCGCGAACGGGAGCGACGCGTCGGTGCCCGTCGCGTTGCGCAGGAAGGCCAGGGTCGCGAGCGCGAACGGCGCGAAGACCGCGACGCGCGCCGGCCAGCGCAGCGCGAGCCAGCTGCGCGCGAGCCAGGGCGCCGCGAGCGCGAAGCCGACCGCGGCACCGACCAGCGCGATCGCAACCGAGCCGCGCCAGCCGAAGAACTGCCACGGGAAGGGCGCGACGACGCCGTAGAAGACGAAGAGCAAGGTCGCGACGAGGCACGACGCCGCGAGCGCCGCCGCGATCGCCGAGTCCGTCGCGAGGATCGCGCCCGCTGCGAGCAGCAGCGCCGGGAGTCCGAGCACCGCGAACGCAAGCGCGGGCGGATCGAGCAGCGCGGCCGTCGCCTGATTCCTGAACAGGAAGGCGCGCGGCTCGTACCAGAGCGGCAAGGCGCCCTGGCGCGCGGGGCCGACACCGTGATGCACCGCGGCGCTCCAGGCGAAGAGCGCGAGCAGCGCGATCCAGCCGATGGCCGCGCGGGCGCGGCCGCCGGCCGACGCGCTCACGCTTCCTCCTCCTCTCGCTCCACCTCGACGCGCAGCCGCGGCCCACCGCGCCCGTCGTCGTCTCGCAGGCGGATGCGCGCGCTTACCTCGAGCGTGCGGCCCTCGAGCAGCTGCGCGATCACCGCCGCCACGTCGACATTCTCGAGCGTGCGGCCGATCTCGTAGGAGAGCCGCTCGAGGAACTCCGCGCGCGTGCGCCGGCTCTGGTCGACCGCGAAGTCCTGCAGGTCCTTCGGCATCGCCTCGCCGAGCGCCTTCCGGATCGCCTCTTCGGTGAAGAAGAAGCCCGAGAGCCCCATCGCGATCGCGCGCCGCATCAGCTCGGGAATCGCATAGAGCGGCCCGGTGCCTGCTTGTGCGGAGCCCCGATTCGCAGCGTCGAGCGATTCGCTCCGTTTCCCACGCCGCTGTGCCATTGGAGTAGAATCGCGCTCCAGCCATGCGACGCCGCGTCCGCGACATCATGTCCGAGAAGATCGTCACGATCAGCGCCGACGATCGACTCTCGACGGTCGAGGATATCATGACCCTCGGACGGGTGCGCCACATGCCGGTGGTGCGCGGCGGCCGTCTCGTCGGCGTCGTCTCGGAGCGCGACCTGCTGCGGGCGTCGCTCTCGAACCTCACCGCCTTCGGCAACGAGCAGCGGCGCGCGTTCCTGCAGGCGGTCGAGATCCGGCGCGTGATGTCGTCGCCGCCGGTCGTCATACACCCCGATGCGACGCCCGAGGAGGCGGCCTGGGTGATGGCGGAGAAGAAGATCGGCTGCCTGCCCGTGCTCGACGGCGACGACCTGGTCGGCCTTCTGACCGAAACCGATCTGTTGCGCTACTTCGCGGGCGAACGGGACGCACCGCCGCAGCGGCAGGCTAGACGCGAACGTTCGTCCAGCGGTCCGACGCGAAGCGCAGGCTGAGGAGCAGCGCCTTCACCGCGTAGTCGGCCAGCAGACACAGCCACACCGCCGTCACGCCTCCGCCGAGCGGGCGCGCGATCGCGAGCGCGGTCCCGAGTCGGAACACGAAGAGCCCGATCAGGATCACGAACAGCGGGAAGCGGGTGTCACCCGCTCCGCGCAGCGCTCCGCCGAGCGCGAACTCGATCGCCATCAGCGGTTGCGCCGCGCCGAGGATATAGATGAAGACGATCGAGAGCCGGATCGTCTCTTCCCCCGCCGCGCCGAAGAGCCTCGCGAGATCCGGCGCGGCTACGGCGATGGCGAGACCGACGCCCGCCATCACCGCCATCGCCTGCGCGCAGGCGCGCCAGCCGAGGCGGCGAGCCTCCGCGGAGCGCCGCGCGCCGAGCCGGTGGCCGACCAAGGTCCCGGCGGCGGTCGAGAAGCCGAGGCCCGGCACGAAGCAGAGCGAGAGGATGCGCACACCGATCAGATACGCGGAGACGGCGGGCGTGCCGTAGAGCGCGATGATCGCGAGAAAGACGAGCAGCCCGAGCTGGAAGGCGCTCTGCTCGGCCGCGGTCGGGAGCCCGATGCGGAGCAGTCGCCGGCAGGTGTCGGCGGTGAGCGATCGACCGGAGACGCGCCGCGGCAGCACCAGCGCGTCGCGCCACCAGCAGACGGCCAGGGTGCCGGCTCCGACGCTGAAGGAGATCCCGCCGGCGAGCGCCGAGCCGACGGCGCCGAGATCGGGCGCGCCGAGGCGGCCGAACACCAACGCGTAGCAGAGCACGACGTTGATCCCGTTGGTGAGAACGCCGACCGCGAGCGGCGTGCGCACGTCGCCGGCGCCGCGCAGCGCCATCGACAGCGCGATCTCGATCGCGAAGGGGACGTTGAAGCAGAGCAAGGTCGCGAGGCAGGCGCCGCCGAGGTCCGCAACGTCGCCCCCCACGCCGAGCAGCGACACCGCCTCGCGAGACCACGGCGCGAGCGCCATGAGCAGCGCGCCGAGCAGCGCCGCGAGCGCGACCGAGGCGCGCGCGGCACGCGCCGCTTCCTGCCAATGCCCGGCGCCGACTTCGCGCGCGACGATCGCGAGCGTGCCCGTCGTGATCGCGGCGAGCAGGGCGAAGACGAAGAAGTGGATCTGCATCGCGACGCCGACTGCCGCGACGGCGGTCGTGCCGCGCGAAGACACGAAGGCGAAGTCGACCAGGGCGACGAGCGCGTGGAGCGCGTAGAGCGCCATCGAGGGCCAGGCCAGCTCCCAGACGCCCAGGTCCGCCGGCACGGGCGCGCCGATCCGATCTTCGAGCGGCCCCGCTTCCGAAGGGCCCGCATGCACGGGGGCGCCCACTCCGTTTCCTGCCTGGGTGCGGCGGTCCGGTACCGACGACACGTCGAGCATCGCTTCGGCACCGAGCTTCCGGGTGTGAGGTGTTTCACAGCGCGACGCGTGGAGGCGGCTACCCGGGTCGGGTGTCCGAGTCGGGTCTCGAACGATTCGATTGACATGTCCCGCGGGGGTCTCGTAAGCTCGATTCACCTCCGGGGATGGGAGAAGGGACGACCCGCGACAGCGCGACGAGGCGCACGTGCGCTTCGATCGACGCGGGAGAGCGATGGCGATCGTCGAGCGCATCGAAGCAGGGACGCCGGATGCTCGTCGGCGTCTGCGCCACAAGAATCCCGCGACGCTCGCGCCGCTCGGCGAGATCGAGGTCGCGACGCCGGGCGACGTGCGCGCCGCGGTCGAGCGCGCGCGCAAGGCGCAGCCCGCGTGGGCCGCGCTCTCGTTCGCCGAGCGCGGGCGCTTCCTCGAGCGGGCTGCACGCGAGCTCGCCGCGCGGCAGGACGAGTTCGTCGCGGAGATCGTGGCCGAGACCGGCAAGCCGGAGCTCGAGGCGCTGACCACCGAAGTGATCACCGCGTGCGACGCGCTCGTGTTCTACGCGAAGCGAGCGGGCCGCATCCTCGCCGACCGCACCTTGCCGGTCCATCTGCTGAAGACGAAGAAGCTCCGCGTCGCATATCGACCGCTCGGCGTGGTGGGGATCATCACGCCCTGGAACTTCCCGTTCATCCTCTCGCTGAACCCGACCCTGCAGGCGCTCGTGGCGGGCAACAGCGTCGTGCTGAAGCCCTCGGAGGTGACGCCTCGCAGCGGCCGGCTGGTCGAGGAGCTGTGGAGCGCCGTCGGCCTGCCGGAGGGCGTCTTCCAGCTCGTGCAGGGCGACGGCGAGACGGGCGCCGCGCTGCTGACGGCCGGCATCGACAAGATCTGCTTCACCGGCAGCGTCGCGACGGGGCGGCGCGTCGCCGAAGTCTGCGGCCGCGAGCTCGTCCCGTGCACGCTCGAGCTCGGCGGCAAGGATCCGATGATCGTCTGCGCCGACGCCGACCTAGACCGCGCCGCGCGCGGCGCGGTCTACGGGGCCTTCACCAACTCGGGTCAGGTCTGCACGTCGACTGAGCGCGTCTACGTGGTCGACGAGGTCGCCGACGCCTTTACGCGCAAGGTCGTGGAGGAGACGAGCCGGCTGCGCCAGGGCGCGACGGGCGAGTTCGACATCGGCGCGATCATCGACGCGAAGCAGCTCGACGTGATCGAGGATCACGTGAACGACGCGGTCGCGCGCGGCGCGCGCGTGCTCGCGGGAGGCCGGCGCAATCCGGCCTGCAGCGGGCTCTTCTACGAGCCGACCGTGCTCGTCGACGTGGGCCACGACATGAAGGTGATGCGCGACGAGACCTTCGGCCCGGTGCTCCCCATCATGCGCGTGCGGGACGAAGACGAGGCGATCGCGCTGGCCAACGACTCGCCCTACGGACTCAACGCGAACGTATGGACGCGCAGCAAGCGGCGCGGCGCCGTGCTCGCCGGCGGCATCGAGTCGGGCTGCGTGGTCGTGAACGACTGCATGCTCACCTACGGCGTGACGGAATCGCCCTTCGGCGGCACCAAGCAGAGCGGCATCGGCCGCGTGAACGGCGAGCTCGGGCTGCAGGGCTTCTGTCGCGTCCAGTCGATCCTGATCGATCGCTTCGGCGGGAAGACGGAGCCGCTCTGGTATCCGTATTCCGCGCGCAAGCTGCGCCTGCTGCGAGGCGCGTTGCGCTGGATCTGGGGCACCTCGTTCGGCCGACTGCTGTCGTGACGAGAGGTGTGGCGGAGAACGGCATGATCTCGACCATCTTGGTGGCGACCGACGGCTCGGAGGCGGCGTCGCACGCGGAGCGCGCGGGCGTCGCCCTCGCAAATCGCATGCGCGCGCGCCTGCTCGGACTGTGCGTGGTGGAGGACCGCCTCGCGCGCGGCTTCCGCGACGACGGGCTCGGCGTCACGCCGCCGTCGCCGGAGCCCGTCGCGGCATATCTGAAGAGCCGCGCGGAGGCGGCCGTGCGGCGGCTGGCCGAGCGCGCCCGCGCCGAGGGAGTCGAGCAGAGCTGCGAGGTGTCCGACGGCGCGGCCGACGACCGCATCGTCGAGCGCGGCCAGCAGGCCGACCTCACCGTGCTAGGCCGCGACGGCATGGACGCCGCCTGTCGCACCGGCCTGATCGGATCGACCGTCGATGGTGTCATCCGCAAGACCGGGCGCGCCGCGCTCGTGGTCCCGGCCGGCGCGCCGATGTCCGGCCCGATCGTGCTGGCCTTCGACGGCTCGCCGGGGTCGCGCATCGGCGCGAACCTGGCCGTGCAGATCGCCACCCGCGCAGGCGAGCCGATCCACGTGTTCGTGGACTCGAAGGACAAGGGACGCGCGGTCGCGCGCTTCGAGGAGGTGCGCGGGCTGGTCGGCAGCCTGCCGGTGCCGGTGCGCGAGATCTCCTCCACGCTCGGGCGACCCGACGTGAAGATCGTCGACTCGGCGCGCGAGGTGCGCGCGGGGCTGATCGTGATGGGGGCCTACGGGCGCAACCGCATCACCGAGTACTTCCTGGGCAGCAACTCGGCCGCGGTGGTGCGCACGTCTCCGATCGCCGTGCTGCTCGCGCGCTGACGTGACGCCGCCGCGGATCCGGCTCGGGGATCTGGCGGAAACGCTGGGCCTTTCCGCCGAAGGCGACGCAGAATTGTGGATCGAGGGCGTCGCGCCGCTCGAGTCCGCCGGCCCGGCGGACCTCTCCTTCGTGCGCTCGTCCGCCTACGCCGAGAGCCTCGCATCCTCGCGCGCGGGCGCGCTGGTCGCGCTGCGCGGGCTCGACGTCGGCGGCCGGCCGGCGCTGCGATCGGACGATCCCAGCCGCGACTTCTACCGCGCGGCGCGGCTGCTCGCGCCGGAGCCCGCGCCGGCGCCCGGCGTCCACCCGAGCGCCGTCGTCGCCGAGGACGCGAAGATCGACCCGAGCGCGTCGATCGGGCCGGGCTGCAGCGTCGGCGCGGGCGCGGTCGTCGGCGCGCGCAGTCGCCTGCACGCGGGCGTCGTGCTGTATCCGGGCGCGCGCCTCGGCGCCGACTGCGTGCTGCACGCGCGCTGCGTGATCGCGGCCGCCTCCGTGCTCGGCGACCGCGTGTGGCTCCACCCGGGCGTCGTCGTCGGCGGCGAGGGCTTCGGCTACGTCGGCGCGCGCGGCGGCGGACTCGAGCGCGCGCACCACGTCGGCCGGGTCGTGATCGAGGACGACGTCGAGATCGGCGCGAACTCGACCGTCGACCGCGGCACGCTCGGCGACACGCTCATCGGACGCGGCAGCAAGATCGACAACCTCGTCCAGATCGGACACAACTGCCGCATCGGCGAACGCGTCGTGATCGTGGCGCAGGCCGGCATCGCGGGCAGCACGGAGGTCGGCGACGACGCCGTGATCCTCGCCCAGGCCGGCGTTGCGGGGCACCTGCGGGTCGGCCCGCGCGCGCTGGTCGGGCCGCAGTGTGGCGTACACAAGGACGTGCCGGCGGGGGCGCGAGTGCTCGGCTCGCCGCAGCGCGTGGAGCTCCGCTATCACCGCGAGGTAGCGGCGCTCGGGCGCCTGCCCGACCTGCTCCGGCGCGTGCGCGCGATCGAGCGGCGCCTCTTCGGTCCGCGAGATGGCGCATGACGTCGGGCGCGACCTTGCGGCTGCGCGAGACGCCGGAGGACTTCCGCGTCGACGAGGTGCCTTCGTATGCGCCGCGAGGCGAGGGGGAGCACACCTTCGTGCGCGTCGAGAAGCGCCTCCGCACCACCGAGGAGGTGGCGCGCGCGCTCGCGCGCGCGGCCGGGGTGCGGCCCGGCGACGTCGGCTACGCCGGCCGCAAGGATCGCGTGGCGGTGACGACGCAGTGGTTCTCCGTGCCGGGGCTCGATCCCGATCGCGTTGCGGCGCTCGATCTCCCCGGCGTGCGCGTGCTCGAGGCGGCGCGACATCCGCACAAGCTCCGCACCGGACACCTGCGCGGGAACCGCTTCGAGATCGCGGTGCGCGGGGCGTGCGAAGAGATCGCCGCCGCGGCGCGCGAGCGGCTCGCGGAGATCGCGCATCGCGGCTTTCCCAATCGATACGGGCCGCAGCGCTACGGGCGAGCGGGTGACAACGCGCTGCGCGCGCGGGCGCTATGCGCGGGCGAGCCGACGCGCATGCCGCGTCGCGACGCCCGCTTCCTCCTGTCCGCGCTGCAAGCCGAGGTCTTCGACGCCGCGCTCGCCGCGCGCGGCGCGGCGCTCGACGCGCTCGAGCCCGGTGACCTCGCGATGCGTCACGACTCGGGCGGACTCTTCCTCGTCGAGGACCTCGAGCGCGAGTCCGCGCGCGCGCGCGCTTTCGAGATCAGCGCGACCGGCCCGATCTTCGGGACGCGCATGTCGGAGCCCGGCGGCGCCGTCGCGGCGCGCGAGCGGGCCGTGCTCGCGGAGCGAGGCGTCGACCTCGCGGCGCTGCGGCTCCCGCCCGGCGTGCGCCTGCGCGGGGCGCGCCGCGCGATCCGCGCGCGCCCCGACGAGGCGGAGCTCGACTACGCCGACGGAGTGCTGCGGCTGCGCTTCGCTCTGTCCGCCGGAAGCTATGCGAGCGTGCTCGTCGAGGAGCTCGTTGGCCCGTTCGGCGCGCCGCGCGACTGACAGCCCGCGAGGCCGCGTTATTCTTCGGACGTCTGGAGGTCGGGATGAAGATCGCTCGCGATGCGACCGAGCTCATCGGCAACACACCGCTGGTGCGGCTCAACCGCGTGTCGAAGGGCTGCAAGCCGGAGCTCGTCGCGAAGCTCGAGAGCCAGAATCCGGCGGGCAGCGTCAAGGACCGCATCGGCTTCGCGATGATCGAGGCCGCGGAGCGCGACGGCCTGATCCAGCCCGGGCGCAGCGTGATCGTCGAGCCGACGAGCGGCAACACCGGCATCGCGCTCGCCTTCGTCGCCGCCGTGAAGGGATATCGCTGCATCCTCACGATGCCGGAGTCGATGAGCCCCGAGCGACGCGCGGTGCTGCGCGCCTTCGGCGCGAAGCTCGTGCTGACGGAGCGCGCCAAGGGCATGCCGGGCGCGATCGAGAAGGCCAACGAGATTGCCGCGTCACTGCGCGATGCCTTCATCCCGCAGCAGTTCCGCAACCCGGCGAATCCCGAGATCCACCGCCGCACCACGGCCGAGGAGATCTGGAGCGACACCGACGGGCGTGTCGACGCGCTCGTCGGCGGCGTCGGCACGGGTGGCACGATCACGGGCGTCGCGCAGGTGCTGAAGCAGCGCAAGCCGTCGTTCCGCGCGATCGCGGTCGAGCCGGCCGCGTCACCCGTGCTCTCGGGCGGATCGCCCGGCCTGCACCCGATCCAGGGCATCGGCGCGGGCTTCGTGCCCGAGGTGCTCGACATGTCGCTGATCGACCAGGTGGTCACGGTTGGCAACGAGGATGCCTTCACGATGGCGCGGCGCCTCGCGCAGGAAGAGGGCCTGCTCTGCGGCATCTCGTCCGGCGCCGCCGTCTCGGCCGCGATCCAGTACGCGAAGGGCGACGGCCGCGATCTATCGATGATCGTCGTGATCATCCCGAGCTTCGGTGAGCGCTACATTCAGACGCTGCTCTTCGAGCCGTATCGCTACGAGGGCAGCGACGAGATCGCGTGAGCGAGGGCGACGCCAGCGCACGCGAGCGGCGCCTCGAGCGCAAGGCGGAGTCGCGGCGCAAGATCCTCGAGTCCGCGCGCGAGGTCTTCTTCCGCGACGGCTTCATGGAGGCCAATCTCGACGAAGTGGCGAGCCGGGCCGGCGTCGCGAAGGGCACGCTGTATCGCTACTTCGATTCGAAGGCCGAGCTCTACGTCGCGGTGCTCGCTCACAACGGCGAGATCTTCGAGCGACGCATGCGGGAGACCGTCGACACGCCGTCGTGTGCGCCCCCGGAGCTGATCCGCCGGCTCGGGCGTTTCTACTTCGCGCACTGGATGCGAAATCCCGACTACTTCCAGATCTTCTGGGCGCTCGAGAACCAGAACGTGATCGGCGAGCTGCCCGCCGGCGTGATCGCGGAGGTCACGCGCCTGTGGGAGAAGTGCGTGGGGATGCTGGCCGAGGTGGTGCAGCGCGGCGTTGCGGAGGGACACTTCGCGACCTGCGACGCGTGGGAGGTCGCAGACATCCTTTGGACGGTCGCGAACGGGCTGATCCAGACGCAGGCGAGCGCGGCGCGGCGCAAGCTGCGGCGCCGCCCGCTCGAGGACACGTTCAACGACGCCGTCGACCTCGTGCTGCGCGGGCTCGAGGTCGGCCGGCGCGGTTGACACCGGAGAGCCGATCGGGAATCCTGCGAAGGCACCGATGACCCGAAGTCATCGGCGTCGCCGCGGTCGGCGTCAGGGGTCGATTCACGAGTCGACGGGGGTTTGGCGGCCGGACGGCGTAGCTCCTTTGCCGTTTGGGTGCGCGTGTCCCGGGCGCAGCAGGCGTTGACGCCGCGGGGGAGGCGAGCGATGGGCGACTCGTTGGAGATCAAGGTTCGCAACATCCTGGCGGAGCAGCTCGGCGTGGACCTCTCGGAAGTCACGCCGGACGCCCGCATCCTCGACGACCTCGGAGCCGACTCGCTCGACGTCGTCGAGATGGTGATGTCGATCGAAGAGGCCTTCGACATCGAGGTCCCGGACCAGGACGTCGAGGAGCTCCGCACGGTCGCGGACGTCGAGCGCTACGTGACTCGCGCGGTCGCCTAGCGACCGTCTAGCGCGTCCCCGGCAGCAGCCGCAGGCGACCGCCGACGATGGTCGCGACGGTGGCGAGAGCCACTGCGATCCAGAGCCGCGGCTGCACGCTGTCCTGCACGGCGCGCTCGATCTGCTCCTGCTGCTGCGGATCTTCCGGGTTCGCATGCCGGTACCGCCACATGGTCGGCGCGGCGAGCAGGAAGAGGAAGAGGACGAAGAAGCCGAAGAAGTAGACGAGCCCGAGTGTCGCGCGCGGGCGGAAGCCCGCCGTGCTCAGCGATTGGCGCCCCTGCATGCGGCGAAGGTAGGCGCGTCGGGGTCGCGCCGCGAGCGAGCCATCGCGTACGCTCCGCGACGTGTCCCTCGACGCGCCGCAGGCTCCGCGCATCCTGATCATCGACGGGCAGAACACCCTCTACCGCGCCTTCTTCGCTCTGCCGCCGCTGCGCTCCGCCGACGGCACGCCGACGAACGCCGCCCTGGGCTTCGTCAACATGCTCGGCAAGCTCGCGCGCGAGGAGCGCCCCGATCAGATCGTCGTCGTGTTCGACGCGCGCGGGCCGACCTTCCGCCACGAGCGCTTCGCGGAGTACAAGGCCGGCCGCGAGGCGCAGCCCGAGGACCTGTCGAGCCAGATTCCGCTCGCGCGCGAGCTGATCGAGGCCTATCGCATCCCGATCCTCGAGATCCCGGGCTACGAGGCCGACGACGTGATCGCGACGCTCGTCGCGCGCGCGGCGCCGGACGCGCAGATCCTGATCGTCTCGACCGACCGCGATCTGATGCAGCTCGTGAGCTCGCGCGTCACCTTGCTCGACGGGATCCGCGACCGGCGCTTCGGTCCTGCCGAGGTGGAGGAGCGCTACGGCGTGCCGCCGGAGCGCGTGCTCGACCTGCGCGCCCTCGTGGGCGATACGAGCGACAACATCCCCGGCGTGAAGGGAATCGGCGAGAAGGGCGCGGCGAAGCTGATCGCGGAGTGGGGCGATCTCGACAACCTGCTCGCGCACGTGTCGGAGGTGACGCCGCTGCGCGCGCGCACCGCGCTCGAGGCGGGCGTCGAGTCGGCGCGCATCTCGCGCGAGCTCGCCACCTTGCGGCTCGACGCGCCGGTCGGCGACGACTTCGAGCGCTTCGCGAGGCGGGAGCCCGACCGCGCGAGATTGCGCGAGCTCTTCGTGCGGCTCGGCTTCACACGCCTGATCGCGACGCTCGACGAGGTCCCGGCGCCCGCCCGTGCCGAGCCCGGCACGACCGGCGATCTCTTCGCCGACGCCGCCACCGGAGCGAGCGGCGAGAGCGAGGTCGGAGCGCCGTCGGCGCCGGAGCCGCTGCCGCCCGTCGCCGAGCCGGAGCCGCTCGACGTGGCGGTGGTCGCCGACGGCGCGTCGCTCGCGGCGATCGCGAGGCGGCTCCCGGAGTGCCCGGATCTCCCGCTTACGCTCTTCTGTGCCGCGGAGGGCTGCGTCGACGCGCACCCGCTCGGCCTCGCGCTCGCGCTCGATCCCTCACACGCGGCCTATCTCGCGTTCGACGCGCAAGGGCTCGCGCCCGCCGACGCGGCGGAGGCGCTGCGCGGCGCGCTCGAGGCCCCGGGGAAGCTCGGGTGGATCGCCGAGGACACCAAGCGCGTGCAGGGCGTGTGGGCCGAGCACGGGCTCGACCTCGCGCCGCCCGCCTTCGACGTGGGGCTCGCGGCGGGTCTCCTCGACGCCACCGGAGCGCGCGATCTGTCGACGCTCGCGGCGCGCTACCTCGGCCGCCGGATCGGCTCGTACGAGGACCTCGCCGGGCGCGGCGCGAAGGCGCGCGCGCCGGAGACGCTGTCGCGCGAGGAGCTCGCGCGTTTCACGGCGCTGCGCGCGCGCGCGGTGGGGCAGCTCGCGGCGCCGCTGCTCCAGGCGCTCGAGCGCGATGGCCTGATGCGGCTCTACACCGAGGTGGAGCTGCCGCTCACGCGCGTGCTGTCGCGCATGGAGCGCGCCGGCGTGCGCGTCGACGAGGAGCGCCTCCAGAGCCTCTCGCGCGAATACGAGACGGAGCTCGCGCGGACGCTCCACGAGATCTATGCACTCGCCGGCTGCGAATTCCTCGTGTCGTCGCCGAAGCAGCTCCAGGATGTGCTCTTCGAGAAGCTGAAGCTGCCGGCGGTGCGCAAGACGAAGACCGGCTACTCGACCGACGAGTCGGTGCTCGAGCAGCTCGCCACGCAGCACGAGCTGCCCGCGAAGATCCTGGCCTACCGCCGCCTCGCGAAATTGAAGAACACCTACGTTGACGCGCTGCCGCCGCTCGTGAACCGGCACACCGGGCGCTTGCACCCGACCTTCCACCAGCTCGGCGCCGCCACGGGCCGGCTCTCCTCCGCCAACCCGAACGTGCAGAACATCCCGATCCGCAGCGAGGAAGGCGTGCGCATCCGGGAGGCCTTCGTGCCCGCGGAGGGCGCGTTGCTCCTCTCGGCCGACTACTCGCAGGTCGAGCTGCGCATCCTGGCCCACTACTCGGGTGACGCCAGCCTGATCGAGGCCTTCCGCGCGGGCGAGGACATCCATCGGCGCACGGCGGCCGAGGTCTGGGGCGTGACGCCGTCCGAGGTCAGCGCGGAGCAGCGCGCGCGCGCCAAGGCGGTGAACTTCGGGATCATCTACGGGCTCTCGTCCTTCGGGCTCGCGAACCAGCTCGGCATCGCGACCGCTGAAGCGCAGGAGACGATCGACACCTACTTCGCGCGCTACCGCGGCGTGCGCCGCTTCATCGACGAGACGATCGCCGCGGCGCAGATCGACGGCTTCGTCTCCACCTACCTCGGCCGGCGCCGGCAGCTTCCCGACCTGCGCTCCCGCAACCGCACGCTTCGCCAGGCGGCCGAGCGCATGGCGGTCAACACGGTGATCCAGGGCACCGCGGCCGACCTGATCAAGGCCGCGATGCTCTCGATCGACCGCGCGCTCGAATCGGCGGGGCTCGCGACGCGCATGATCCTCCAGGTGCACGACGAGCTCGTCTTCGACGTGCCGAGCTCCGAGGTGCCGGTGGTGACCCGCCTCGTGCAGCAGCGGATGGAGGAGGTGCTCCCCCTCGGGGTTCCGCTCGCCGTGGAGATCGGAGTCGGACGCCATTGGCGGGAGGCGCACCCGGTCTAGCCGGTCGCTCGTCGAATCAACCCTGTGACCACCGCGTCGAAACCGCCCGAGAAGGCAGGCAGCTCAGGGATGCAGCCGCGTTCCCCCGCTCCTCCCGTGCCGGACCTCTCGGATGCGGACGCCGTGTCACGAGCCCGGAACGGGGATCACGACGCATTCCGGGTGCTGGTCCTTCGATATCAGGGCCGGGCCTACCGGCTGGCCGTGCGGCTGCTCGGAGATTCCGAGCTCGCGCGGGATGCCGTGCAGGAGGCCTTTCTCAAGGCATATGGCTCGCTCGGGCGCTTCGAGGGGCGTTCCGGCTTCTACACCTGGTTGTATCGACTCGTGTTCAACCTCTGCATCGACCTGAAGCGTCGCGATCGCTCCACCCGCCACGTCGAGTGGAACGACGAAGTTGCATCGAACGTGGCACCCGAGAGCGAGGCCTTTCCGTCGGGCGGGCCGGACGAGGAGAGCGAGCGCGGCGAGCTTCGCCAGGCGCTCGCCCGGGCGATCGAGCGCCTCCCGGACGAGGCGCGGCGGACCCTGTTGCTGCGCGAGGTCGACGGCCTCTCGTACTCCGAGATCGCGAAGGCGCTCGGAATTCCGAAAGGCACGGTGATGAGTCGACTGCACCACGCACGCCGGCGTGTGCGTCAGCTGCTGGTCGAGGAGGAGATGGTCGAGACGGATCGCGACACGTCGCGGAAGAGCGACGGTCGGGGAGCAGCATGATGGGAGAGTCGAGAGCGATGACCGAGCGGGACGAGGCGCAGCTGCACGCGTACCACGACGGTGAGCTCTCGTCGCTGGCGCGCTGGCGCTTCGAGCGCGAGCTGCGGCGCCGACCCGCGCTGCGCGGCGAGCTGGCCTCGCTGCGGGCGCTGCGGGGCGACTTGCAGGAGCTCGACGGGAGCGCGGCAGCGCCCGATCTGTGGGACGCCCTGGTCGCGCGCCTGCCAGGGTCCGCCGTACGCGAGCCGGATCGCGAGCGGACCCGGGGAGGTCGCGGCGCGATCTGGTGGCTGGCTCCGATCGGCGCCGCGGCCGCGACCGCCGCGATCGTGCTGGCCGTCCTCTATGGCGGTTTCTTCGCCCCACCGACCGACCGAGGAGGATCGGTGCGCTGGATCGACAGCGAAGACCAGAGCGTGATGGTGCTGGACGACGACCCGGACACTACGATCATCTGGGTTCTCGATGGCGCGACGGAGGGCGCTTCGAGCGGAGGTCCCGGTGACGTGGTCTAGGATCGCGGCGAGAGTGGCCGCGTCGCTCGTGCTCGCTCTCTGCGCGAGCACGGCACTCGCCGATCCGCCGAAGCCGCCGAAGGGTGAGGCCGCGGGCCGGGGCGGAAAATCGATCCAGATGCGCATGATGGTGACGCGCCTGTCGAACGACGGGCGCGGGGTCGATCCGAAGGCCAAGGAGCTCGAGAGCAAGCTCAGCAGCCAGGGCATCCGCTTCGACAGTGCCGAGGTGTTGCAGAAGAAGCAGATCGAGATGGGTGCGGGCGAGGTGCACACGATCGACCTGCCGAACGGGCGCAAGGCGCGCGTGCAGCCGCTCCATCAGGGAAAGGACGGCGTGCTGATGGCCGTGGACGTCGAGGGGTCGTCGAAGGCCGACGTCCGGGCCAGGCCGAATCACACCGTGATCTTCAGCGCGGGGCCCTTCCGCGACGGGAAGCTCGTGCTGTCCCTCGAGCCGGTCGAGTCGAAGAACGAGGCGCCGAAGGAGCCACAGTGAGATGGCGGGAGCCCCGCGGGGCCGGTCCTGCCTTCTCTCTTTTTTTCGAGATTTTCGATCGACGGCTGACACACGAACGGGGTCTGAGACCACTACCCGTTCGACAGCACAATATCCCCTTCCCAGGGAGGCCCGGTACCGAAAGGTGCCGGGCCCTTCCTGCTTCTGGGGGTCGAGTCAGTCGGCGACCCGGTCTGCGGCGGGCGCGAGCAGGTTCAGGCTGAAGCGCGACGCCCCGTCGCACCAGCGCGCGAGCACGCGGAGCTCCGCTGCCTCCGCGACCTCCGCGATCTCGCGCGGCGAGTACTTGAACGAGTCCTCGGTGTGGATGCGCTCGCCTTTGCGGAGCTTCACCACCACGTCGAGCGCGGGGATCGGGACTTCCTGGTCGCGCCGGCTCACCAACGACAGCTCGACGCGGCCCTCGCGCGAGCGCCAGACTGCCTCGTGTCGGAAGTGCTCGAGATCGAAGCGAGCGCCGAGCTCGCGGTTGATGCGCGCGAGCAGGTTCCGGTTGAAGCGGGCCGTCACACCGGAGGCGTCGTCGTACGCGCGCTCCAGGGTGCGGCGGTCCTTGCGAAGGTCGATGCCGACGAGCAGCCGATCCCGCGCGCGCATCGCCTCGCGCACGTGTCGCAGGAAATCGGCGGCCTCCGCGCGGTCGAAGTTCCCGATGTTGGAGCCGAGCCAGGCGAACAGACGCGGCTCGGCGTCGGAGCCGGCGCGCAGGCGTAACAGCCCCTGCTCGTACTCGCCGGCGATCGCGCGGATCTCGAGATCCGGATACTCGGCGAGGAGTGCCTGCGCGCTCTCGGCGAGCGCGCTGCGCGAGATGTCGATCGGCACGTAGCGCAGGCGCCCCGCGCGGCGCAGGAACGCCTCGATCAGGAGGCGCGTCTTGCTCGCGCTGCCGCTGCCGAGCTCGACGAGCTCCCGGCACGACCCGGTGTCGACGACGATCTCGTCGGCGTGCGCCTCGAGGATCTCCCGCTCCGCGCGCGTGAGGTAGTACTCCGGCAGGCGACAGATCTCCTCGAAGAGCAGCGAGCCGGCCTCGTCGTAGAAGAAGCGGCAGGGAAGGCTCTTCGGTTCGCTTCCGAGGCCCTGGGCGACAGCGTCGGCGAACGAGGCGCGCTGCGCGTGTGGATCGCTCTCCAGAAGCGTGTAGCGCGAGGACGGGTCGGCGCTCGTCATCGTCTCACCCCGGGGCGCGAAAGGTTCCGAACCTAGTGTGAACGGCGGCTTCCACCAAAGCAAGCTGCTTCCTCGCGCATTCGGGATCTGTCAGGCTGTTCTCGTGCGAACGCTCGAACGCGTCACGGTCACGGGGCTCGCACTCTTCGCGGCCATCCGCGTCAGCTGCATGGCAGCAGCGTTTCCATTCTTCACCAACGTGGACGAGCACCGGCACGTGGACATGGTGCTCAAGTACGCGCGCGGCGCCCTGCCGGATCGCCGCCCCGCCGCGTACGAGAACGCGATGCCGTACCTGATGGCTCGCCTCGGCGCTCCCGACTATCAGCTCCCTCCCGGCGCGCTGGATCGCTCGGCGCCCGGTTGGCAGCTCTCCCGCGACGAGCTCGAGCGACGCGTCGCCTTCAACGAGCGATTCTTCTCGCGACTCGTGAACCTCGATGCCTTCCAGTCGCCCGCCTACTACGCGACCGCGGGCGCGTGGCTCTGGCTCGCGCGCCACCTCGGGCTCGGGAGCGAGCGCATGCTCTACGCCGTGCGGCTCCTGAACGGACTCTTCGCGGCGGGTCTCGTGCTCTGTGCCGTCGCGCTGCTGCGTCGGACACACCCGCGCGACCCGATCGTGCGCTGGGGAGTCCCGTCGCTGCTCGCGTGCCTTCCACAGGATGCGTTCTACTACGTGACGCCGGACGCGATGTCGCCGCTCGCGGGCGGCGCGGCATTCCTGTTGACTCTGCGGCTCGTAGTCGCGCCGGAGAGCGGCGCCAGACGCTATGCGGCCGCCGGGCTCGTGAGCGCGGTCGCCGTCCTGACGAAGCTCCCCAACCTCTATGTGCTCGCGATCGCGCGTGGCTCGCTGCTGCGGCGGATTCGCGATTCCGCCGCGGTCCGCCGTGGCGTCGCGCTCTACGCGCTCGCGTTCGCACTCCCGGTCGGGATCTGGCTCGCGCGCAACGAGCTGCTGCAGGGCGATCTGCTCGGTGTCGGCTCGAAGGTCGAGGTGCTCGGCTGGCGCCATAATCCGGTGTCGGACTGGCTGGCGCACCCGATCTTCAGCTGGCAGGGCTTCGCGAGCTTCGGCGGCGATCTCATCCCGCGCTTCTGGCGCGGCGAGCTCGTGTGGCGGCGTCACGAGCTAACCTGGCCGCCGGCCGACGCGATCTACACCGCGACGACTCTCGCGTTCCTCGCGCTTGCTCTCGCGGCGCTGCCGAGGCGGCCGCGCGGGCCGGCTCGCAGCGCGGAGCTCGGGAGCGCCGCCGCGATCTTCGTCAGCCTCGCCATCCTCGTGCTGATGTCGCTGCTGTTCATATTCCCCGCGCAAGGCAATCCCTCGGCCGCGCGGCCCTGGTTCGATCAGGGCCGGCTGATCGACGGGGCGCTGCTGCCGTTCGCGCTGCTCTACGTGCGCGGCCTGTGCGTGCTGACGTCGCGGTTGCCCGAGCGCGCTCGCATGCCGGTCGCCGTCGCGTTGCTGGCGTCGGTGTGCGCGCTCTCGGTCGTCTCCGACGTCTGGCTCGCGCTGCCGGCCTTCCACAGCGCCTACAACTTCTGGCACCTGCCGTGAGCGGCGCGATGCGACGCGCCCTCGCGCTATTCTGCGCCGCTTCTGGAGGCCGCGCGTGGATCCCGATCGCTCCCCGGTGCTCGTCGGCGTCGCACAGCTCACGCAGCGCGACGTCCCGCTCGAGGCGGCGCTCTCCGCGCCCGACATGCTCGAGCGCGTCGCGCGCGCGGCCTTCGAGGACGCGGGCGCGGGCGCGCGGGCGCTGGCCGGCCTCGATCTCGTCGGGGTCGTGCAGGCGCTCGGCTGGCGCAACCTGAATCCGCCGCAGCTTCTGGCCGACCGCCTCGGCGCGAGCTCGGCGCGCGCCGTGCTGACAGCCGTCGGCGGCGAGATGCCGCTGCGCTTCGTCGATCACTGCGCGCGCGAGATCGCGGCCGGGCGGCTCCGCTCCGCGCTCGTCTGCGGCACCCACAATCTGCGGACGCTCCGCCGCGCGAGCCGCGCGGGCGCGCATCTGTCCTGGGACGAGTCGTCGCGCGGCGCGCCGGAGGCCTTCGGCGAGAACAAAGCCGGCACCAGCGAGGCGGAGCTCGCCTACGGGCTCGACCGACCGTCTTCGGTGTACCCGATCTTCGAGAATGCGCTGCGCGCGCGGCGCGGCCTCGACCTCTCGTCCCACGCGCAGCGCATGGGCCGATTGATGAGCCGCTTCACGCGCGTCGCGGCGGACAATCCGCACGCCTGGTTCCCGGTGGAGCGCGGCGCCGATGAGATCGCGACGCCCTCGCCTTCGAACCGCATGGTCGCCTTCCCCTACACGAAGTACCTGAACGCCGTGATGGAGACCGATCAGGCGGCCGCGATCTGGATGACCTCTGCGGCGACGGCCGCCGCGCACGGCGTCCCGAAGTCGCGTCGGGTGCACGTCTGGGGCGGCGCGAATGCGGTCGAGCGCGCCTGGTTTCCGTCCGAGCGGCCCGACTTCGCCGCCTGCCCCGCTCAGATCGGCGCGGCGCGCGCCGCGCTCGCGCGCGCGGGCACCGACCTCGAGGCCGTCGATCTCTTCGACCTCTACAGCTGCTTCCCGGTCGCGGTCGAGATGGCGTGCGAGCAGCTCGGCCTCGACGAGTCCGATCCGCGAGGCTTCACGGTCACGGGTGGGCTTCCCTACGCGGGCGGACCCGGCAACAACTACACGCTCCACGCGCTCGCCTCGATGGTCGAGAGACTGCGCGCGGCGCCGGGCGCGATCGGCCTCGTGACCGGCAACGGCTGGTACCTGACGAAGCACTCGGCGCTCGTGTGCAGCGCCGCGCCGCCCGAGAAGCAGACCGAGGACGTGCCGCAGGAGACGGGACCCGCCGCCGTCGTGCCCGTCGCCGTCGCGAACGGCCTCGCGGTGCTCGAGACCTACACCGTGCTCTACGACCGCGAGGGCGCGCCCGCGCGCGGCATCGCGATCGGACGCCTCGAGAGCGGCGAGCGCTTCCTCGCCGGCACGCCGAGCGATCGCGCGACGCTCGAGGCCTTCGCCGCGCGCGAGGAAGTCGGCCGCCGGGGACGCGTGCGCCACGCGGACGGTCGCAATCTCTTCGAGCCGCTGTGACGTCATGCTGTTGCGGATCGACGGCGTCGCGCGCAGTCACGGCGCACGCATCCTCTTTCGCGACGTCACGCTCGAGGTGCGCGCCGGCGATCGCATCGGGCTGATCGGGCCGAACGGCGCGGGCAAGACGACCCTGCTCCGGATCGCGGCGGGCGAGGAGCCGCCGGACGCGGGAAGCATCAGCGCGCCGAAGGGCGTGCGCGTCGCGAGGCTCCGCCAGGAGATCGACCCGCGCCGCGGCGTGAGCCTTCGCGCGGAGGTCGCCTCGGCGCTCGCGCACCTCGACGCGCTTGAGGAGGAGCTGCGCGCGCTCGAGGCGGAGATGGCGGGCGCGGGGCGCCGCGGCGAGGAGGTGCCGGCGTCCGTCGGCGAGCGATACGACCGCTGCCGACACGCGTTCGAGGCGGGTGGAGGCTTCGAGCGCGAGGCGCGGGTCACGCGCGCGCTCGCGGGTATCGGCTTCGAGCCGGGCGCGAACGACCGCCCGCTCTCCTCGTTCTCGGGCGGCTGGCTCGTGCGCGCGGAGCTCGCGAAGCTGCTGCTCTCGTCGCCCGACGTGCTGTTGCTCGACGAGCCGACCAACCACCTCGACCTGCCCTCGATCGCGTGGTTCGAAGAGACGCTCGCCGCGCATCGCGGCGGCGTGGTGGTGATCTCGCACGACCGCACCTTCCTGCGCCGCCACGCGACGCGAATCGCGGAGCTCCGCGACGCGCGCTGCCGCGTCTTCGATCAGGGCTACGACGCCTTCGTGGCTGGCGAGGCGCTACGGCGCGAGCAGCTCGACGCGGAGCGCGCGCAGCGCGAGCGCAAGGAGGAGGAGACGCGCCGCTTCATCGAGCGCTTCCGCTACAAGGCCTCTAAGGCGCGTCAGGTGCAGAGCCGCATCAAGGCGCTGGAGAAGACGGCGCCGGTCGAGGCGGCGCCGCGCGCCGCGCGCGCGATGCGAATGCGCATCCCCGAGCCGGCGCGTGCGGGCGAGCAGGTGCTGCGGCTCGACGGCATCCACAAGCGCTACGGCGAGCGCGTGGTGTACGCGGGCGTCGACTTCGCCGTGCGCCGCGGCGAGCGCGTCGCGCTCGTCGGTCCGAACGGCGCCGGCAAGTCGACCTTGCTCCGTATCGCGGCGGGAGTCCTCGCGCACGACGCGGGCGAGCGCACGCCGGGCCACAACGTCCAGATTGCGTTCTACGCGCAACACCAGCTGGAGGCGCTCGATCCTTCGCGCAGCGCGCTCGAGGAGCTCGAGCGGGTGGCGGAGCTCTCCGACGTGCCGCGGCTGCGCGGGCACCTCGGCGCCTTCCTCTTCTCGGGCGACGACGTCGGCAAGCGCGTGTCGGTCCTCTCGGGCGGCGAGAAGGCGCGGCTCGCGCTGGCGAAGCTGCTGCTCCGGCCCTCGAACTTCCTCGTGCTCGACGAGCCGACCAACCACCTCGATCTCTCCGCGGTCGAGGTGCTCGAGGACGCGCTGCGCGAGTACGCCGGCACCTTGCTGCTCATCTCACACGATCGCGCCTTCCTCGATGCGATCGCGACCCGCATCGTCGAGGTGCGGAGCGGCGGCGCGCTGGAGTCGTACCCCGGCAGCTACACCGACTTCGAGCGGCGCCGTCGCGGCGAGCCGCTCGCCGAGAGCGCGCCGGGCGCCGACGCGGAGCGTGTCGCGACCGCGCCGGAAGCCGACGACAAGACCGCGCGCATCGCCGCGCGCGAGCGCGCGAAGGAGGCGACGCGGCGTCGCGAGCGCGCGGCGCGGCGCGCCGCCGCGCTCGAGCAGGAGATCGCGGAGGTCGAGGAACGGCTCGAGCTGCTCGCCTCGCAGCTCGCGAGCCCCGACGTCTACCGCGACGGCGAGCTGGTGCGCGAGATCGAGCGCGACCGCAGCGAGCTGCGCGACGAGCTCTCGCGCCTCTACGGCGAGTGGGAGCGCACGGCCGCGGAGGCCGAGCCCTCCGCGTAGCCGCTACTTCTTCGGCGCGCCCGGCTTTGCGCCGACCTTGGCCTGGAGATTCTGCGGGTGGTCGAAGCCGAGCAGCTTGCTGCGGTCGAGAACGATCCGGCTCATCGAATTCCTCCGAAGTGGCGGCGCAGCGTACGCCCGGCCCGATCGCCACGCCAGGGCCTCGCTCACGGAGTCTCTCGCGAGCGGCGCACGTAGCGATCGAGCCATCCCTGGTGGCGACGGAGTCGGGGGTCGTCGAGCGCGACCGGTGCGCCGGGCAGCGGACCCGGGTCGAGCGCACGTAGCGCTTCGAGATGCGCGTCCCAGATGCGAGCGAGGTTCTCGCTGCGCTGCGGGTCCGGGTGGGGAAGCCCTCGACGGAGCGTCGGGTTCGTGTTGATCTCGTAGACCTGGACGCGCCCGCGCAGCAGGCCGAGATCGGCGCGGCCGTAGTCGATCCCGGCGATCTCGAACGCGCGTTCCGCCGTTTCGGCGTACGGGTTGTCGCGCAGGATGCGCCGCTCGTCTGCGTAGAGCTCCGGCGTCCCGACGCCGACCTTGCCGTACTTCACCAGCCAGTCGTCGTCGTGCACACAGGCCTGTGGCAGCAGCCTGGGACCGATCCGGGATACGGCGAGCTTGCGGAAGATTCCGGGTCGCGCCGGCTCGGCCGCGTACTCGACGATCAGCAGGCTGCTCTCGGGGACGCCCTGCGCCAACGCAGTCTCGACAGCGCGGGCGAGCGCGCTGGGATCGGGAAGCAGACCCGAGACCGGTGCGCCGTGTCCGGCCGCGCGGCGCAGGAACACGGGAAACCGGGCGGGCTTCAGGCCCTCGTCCGCGCGGTAGACGTTGAAATCATTGAGGCCCGCCTCGTGGAGCGCGCGCAGCAAGGCGAAGCGCGTGCGCACGCGAGCGGGGTCGTTCCACACGGGTACACCCGCCGTCGCGAGGCTGCGATGGACGAGCGCCGCGAGCTCGAGATCGAAGGCGGAGAGCCGATCGTGATCGGTGAAGACGTACAGCGCGCGCGCGAGCCGTCGCTCGGCGAAGACGCGGTCGTAAGCAAGCGTCTCGATGCGCGGCGCGCTCGCATCCCTGCGCGCGTGCTTGAGGGTGCGCTCGTGGCCTCGTGTCACGAGGAACCGGATCACGTCGCGGAGTCCGCTCGAGCTTGCGTGCGCGTCAGCACCTGCATAGGGTACGCCCGTCTTCCAGAGGGACGGATCATGCCATGACCGGCTCGCCGCCTCGCGCCCCGGGGCGCGCGCCGATCTCCGTCGCCGACGCCTTCTTCGAGCCGTCGGCGCTGCGCGCCCGTCGACTGGACGCGCGCATGCGCGCGCGGCTCGCCGAGAGCGTGCGCTACATCGCGTCGCAGATCGGCGACGCGCTCGAGGTCCCAGGCGCTCCGCTCGCGGGCCTGCTCGCGCGTCTCGAGGACGGACCCGTCAGCCCGCACGCCTTCGGCGCCTACGCCGACCTCGTGCTCGCGCTCGAAACGGACGACCGGACCCGCGCGACGCAGCATCTTGGCGACCTGCTGGCGGCCCCCGCGGTGCGGGGCGGGCCGCGCATCCTCGCGCTCGGCGATTCCGCGCGCGACCGCAACGCGGATCGCGTCCGTCGCCACGTCGACAGCGATCCCGAGCGGCCGCTCGCGATCCTGCCCCCGTCGCCCGAGGTCGCGGCGGCGGGTCGTGCGCGTGTCGAATCGGCACTGCGCCGGCTCGCTCGGGGGCACCCGGCGCTCTCGGCGGAGATCCGCGCGCTGCTGCGCGAGATCGTGCTGGCGGTCGGGCCCTCGGACCCGGGCGCCTGGAGCTTCGACGGCGCGTCTTCGTTCATGCTGTGGGGCGCGGTCGTGCTGAACGCAGCGGGGAGCCCGAGCGCGCTCGAGACGATCCAGGCTCTCGCGCACGAGAGCGCGCACAACCTGCTCTTCGGGCTCGGCGTCGATGGCCCGCTGGTCGAGAAAGTCGGCCTCGAGCGCTTCCCCTCGCCGCTGCGCGTCGATGCGCGCCCGATCGACGGGATCTTCCATGCGACCTTCGTGACGGCGCGCATGCAGCACGCGGTGACCTCGCTGCGCGCGGCGGGCGCGCTCGAGCCCGCGGAACGAGACGAGGCCGAGCAGGTGCTGGCCGGGAACGCGGCTCTATTCGCAAAGGGGCTCGCGACCCTCGATCGGCACGCGAAGCTGACTCCGCTCGGCGAGGCCGTGCTGGCTGGCGCCCGCGCGATGATGGAGCGCTGCGCGTGGTAGCCTGCGCCATCCCAGGCGACGACGTCCTTCGATGGCAGATCCCGACGAGCTGAAGCTCTACTTCGACTACAAGAGCCCCTTCGCGTATCTCGCGATGGAGCCGGCGCTCGATCTCCCGGCGCGCTACGCGCTGCGGCTGCGGCCGCTGCCGTTCCTGCTGCGCATCAAGGGAAAGGGAGAGCGCAGCGTCTACTCGGAGTGGAAGGTCCGCTACTCGTATCTCGACGCGCGGCGCTGGGCCAACCGGCGCGGCGGCTTCGCGATCCGCGGCCCGCAGAAGGTCTACGACTCGCGCCCCGCGCTGATCGGCGGGCTCTTCGCCCTGCGCGAGGGCGGCTTCCGCGATTACTCGCTCGCGGCCTTCCGTGGCTTCTTCGAGCGCACACTCGAGATCGACCGACCCGAGGCGATCGGCGCGCTGCTCGAGAGCCAGGGACACTCGGAAGTGGCGTACCGAGCGTACCTGGAGAAGGAGGGCGCCGACGAGCTCGAGCGCTGCATCGACGAGGGCCACGAGGACCAGGTCTTCGGGGTGCCGATCTTCGTCTTCCGCGGCGAGCCCTTCTGGGGCTACGACCGCATGCCGCTGCTCGAGGAGCGACTGCGCGCGTGCGGGCTCGCGCGCGAGGCGGTCGCGGCGGAAGGTCGCGCGTGAAGCGGCTCGAGGGACGCGTCGCGGTGGTGACGGGCGCGGGGCGCGGCATCGGCCGCGGCGTCGCGCGCCGGCTCGCGCGTGAAGGCGCGGCGGTGGTGGTCGCGGAGCTCGATCCCGAGAGCGGCGCGCGCTGCGCCAAGGAGCTGCGCGACGAGCTCGGCGCGAAGGTGCTCTACCTCCGCACCGACGTCGGCCGCAAGGAAGACGTGCTCGCGATGATCGAGCGCTCGGTCGCGGTGCTCGGCAGCGTCGACGTGCTCGTCAACAACGCCTGGGGCGGCGGCACGACCGAGCGGCTCGAGCGCAAGACCGACGCGATGATGGAGCACGGCTTCCGCGTCGGTCTGATGAGCGCCTTCTGGGCCATGCAGGCCGCCTTCCCGCACATGCGCGCGAGGCGCTGGGGCCGCATCGTGAACGTCTGCTCGCTGAACGGCGTCAACGCGCACATGTACACGGTCGAGTACAACACGGCGAAGGAGGCGCTGCGCACATTGACCCGCACCGCGGCGCGCGAGTGGGCACGACACGGGATCTGCGCCAACGCGATCTGTCCGGCGGCGGTGTCGGTGCAGTACGAGGCCTTCCGCGCCGCCAACCCGGAGCTCGCGGCGCGCCTCACCGCGCAGAATCCGATGGGCCGAATGGGCGATCCGGAGGAGGACATCGCGCCGGTGGTCGCGTTCCTCGCCTCGGACGACGCGCGCTACGTGACCGGCAACACGATCCACGCCGACGGCGGCGGCCACATCAACGGCGTCGCGTGGGCGCCGGAGCTGCCCGACTAACGAGGTATTCATGCCGATCGAGCATCTCTCGCCGCAGGACGGACCGGAACGGATCGCGGAGGCGCTGGCGCGCGACGGCTGCGCGATCGTCGACCGCGTGCTCGCGCCGCCCCGTCGCGCGGAGCTCGAGCATGAGCTGGCGCCGTGGATCTCCGCCACGCCGCCCGGCCGCGACGACTTCGCCGGGCGCCGCACGCGCCGCACCGGCGGCCTGGTGGCGCGCTCTCCCCTCTGCCGCGAGCTGATCGCTCACCCGCTCGTGCTCGACGCCGTGAAGGCGGTGCTGCACCGGGCGACGAGCTTCCATCTGCATCTCACCCAGGTGATCGCGATCGGTCCCGGCGAGCCCGCACAGCCGGTGCATCGCGACCAGTGGGCCTTCGACTTCTTCCCGTTCCCGAAGGGCTACGAGGTGCAGTGCAACACGATCTGGGCGCTCACCGACTTCAGCGAGGAGAACGGGGCGACGCGCGTGATCCCCGGCAGCCATCGCTTCGACGACAAGCTCCAGCTCTCGGTGGCCGACACGGAGCCCGCGGAGATGGAAGCTGGCGGGGTCCTCTTCTACACCGGCGCGCTCTACCACGGCGCCGGCGCGAACCGCAGCCAGGCGACACGCACGGGGATCAACCTGACGTATGCTTCCTCCTGGCTGCGCCAGGAGGAAAACCAGTATCTCTCGTGCCCCGCGGAGGTCGCGCGCACCTTGCCGACGCCGCTGCTGCGGCTGATGGGCTACGCGCGGGGCGCCTACGCGCTCGGCTACGTGGACGACACGCGGGATCCGATCGAGGTGCTGCGTCCGGAGGCCGGCGTGGACGACGGCCTCGGTCAGCTCGAGCGGGCGCGCGACCAGCTGAGGGTGCGCTAGCCCGCTCGCAACGCCCCGCTCGAGCGCGTCGCGAGCGGTATCTGGTAGATCCGCCGGACGTTGTCGCCGAGCACGGCGGCGCGCGTCGCCGGCGAGAGCGGCGCGACGAAGCGCTCGAGCGAGCGCGCCCAGCTCCCCGGGTGGTCCGGGTGCGGGTAGTCGGTCGCCCACACGAAGCAGTGTGCGCCGACCGCGTCGATGATGTGCGGCGCCGCCTTCTCGTCCGGGTCGCCCGAGATGAAACACTGGCGGCGGAAGTACTCGGACGGCGGCATGCGGAGCGGCAGGCCCTTCGCCGAGATCGTCTCGTAGACCGCGTCCATGCGGTCGAGGAAGGAGCCGATCCAGCCGCAGCCGACCTCGAGCACGCCGAGCCTGAGCTCCGGGAAGCGCTCGAGCGCCCCCATCGTGAAGAACGAGAGCAAGGCCTGCTGCGAGCCCTGGCGACCCATCACGTTGTAGAAGTACTCGCGCTCTCGGCCCATGAAGCCGAAGCGGAAGGGCATCGCGAAGGTCGGCTCGTAGGTCGGATGGATCGCGATCGGCACGTCGAGCTCCACCGCGGCGCGGTAGAGCGGATCGTGATCCGGGTGGCCGTGAGGCCTCCGCGTGTGCGTGAAGGGCGCGACCCAGCCGCCGCGACAGCCGTCGGCGACCGCGCGGCGAAGCTCGTCCGCGGCCTTCTCCGGCTCGAAGAGCGAGAGGTGCGCGACCGGCACGAGTCGGCCGCCCGAGTCGCGGCAGAAGTCCGCGATCCAGCGGTTGTAGGCGCGTTGATAGGCGAGCGTCAGCTCGGGATCCGTGACCTCGCACTCCCAGAGCAGGCCCAAGGTCGGGTAGAGCACGGTCTGATCGAGGTTCTCCCGGTCGAGGAGCGCGATGCGCTCCTTCGCGTCGCCGCCGCCGAAGGGGATGTGGTCCATGTAGCGGCGATCGGGGCCGCGCCGGACCTCGAGATCGCCCATCGCGCCGAGCAGCCCGAGCACGCCCTTCGTCGTGCGCTCCGACGCGCGTCCGTCGAGCTCGAGGTACTCGAGGCCGTCTGCGTCGGTGCGGATCTGGAGCGCGCGCGGGCGATATCGCTCTTCCAGGTACTCGCGCCAGAGCCAGTCGGGCTCGAGCACGTGTCCGTCGGCGTCGACGGTGCCGTCGTAGGGGAAGCGGACGATCTCGTAGGGCATGGGGGCCTCCCTGGCCGTGCGAGGCAGAGCCGCCTGCGGCGGCCATCTGTTCCTCCTCGGCGCCTCTGCCTCGCACGGCGTGCGGCCAGTGTACTCTGGTCGCGCGCGCCGCTGCGCGCGCCGGAGGTCCGACATGCCGGAGTTCTGCAAGGTCGAGCGCGACGGCCACCTGCTCGTCGTGACCCTGAACCGACCCGACGTGATGAACGCGCTGCACCCGCCCGCGAACTTCGAGCTCGAGAAGGTCTTCGACGACTTCGTCGCCGACCCCGATCTGTGGGTCGCGATCCTGACGGGCGCGGGCGACCGCGCCTTCAGCGCCGGCAACGACCTCAAGTTCACCGCGAAGGCCGGCGGAAAGCTCGACATCAACCCGAAGGGCTTCGCCGGCATCACGGCGCGCTTCGACAACCCGAAGCCGCTGATCGCGGCCGTGAACGGCGTCGCGATGGGCGGCGGCTTCGAGATCGCGCTCGCATGCGATCTGATCGTCGCGTCGGAGAACGCCGTCTTCGCGCTCCCCGAGCCGCGCGTCGGGCTCGCGGCGCTCGCCGGCGGCATGCACCGGCTGCCGCGCGCGATCCCGCTGAAGCACGCGATGGGCATGCTGCTGACCGGGCGCCGCGTCTCCGCGCGCGAAGGCGAGCGGCTCGGCTTCGTGAACGAGGTCGTGCCGCAGGCCGAGCTGATGGCCGCGGCGAAGCGCTGGGCCGCGCAGATCCTCGAGTGCGCGCCGCTCTCGGTGCGCGCATCGAAGCAGTCGGCCTACGACGGGCTCGACCGGCCCGTCGAGGAGGCGATGCGCGCGCGCTACGAGCAGGTCGTCGCGATGGTGAAGAGCGAGGACTTCCTCGAGGGCCCGCGCGCGTTCGCGGAGAAGCGCCCGCCGAGGTGGACAGGGCGCTAAGGGTCGTCCGCGATCGCTCGTGGCCCGCGAGTGGAAGACACTGGACCGCGTCGCTACGCAGCGCGGTGAGCTCGAGCTCCGGCGCCGCGGCGACTCCGACTTCCTGATCGCGCTCGCGGGCCGCGTGATCATGACGAGCGCGTCGCAGCGCTCGGAGGCGCTGCTGGCCGAGCTCGCCTGCAACGCGCTCGGGCCGCGCCGGCGCCCGCGCGTGCTCGTCGCGGGTCTCGGCATGGGCGTCACCTTGCGCGCTGCGCTCGACCGCCTGCCGCCGGGCGCGCGCGTGGAGGTGGCGGAGCTCGAGCCGGCCGTCGTCTCCTGGTGTCGCGGTCCGCTCGCCGAACTGACGCGCGACGCGCAGGGCGATCCGCGTGTGCGCGTGCGAACCGAGGACGTCGGCGAGGCGATCGCCCGCGCGGCGTCGGGCCGCGCGCCGCGCTTCGACGCGATCCTGCTCGATCTCTTCGAGGGCCCCGGCGGCGAGGAGGATCCGATCTTCGGCCGCGACGGAGTCGCGCGGCTCCGCGCGGCGCTGGCGGAGGACGGCGTGGTCGCCGTGTGGTCCGAGCGCCCGGACGCGCGCTTCGAGAAGCGCCTCCGCGGCGCCGGCTTCCGCGCCACGAGCGCGCGCTCGCGCGGCGCGCTGCGCCACTCGGTCACGCTTGCGAGGACGTGCTAGACACCCCGCCCGGTGAGCGAGCCCCGGCCGGGGACGCGCGCACGCGAGCGCGGCGCGCCCGCTATTGGTTCGAGTAGGATGGCGCGCGGAGGAACTCCATGGCCGACGATCATCCGGCCCGCGTCGCGGGCGAGCGCTCGCGCGCGGCGGTCGCCCGCGGCGACCGCGAGGCCTGGCTCGCGCTCTTCGCCGACGACGCGATCGTCGAGGATCCGATCGGCGTCTCGCCGCTCGACCCGACCGGCAAGGGACACCGCGGCAAGGCCGCCATCGCCGCCTTCTGGGACGGCGTGATCATGCGCGTGCCGGGGACGCGCATCGAGTTCGACTACCACACGCAGTACGCGGTCGGCGACGAGTGCGCCTGCGTCGGCAGTCTCACGAATCACTTTCCGAACGGCGCGAGCTACCGCGTCGAAGGCGTCTTCGTCTATCGCGTGAACGCCGAGGGCAGACTGGTGTCGCTGCGCACCTACTGGGAGCACCAGAAGGGCGTGTTCCGCCCGCCGGCTGCCCGCAAGGCCTGAGGCTTCAGCGAGGCGCGCCCGGGCGGGTTTCGCCGACACGCGGCTCGGGCGGACCCGCGCCGACGGGCGGCAGGTTCGGCCACGGGATCCGCTCGCGCAGCCACTCGCCGAAGGAGCGGATGCCGGAGGCGCCCGCGTCGATCCACTCGAAGGGCTGGCAGCCCTCTGTCGGACCCGTTCCTGCGAGGAAGAGCTCGGGCTCACCGCCGCAGCGGATGCCGGCCGGATGCCCGGGCGATGCCACCACGCGGATCTCCTCGAGCTCCTGCGGCGGCGGGAAGTCGCGGCCGCCTCTCGCGCCGAGCGCGCCGACGGCGAACTCCGCGAAGAGCGGCAGCGCGGCGCGCGACGCCGATTGGTGCAGGCTCGCGCCGTCGTCGAAGCCCATCCAGACGCCGGCCACCAGGGTTGGCGTGTAGCCGACGAACCAGGCGTCGCGGTAGTCGTCAGTCGTGCCGGTCTTGCCGGCGAGCGGCCCCGTGAAGCGCGAGCGCAGCGACGCACCGGTGCCGCGGTCGACCACGCCGCGCAGCGCGGAGGTGAGGAGATCCGCGAGCGCCGGGTCGATCGCGTTCGCGCCCGACGGCTCGAGCCCCTGCGCGATCGCGCCGTCGGCGTCGCGCGCGCCGACGAGCGTGCGGAGCTGCGCGTGCCAGCCGCGCGCCGCGAGCACCGCGTAGGCGCGCGTCATCTCGAGGAGCGTCGTCTCCGAGGTGCCCAGCACGAGGCTCGGCACCGCGCGCATCGGGCTCTCGATGCCTAGGCTGCGCGCCGCGCGCACGATGCTCTCGGGGCCGATCTCCTGGCCGAGGCGCACCATCGGCACGTTCAGCGAGTGCTCGATCGCCTGGCGCAAGGTGACGGGTCCGCGGAACGTCCCGTCGTAGTTGGTCGGCTGCCAGAGACCCTCGGGCGTGTCGAGCGAGAAGGGCTCGTCGTCGAGGAGGGTCGCGAGCGTGAAGCGCGGGGGCGCGGCTCCGTCGGGCGAGAGCGCGGCCAGCGCGGCGACCGGCTTGAACAGGCTGCCCGGCTGGCGCCACGCCTCGCGCGCTCGGTCGAACTGGCTGCTGCCGTACTCGCGGCCGCCGACGTGCGCGTAGAGCTCGCCCGTGCGCGGTTCCATCGCGACGAGCGCGGCCTGGAGCGGGGAGTCGTCGCGCCGCAGCTTCGGTGAACGGTCCTCCGCGCGCGCGACGCCGTCGGCGACGGCGCGCTCGGCGATGCGTTGCAGCCGCAGGTCGAGCGTCGTGTCGAAGCGCCAGCCGTCGCGCGCGAGGTCGACGGCCGGGAAGCGCCGCGCGATCTCGCTCCGCACCGCGTCGACGAACCAGCGCGAGGAGGCCGGGGGCGACCACGACTCGAGCACGCCGAGCGGCGACGCGACCGCCGCGGCGTAGGCGGCCTCGTCGATGCGCCCCTGCTCGCGCATGCGCGAGAGCACCTCGTCGCGGCGGTCGCGCGCGAGCGCCGGATCGCGGCGCGGCTCGTAGAGCATCGGGCCGCGCAGCATGCCGGCGAGCAGCGCCGACTGTGCGAGCGTCAGCTGCTCGGGTCGGACGCCGAAGTAGTGTCGCGCCGCGGACGCGATGCCGTGGATCGCCACGCCGCCGGCCTGCCCGAGGTAGACCTCGTTGCAGTACGCCTCGAGGATCTCGCGCTTGTCGAGTCGCCACTCGAGCAGCAGCGCGAGCGGCAGCTCCTGGAGCTTGCGCCAGAGCGTGCGCTCGCGGCCGAGGTAGAGGTTCTTGGCGAGCTGCTGCGTCAAGGTGCTGCCGCCCTCGACGACGTGGCCGGCGCGCAGGTTCGAGAGCATGGCGCCGATCGTGCGGCGCAGATCGAGGCCCGCGTGCTGGAAGAAGCGCTGATCCTCGATCGCGAGCACCGCGTCGACGAGGTGCGCGGGCAGCGCGTCGAGGCGGACCGGCTCGCGGTCGCGACCGCTCTCCGGGTAGAAGGCGCCGATCGCCGCGCCTTCGACGCGTCTCTCCGAGAGCGGCTCACCCGCGGCATCGACGAGTGACTCGACCTGCCCGTCGCCCCCGATGCGCACGCGCGCGACGCCGCCCGGCTCCTCGCCCGCCGCGTCGGCGAAGGGACGGAGATCGATCGTGAAGCGGCGACCCGCGCGCGCGTACTCTCCCGGGTGTTGGGGCTCGCTCGCGCGCCGGTAGCCCGCGCCGCGGAGCTGGTCCTCGAGCGCGGCCGCGTCGAGCGTCGCGCCGACGCGCAGCGAGAGCGGCCGCGAGTAGACGCGCGAGGGGCCGCGCGAGCCGTGGTCGAGCCGGCGGCTCGGCAGCTCGAGCGCGAGGAGGCGCGCGAGCGCGGAGCCGAGCACGGCGGCCGTGAAGAATGCGGCCGCAACGGTCGTGACGAGGAGCCAGCGCTTCATGCAGTTGCTTCCATCTTAACGACCCGCGGCGCAGATCCTTTGTTCGCGATCCCCGCAGGTGCGCTCTGATAGACTGGCCCCTCGTCTCCGACGAGGAGGGCGCGTGTGCCGTTCGAGGACTTCGTCGTCTGCGACAGTGACATGCACATCTTCGAGCCGCCGGACCTGTGGCAGCGCTACATCGCCGAGGAGTTCCGGCACGCGGCGCCCGTCGGCATGACGGATCTGCGCCGCGACATCCGCGTGCGGCTCAAGTCGCAGGTGCTGCTGAAAGGCGGACCGGTCCGGCCGCTGCGCGAGCGCGGTCGCAGCGGGATCGGCTGGCGCCCGGATCAGGACGAGGCCTACGCCTCCGCCGAGGCGCGCGGCTGGGACGTCGCGAGTCAGCTCGAGGCGATGGAGCGCGAGGGACTCGACCTCGCGGTGCTCTTCCCGACGCGCGGCCTCTTCGTGCTCGCGCTCGACTCGACGGAGACGATCGGCTGCGACGGGCTCGAGCCCGAGTTCGCGGCGGCGATCGCGCGCGCCTACAACGACTGGCTGCACGACTTCGCGAGCCAGGCGCCGCAGCGACTGTTCGGCGCGGGCATGGTGGCGCCGCACGACGTGCCCTCGGCCGTCGCCGAAGTGCGTCGCTGCGTCGACGAGCTCGGCTTCAAGGCGATCTTCCTGGCGCCGGGCTGCGTGAATCGCCGTCCCTGGCACCACCGGGCCTACGACCCGCTGTGGGCCGAGATCGAGCGCGCCGGCGTGCCGATCGGCTTCCACGGCGGCGGGCGCACCTCGCTGCTCCCCGACTTCTCGCTCGGCGACGTCTTCGGCGACAAGCTGATGCTCTGGCACACATTCAACCAGCCGCTCGGCGTGATGGCCGCCGCGGTCTCGCTCTGCGGCGGCGGCGTGCTCGAGCGCTTCCCGCGCATGAAGGTCGCGCTGCTCGAGGGCAACTGCTCGTGGGCGCCGTGGCTGATGCACCGGCTCGACGAGCACTACGAGTGGACCGGCTGGTACGAGGCGCGCGAGCTCTCGAAGAAGCCCTCGGAGTACTTCCGCAACAACTGTTGGGTGTCGGTCGAAGCGGACGAGGAGACCGTCGTCCACTACATCGACTGGTTCGGCGACGACAACCTCGTCTTCTCCACCGACTTCCCGCACGGCGACTCGCAGTACCCGCACGCGGTCGAGAGCTTCCGCAAGCTGCCGCTCTCGGAGGAGACGCAGCGGAAGATCGTCGGCGACAACTGGAGCCGCCTCTACGACATCCCGCTCGCGAGACACGCTGCGCGGTAGTCTCCGGCGGGTGAGCGACGCGGGAGCGCTGCGAGATCCCGTCTGCGGGATGACGGTGGCCGAAGGCCGCGGCTACCGCGCGGAGCACGCGGGCCGGACGTTCGGGTTCTGCTCGGCGCGCTGCCTGGAGAAGTTCCGCGCGAACCCGGAGCAGTACGCGTCGCCGCCGGCGCCGCCCGAGGCCGCGCCGCCCACGCCCGCGGCGCCGCCCGGTGCGCTCTACACCTGCCCGATGCACCCCGAGATCGTGCGCGAGGGGCCGGGCGCGTGTCCGATCTGCGGGATGGCGCTCGAGCTGCTCCACGGGGTCGGCGCGGAGGGCGACCCCGAGCTCGACGACATGACGCGCCGCTTCCGCCTGAGCCTGGCGCTCACCTTGCCCGTGTTCGCGATCGCGATGGGCGAGATGCTCGGGCTGCCGCCTCTCGCGCATGCGCCGCGTCCGGCGCTCGGCTGGGTCGAGCTCGCGCTCGCCACGCCCGTCGTGCTCTTCTGCGGCCGGCCCTTCTTCCAGCGCGGCGCGGCGTCGCTGCGCACGCGACACCTCAACATGTTCAGCTTGATCGCGCTCGGGACGGGCGCGGCGTGGCTCTACAGCGCGCTCGCGACGGTCGCGCCAGGACTCTTCCCCGACTCCTTCCGAGGTCACGACGGGCAGGTGGCGGTCTACTTCGAGGCCGCCGCGGTGATCGTGACCCTGGTGCTGCTCGGCCAGGTGCTCGAGCTGCGCGCGCGCAGCCGGACCGGTGCCGCGATCCGCCTGCTGCTCGGTCTCGCGCCGCGCAGCGCTCGCCGCATCGAGTCGGACGGCCGTGAGCACGACGTGCCGCTCGAGGACGTGCGCGTCGGCGACCGCCTGCGCGTGCGGCCCGGCGAGAAGATCCCGGTCGACGGCGTCGTGCTCGAAGGCGGGAGCGCGGTCGACGAGTCGATGCTGACGGGCGAGCCGATGCCGGTCGCGAAGTCAGCGGGCGACCGCGTGACCGGCGCGACCGTCAACGGCACGGGCTCGCTGGTGTTGCGCGCGGAGCGCGTCGGCGCCGAGTCGCTGCTCGCGCAGATCGTCGAGAGGGTGGCCGCCGCGCAGCGGAGCCGCGCGCCGATCCAGGGCCTCGCCGACACGGTGTCTGGGATCTTCGTGCCGGCGGTGATCGGCGTCGCCGCGCTGACCTTCGTGCTGTGGGCCTGGTTCGGTCCCGAGCCGCGCATGGCCTTCGCGCTGATCGCGGCCGTCGGCGTGCTGATCATCGCGTGCCCCTGCGCGCTGGGGCTCGCGACGCCGATGTCGATCCTGGTCGCGACCGGGCGCGCCGCGCTCCAGGGCGTGCTCTTCCGCAACGCCGAGGCGATCGAGCGCCTGCGCGCGGTCGACACGATCGTCGTCGACAAGACCGGCACCTTGACCGAGGGGAAGCCCAGGCTCGTGGAGCTCGTCGCCGCCCCGGGCTCTCGCGATGACGAGCTGCTACGACTCGCGGCGGCGCTCGAGCGCGCGAGCGAGCACCCGCTCGCGCAGGCGATCGCGGCCGGCGCGGCCGAGCGCGGCCTCACGCTGCCCGCCGTCTCGGGCTTCGAGTCGCGCACCGGACGCGGCGTCGTCGGCGAGGCGGACTCGAAGCGGGTCGCCGTCGGCAGCCGGGCGCTGCTCGAAGAGCAGGGCGTCGACCCGGGCTCGCTCGCCGCGCGCGCCGAGCGGCTTCGCGCCGAGGGACACACGGTGATGTTCGTCGCGATCGACGCGAAGCTCGCGGGACTCCTCGGCGTCGCGGACCCGATCAAGGCCTCGACCCCGGAAGCGCTGCGCGGCCTTCGCGACGAGGGCCTGCGCGTCGTACTGCTGACCGGCGACCACGTCGCGACCGCGGAGGCGGTCGGCCGGCGGCTCGGCATCGACGAGGTGATCGCCGAGGTGCTGCCCGATCAGAAGGCCGACGTGGTGCGCCGGCTCCAGCGCGAGGGTCGCGTGGTCGCGATGGCGGGCGACGGACTCAACGACGCGCCCGCGCTCGCGCAGGCGGATGTCGGCATCGCGATGGGCACCGGCACCGACGTCGCGATGGAGAGCGCGGGAGTGACCCTGGTGCGCGGCGACCTGCGCGGCATCGTGCGCGCGCGCCGGCTCTCGCGCGCGACGATGCGGAACATCCGCCAGAACCTCTTCTTCGCCTTCGTCTACAACGCGCTCGGCGTGCCGATCGCGGCGGGCGCGCTCTATCCATGGCTCGGCGTGCGGCTCGATCCGATGATCGCCGCCGCCGCGATGAGCCTCAGCTCGGTGTCGGTGATCGCCAATGCGCTCCGGCTGCGGCGCGCCAGCCCAGGCTAGGCGGCCCGCAGCTCGGCCGGTCCCTCGCGGTGCGGCACCAGCGTCCACCGGCGCGTGTGATACCGCTCCACCGCCGGCCGGTGCGCGATCGAGACGACGCTCGCCTTCGGCAGCCGCTCGGCCAGGATCGCGTAGAGGCGCGCCTCGGTCTCCTCGTCGAGCGCGCCCGTAGCGTCGTCGAGGAAGACCCAGTCGGGCTGGTGGAGCAGCACGCGCGCGAAGGCGAGCCGCTGCTGCTCGCCGGTCGAGAGGCGCTTCTCCCAGTGGTCCGTCTCGTCGAGCCGCGCGATCAGCTCGTCGAGCTCGAAGGTCCGCAGCACCTCGCGGATGCGCGCGTCGGGGAAGCTGCCCTCCGGAGCCGGATACGACACCGCCGCGCGCAGCGTCGCGATCGGCAGGTAGGGCTGCTGAGAGAGGAACATCGAGCGCGCGCCGCGCGGGACCTCGATGCGGCCGTGGCCGAACGGCCAGTGGCCGGCGATCGCGCGGAGCAGCGTCGTCTGCCCGGCGCCGGAAGGGCCGACCACGACGACGTGCTCGCCCGGCGCGACCGCGGCGTCGTCCCCTTCGAGGAGCGCGCGCCCGCTCGGCAGATCGAGGTGCAGGTCGTGCAGGCGCAGCGCGCCGCCGTCACCGGGCTCGACCCGTACGCCGCCCGGCTGCTCGACGCGCTCGCGCGTCGATTCGATCGCGTCCATGAAGGTCAGGAGCCGCTCGATGCTGGCGCGCCACTGCGCGATCTCCTGGTAGGCGTTCACGACCCAGACCAGCGCGCCCGATACCTGCCCGTATGCGATGCCGGTCTGCGCGACGCGTCCGAGCGTCAGCTGCCCGAGGAAGTAGCCCGGCGCTGCGACCAGCAGCGGCACCGCGCTGTTCAGCTGTCCGATGCCGGTCGTGAAGAGCGTCAGGTTCCGCTGCGCGCGGATCAGGTGCCACCAGTTCGAGATCACGCGCGTGAAGCGCTCGCGCGCGCCGAGCCGCTCGCGCTCCTCGCCGTCGGCGAGGCCGACCGCCTCGGCGTTCTCGCGGAAGCGCACCAGCCCGAAGCGGAAGTCGGCCTCGAAGCGCAAGCGGTCGAAGTTGATCGGGACGAGGCGGCGCCCGATGCGGTGGGTGATCCAGCTCGCGACCAGCGCATAGGCGATCGCCACCCACATCATGAAGCCCGGGACGTGGAACTGCGTGCCGCCGAGGCGCAGCGGCCAGTCGCCCGAGAGGCTCCAGAGGAGGCCCGCGAAGGAGACGAGCGTCGCGATCGCCGAGAGCAGCGAAAGCGAGAGGCCGAGCGCGCTGGCCACATAGTTGCGGGCGTCCTCCGCGATGCGCTGGTCGGGGTTGTCGGCCTTTGCGTGCAGGAGCTCCATCTGGCAGCAGGCATGCGGGCTGATCCACTGCTCGAGCAGATGGCCCGTGAGCCAGCTCCGCCAGCGGATCTCGAGCGCCTGGCGCACGTAGATGCGATAGGTCGAGACGAGCACGAACAGCAGCACGATGCCGGCGAAGAGACCGACACCGGCGAAGAAGTCGGAGGCGACGCGGTCCTGGAGCGCGTCGTAGATGCGGCGCTGCGCGTCGGCCAGCTCGAAGGTCCCGTAGACGGTGCCGAACTCGAGCCCGATGGCGAGCGCGAGCAGCAGGCCGCCCTTCACGGCGTCGGGCGAGCGCCAGTACAGGCGCGTCAGACGCCACAGGCGGCGCGCGAAGTTCAGGCCGAAGAGCGGCCGCGTGAATCGCTGCAAGGGTAACTCCTCCGCTTCGGGGCGGCCGTCAGCGCGCCGACTCGGGCCAGAGCGATGCGACGAGCGCTGGATCGGGGCTCTCGACACGCAGTCGCGTCAGCCGGGTGCTGGCGATGCGCCAGCGGCCGTCCGCGCAGCGCCGGTACTCCTCGTGGTAGTGGCCCCAGCCGTCGAGCACGAAGCCCGGCCCGCGCAGCTGGTCGTACATCGCCCAGACGCCGGTCGCCGAGTCGGGTCCCGTGAATTCGATCTCGGGCATGTGGCCGTGGTGCACCGTGATCACGCGCTCGATGAAGCCGCGCACGTAGCGGACGATCGCGTCGCGACCGCGCACGGCGGGCGAGTCCGCGGGGCCGCTCTGCATCGAGCAGTCCTCGCAGAAGACGTCGGCCCAGAGCGCCCACTGCTTCGTGTCCATCAGCCGGAAGTAGCGCGCCTTGAGCTGCTTGATCGCTTCGAGGTCGGCGAGCCGATTCGCATCCATCGCGGACTCCTGGCGGGGCGCACACGGTACTCCGACCGGTCCGCGATCCGCGCGAGTCGATCAAGAGGGACCTTCGTCCGGCCGATCCGAGCCGCTGGGGACGAACCGCGTGCACGATCTGATCCGGGAGTATGCGTCGATCGGCGTCCTCGCCGGTCTGTCCCAGATCACGTATCTTGCGGTGGCGTTCGGCGTCGGCGGCCTGCTCTTCACGCGCGGGCGCCGCTCCGGCGAGTGGACGCAGTGGCTGCTCGGACTGCATCTCGTCCTCTCGATGGGCATCGGCTACCTGCTGACCTGCGCCGGTACGGTCGCGGCGGAGTTCGGCACGGCGATGCCGACGGCGGTCCTCGCCACGGTGCTGACCCTCGGGTACGCATCGTCGTCCGCCGGCCTCACCACGACCCTCCACTTCACGCGCCGCGTGTTCCGGCCGGGGCGCGGCGTCGCCTTCGCCTTCTCCGTCGCGAGCGGAGCCGCGATCTGGATCGGCTGGCTCGGCTACGTGGTCTCCGGCGGCGTCGCGCACGGGCGCTTCGAGGGCACGTGGTACTGGGTGATGACGGTCGGGATGTTCGCGTGCAACGGCTGGGTGGCCTTCGAGCCGCTCCGCTACTACGCGCAGCTCCGGCGCCGCGTGCGACTCGGTCTGTGCGAACCGATCGTGGCCGAGCGCATGCTGCTCTGGGGTCTCGGCTCGGTGGCGCGCGCCTCGATGGTGTTGATGGGTCCCATCACGTCCCGTCATCTCGAGACGCTCGGCGACTCGCAGGTCGCCCGCCTCTCGGCGGGCGCGTCGGTGCTCGTGCTGACGTCGCTGCTCGGGCTGCTGACCGCCGGCTCGTACTGGCTCGCGTTCGAGCCGCCGCGCGCGTACGTGCGCTGGGTCGAGCAGCGCGGCGAGCGCATCCGCGCGTCCGCGACGCGCTGACGCAGTGCGGCGTTCCTGAGGGGCCTTTTCCGTCGGAGGGGTGTGCGATCGCCGCGCGGCGTGCTATGCGAACAGTATGTCGCTCGCGCTCTCTCGGGAGCCCGGCCGACCGCGGGCCTCGACACCGATCTCCCATTTCGCGCTGCGGCGGCTGCTCGACGCCGTCGGCAGACCCCCGATCACCTTCGTGCTGTGGGACGGCGCGGAGATCGGCGCGGAACACGGCGTGGTCGCGCGCGTGCACGTGCGCTCCGCGCGCGCTCTCTGGAGCCTGCTGCGCAATCCGAGCCTCGGCTTCGGCGAGGCGTACGCCGACGGGCAGCTCGTCGTCGAGGGCGATCTCGCGCAGACACTCGACGTCGTGTTCCGCTCCTCGCAGCAGGCGCCGGGCATCGCGCGCTACCTGATCGACGCTCTCGGCGCGCGCCGCCGCCGCAACACGCTCTCCCGCTCGCGCGCGAATGTCCACCACCACTACGACCTCGGCAACGAGTTCTACGCGCGCTGGCTCGACGCGGACCTGATCTACACCTGCGCGTACTTCGAGGATCCGCGGCTCTCGCTCGAGCAGGCGCAGCGGGCGAAGCTCGACCACGTCTGCCGCAAGCTGCGGCTACGGCCGGGAGAGCGCGTGCTCGAGGCGGGCTGCGGCTGGGGCGCGCTCGCGCTCCACATGGCCGAGCACTACGGCGTCACGGTGCAGGCCTTCAACGTGTCGTCGGAGCAGATCGTCCACGCGCGCGGCGCGGCGCTGCGCCGCGGCCTGCGCCGCCGGGTCGAGTTCATCGAGGACGACTACCGCAGCGCGCAGGGCCGCTTCGACGCCTTCGTCTCGATCGGCATGCTGGAGCACGTCGGCCGGAGCCACTTTGCGTCGCTCGGCGAACTGGTCGAGCGCCGGCTCGAGCCGGACGGTCGCGGCCTGCTGCACTTCATCGGCCACGCGCGCCCCTGGCGCATGAATCCGTGGATCGAGCGCAACATCTTCCCGGGC
>DATKND010000004.1:0-9608 GCA_035541475.1 Myxococcota bacterium | reverse complement strand
CGCCTCCGGGCGCATCGTGCGGATCGCCGACATGGAGCCGCGCTCCGAGGCGCTCGTCTCGAGCGGCGCGCCCGCGCGCTACGCGCTCGAAGTGAACCTCGGCTGGTACGCGAAGCACGGTGTCGGCAGCGGCGACTCGCTCGGCCACCTCCCGTCGGTGCAGGTCGAGTGAGCATCCCACCCACCGAGAAGAGAGACCCGATGCAGACCTCCGATCACATCCGCTCCGTCTACTCCCGCTACGTCGACCTCGTCAGCGCGGGCGACGCCGATGCCGTCGCGGCGCTGTACGCGAAGGACGCGACCCTGGAAGATCCGATCGGCGCGCCGCTCCAGCGCGGGCGCGACGCGATCCGCAGTTTCTACAAAGCTTCCTCGGGCGCCGTGAAGCTCGCGCTCTCGGGTCCGGTGCGCGTATGCGGCCGCGAGGCCGCCGCCCCGATGATCGCGACCTTGCAGGGGGACGACGGGCGCCGCGCGTACATCGACATCATCGACGTGATGACCTTCGGCGAGGACGGGCTCATCACCTCGATGCGCGCCTTCTGGAGTCCCGACGCGATCCGCCGGGAGTAGTCGGAAAGCGATGGCCGCGAGGCCGCTTCGGGCGTCGCCCTGCGCGACATCTGCGCGCGGAGAAACGGCGTCTCGGTTTTCAGTTCAATCCGCGGCGGCGTTCGAATAGAATGCGAAGCGTCCGTCACCACTTCGCGCCCGACGACGACCCACGCGTCGAGGAGTTGTTCGAGTCATGTCCAGGGTCTTGAAACTCGGTCTCTCGATCTCGGTCATGGTTCTGTCAAGGACTGGACGAGCGTCAGCCTGATCTCGGCGCCGAACGGTGTCGGCAACTGGACGGACCCGATCGAGGCGGTGATCCACAGCAACGCGCTCTGCACGGCGAGCAACGGAAATTCCGACAAGGTGTGCAGCACCGCGAAGAGCAACTTCCTCGACATGTCCGGCGGCGGCGTCTTCGTGTGGAAGTTCCGGGTCGTCGGTGGCACCGAGCTCCCGACGAGCGACTGGCACTTCAGCGGTCAGTGGACGGACGGACTCGGAGCCGCGAGCGGCAACATCATCTCCGTGGGCGCCCCGGGCTCGGCTTCCGTGCCCGAGCCGACGGCCGCGCTGCTCTTCGGCGTCGGGACGCTCGTGGTCGGCGGCTCGCTGCGCCGTCCGGCTCGCTGCATCGCCTAGCGAAGCGCTCCCCCGCTCCAGCTCCTGAAACCCTGCGGCTCGCTGCGCGCCGCCTTCGGCGGCTTGCTATCGCGCCAGCGCACGGAGCAGCCGATACGCGCCGGGTCGCTCCTCTGAACTTCGCTCGCCTGCGGCTCGCTGCGCGCCGCCTTCGGCGGCTTGCTATCGCGCCAGCGCTCCCCATGCGATCAGCCGCCCGCGCTCGTCGAAGTCGACGCGCGCGCCGAGGGCGTCCGGGTACTCCCAGCGCAGGAAGCCGTAGTAGACGGTGACGCGCCCCGGCGGACCGAGCACGCGCAGCACGTCGGCCTGCGACATTCCGTTTCGCAGCGCGCGCCAGGTCGCCGGGTCGCGCCACGCGTCGGCGGCGGCCTGTGGCGATGGCCGGCTGGCGAGCTCGTGCTCGAGATTCGCGAGACGCTGCTGGAGGAAGGCGAGCCGCTTCTGCAGCTGCGAGAGCTGTTCCGCGCAGGCGTCGGCCGCCGGCTGCGCCGCGAGCGCGACCGGGGCAGCGAGCGCGAGCGAGGTCCACAGCATCACCGTCGTGCGTCGCAATCCCATGTCGCGCCTCCGAGGCACCGGTTGTCCGGCGGATCAGGTATACCAGAGCCCCGCGTGACCCCGATCCTCTACGCGGCGCTCGGGCTGCTGGCCGCTCTCGCGCCGCTCGCGCTCGCGGAGTGGGCGCCGCCCTTCGTCGGCATCTCGTACAGCCAGCGCAGCCTGCCCTTCGAGCTGCTGGGCCTCTCGGGCGGCGCGCTCTGGCTCTTCGCGGCATGGCGAGCCTGGCCCCGCGCGCGCACCGGCGTCGCGCCGCTGCTCGAGGCCGCGGCGCCGCTGCTCGTCGCGCTCCACTTCCTGGTGCTGACGAGCGAGTACGCCGAACACCGCTTCGACTACGACTGCTACGAGTACGCGGGCCGCGCGCTGCTGGCGGGACAGAATCCGTACAAGGTCGGTCTCATCTACCTGTACCCGCCACTCACCGCGAAGGCGATGGCGGCGGCCTTCGAGGCGACGAATGCGGTCTCGACGTCACTCGGCTGGAGTGCCGCGCGCGACGACGTCTGGGACCGCGTCTTCTACCTCTACCAGTGCGCGCAGCTCGCGCTCGCGATCGGCGCGTACCTCCTGCTGCGGCGCTTCGCGCGCGCCGTGAATCTCGACGCGGTGTGGGCGCCCGTCCTCGTCGGCGCGCTGCTCGTGTTCGACAACCCGCTCTTTCGCACCTTGCGACACGGCCAGGTGAATCTCTGGATCCTCGATCTCTCGCTCGCGAGCGTGCTGGCCGCGAAGCGCATCCCCGCGCTCTCGGGCGCCGCGCTCGCGCTGGCCGGTCACGTGAAGCTCTACCCGCTGCTGCTGGCGCTGCCGATGGCGATCCGCCGGCGCTGGCGCGCGCTCGCGTGGAGCGCGGGATTCCTCGCGCTGATCGCGCTCGCGCTCGCCGACTGGGGGCGCGACCTCACGCTCTGGCGCGAGTTCGCCGACTTCGCGCGCCGCGACTTCCCGGGCGAGATCGCGCTGCGCAACACCAGCCCGCACGCGATCGCCTGGAACGCGACGCGCTTCCTGACCGGGGCGCCGCGCGCCGTCGGCGCGCTGGCGAAGATCGCGGCGGCGGGCTTCGCCGCGTGGTACGCAGCGCGCGCGTGGCGGCGCGAGCGCGCGCTGCGCGAGGCGACCCTGCGCGGCGCGGGCGAGGGCGTCGAGGCGCGCGCCTTCGCTACGCACGCGGCCGACGCGCTTGCCTTCTCGCTGCTCGTCTCGCCGTCGGTCTGGGAGCACCACTACGTGCTCGCGCTGCCGCTCGCGCTCGTGGCCGCCGCGCTGCGGGGCTCCGAGCGGCCGGGGCTCGTCGCGCTCGGACTCTTTCTCGTCTTCGGCATGCCGACCTTCGATCTCTTCCCGCTGTCGCTGCATCGGCTCGCCGGCATGTGGATGCTGCTCGCGCTGACGCCGGCGCGGCGCGTCGATGCGTCGCGGTCTCGCGAGGAGGCGCAGCGTGTCGACTGAGCTGCGAGCCCCGAGCCGGCTGGTCGCGCTCGACGGGCTTCGCGCCCTGGCCGCCCTGATCGTCGTGTTCGCACACGCGAGCTATGCGATCGCGAAGTCGAAGCTGCAGGCGCTGACGCTCTTCCACAGCCCGCTCGGACTCTTCGTGAACGCGAGCGGCGCGATCCACGTCTTCTTCGTGCTGTCCGGCTACTGCCTCACGGCGTCCGCGCTCCGCGGCACGTCGCCCGCCGAGATCGCGCAGTTCTATCTGCGCCGAGTCGCGCGCATCCACGGCCCCTACGTCGCCGCCGCGGCGATCGCGTGGATGGCGAGCGCCTGGCTCTACCCGGCGCCGCACGCCGGGGTCTCGGACTGGATGCGCGATCTGCTCGCCAGGCGCCTCTCCCCGTCCGAGTTCGCGCGCGCGCTGCTCTTCCCGGGCATGGTCGGCGGCCTGCTGCCCCAGGGCTGGACCTTGCGCGTGGAGATGATCTTCTCGCTGCTGCTGCCGTTCCTGGTGGCGCTGGCCGCGCGCACGCACTGGTCGGTGCTGGTGCTCGTCTCGCTCGCGGCGCTCGGCATCTCCGAATCGTTCTCCTCGTCCCGCTTCGCGCTCGACTTCTCGCTCGGGATCGCGCTCTTCCTCGAGCGCGATCGCCTCGCGGCGGCGCTCGCGCGGGCTCGCTTCGCGACGGCGATCTCCGGCGTCGCGGGCGTGTGGCTGCTCTGGCTTCCGATGTACGCGCTCCTCGAGGCGACGAGCCCTAGGATCTCGACGGTCGTCTCCGCGGTCGGCGCGACCTTGCTGTTGATCGCCGCGGCGAACGGCCCGGGGCTGCGGCGCTTCCTCTCGCGGTGGCCCGTCGCCGCGCTCGGCCGCGTCTCGTACAGCATCTACCTGCTGCACTTCACCGTGCTCGTGCTGCTGACGCCGCTCCTCGACCGCCCGGTCGGGCTCGCGGGCGGCGCCGCCTTCGCGGTCGTCGTCGCGGTCGCGACCTGCGCGGTCGCGCCGATCGGCTACCGGGCCATCGAGAAGCCCTGCATGCGCGCCGGCAACACGGTCTGCGCCGTCGTCGCGCGACGGACGGGGGTCTCCTTGCGCGCGGCGCGAGCCGCCTGACCTGCCCCGCCTGTGGCATGCTGCGGGGCCGCGAGGCGATTCCGGCTTCGCGAGAGGAGATCGCGATGGGAATCCAGGTGCAGCGCCTCGCCGGCGCGCTCGGCGCCGAGATCGAGGGCATAGACCTCGCGCAGCCGCTCGACGACCCGACGGTGAAGGAGATCCAGGACGCATGGATGGAGCACCAGGTGCTCTTCCTGCGCGATCAGCGGATCACGCGCGATCAGCACAAGGAGTTCGCGCGTCGCTTCGGCGACCTGCACGTGCACGCGGTGCTGAAACCGCTCGAGAGCGAAGGGCATCCCGAGATCGTCGTGCTCGAGAGCAACGAGAAGATCCCGTTCGTCGCGGACGCCTGGCACAGCGACGTTACCTTCGAGCGCAAGCCGCCGATGGGCTCGGTGCTCCGCTGCGCCGTCGCGCCGGACTTCGGAGGCGACACGATGTGGGCCAGCATGTACGCGGCCCACGAGGCGCTCTCCGACTCGATGCAGCGGCTGCTCTCGGGCCTGCGCGCGCGGCACGGCGGCGACTTCTTCAACTACCTGGCGAAGGACGACGCGCAGCGCGGCGACCTCGCCAAAGACAACGGCGCCGTCCACCCGGTGATCCGCACGCATCCCGTGACGGGTCGCAAGGCGATCTTCGTGAACTCCGTCTTCACGAAGTCGATCGAGGGCATGAAGCCGGCGGAGAGCCGCGCGCTGCTCTCGTTCCTGTACGAGCACGTGAGCCAGCCCGACTTCAGCGTGCGCTTCCACTGGGAGACCGACTCGATCGCGATGTGGGACAACCGGTGCACGCAGCACCGCGTGATCCGCGACCGTATCGACGCGCACCGCAAGATGGAGCGCGTCACCATCGTCGGCGACACTCCCTTCTGATTGTCTCCGCTCGGCTGCGCCTCGCTGCGCGCGCCTTCGGCGCTTGGCGGCGCTCCGCGCGCCATGTTCTTCGAAGCATCGGTCGCCGTGCTCGTAGCACTCGCGTTACAGGATGCGTCGTCGAAGAGCCTGTCGCTCACCTAACAACGCGCTGGCGAGTGTCGGATCGGGCTACGGGCTCGCAACCCACGCCTCGCCCGCGCGATAGCGCGCGACCCGCTCACGGATGCGGTCGCGCAGCGCGTCGTCGCCCTGCGCGCTCGCGAGGTTCTCCGCCCGCTGCGACGTCTCGATCGCCTCGGCGAAGCGGCCGTCCGAGGCGTAGGCCGCGCCCAGCGTGTCGAGGAGTCCCGGGTCCTCGGGGCGCGTGCGCACGGCGCGCTCCGCGGCACGCACGGCCTCCTCGGGGTTCCGCAAGGTCGGCTCGGAGCTCGTCGCGAGGATCCACGCGAGGCCGTTCGCGGCGATCGCGTCGTCGGGATCGGCGGCGAGCGCGGCGCGCAGGTCGAGCAGGGCGCCCGCGCCGTCGCCCTGCGCGAGGCGCGAGAGACCTCGGCTCGCGCTCGCGACCGCGAAGGCGCGCCGCGCGGCCGGCCCGAGTCGCGGATCGAGGCGCGCCGCGGCCTGGAGCGGCGGCGCCGCGCGCTCGATCTCACCGCGCGCCAGGTATGCGACGCCGAGCAGGTGGTGGCTCGCGGCCACGCGCGGATTCACGGCGATCGCGCGCTCGAGGTGCGCGATCGCCGTGCCGAGGTCGCCGCGCCGCAACGCCGCCTCGCCCTTCAGGTGGTTCGCCCCGGCGTGCTGCGGGTCCAGCGCCAGCACGCGGTCGAGCTCGGCCTCCGCCTCGTCCTCGCGTCCGAGCGCGCGCAGCGAGAAGACGCGGTCGAAGTGGAGCTCGGCGGATTCGGGGTCGAGGGCGAGCGCGCGATCGTAGGACGCGATCGCTTCCTCGTGTCGCCCTGCGTGCTCGAGCGCGACGCCGAGATTGGTGTGCGCTCGGATCAGGCCGGGGCTCTTCGCGACGGCGTCCGTCCAGAGGTCGATCTCGCTCTTCCAGGTCTCGTTGCGGACGAAGGTGCCGAGCGCCAGCGCGCCGACCAGCGCCGCCGTCGCGGCGGCCGCGAGGCGGGGCCGCCGCGCGGCCAGCGCCGAGAGCGGCAGTGGCAGCCACAGGCACACACCGACGAGCGGCAGGTAGGTGCGGTGCTCGAAGACGAGCTCGAGCGGGAAGATCGACGACTCGATCGCGAGCTGGAGCAGGAACCAGGCGATCGCGAACGACGCGAGTCGGTGACGCCGCGCGAGCGCCGCGGCGAGGGCCACCATCGCGGCCAGCGCGACGAGGCTCGCGAGCGTGGTCGGCGGATCGAGGAGGCCGTGCGAGACCGCGAAGTCGTGCGCGAGGTTGAGGCGGCCGGGGAGCGGCAGCGCGATCAGTGAGAGGTAGAGGAGCACCACTCGCGGCTGGGTCAGCAGCCTCTGGCCGAGCGTGAACGAGCGCGACGAGTAGTCGAGCAGCGCCGTGCCGCCGCGCGCGAAGAAGCCCGCGACGAAGAAGACGGCGACCGTCGCGAGCGCGAGCAAGGTGCGGCGCGCGCGCCGCAGGTCGCGCAGGAAGTACCAGTCGTAGAGCCACGCGGCGATCGGGAAGGTCGCGGCGTTCTCCTTCGACCCGAGCGCCAGGGCGAAGGAGACGGCCGACAATGCGAAGCAGCCGGCCGCGCGCGCGGTCGACGCCGCGAGGCGGCCGCGCACGAACGCGTAGAGAGCCCCCAGGTAGAAGAACGCGCAGAGCAGGTTCATGCGCTGCACGACGTAGGTCACCGACTGCGTCTGCATCGGGTGCGCGACGAAGACGAGCGCTGAGGCGAGCGCCAGCCAGGGCGCCCCAGCCTGCGTCGGCGCGGGGCTCCGCTGCTGCGAGAGCGTCGGGAGCCGGCGCAAGGTCAGCAGCGCCAACGCGTAGACCCAGCACGCGTTCGCGAGGTGGATCGCGAGATTCACCGCGTGATAGCCGGCGACCTCGTAGCCGCCGAACCAGTGGTTCGCCGCGAAGGTCAGGTACGCGACCGGTCGCAGCAGCGGCGCGTTCGCGATCGTGAAGCGGACGCTCTCGAGATCCAGACTCGTCCAGCGGACGAACGGGTTCTCGACGATGTTGTTCCAGTCGTCGAGGACGAACGGCGCCTGGAAGCTGTTCGCGTACGCGGCGCCGCCCACCGCGACGATCGCGATGAGCGCGAGCGCGGTGCGGAATCCGCCGCCGCTCGGTTCAGCGGAGGTTTCGGAGGATCGCCCCATGCAGCGAGCGGCGGATGTCGGAGTAGACGAGATCGTTCGAGCCCTCGCCGCTCTTCGACGTCACGCGGGCGCTGCGCTGCGCGCGCGGCTTCGCCTTCGAGGAGCTCCTGGGGCCGGCCGGGGATTTCTTCGCCGGCTTCTTGCGCTTGCTCGCGGACGCCATGGGATCGCCGTCTCCTTCGTCGCTCGAAAATCGGAAGGCCGAGTCTAGCGACGGCCGGCGGCGGCCGCGCCATCCTCGGCGAGCAGCCGCTCGATCTCGCGCGAGATCCGGTCGGCGATCCACGCGAGACCCTGCGGCGTGAAGTGGATGCCGTCGGCGAGGAAGATCGCGTCCGGATCGGGCGCCTCGTCGGCGAGCGCGGCGAGGTCGAGCGACGGCCGACCGCGCTCGCGCGAGAGCTTGCGCACGACCTCGTTGTAGGCGCGCCAGCTCGCCAGCGACGACTCCGCGCGCGTCACGAGATCGCCGATCGCCGCGAGATTCTCGCGGCACTCCGCCTCTGACACGCGCGGCAGGTCGAGCGGCTCCGGCAGGTCGGCGGAGAGCCGCGCCTCGCCGCCGCGTGGGAATCCCTGCTGTGTGCACGATTCGCCGAAGAAGAGCATGCGGCAGACGCCGGCCGGCTTCGGGATCACGAACTCCGGACCGGGGAAGCCTTCCACGTTCACCTCCGAGCGCTCGGGCGGGAGCGTCCAGAAGAAGTCGGGGTCGTCGCGCGCCGCGATCGGCGCCCAGATGCCGAAGATCACGCCCGCCTCGTCGAAGCGGAGCCCCGCGGCGCGCAGCGCGAGCTCCGGCCAGAGCACGAGCGAGAAGGCGCAGCCGGCGACGACCCACTCGGGGTGACGAGACCCGATCCGGAGCGCGGGTCGTGGGGGTCAACGCACGCCTCCGGCGGAGCGCCGTGTAGCAGAAAGGCGGCCCCTGCGGGCGGCGGCACGGATCGTGCTCCGATGCGCGGTAAGATTCCGCAATCGCGAGGAGCACCCATGGCCCGACAGCGCTCGAAGACCCATTCCGCGGCGAGGCAGCCGCGTACGGACCGCATCCACCACGCCGACGAGAAGGATCCGTACGCGACGCGCAAGAAGCTCGCCGACCCGAGCGCGTGTCCGACCTGTGGCGCGATGTACCGGAAGGGGCGCTGGACCTGGGGCGCGCCGCCCGCCGACGCCGCGCGCGCCGAGTGCCCCGCGTGCCGCCGCATCGCGGACGGCTATCCCGCCGGCATCGTGCGCCTCTCCGGGGACTTCGCGAAGAGCCACGCCGACGAGATCCGTAGCCTCGTGCGACACGTCGAGCAGCGCGAGAAGAAGGAGCATCCGCTGAAGCGGATCATGGCCGTGACGCAGGAAGGCGACGACCTCGTCGTCACGACGACCGACGAGCACCTCGCGCGCGGCCTCGGCGAAGCGGTGCACCACGCCTATCAGGGCGAGCTCGACTACCGCTTCCACGAGAACGAGAACGTGCTGCGGGTCGCCTGGAAGCGCTGAGTCGGGATCGTCAGCATCGACGCGCGGCGCTCCAGCTGGCTTATGCTGGGCCACGAGGAGGCGCGCGCGTGGACCCGACCTTCGCTCCCGACCGACCCGAGTTCTTCCTCGGCGATCCGCATCCGGTCTTCCGGCGCCTGCGTCGCGAGGATCCGGTGCCGTGGTACGACGGCTCGGGCGGCGCGTGGTGTCTGCTGAAACACACCGACATCGAGAGCGTCTCGCGCAATCCCCGCCTCTTCACGTCGACGCGCGGCATCCAGATCGGGCTGCGGGTCGACGACATGCGCCCGAGGGACGAGGCGCCGACGATCCTCGAGATGGATCCGCCGCAACACAACCGGCACCGCAAGCTGGTGATCCAGGCCTTCACGCCGGCCGCGGCGGCGAAGCTCGAGCCCGCGGTGCGCCGCATCGCGCGCGAGTGCCTCGACGCGATCGAGCCTCGGAGCGAGATCGATCTGGTGAAAGCGCTCGCGGTCCCGGTGCCCATGTACACGATCGCCGACCTGCTTGGCGTTCCGCGCGAGGATCGCGCCGACTTCAAGCGCTGGTCCGACGCGATGATCGCGGCGGGCGGCGGCTACCGCAGCGCCGAT
>DATKND010000003.1:0-82013 GCA_035541475.1 Myxococcota bacterium | reverse complement strand
CCTCGTGGACGCCGGGGTATGGAACGCTCCGGCGCACGATCTCGAGGGTCGCGATTCCCTCCTCGGTCCGGTTGGCATTCAGCAGTGCGAGTCCGAGCGCAAACCGCGGCTCCGCGTCGAACGGGCGCATCGCCACCCGTGCCTCGTGCAGCTGGACCAGCGCATCGCGGTCGTTCGTGCGCTGGTAGACATCCGCGAGCTCCGCCGTGGCGTCCACAGCCAGGTAATAGACGAGGCTCGCGGTCCTCAACTCGCGCGCGGCCTTCTCGAGATCGCCCGCAAAGTAGAACTTCTTGCCCAGGGCGAGCGGGTCGAAGACCGGCGAAGGCGGCGTCCCCCACACGCGGAAGGAGCCCCAGAATCCGAGCAACAGCGAGCCGCCGAAGAGCAGCAGGCCGACTTCGAACAGCACCCGGTACAGGGGCCGTGTTTCGCTGCGCCAATCCGCAAGGCTCGCCATGCCGTCTCCTACAGGAACCGATCCAGTCTAACTCCTCCTATGCCTCAAAAAGTCGTGGCCCTGGCGGCGGTTCCCGAGGCGCGCTCGAAGTCGTTCACGGACACTGAGAGGTCGACCTGGAGCTCAGAGGCGCGGGAATCGCTCGTCTCCGCGGCCGGCGAAGAAATAGAGCTCGTCACCAGCGCTCGGAGGCCCCTCCCCGTCCCCAAGAAATCGACCGCCCCGAGGTGCTGTCTTCCGACCGTTTCACGTCCTACTTTCGACACCACGATGAGTCGGACAGCAATCGGACAGCCACGAGATCGCACACGTTCGACAACGGTGGCGATTCGGGAACGGCGAGTCGTCGACTCATCGGACCTTCGAGCTTCCAGAGCGCGACGATGAAGACAGCCAGAGGACGGCGCGCCGTGTGACAGCTTCGTTCGAACTCAACCGAGAGAGGATTGCCGAGATGCCCCGCTCGATGCGCGCTTCGATCCTGCAAGTCGTCATGCTCCTGCTCGCAGCGCCGGTGCTCGCCCATGCGGATCCGGGTCCGATCGGGAACGCCCGCGCCGATCGGCCAACGTCTATGCCGATAACGACGTCGATTGCAGCAAGCTCGACGACGACGATGCACGCCAGAAGTGCCGCGAAAAGAAGCTGGATCGCAAAGACCGACGACGCAAACGTCGATTGCAGCAAGATCAAGGACGACGACGCCCGCCGCAGGTGTGTTAGGGCGCAGATCAAGAACTGACACTCGCGCTTCGGGATATAGAGCATAGTTCCCGCCCGGGATCACGAGCGCCTTCGCCTGTCCCTGAGCGAAGACCCAAGCCCGTCTCGCGGCCCAGATTCCGAGAGCGCTCTCGCGCGCTGGCGTGAGGGCGCTCTCGATTTTCGGGCCGCGTCTGGGCGGCGACGGCGATTCGATGAACAATCAGCACGAAGGGGGCTGGTACGAAATGCATCGAGCACTCGAAAAGCTGAAGGAGGAGTTCTTCGCGGTGCTGCCGCCGACGATCTTCTTCTTCGTCGCGCTGCACATCGTCGCATTCATCCGCGTGCTGATGGCCAGGGCGTCGGAGATGCCGCCGATCACATCCACGATCTCGATTGCGGTCGCGGCGCTGATCCTCGGCAAGGCGGTCCTGATCGCGGACCTGTTGCCGATGGTCAATCGTTATCCGGACAAGCCGCTCGCCTTCAACGTGACCTGGAAGACCACGATCTACCTGCTGATCGCCGGCGTCATCCACTACCTGGAGCAGCTCGTCGAATTCAGCCGGCAAGCGGGCGGCATCGCCGCCGGCAACGCGATGCTGCTGTCCGAGATCGTGTGGCCGCACTTCTGGGCGGTCCAGATCATCCTGTTCCTGCTGATCGTGATGTACTGCACGATCCGCGAGCTCGTCCGCCTGATCGGCCGGGAAAGGTTCGTGCGAATCTTCTTCGGGCCGACGCCGCTGCCGACCTTCTGAAGCGATCCGCGTCTCAGCGCAGCGGCACGCGCGCGAGAAAGGCGAGCACGCGCGGGTTCACGAGCTCGGGCCGCTCGAGCATGGCGCCGTGCGATGCGCCCGGGACGATCCACGACTCGGCTCCCGGAATCGCCGCGGCGAGCGCCAGGGTGTGCTCGCGCCGGACGACGTCGCGCTCGCCGGCACACACGAGCGTCGGGGCGCGGATGCTGGCGAGCTCGCTCGCCGTGAACTTCGGCTCGGTCCGCCACATCTCGAGGATCTTGTTCATGGCGGCCTCGTAGTGGTCGGGCTCGGGGTTGTGCGCCGTCCAGCCGGCCTTCATCTCCGGGCCGAAGCTCTCGGCGGTCGCGGTGCGGTTCCATTCGACCGCGTCCGGCTCGAGTCCGTCCGGGGAGAAGTTCGAGCCGAAGGTGACGAGGTGCCCGATGCGATCCGGGTGGTGGATCGCGAGGTCGATGCCGACGTTGCCGCCGTCGCTCCAGCCCATCACGTCGGCGCGCGCGATCCCGAGGCGGTCGAGCAGCGCCACGATGTCTTCGGCCATCTCGTGATAGGTGAGCGGTCCGGGGCCGTCGCTGCTGCGCCCCTGGGCTCGGCTATCCGGAAGGATCAGGCGATGGCGCGTCGCGAAGTCCGGACGCTGGCGATCGAACTGCCGGCAATCCCCGGCGCCACCGTGGAGCAGGAGCAGAGGCGCGCCTTCGCCGGCAAGCTCGTAGTACATTCGGATGCCGCGCAGATCCGCATAGCGGCCGGCGCTCGACTCCGCGGGAATTCTCGACATGCTCTGCACTCTACCGCTCGACGCGTGAGCGTCGGGACGTCGACACTCGATCGCGTCGACGCGGAGGAGCTCGGCGCCGCCACGGACGTGGAGACGCGAGCGTAGCCACGCGACGCGTCAATCTCGCTTCGCGATCCCCGCGACGACGCGGCGGACCGCCGCGAGGGTCTCCGGCAGCGCGTGCTTCTGGGCCACCTGCTGCATGACCCGTGGCACGCGCACGTTCGCCTCCGCGTGGAGCCGGTACACGACCAAGGTCCGCGTGGCTGCCGCATCGAATGGAGTCAGCGTCCAGCTTCCCTCGTTGAACACGAAGTCGCCGCTCTCGAGCGCCCACTCGCGCTTCCACACACCGGGACCCACCGTGTGGACGGCGCGCGTGATCGAAGTGAGGTTGCTCATCGGCCACACGGTCTCGACGACCGTGCGGCAGCGCACGAAGCCGCCGGCCGGCGCGAGCTCCTCGCTGTCGACGATTCGCGGCATGCGGCCTCGGTAGAGTCCGCAGTGGGAGACGACGTCCCACACGAGCGCGGGCGCCGCATCGACCACGCCCTGCATCGTGAGGAACGGCATCGGCTCACCGGGCGCGACGTCGACCACGATCTCGCCGTTGTCGAGCCGCAGCCGCATCGCGTCGTCCTGCGGGCCGGCCGAGACCGCGGAGCCCACCAGCAACAGAGCCATGGCGACGAGGCGACGCGCGCGCCGATCCGGCGACCGATTCATCCGGAACCAACTGTACGAGCCGGGCTCCGGTTCGTCCGGGAGAGCCCTCCGCACGGACCGGTCCGGACTCAGCAGCCGGCGCCGGGGCTCTTCGAGTACGCGTGATGCACGGCCGAGGAGCAGCTCGCGAGCGCGACGCGCCCGTCGCTGAACGAGATGCGCGCGATCATGCCGAACAGGGCCAGCAGACCGAGGCCGAAGGCCAGCATCGAGAAGCCCTGCGCGACACGCGAGCGGGGCCGTGCCGCCGGGCAGGTCGTGCAGACGTCCATCAGGCGGCCATCGCGGAGCCACTGATGTCGGTGCGCTGCGGTCCTGGAGGGGGCCAGCTCGGTCAAGGGGGAAACACCTGCGGCTGCCCATTCAACCTCGCACGTCGACCCGGTACCTGTCGAGAGCGTGCGTGGGGGAGACCCCATCCCCTCCTAGGTGAAGGACGGGCGAGAGAGACTCCGCGACTTCGAGAAAAGGATTCGATGTTCGCATCAAACATCGATTGGCGGCGTCATGTTGCGTTGCCTTGCGTCGTGCTCTGGCAAAAAATTCGAAGAATTCCCCGAACGGGTCTCGCGCGCCGGGTCGTCTCGGTCAAAATGTGCGCTGCATCACAGACGCATCTGCACCGATCGGTGATAGCTCACGCGCTCGTTCGGAAGGGGACTGCGGCCGCTGCTCCAGCTAGGGGTCCACCGTGGAGAGGGACGGTGGACTTCGCTCGTTCACCGAGGGAGAAACGGGGGGCCGCGATGAACTGGTACGTGTGGTCCATCGCCTGGTGGTTCGTCGTGGGCGGCGTGCTCGCCGTCGCGACCAACCGAGGGGAAGGCTGGCGGAAGTGGTGGGTGCGCGTCGCCGCGCTCCTGGTGTCGCTGACGACGGTCCAGCAGCTCGGGACGTTCGCACCGGACGGCCAGCTCATGACCGCCGCTCCGATCTGGCTCCAGCAGTTCGCGACCTCGATCGCGCAGGGCTGCGACCCGGTCGGCCTGGTGACCCAGCTCGCCTGCACGCCCGTCACGACCGCTCGGTCATCCGAGAGGCCGACCGAACGCCGCTAGACGCCTGACTTCGTCGCGGGCGGCTGCGAGGTCGTCCGACTCGCGGCAGAGTGCGCCGCGTGAACGCGCGCGCCCTGCCCCTGCTGATCGCGCTGCTACTGACGTCGTCCGCCTACACCGCGGGCTACGTCGGCAACGAGGACTTCTGGTGGTACCTCGCGAGCGGCGACGTGATCCTCGAGCGCGGCGGTATCCCCGAGCGCGACCCGTTCCTCTACACGTCGTCGGAGCGCGCGACCTGGGTGACGAGCGGCGAGATCCAGCGCACGTGGGTCACCCATTCCTGGCTCTGGACGGTCGCGCTCGCCGAACTCGACCGACACTTCGGGCTCGCAGGCATCGCGATCGCATCGGCGCTCTGCGTCGGCGGGATCGCGGTCCTGGTCTTCCGCCGCGCGCGCCTCGATCGGTTCGGGCTCGTGAACACGGCGGTCGTCGCCATGGCGCTCGCGGCCTCGGCCAGCCGCTTCACGCCGCGCGCGGATCTCGCGACCTGCCTGCTGCTGGTCGTGTTTCTCGCGCTTCTGGACCGACCGTCTCCGCTCGGCTGGGGTCGCGTCGCCATCCTCGCCGCGCTCCAGGCGCTCTGGTCGAACCTTCACGGCGGCTATCCGCTGGGGCTTTTCGTCGGCTTCGCCTTCGGCCTCGGCGACTGGCTGGACGCCCGGCGTGCCGGACACGAGGCGGGATCTCGCGAGCAACTCTCGCCGGCGGCTCCGCTCCTCGTGCTCGGTCCGCTGCTCGCGATCACGTCGTTCGCGACTCCGCCGCTCGGCCTCGAGCGTCTGCGCGGAGCCTTCGCCTTCGCGCGCGCACTCGGCGCGAGCGCGAGCGGCGCGGCATCGAACCCGCTGGTCGAGTGGCAGCCGACCTACGCCGCCGGGCTCGACGCGAGCGCGTGGACGCACGCGCTCTTCGTCGCGATCGGCGCAGCGAGCTTCGTGCTCACACGCACGCCGCGGCGCCTGGCCCGCGTCGCGATCTTCGTCGGCACCGCGCTGCTCGGAGCGTCGGCCAATCGCTTCGTCTCGGTGTTCGCGCTCGCGACCGCATGGATCACGCTCGCGAACCTGGCCGATCTCTCACCGCGTCTGGCGGAGCGACTCCGCGCACTGCGGCGTCCCTGGCTGCGCGCGGTCCACATCTCGGCGAGCGCGCTCGCGGCGGCGCTGCTGCTCGCATCGGCCACGGCGCTGTGGACCTCGCGCCGCGCGCTCGACGGCGATCCGGGTCGCTCGGGCTTCAGCTCCGTGCGACCCGAGTTCTCGGCGCCCGCCGCAGCGGCGTACCTGCGCGAGCAGCGCGCGCCGGGGCCGGTCTTCAACGAGATCGCCCTCGGCGGCTACCTGATCGACGCGCTGCGACCGCAGACGCAGCTCTTCATCGACACGCGGAACCTCTCGGCGCCACTGCTGGCACGCTACCGCGCCGCGATCGCGGGCCCGGAGGCGTGGCAACGCCTCGACTCCGAGTTCGGTTTCCGCAGCGTCGTGCTCTCGAATCTGACCTTCGCGACACCGCGGCTGCGCCGCCTGCTCGCACACGATCCCGGCTGGCAGCTCGCGTTCGTCGATCCGCAGGCCACCGTGTTCGTGCGCCGTGACGCCGAGGCGCCGTTTCCGCGGATCGACCCATCCGGCCACTGGGGACCCGGGCGCGCCCCCTTCCTGCCGCGCGCCGGACCGGGTCCGCAGGCCGCGCTCCACCGCTACGGACTCTCGCTCCTGCTCGCGTACCTGCGCGCGCTCGCGGATCTCGATCAGGCGTCGGCCCTCGAGATCGTCGCGAGCGACGCGCTCGCCGCCACGCCGGGAGATCCCGAGCTGCTCGCGTTTCGCGGCTACGCGCGGATGCGTCAGGAACGACCGCTCGAGGCCGCGGGCGATTTCGCGGAGGTGGTGCGCCACGCGCCGGGCGATCTCTCCGCGCGACTCAACCTCGCGCGCGCCCTCGCTCGCGCCGGACGCCCGGACGAAGCGCGCGCGCAGCTCGATGCGGCCGCCGCGATCGAGCCCGGCAACGCCGCGCTCGCGCGCCTGCGCGCGCGGCTCGACTCGCGCGGCGCGCGCCACTGAGCGAACGAGCCCGCGCGGCGTCGAGAGCGCTTCGCGCGCAGGTAGGGGACAGAGGTCCCCGAGGAGGAACAGATGGCTGCCGCAGGGGATCTCTGCCTCGCCCCTTGGCGGCCCCACTACTCCTCTTCGATCAGCTCCGTGAAGAGCTCGTCGACCGCGTCCTCGAGCTTCGGCGGCGGGCGCGGACCACGCTCGCTGGCCGACCACGCGACCGTCGTGCGCCCCGCGGCCGCGCGCTCCGGCACCGGTCGTCGCATGGCGCGCGGCGGCGGGGCCGGCTCGAAGGCCGCTTCGAGCTCGACGTCGTGCTCGGGGCTCGTGACCTCCGCTACGCCGCGCGCGGGGGCCGGCGCGCTGCGAGCCGCGGTCGGCGCCGGACTCTCCGGAGCGGTGAGCTCGCTCGCCCAGCCGAGCGACGCCGCGGCGCGCTCGACCTCGCTGCGGGTCACCTGGGCGCGACCGGCGAGGAACGCCTCGTAGAGCGCGTTGTCGGCCAGCGTGTTCATGCGACCGGGCCAGCCGCCGCCGAGCTGCTGCAGCGCGGCCACCGCGCCGGGCAGCAGCAGATCGAGCTGTCCGCCCGCGCTCTCGAGACGGTGCGCCAGGTAGGCGCCGGCCTCCTCCGCGTCGTGCGCGCGCAACGCGACGCGCGCGTCGAGATGGTGCGCGAGCTGCGGGTCGCTCGCGATCGCGGCGTCGAGCTGGGGCGTCCCCACGAGCACGACCGACAGGAGGCGCCGCTCGTCGTACTCGAGCTTCACGAGCGCCGAGACCTCCTCGAGCGCGCCGCCGCGGGCGAGCGCCTGCGCTTCGTCCACGATCACCACGGCGTGTCGGCCGTCCTCGCGAACGATCGCGAGCTTCTCGTAGAGCTGGAGCATCAGGGCCTCGCGCTCCGTCGCCGGCGCCTCGACGCCGAGCTCGGCGGCGAGGCGACCGAGCAGCCAGCGGAAGTCGGCGCTCGCGCGCAGCACCACCATCATGCGCGCCTCGAAGGCCTCGTCCTCGAGGCTCTCGAAGAGAGCGCGCGCGACGGTGGTCTTGCCGCTGCCGACGGGACCCGTCAGCAGCGCGAGACCGCGCCCCTGTCGCACCGCGCGCTCGAGTCGCCGCTGCGCGTCCCGCTGCGGCGGCGACTCGTGCAGGAAGCGCTCGAGGTGATCGTTGCGGAACGGATCCTCGGACAGTCCGAAGTGATGCAGGTGCTCCACGACTCGTCAGCTCCTCAAAGGAAGGAGATCTTCTTCTTGCGCTTCGCGCCTCCGGACGGAGGCGGCGACGGCGCGCGCGCAGGCTCGCGGCGCGGCGCGGGCGCCGGACGCGCGGGCTTCGGCGCAGGCTCGGGCTCGGGCTCCGGCTCGGCCGCGACGGGCTCGGGTTCGGGTTCGGGGTCCGGCTCGGGCGCCGGCTCCTCGAACGACTCGCCGGCGGGATCCGGCTTCTCCTCCTGGTCGTCTTCCGAGATCTCCGAGAGCATGTCGTCGAAGGACTCGAAGCCCGAGTCGTCCGACGTCGACTCCGGCTTCGCGGCGGGCGCGTCGAGCGCGGCGAGGTGTTGCGCGACGTCCTGGAACTTCGGGTCCTGCGCCATCACGGCCTGGAAGGCGGCGCGGGCAGCGTCTCGCTGACCGAGCGCCGCGAGCGCGCGGCCGAGGTCGAAGCGCACGACCAGGGCCTGGTCCTTCACCAGGCCGGGCTTCTTCAGCAGGCGCTGGAGCTGATCGGCGGCCATCTCGGGCCGGCCCGAGTCGATGCCGCAGAGGCCGATCAGGTGCACGCACTCGGTCTCGCGCGCCGGATTGCCCATCGCGATGTGGAACTCGGCGATCGCGTCGTCCCAGAGCCCCATCTCCTTGTACGCGATGCCGAGGTCGTAGTGCGCCTCGTAGTCGCCCTCGTCGAGCGTCTCGGAGACTCCGCGCTTGAAGGCCGCGAAGACGGTCTCGAAGTCGACGTCGCCGCCGGAGGTCGAGCGTTCGTTCGGATCGTCGAAAGCGTCGGAGAGCTCGGCAGCGAGATCGAAGTCGCCCGTCTCCTGCGGCTCGGCGAGCGCGGGCGCGACGCGTGCCGGCGTCGGCGCGGCGGCCTGCGCGGCAACCGGCTCGGAGACGCGCACCGGCGGCGCGGGCTCGGGCGCGGCCGGGGGCTGCGCGCGCAGCCGCGCCTCGGGCGCGACCGGTGTGTCGCCCGCGGCATCGCGCTCGACCTCGGAGGCGGACTCGCTCTCACCGAGATCCTCGGTGGTGTCGAGCGAGAAGGCCGCGGCGATCTCGTCGTCGGCCACGTCGGCGCCCTGTGCGGCCGGCGCGACGTCCACGTCGATCGAGAGATCGTCGACCGCCGGCTCCTCGACCGCGAGCTCTTTCGGCGCTGCGGCGCGCGCGCGCGGCGGCGGCGGCGCCTCGCGCGCCGGAGCGGGCGCGGGCGCTCGCCTCGCCGCGGGCCCGACGACACCGGATCCTGTCGAGCCCGGATCCGCGCCGCGCGCGGCCGCGAGCTCGCCGAGCCGCACCAGCGCGCGCGGGTGATTGGGGGCGATCGCGAGCACGCCCTTGAAGAGCCGCTCGGCCTCGTCGGTGAGGCCCTGTTCCATGTAGAAGTCGGCCTCTTCGAGATCCTCGAGGATCTGCTGGGTCGTCGCCGTGCTGAGGCTCTGTCCCTCGATTCCGGTGTCGGCGGCCTTCTCGAGGCTCGGCGCCGCCTCGTCCTCGGTCGGCGCGAGCGCCGACCCGTCCTCGTCGTGCCCCGCGACGTCCGCTTCGACCTCCGAGAGATCGACGTCGAGGTCGACCTCTTCCTCGTCGCTGAGATCGATCTCGACCTGCGGCCGAGGCTTCGGCGCGCTCTTCGCGGCCGGCTTCGGCTCGCTCGGCACCGGCCGCAGCTCCACCTTCGTCGCCTTCGGCTCCGCCGGCGCCGGCTTCGCCGCGGGCGCCGGACCGAGCGCCGCCGCGGCCTTCGGATCGAGCGCCGCGATGCGATCGCGCAGCAGGCTCGCGAACTCCGTCGCGCCCTCGGCCTTCGCCGTCTTCGCGGCGCGCACCCACAGCTCGACCGCGCGATCGGGCTCGCCCCGCTCCACGAAGGCCTCGCCGAGCTTCTCGAGCGCGCCGCGGTGGGTCGGGTGGCCCACGAGGATCGCTTGCAGATGCGTGATCGCCTTGTCGCTCTTGCCGTAGCGCAGATAGACGCTCGCCTCGGCGAGGAGCTGGTCCGGGTCGCCCTCGGGCTGCTCGATCACCGGCTCGGAGTCGTCGGGCTCGGAGTCGGAGTCGGCCACGCGCGTCAGCTCGATCTCGGGCGACGAGATCGCGAGCGACTCGTCGAGCTCGATGTCCGCCTCGAGATCGTCAGCCTCGAATCCCTCGTCCGAGAAGGGCGAGTCGTCGCGGGCCTCGAGCCCGCGCGCGTTCTCCGGGTGCGGCGCGTCGTCCCGTAGCGGCTCGAAGCCGCTCGCCATCTCGGCGGTGAACTCCTTCTGCGGCAGGAAGCGCTGCATCAACGCGCGCGCCTGCTCTTCGTCGCCGCGCTTGTGGTAGAGATCGACGAGCGGCTGATACGCGTGCGCGAGCATGTCCTCGCGCTTCTGCACGCGGTAGGACTCGGCGAGCAGCTCGTAGTGCGCCGGCTCCTCCGCGTTGGCGGCGATCGCGCGCTTCGCGACGCTCTCGGCCTCGGGCGCCTTGCCCTGTCGCAGCAGCGCGCGGCCGAAGGCGCCGAGCGCGGAGTCGCGCTTCGGGTCGAGCTCGAGCAGGCGCCGGTAGACGTTGGCGACGGCGTCGAAGTCGCCCTGGCGCTCGAGCTCCGCGGCGACCTGCTCGTACTCGGTGGCCGCCTCCGCGTGCAGGTTCTCCTGGCGCAGCAGCTCCGCGACCTTGATCCGGCTCGTGGTGTTGCTCGGATCGATCGTCGCCATCTTGCGCAGCAGCTCGAGCGCCTCGCGCTTCTTGCCCTGCTTGTGGTAGCCGTCGGCGGCCGTCTGGAGCGCACTGATCGCCTCGGACGTCAGGCCCATGCGCTCGTAGAGGTCCGCGAGCGGCTCGTAGGCGGCGTGGCGGTTCGGATCGAGCGAGAGGAGCTGCTTGAAGACCGCGACCGCTCGCGCGTCGAAGCCCTCGCGCATGTACTGATCGGCGACCTTCTGGTAGGTGTCGATCGCCTCTTCGACCTGCCCCCAACGCCGATATGAGTCACCGATCTCGAGGCGGAGCTTCGCGTCCTTCGGATCGAGCTTGACGAGCTTCTGGTACTCCTTGAGCGCTTTGTCCTTCGCGCCCTTCTGCGCGTACTTGCGCGCGCTTTCGAGGATTTTTCGCTTGTCCGCTGCCACCGGGAGCCGCCGTCGGGTCGGAGAGGTTGCGCGACGCCGGAGCGTTCCGGCGTTCCCCTACCTATCGGTTGCCGGACAGGCCCCTTGAGGAACCCGCGGGGCCATCGAACAACACTCAAACGAGGCCGAGCAGTGCCTCGAGGCCGAGCCGGTAGCTCGTCGGACCGAAGCCGGCGACCACGCCGCGCGCGATCGGCGACACGTAGGAATGGTGCCGGAAGGGCTCGCGCGCGAACACGTTCGAGAGGTGCACCTCGACCACCGGCAGGCCCGTGGCCGCGAGCGCGTCGCGTAGCACCACACTGGTATGCGTCAGCCCGCCCGGATTGATCAGGATCGCGTCGGCCCAGCTCGGCGCCTCCTGGATGCGGTCGATCAGGGCGCCCTCGTGGTTCGACTGGAAGAACTCGAGCTCGGCGCCGCGCGCCTTGGCCACCAGGGTGAGCTCGGCGTGGATGTCGTCGAGCGTGGCGGTGCCGTAGATGGCGGGCTCGCGCGTCCCGAGCAGGTTGAGGTTCGGGCCGTGGAGGACGAGGACGCGCGGCGCATCGGCCATGCTGGGTCCCCCGAACGATGCCCGGCTCAGAGCTCCTGGCGGATCGCCAACAGATGACGGCGCATGAGATAGCGCGCCTTGCCGAGGTTGCCATCCGGTGTCAGCGCGACGACGAGGAAGGTCTCGTCGTCCACGCCGCGGAAGAGCAGGCTGAAGCGCGCGAGCACCACGAGCGTCTCGACCACCGCGCCGCCGCCGAGGGCGTCGGAGGCCTTCCGCGTCTCCTCGAGGATCCGCCCGAACTCGACGCCTGCGACGCCGATGTCGTCGGCGAGCGGGGCGCCCTCCGCCTGCGGTGCGACGAACTCCGCGATCGGGATGCCGTCGCTGCCCATCAGCGCGGCGCCAATGCCGCCGCCACACGAGGTCACGATGTCCTGGAGGATCGCCTCGAAGCTCATGCCCAGTCTCTCCGCAGGTTGGCGAGCCAACGCTCGAGTACCGCGACCGTGCGCGCGCGCTGCTGCACGCGCATGCGTCGCCTGTCGCGCGGCGGCGGGTTCTCCGCCGCGAGAGCGGCGCGGATGCGCGCGGCGCCGCGCGCGTCGCCCTGCCGGTCGAGCAGGCGCGCCATCGTCTCCGTGACGAATGCCTGACCCGGCACGTCCGCCGCCTCCGCGTCCTCGCGCAGGCCCTCGTGCGCGCCGGCGTCGGCGCGCTCGATCGCCTCCGCGGCCACGCGATCCGGATCGATCAGCGCGTCGGCATCGGTCTCGGCCTCCGCGAAGGCGACCTCCAGCTCGGCGTCGCTCAGCGCTGCGTCGTCGGCGGCCGCGGCAGCACGCGCGGCCAGGATGCGCGCGCCGATGCGCGACAGCTCGCCGCGCGCCTCGTCGTCGCGACCCTGGTCCCAGAGCACGAGCGCGAGCAGCGCCCGCGCGTCGTTCGCGTCGCCGCGACGGTCGAGCCCCGCGCGCAGCACGCGCTCGGCCTCGAGGAAGCGGCGGGCGCGCCGGTGCAGCTCGGCGAGCGCGGCGAAGCCCGGCGCGGCCGGGTCCTCGGCGACCCGCGCCTGGAGCTCGGAGAGGCGCTCGGCCTCGATCTCCGCCACTCGCGTTCCTCCTTCCCGCGCCTAGCCTCGCGAGCTCTTCGCGCGCCGTTTCCCCGACCCGTCCCGACGTGCTCTCGCTCCCGGCGGCAGCGCCGCCGCGAGCTCGTCGGCTCGCAGCGGCACCGTCCGCGCGCGCCCGATTCCCTCGAGCACCACGAAGCGAATGCGAGAGTCTCGACTCTTCTTATCGACGCGCAGCGCCGCGAGATAAGCCCGGCGCGGGAACGCCGGCGGCTCGGTCGGCAGCTCGAAGCGCCGGCACAGCGCCTCGAGGCGATTCGCAGTGCCGGGCGGTGCGTGGCCGAGCGCCTCGGAGCGGCGCGCGGCGAACACCATGCCGATCGCAACCGCCTCCCCGTGCAACAGCCCGCGGTAGCGCTGGAGCGCCTCGACGGCGTGACCGAGCGTGTGCCCGAAATTGAGCAGCATGCGGAGGCCCTGCTCGCGTTCGTCCCGGCTCACCACCTCGGCCTTGATCCGGACCGCCCGCTCGATCACCGACTCGAGGCCCACGCGGTCGAGCCCCCGGAGCGACTCCGCGTCCCGCTCGAGCGTCTGGAAGAGATCGGCGTCCCAGATCGCCGCCTTCTTGACAACCTCCGCGAACCCCGCCGCCAGCTCGCGCGCCGGCAGGCTCGCCAGCAGGGCCGGGTCGATCCACACGAGCCGCGGCTGGTGGAAGGCGCCCACCAGGTTCTTGCCCTCGGGCAGGTTCACTCCCGTCTTCCCTCCGACACTCGCGTCGACCATCGCGAGCAGCGAGGTCGGCACCTGCACGAACGGGATGCCGCGCAGGAAGGTCGCGGCGGCGAAGCCGGTCAGGTCGCCCACCATGCCGCCGCCGAGGGCCACGAGCGCGCTGTCCCGGTCGGCGCCGAGCGCGAGCAGCCGGGCGTAGATGCGCGAGACCTGGCGTAGATTCTTGCTGGCGTCGCCGTCCGGCACCTCGATGCGCGCCACCGAGAAGCCGGCAGCGCGCAGCGAGCGCAGCGCGCGCGGCGCGAAGCGGCGGCCCACCGGAGGAACCGTCACGAGCACGGCCCGGCGCGCGCGCACCACGGCCGCCACCGCAGCGCCGAGGCCGTCGAGGCTGCCGCTCGCGATCTCCACCGCGTAGGAGCGTTCGCCGAGCTCGACCTCCACCCGACGGGGCGCGGCCGGCCCTTCCGACTCGATCGCGCGGATGCGCTCCGCGAGCTGCGCGACCAGGCGCGGCGCCGACGCCTCGTCGGTGTCGAGGACGATGCGCGCGGTCTCGTAGGCGGGCTTGCGCTCGGCCAGCAGGGCCTCGAGGCGCGCGCGCCGCTCGGCGGGTGCGAGCCCTGCGAGCAGCGGGCGCGCCCTCGCATGGCCGACGCGCGCGAGCAAGGTGTCGACTCGCGCGCGCAGATAGACGACGGTGCCCTGCGTGGCCAGGCGCTCCGGCGCGCCGGGCTGCGAGATCGCGCCGCCGCCGAGCGCGACCACCGCCCCGCTGCCGCCGAGCGCGTCGAGCTCGGCGCGCTCCCGCGCGCGGAAGCCCGCCTCACCCTCTCTCGCGAAGATCTCCGCGATGGGAGAGCCCGCACGGCGCTCGATCTCGACGTCGGCGTCCACGAAGCGCCGGCGCAGCGCGCGCGCGAGCAGCGGGCCGAGCGTCGACTTGCCCGCTCCCATCATCCCCACGAGCCAGATCGCGCGCGGCACGGGGCGAGTATAGGTTCAGCGAGACGCCGGCGGGCAAGGTTGCCCTCGCCCGCCGGGTCTCATCCTCTGAACTTCGTTCGCCTCCGGCTCACTGCGCGCGACCGCTACGCGGTCGCTTGCGTCAGCTCGCGATGGTCGGCGACTCGACCACGCGCGGCGTCACGAAGATGAGCAGCTCCTTGCGGCTGTCGCTCACCTCTTGCTCTTTGAACAGGTTCCCGATGAACGGAATGCTGTGCAGGTACGGCATCCGCGACTGCTTCTCCGACTTGTCCACCACGTAGATGCCGCCGAGTACCAAGGTCTGACCGTCCTTCACGAGGGTTTCGGTCTTGACGTCGTTCTTGGCGATGGCGGGCGAGCCGGTCAAGGTGAACACGCTGCTGTCCGGCGCGTTCCGCGAGACCTCGACCTGCATGACGATGCTCTTGTCCGCCGTGATGTGCGGCGTGACCTTGAGCTTCAGCACGGCGTCCACGAACTCGAGGTTCGTGTCGCCGTTCTGCGTGGTCTGGAACGGGATCGACACGCCCTGCTCGATCTGGGCGGGGCCGTTGTCGACCGTGACCACGCGCGGGCTCGAGATCACCTTGCCGTCGCCGTTGCTCTCGGCCGCCTGGATCTGCAACTCGTAGTTGAACTTCGAGTCGATCACGGAGGCCGCGAGGTTGATCAGGCCCGTCGGCGCCGCCGTGATCGGATTGCCGAGGACCAGCTGGTTCCCGTTTCCCTTGTCGCCCTGGTTGAACACGTAGTCGCGTCCGCCGAGGGTCGACTCGGTGAGCGGGTTGGTGCCGAAGTTCCACACGGCGCCGAGCTCGCGCGAGAAGTCGAGGTTCGCCTCGACGATCTTCGCCTCGATCATCACCTGCGGCGTCATCGTGTCCACCGCCTTCACGAGCGCGGTGGCCTCGTCGATCACCGAGGCGATGTCCTTGATGATCAGCGTGTTGGTGCGCTTGTCGGTGTTGACCGACCCGCGCTCCGTCAGCAGCTTGGTCACCATCGTCGACACTTCCTTGACGTCGGCATAGTTGACCGGCTGGAGCTTGACGACGAGGTCCTCGAGCTTCTCCTTGGCGCGGCGCTCCTGGAGTCGGAGCTCCTCCTCCTGGGAGAGCACGTCGCTCGCGGCGATGCGCAGCACGTTGCCGATGCGCGCGAAGCCGAGGCCCTTGGTGAGCAGGATGACGTCGAGGGCCTGGTCCCAGGGAACGTCCACGAGGCGGATCGTCACCTTGCCCTTCACCTCGTCGCCGGCGATCACGTTGAGGTCGGAGACCTCGGCGATCAGGCGCAGCACGTCGGCGATCTCGACCTCCTTGAAGTCGAGTGAGATGCGGCGGCCGACGTACTGCTTGCCGTCCATCAGGCCACCCTCGTTCAGGATGTCGATCGAGGCCGGCTCGTCGACGGCGCCCGGACTCGCGCCGTGACCGCCCGACGCGGTCGAGGCCGGCGCCACCGCCGCGGAAGCGAGCGGCGCGCTGCCGTTCTCCGCCAGGTTCGAGACCGCGGAGTGGAGCGTCGCGGGGCTCGCCGGCGAGGCGGCCGACGCATTCGTCTGCGCGTCGGCGAGCGCCAGCACCGGCGGCGGCGAGGCCTGGCCCTCGTGCGGGAACTCGACCACCAAGGTCGAGCCCTCACGCGTGACGGCGGGCTTCAGGTTCGCGGCGCGCTTCATCACGACGCGCACCTCCGGCGTCTTCATGTCCGGCTGCTCGAAGGCCGTCACCAGCGACACCGGGCCGGGCTTGTCCGGCGCGATCCGCACGGCGGCGCCCGGCTCGAGCGTCGCGTTCGTGAGGCTCAACACGACGGTGTCGGGATCCGGCTCGTAGACGATGTAGTCGACCGCCTGCTCGCCGCGCACCAGGACGCGGTCGCGGTCGGCCTGCGGCTCGAAGGCGACGCCCTCGATCGCGGTGGCGCTCGCATGCGCCGGCCCGGCCTCGGGCGACGCCGCGGTCTGCGCGGGCGCGCTGGGGCCCGACGCGCCGCGCGCCGGTGCGGCGGCGATCGGAACGTCCGCGGTGGCGTTCGCCATCGCGGCCTCGACCTCCGCGCCCTCGCCGAGAGCGATCACGAGCCCGCTCGGAACGGGCACCACGCGGCGGCCGTCGAAGGGATCGCCCTTGCCGGCGCCGTCCAGGACCACGCGCACCTTGTCATCGTGGGCGCCGATGCGCACCCGCTGCACGAGTCCGCCTCCGACGGCGACCTCCTTCTTCTTCACGACGCTCTTCACGCCCGCGAGGTCGATCACGAGCCGCGGCGGGTCGGACAGCGTGAAGCTCGCGGCGTTGTCGACGCTGCCGTCGGCCACCAGGTGGATCACCACGCCGTTGCCGGCCTTCGCGGCTTCGACACGCTCCAAGGTCGAGGCGGGGCGCGGCGCGGGGCCGTTCATGGCGGGCGCGTCGGTCGCGATCCCGTCGGACGCCGCCGCCGGCGGCGGCGTCGCCGCCTCGGCCTCGGTCGTCGGCGCGGCGGGCTGCGACCAGGGATCGACATCGCTCGCCATCGCGTCGTGGTGGGGCTCGTCGAGTGCGCCCATCTCGGCCAGCGGCGACACCTCGATCACGAGGCCCTTCGGCCCGGGCCGCACGTCGTAATCGGCAGCCGACACCAGCGAGAGCTGGACGCGCAGCATCGGCTCCTCGGAGCCGCTGGCGAAGGGAGCGACCGTCACCTCGCGGATGGTCCCGTCGTTCACCTCGACGGCGTCCTTCGACGCCTGCCACGCCACGCCGGTCAGATCGACCATCAGCCGATCCGGATCCGCCTGCTGGAACGCGGTGAACACCGGGTCCGAGAGGCCGACCAGCGTCACGCGAGAGAGGCCGGGCTCGGACTCGACCACGACGTCCTTGACCTGCTCGGACGCGGCCGCAGACGACTCGTCGTGCATCGCGGTCCCGGCGCACGCCAGGACTCCCAACGCGAATGCAGCGGCGCCCCACGCCCCCGCGACCAGGATTCGACCCTTGGCTGCCATGGAACTCATCCCCCCTCGTTCCGACGCATCCGCAACTCGATGTCCTTGGTCGTCTCACGACCCAGGTAATCGATGTACGTCTCCTTGACACGGACCAGACTGTCCTCGATCGCGATGATGCGACCCTCGTTCTTCCCGATCTTCGCCCCCTCGGCGACGATGTAGGTCTCGCCCGACGGGTCGACGATGAGCGCGCGCGCGTTCCCGGTCTGCCAGACCACCGCCTCGAGCGCGAGCTGCGAGAGATCGAACTGCTCGAGCGGTCCGCGGACCTCTTTCTGGAGCGCCATCCGCCCGGCGCGCTCCATCAGGAAGCTGCGGAAGGGATCGCGCTTGCCGGTCTCGTCGTAGGTGAAGCTCGCGTCGATGCCGCCGAGGTTGCCGGTCGGCGCCGACGCCGACTTCGACGCGACCTGCGTCGCCGGGTGGCCGGCGGCCGGGCGCCCGCCCGTGCGCGATCCCGGCCGCTCCCGCTGCTCGGCGACGCGCTCCTTCAGCGCCTCGCGGCCCTGCGAGAAATCCTCGGTCGTCGGCCCCGTGGCGGGCTGCTTGCAGCCGACGGCCGCGAGCACCGCGAGCGACACGGTGATGTTTCGGATCTTCACGGTTGCCCTCCCGGTGGCCACCGCTTACCCCTGGTTGCCCACGAACCGGAAGGCGGTCGCGGTCCCGCTGACCTTGAGCCGCGTCTCCAGGTCGGTCTCGGTCGCGACGCTCATCTGGATCGAGCCCATGTTGACGATGCGCGGCAGCTTCGCGACCAGGTCGAAGAAGTGCGCGATGTCGTGGTAGCGACCCTCGAACGAGAGCTGGATCGGGACCTCCGCGTAGAAGTCGTGGACCAGCTCGTCCTGGCGCTTGAAGGACTTGATCTCGATGCCCGCCGTCTTGCCGAGGTTGGAGATGTCGGTCAACAGCGCGTCGAGCTGCTGCTCGTTCGGCAGCTGGCGGAGGGCGTCGTTCAGCTTGACCTCGAGATCCGCGATCTCGGCCTCGAAGGCGGCGATGTTGGCCGCGATCGAGCGCACCTCGGTCAGCTTGCGCTGGAGCTCGAGCTCGCGCGAGCGCAGGCCCGAGAGCTGCTCGCTCTTGGCCTGATAGACGGCGAGGAAGTAGCCGGCGCCGAGCACCGCCACGAGGCCCGCCAAGGTGCCGATGCGCGCGGCGCGCGGCAGCTTCGCGAACTGCTCGAGCCTGGCCTGGATTTCCGGTGAGAGTTCCATGCGTCCTCCGGCTCAGCTATCGGCGCCCGCGGCGGCGGCCGGAGCGGGAGCGGCGGCGCCGCCCTTGCCCTTGGCCTTGCCGGCCGTCTTACCGGGGTTGCCGGCCGCATCCGCGGGCTTGGCCGGCTTCCCCGACGCCACGGTCGCCTCGATGTTGAACTTGACCAGCTTGAGCCCCTGCTTGCTGTTGCCGAGCTCGGTTCCCTGGAGATCGACGTTCTCGAAGTAGGGCGACTCTTTCAGCCCACGCATCAGCACGGCGACCAGCTCGTTGTCCATGCCCTCGCCCTTCATCTTGATCGCATTGCCCTCGGTCGAGAGGGTGGTGAGCCAGACGCGATCGGGCATGTGCGTCGCGAGCTCGCTCATCACGCGCACCGGGCCGGTGCGCGCGCGGTCGAGGTCCTCGATCACCTCGATCTTCTTCTCGAGGCTCGCCTTCTTCTTGCGGAACGCCGCGACCTGGTCGAGCTGCGGCTGGAACTGCTTGATGTCCGCCTCCATCTGGCGGATGCGCTCCTCGGTCTCGCTGATGCGCGACACGATGTGCGAGTGCACGAAGCCGATGCTCGCCGCGCCGAGGATCAGGGCGAGCAGCACCTGCATGCCGAGCTGGCGCACGTCGGCCTTGCGACGCGCTTCGCGAACCGGAAGTAGGTTGATGTCGATCATCTAGCGGCGCTCCAGCCTTCGGAGAGCGAGACCGACGCCCACACCGAGCGACGGAGAGATCTCGTCGAGATGGCCCTGCTCGAACTTGTTGGTCGGCAGCATGCGCGAGAGCGGGTTCATCACCTCGACCGGCAGTCCGCTGCGCTGCGCGAAGGCGTTCTTCAGCCCCGCGACCCGAGCCGCGCCGCCCGAGAGGAACACCCGCTCGATGCGCGTGTCGGAGGAGGTCGCGGCGAAGAAGTCGAGCGAGCGGCTGATCTCGCCGATCACCGTCTCGGTCACGCTCTGCATCGCCTGCTCGACTTCCTGCGGCACGACGTCCTGACCGCCGCCCTGCCCGCCGAGCTTGATGCGCTCCGCCTCGTCGAAGGAGATCGAGAGCGCCTTCTGGATCTCTTCGGTGTACTGGTTGCCGGCGGTTGTGATGTCGCGCGTGAAGCACGGCACGCCGCCCGACACGATCGAGATGTTTACGACCTGCGCGCCGAGGTTGACGAGCGCGACCGTCTCCTGCTTGCCGACCTGGTAGTTCGCCTCGAAGGCGTTCTCGACCGCGAAGGCGGCCACGTCGATCGCGACCGGCACGAGACCGGCCTCGCTGATCACCTGCACGTAGTCGTCGATCAGGTCCTTCTTGGCGGCCACGAGCAGCACGTCCATCTGCCCCTGGTCGTCGCCCGACTCGAGGATCTGGAAGTCGAGGTTCACCTCGTTCACGTCGAAGGGGATGTACTGCTCGGCCTCCCAGCGGATCTGCTCGTCGAGCTCCTCCCGGCTCATCACCGGGAGGCTCACCTTCTTCACGATCACCGAGTGACCGCAGACCGCGGCCGCGACGTTCTTGTTGCGGATCTTGGCGTTCTCGATCGCTTCGCGGATCGCCTCGGTGATCGCGGCGGCGTTGAGGAACGCGCCCTGGACGATCGCCTCGGCGGGAACCTTGGCTACGCCGAGATGCGTCAGCTCGAAGCCCCGGTTGCGGCCGCGCTGCGTGAGCTCGACCGCCTTCACGGTGGAGGAGCCCACGTCGAGCCCGACCACGGACTTCTTCGACTGGAAGCTGGGAAGAGAGAACTTCACGATGGGCCTCCGCCGGCGCCGGCCGGCGTCAAGACATCCGCGAGCCGGCGTCCACGAGTCCGAACACCCGGTCCTTGTCGGAGACGCGCATTCCGAGCGCGAGCAGGACCTTGCGCTTGGTGTCCAGACGGCAGGGCCGCCCGGCCTCCAGCCGGTCGATGGTGAGGGTGGAGAGACCGGCCTTCCGGGCCAGCTCGGCCTTGCTCATCATCTGCGCTTCGCGGAAGCGCTGGACGTTGTTGACCGGCACGCCTCGCCCCCTCCCCCGAGATCGACCCGCGCGCGAGCTGCGCGGAGCCCTCCTGATTGCGCGTTCGCAAGTATCGGCGAGCGGTTATGGGGACTTGAGGCAGTCGGGATCGCCGTCTCGCGCGCGCGGGCGACCGGCAGCTTCAATCCGGCGCTCGGCGCGGCCGATGCAGGCCGAGATGGCCCGCGCCCTGATCGCCGCCGTCGATCGCAGCCTCGCCGACGCGCTCGCCGTCGCGCTCGCGGAGCGCGGCTGGCAGACCGCCTTCGCGCGCGACGCCGGAAGCGCACCGCAGGCGGCGCGCGACGTGGAGCTCGTGTGCTGGGCGCTGCCGCGGCCAAGGGGTCCGGGCCCCGGCGCGCGCTTCCCGGGCGCGCAGCTCGTGTTCGTGTCGCCGCGCGGTGACGGCGCCGCCGAGGCCTTCGAGCTCGGTGCGGACGACTGGCTGCCGCTGCCGATCGAGACGGCCGAGCTCGCGCTGCTGCTGAGGCGCGTCGGCGAACGCGCGAGCGAGCGCCGCGCGCGGCGACTGCTCGGGCGCGAGCTGCGCCGCGCCGTCGGCGACCGCCCGATCGTCGCGGCCTCGCCCGCGATGATCGAGCTGCTCGAGTCGATCGAGCGTGTGGCCCCGCTGCGCGCGGGCGTGCTGCTGCGCGGCGAGCGCGGCACCGGCAAGGAAGGGCTCGCCCGAGCGCTGCACTCGCTCTCGCCGCGCCGGGCCGAGCCCTTCGTCGCGCTCTCGTGCGCCGAGGGCGCGCGCGAGCTCGAGCAGGAGCTGTTCGGGCGATCCGCCTCGGCGCCGCACGAGGCGCCGCGCCCGGGACTCCTGCACGACGCCGACGGCGGCACGCTCTTCCTCGACGACGTGCACGCGCTGCCGCCGGCGCTCCAGGACGGGCTCGCGCAGGCGCTGCGGGACGACGCCGGGGCGACAGCGCCGCGTCGCGGCCCCGACCTGCGCGTGCTCTGCGCCACCTCGGTCGATCTCGCGGACGAGGTCGCCGCCGGCCGCTTCCGCAAGGATCTCTACGGCCTCGTCGCAGCGGTGTGTCTCGAGGTTCCGCCGCTGCGCGCGCGCCACCTCGACCTGCCGCTCGTGCTCGACCACCTGCTCGCGCGCGCCTGCCGGCGCCGCAATCGCAGCCCGCTGGCGGTCGGCGAGGAGGCGCTCGCGCGCATCGTCGACTACGCCTGGCCCGGCAACCTGCCCGAGCTCGAGAACGCGCTCACGCGCGCGGTCGCGCGCGCGCCAGGCGCTCGCATCGGGCTGGAACACCTGCCGGTGGAGGTGGCGGACCCGAAGCATCCCGAGGAGGCGGGGCTGTCGCTGCGCGTGGCGCGCAAGCGCTTCGAGGTGGAGAAGATCCGGCGCGCGCTGCGCTCCACCGGCGGCAACCGCACACACGCCGCGCGCCTGCTGCAGATCAGCCACCGCGCATTGCTCTACAAGCTGAAGGAACACGGGATCGAATAGCGCGGCGAAGCCCGGAGGGGGCGAGGCAGAGGCCCCTGCGGCGGCCATCTGTTCCTCCTCGGGAACCGCTGCCTCGCCCCCTCTCCCGCGTCGCTATTCCTCGTCCCCGCCGCTGTCGATGCCGAGCTTCTCCAGCCGGTAGCGGAACGAGCGGAACGAGATGCCGAGCCGCTGCGCGGCGCGCTTCTTCACACCCCCCGATTGCTGGAGCGCCTCGAGCAGCAGGCCGCGCTCGTAGCTGCTGACGAGCTCGTCGAGGTTCGCGCCGCCGCGCGCCGGCGCGCCGCGCGGCGCGCTGCGCCGCTCGATCAGAGCGGGCGGCAGCAGGTCGACGCCGATGCGCGAGCCACGGCACAGCGCGACCGCCCGCTCGATCACGTTCTCGAGCTCGCGCACGTTGCCCGGGAAGGCGTGCTCCTGCAGGCGTGCGAGCGCCTCACCGTCGACCCCGTCGACCTGTTTGCCGAGCTCACGGCCGTACTTCTCGACGAAGTGCTCGACGAGCAGCGGGATGTCGTCGCGGCGCTCGCGCAACGGCGGGAGCGGGATCTCGATCACGTTGAGCCGGTAGTAGAGGTCCTCGCGGAAGCGGCCCGCGGCGACCTCCTCTGCCAGGTTGCGGTTGGTGGCGGCGACGATGCGCGCGTCGAAGCGCACGTCGGTCGTGCCGCCGACGCGGCGGAACACGCGCTCCTGGATCACGCGCAGGAGCTTCACCTGGAGCTGGAGCCCGAGGTCGGCGATCTCGTCGAGGAAGACGGTGCCCGCCTGCGCCACCTCGAAGAGGCCGGCCTTGTTCTGCACCGCGCCGGTGAAGGCACCCTTCACGTGTCCGAAGAGCTCCGACTCGAGCAGGTTCTCCGGGATGGCGCCACAGTTCAGCGCCACGAAGGGCGCGTCGCGGCGCTCGCTCGCCCGGTGGATGCCGCGCGCGACGACCTCCTTGCCGGTCCCGCTCTCGCCGCTGATGAGCACGTTCGCGCGCGTGTCCGCCACCTGCGCGATGAAGTCGAGCACGCGCCGCATGGCCGAGCTGCTGCCGACGACCTGGCGGTCGCGGCCCTGGGACAGCTCCCGCCGCAGCCTGCGGTTCTCGCTCGAGAGCAGCTTCTTCTCGAGCGCCTTCTCCACGACGACGCGCATCTCGTCGACCTTGAAGGGCTTGGTGACGTAGTCGTAGGCGCCGGCCTTCATCGCCTCGATCGCGGTCTCGGTGCTCGCGAAGGCGGTCATCACGATCACGACGGTCTCCGGCGACTCGCCCTGGACCACGCGCAGCAGCTCGAGGCCGGTGCCGCCCGGCATCTGCACGTCGGTAATGACGACGTCGAAGTCGTCGGCCGAGAGCTCCGCGCGCGCCGCGCCCACGCCGTCGGCCGTGCGCACGCTGTGACCCTCGCTGCGCAGGAAGATCTCGAGGAACTCGCGCATGCTCCGCTCGTCGTCGACCACCAGCACGCGCGCGCTCACGCCGAGACCTCCGCCGCCGGCAGCCACACGCGGACCACCGTCGACCACGGCGCGCGCCGGCGCTCGATGCGCACGCTCCCGCCGTGCTCCGACACCACGCGGTGGACGATCGCGAGGCCGAGCCCCGAGCCGTCCGGCTTGGTGGTGAAGAACGGATCGAAGACGTGCTCGAGCGCCTCTTCGGCGATTCCCACGCCCTGGTCCATCACAGCGATCTCCGCGCCTGCGGGCTTCGCCTCGGCCTCCATTCGGCCCGCTGCGGCGCCGCCTTGAGGCGGCGGCTCGCGCCGCGCCGAGGCCGAGACGCGCAGCCGCCCGCCCTCCGGCATCGCCTGACAGGCGTTGATCACGAGGTTCCAGAGGAGCTGGCGGAGCTTGCCCGGATCGGCCTGCAGCGCGAGTCGCGGGTCGACGTCACGCTCGATCGCGACGCGCGCAGGGCGCGCCGTCTCCACCGCCTCGAGCGTCTCGTCGATCGCCGTCGCGAGCGAGACGCGCTCGAGGCGCAGCGGCGCGGGCCGCGCGTAGGTGAGGAAGTCCGCGATCAGGCGGTCGAGGCGGAGCGTCTCGCGCAGCGCGATGTCCATCAGACGGCGCGCCTCCTCGCCCTGCCCCACCGGCATCTTCTGGAGGATCTGCACCGACCCTGAGATGGCGGCGAGCGGATTGCGGATCTCGTGCGCGATGTGCGCGGAGAGCTCGCCGACCGCTGCCAGGCGCTCGGAGCGGCGCAGCTCGCGCTCCATCTGCACGACGTCGGAGACGTCCTGGAAGATCACCACGAGACCCCGCTCGTCGCCGTCGCCGCGCAGGTGGTAGGCGCCGACGCCGAGATGGCGCTCCTCGCCGCGCCGGTCGACGTAGCGCATGCGCATGCGCGAGCGGCGGTCGCCGCCCGCCGCCCCCGGCGAGCCGAGCAGCTCGCGCAGCCCCGGCAGCACGGCGTCGAGGGAGAGCCCGCGCGCCTCGCCGCGATCCCATCCGGTGATGCGCTCGGCCTCGAGGTTGAAGGACGTGATGCGACCCTCCGCGTCGGTGGTGAGCAGGCCGCTCATCAGGCTCTCGACCGTGCGCTCGTGCAGGGTCTGGAGCTGCGCGAGATCGCTGGTGCGCTGCGAGAGCGCGGCGCCCGCGCGCTCGAGCTCGGCGACGAGCTTCGTCGCGAGCACCGAGACCAGCACCAGCGCGCCGCCGTGCAGCACGAAGCGCGCGAAGAGCAGTCCCCACGGCTCGCCCGAGCCGGCGCTCGCGAGCCCCGCGTGGTCCGCCAGGAGCACCGCGCCCCACGCGGCGGCGGCGCAGAGCGCGGAGGCGATCGCGCCGCCGCGCTCGAGCAGCAGCGCGGCGTAGGCGATCACCGCGACGTAGAGGAAGGAGAAGACCGACTCGCCGCCGCCGGAGAAGAGCACCAGCGCCGACACCAGCGTGATGTCGGTCGCGATGTTGACCGCCGCGAAGCGCCGCAGGTCGCGCACGCGGCCCTGCAGCGGCCAGTAGACCAGGGTCGCCAGGAAGGCGATTACGACCGCGCCGTAGAAGCCGTGCCACTCGCTGCTGGTGATGTGGCCGCCGACCGACTCGAGCGCGAGTCCCAGCACCAGGCTGCCGCTCGCGAGCGCGAGCCGGGCGCCCATGAGGATCAGGATCTGCCGCTCGATGCGCGTCTCGCCGCGAGCGCCGCGCACGGCCACCTCCGGACCCTCGGGCGACACGAAGGGTCGCGCCTAGCCGACCGTCTCCGCGATCTTGAAGATCGGCAGGTACATCGCGATCAAGAGACCGCCGACGGTGCCGCCGAGGAACACCATCATCGCCGGCTCGAGCATCGCGGTCAGCGCCTCGACCGCGGCATCGACCTCTTCGTCGTAGAAGTCGGCGATCTTCGAGAGCATGCTCTCCATCGCGCCGGTCTCCTCGCCGACCGCGATCATCTGCACGACCATACCCGGGAACACGCCCGACTCCTGCAGCGGCTCGGCGATCGTCTTGCCCTCGGAGATCGCGGAGCGCACGTCCATCAGCGCCTCCTCGATCACCACGTTGCCGGCGGTGCGCGCGACGATCTCGAGGCCGTCGAGGATCGGCACGCCGGACGCGATCATCGTGCCGAGCGTCCGCGTGAAGCGCGCGACCGCGACCTTCTGGAGCAGCGGGCCGAAGATGATCATCTTCAGGAAGATCGAGTCGGTGGCGCGCCGGAATCGCAGGTTCTTCCGGCGCGCGTAGAAGAAGGCATACCCCACCGTGCCGACCACGATCAGGGCCAGCCACACCCAGTGCTGCATGAAGTGGCTGATCGAGATCACCATCTGCGTGGGCGCCGGGAGCTCGCCGCCGAAGTCCTCGAACATCTTCGCGAAGGTCGGGATCACCTTGACGAGCATCAGCACGACGACGCCGATCGCGACGACGAGCACGGTGGTCGGATAGACCATCGCGCCCTTCACCTTGCGCGCGAGCGCGTCTGCCTTCTCGAGGTAGACCGCGAGCCGGTTCAGGATGGTGTCGAGGATGCCGCCGATCTCGCCGGCCTGGACCAGGTTCACGTAGAGCGCGTCGAAGGGCTTCGGGTGCTTGCGCAGCGCCTCGGCGAAGGTGGAGCCCTGCTCCACGTCCTGCCGCACCTGGCGGATGATCTCCTTGAAGCGCTTGTTCGGGTTCTGCTCGGCCAGGATGTCGAGGCACTGCACCAGCGGCAGGCCGGCGTCGATCATGGTCGCGAACTGGCGCGTGAAGATGACGAGCTCGCGGACCTTGATGCCCTGCTTGAAGAACTTGAGGAACTCGGTGACGTCCTTGGCCTTCTCCTTCACCGAGACGGGCATGAGGAGCTGGCCGCGCAGCTGCGCCATCACGGCCTGGTCGTTGACGGCTTCGATCTCGCCCTTCTTCAGCGTTCCCTGGCGCGTGCGCGCCTTCCACTGGTAGATCGGCATGTAATCCCCTCCCGGCGCCGCTCGCGCTCGTCAGGACTTCCCGCCCGCGACCTGGCGCCCCGGCGCCTGCAGCGCGGCGCCGGCTCCCTTGCTGATGATCGAGCGCAGTTCCTCCGGATCGGAGCTGCGCGCCAGCGCCGTCTCGAGTGAGATCATCCGGCGCTGATGAAGGTTTGCGAGCGACTGGTTCATCGTCTGCATGCCAAACTTCTCCTGGCCGACCTGCATCGACGAATAGATCTGGTGGATCTTGTCCTCGCGGATCAGGTTGCGGATCGCGGCGTTCGGCACCATCACCTCGAGCGCCATCGCACGGCCCGGCCCGTTCGCCCGCGGCAGCAGCGCCTGACACAGCACGCCCTCGAGCACGAACGAGAGCTGCGCGCGGATCTGCGCCTGCTGGTAGGGCGGGAACACGTCGACGATGCGGTTGATGGTCTGCACTGTCGAGTTGGTGTGCAGCGTGGCGAAGGCGAGGTGGCCCGTCTCGGCGACGATCAGCGCCGCCTCGATCGTCTCGAGGTCGCGCATCTCGCCGATCAGCACGATGTCGGGGTCCTGGCGCAGGATGTACTTCAGCGCGTTCTTGAAGCTCTGCGTGTCCGCGCCGACCTCGCGCTGGTTCACCACGCAGCCCTTGTGCTGGTGCAGGTACTCGATCGGGTCCTCGATCGTGACGATGTGCTCGTTCCGCTCGGTGTTGATCTTGTCGATCATGGTCGCGAGCGTGGTCGACTTGCCGGAGCCGGTCGGCCCCGTGATCAACACGAGCCCGCGCGGCTTCGACGCGAGGTCCGACACGACCTTCGGCAGCCCGAGCTCTTCGAAGCTCTTGATCTTGTAGGGGATCGCGCGGAAGGCGCCCGCCACGTTGCCACGCTGCACGAAGACGTTGGCGCGGAAGCGCGAGAGCTTCTGCACGCTGAAGGAGAGGTCGAGCTCGTTCATCTCCTCGAAGCGATGCTTCTGCGCGTCGGTCAGCACCGAGTAGCAGAGCTGCTTCGTCTCCGGCGGCGAGAGCGGCGGCATGCGCAGAGGGTGCAGCTTGCCGTCGATGCGGAGCTGCGGCGCGGTGCCGGTCGTGATGTGGAGGTCGGAGGCGCCCTTCTCGATCATCGCCTTCAGCAGCTGGTGCATGTTCGCCATGGCGAAGCCCCTAGTGATCCGCCGCCGACACGCGGAGGACTTCCTTCAACGTGGTGAGCCCCTCGCGGAGCTTCGACAACGCGCTCTGGCGCAGCGTCTTCATGCCGAGCCGGATCGCCTCTCGCTTCAGCTCGAGCGCGGACGCTCCGTTCAGCACGAATTCCTTGAGCTCTTCCTTCAGCTCCATCACCTCATACACCGCGAAGCGTCCCTTGTAGCCGGTCTCCGAGCAGTCGCGGCAGCCCTTGCCCTTGACCGGCGCGACCTCGCGCGCGACATCCTCCGGCAGGCCGGCCTCGACGAGCGCCTCGTGCGTGACCTCCGGGTCGGTCTCCTTGCAGCCCTCGCACACGCGGCGCGCGAGCCGCTGCGCCACGATGCAGTTGACCGACGACGACACCAGGAACGGCTCGATGCCCATGTTGAGCAGGCGGTTCACGGTGGAGGGCGCGTCGTTCGTGTGGAGCGTCGACAGCACCATGTGACCGGTGAGCGCCGCCTTCACCGCGATCTCGGCGGTCTCGAAGTCGCGGATCTCGCCGACCATGATGATGTCGGGGTCCTGGCGCAGGAAGGAGCGGAGCGCCGCCGCGAAGTTGAGCCCGATCTCCTCGTGCATCTGCACCTGATTGATGCCCATCAGGTTGAACTCGACCGGGTCCTCCGCGGTAGAGAGGTTCTCGCTCATCTTGTTCAGCTCGGAGAGCGCGGAGTAGAGCGTCGTCGTCTTGCCCGAGCCGGTGGGCCCCGTGACGAGCACCATGCCGTAGGGCTGGTGGATGCAGTTCTGGAACACCTGGAGCTGGTTCATCTCGAAGCCGAGCTTGGTCATGTCGAGCTGCAGGTTGCTCTTGTCGAGCAGCCGGAGCACCACCTTCTCGCCGAAGAGCGTCGGCAACACCGAGACGCGGAAGTCCATCTCCTTGCCGCGCCCCATCTTCAGCTTGATGCGGCCGTCCTGCGGCAGGCGCCGCTCGGCGATGTCGAGCTCCGACATGATCTTGAGTCGCGACGTGATCGCGTTCCTCAGCTTGAGCGGCGGCTTCATCACCTCGTAGAGCACGCCGTCGATGCGGTAGCGGACGCGGAAGGTCTTCTCGTACGGCTCGATGTGGATGTCCGACGCGTTCTTCTTGACCGCGTCGGTGAGGATCAGGTTGACGAGCTTGACGACGGGCGCGTCCTCGGAAGCCTTGGCGAGCTCCGCGGCGTCGACGTCTGTCTCGGCGTGGATCAGGTCGATGTCGGAGTCGTCGAAGTCGCCCATCACCTCTTCGAGCGAGGCGGAAGCGTCGTAGTAGCGCTCGATCGCGCGCTTGATCGCGGCCTCGGCGGCGACGACCGGCTGGATGTTGTAGCCGGTGAGGAACTTGATGTCGTCGAGCGCGAAGATGTTCGAGGGATCCGCGGTCGCGAGGATCAAGGTCGAGCCGGCGCGGTTCACCGGCACCACGTTGTGCTTGTTCGCGACCTCTTCCGGGATCAACTCGATCACGGCGCGGTCGATCTCGAACTCCTCGAGATTGATCGACGGGACGCCGTACTGCTTCGCGACGAACTCGGTGAGCTCGCTCTCGTCGAGGTAGCCGAGCTGCGTGATCTCCGCGCCGAGCCGCGAGCCCTTGTTGCGCGCGCCGTCGCGCGCTTCCCGCAGCTGCGCCGCGGTTAGCAGGTTCTCCTTGACGAGAAGCTCGCCGATCCGCTCGTTCACCCCAGGCCTCCGCCCTGCCCCAGCCCCGGTGCGGGGCGATCCGCCGCCTCCGCGCGGACGCATCCGCCCGCAAATCCGAGGATTTTCTGCGTGGGAGATCGGCGCGCGGGCGCGCGACCTTTATGGGCGGTCGGGCGCGGCCGCGGGGGCCGCGGCCGGGGCCAGATCGCGCAGCCGCGTGTGGAGGCCTCGCAGGGCCAGAAGGCCGAGGCCGGAAGTCGTGAGCCAGAAGACCGCGTGCAGGAGCGTGCCCGTCGCGACCGCGGTTTCCGCAGAAAATCCGAAGCGCTCGAGCACCAGCCTGCAGGCCGAGTGGTAGACGCCGAAGAAGCCCGGCGCGGAGGGCAGCGCGACCGCGATCGCGATCGCCGCGAGCGTCACCCAGCCGGCGGCGAGCTCGTCGAGGCGCGACGGGAACGCGAGCCCGAGCGACCAGAAGCCGGCCAGCACAGGCAGCGTCGACGCGACGCCCCAGATGCCGATCGAGTAGAGGGCGATGCGGATCAGGTGGGTCCCGCCGCGCAGCGCGCCGAGCCCCTCGCCCACGCGGTCGAGCTGCGCCAGCACGAACTGCTCCGCGTTGCCGGGGAACAGGCGTAGCGGCACGCCGAACGCACGCCGCACGCCCTGCGGCGCGAGCCGCAGTGCCGCCAGCAAGAGCACCGGCACGAACGCGAGCGGCACGAGCCACACGACGCCGCGCTGCCAGGCGCCGCCGGCGTCGCCCGCGAGCCAGAGCGAGCCGAGCGCCATGCAGAGCACGACCCAGCTGTCGATCACGCGCTCGATCACGACGGTGCCGATCACGGCGGCCGGCGCGACCCGACACTCGCGCGCCAGCACGAAGGAGCGCAGAAGCTCGCCGACGCGCAGCGGCAGCACGTTGTTGGCGAGAAAGCCGATCGCGGTCGCGCGGCAGAGCGCGAGGCGCGGCAGCGGCCGGATCGCGTTCGTCAGCTCGCGCCAGCGCAGCCCGCGCAACGCCATCAGAGCCACGTACGCCGGCAGTGACGGCAGCACCAGCCATGCGAGGCTCGCGCGCCGGAACTCGCGCCCGACCGCCGCGAGGTCCACTCCGCGCAGCGCGAAGCCGATCGCCGCGATCGTCACGCCGAAGCCGAGCCACAGCCGCGGATCGCGCCAGGGCGCGCGCGCCGCCCGCGCCGGGTACGGGACGTCCGCGCCCGTCAGGACGCCTCCAGGCGCCGCCGCGCCTCTTCGACGTCAGCCGCGATCTGACGCCGCAACGCGTCGACGCTCTCGAAGCGCCGCTCCGCGCGGAGCCGCCCGGCGAAGGTGATCTCCACGCGGCGACCGTAGAGGTCGCCGCTCCAGTCGAGCGCGTGCGCCTCGGCGCGCAGCAACTCGCCGCTGAAGGTCGGGCGCCGGCCCACGTTCGTGACCGCGCGCAGCGCCGTGCCGGCTGGCGGATCGCCGTCGTCGAGCAGCCGCAGCGCGCCCGCGTACACCCCGGCCGCCGGCAGCACTTCGTTCTCCGGCTCGAGGTTCGCGGTCGGGAAGCCGAGCCCGCGCCCGCGCTCGTCCCCGCGCACGACGCGCCCGCGCACGCTGTAGGGGCGACCGAGCATGCGCGCCGCGCGCTCGGGTTCGCCCAGGGCCAGGCACTCGCGGATGCGAGTCGAGTTCACGTCGTCGCCGTCCACCTCGACCTCGGGGATGATGGTGACGGCGAAGCCGAGGCGCGGCCCGAGCTCGGTCAACAGGCGCATCGAGCCCTCGCGATCGCGCCCGAAGTGGAAGTCGTAGCCGACGTAGACCTCGATCGGCGCGAGGCGCGCGTGCAGGCACTCGCGCACGAAGGCGTCGGGCGCCGTGCGCGCAAACTCCGGCGTGAAGGGCTCGAGCACCACCGCGTCGATGCCGGTCGCCGCGATCAGCTCGAGCTTCTGCTCGAGCGTGGTCAGCAGCGCGGGCGCCGCGTCGGGGCGCAGCACCTTGCGCGGGTGCGGATCGAACGTGAACACGACCGCCGAGGCGGACAGCGCGCGCGCGCGCGCGACGACGGTCGAGAGGATCGCCTGGTGACCCCGATGGATCCCGTCGAAGTTCCCGATCGTGACGACGGGGCGTCGCAGCTTCGCGTCGGCGAAGGCGGCGCTCCCCGCGATGACTCGCACTGCTAGGCTCCGCGCGTGAGGATTCTGTCGCGTCGCTTCCTCGCCAGCTACCTCGGCTACTACGCCGGCATCCTGATCGCGTCGCTGCTCGTGATCGCGATCATCGAGCTGATGGTCAACATGGACCGCGCGCTCGAGTTCCAGAACGGGGCGCAGGGCGTGGCGACCTACCTCCTGCTGCGACTGCCCTCCTATTATCTCCCGTATCTCGTCCCCGTCACGTCCTTCGCGGCCGCCTTCCTGGCGATCGGCCTGGCCGCGCGCTCGCAGGAGATCCTGGCCGCGAAGGCCGGCGGCATCCGACCGCAGCGCCTCGCGCTGCCGGTCCTGGCGGCGGCCGCCGTGCTCTCCGCCGCGTCGCTGCTCGTGTTCGAGACCATCATCCGCGAGAGCGATGTCGCCTTCCGCGCGGTCAAGCAGGGCGACGCGACCGACAGGCTCTTCAGCTCGCGCGGCAGCTTCTGGTACCACCACGGCCGCTTCCTCTACAACGTGCAGGACGCCGATCGCAAGACCGGCACCTTGCGCGACGTGCGGGTCTACGAGCGCGACGACGCGGGCCGGCTGCGCCGCTCGATCCACGCCGCGAGCGCACGCATCGACACGAAGGAGCAGTGGCTGCTCTTCGACGCGACGATCCGCCACTTCGACCGCGACGATCTCGGCGCCGCCCCGCGCGTCGAGCGGCTGGAGCGTGCGGTGCTGCCCGTCGCGTCGCAGCGCGATCTCGCGCTGCTCGACGCGGACGCGAGCGAGCTGCCGCTGCCGGAGCTCGTCGACTACATCGACGCGGCGACGCGCAGCGGGCGCGACGCCACCCGCTACCGCGCGCTCTTACACGCGCGCCTGATCGAGCCGATCTCGGTGCTGCTCTTCGCCCTGCTCGCGGTTCCGATCGGGCTCGCGGTGGAGCGCTCGCGCAGCATCGCCATCGCCGCGCTCCAGGGCATGGCGCTCGTCGCGCTCTACTACATGCTCCAGTCGACCGCGCAGGTGTTCGCCGCGGGCGGCGTCACGGCGGCGGTCTCCGCGCCCTGGATCTTCTTCGCGGGCTTCTCCGGCTTCGCCGCGTGGCGGTTGTGGAGATCGCCGGCGTAGGGCAGTTCCGAGTCGGGACAGAGGTCCCGAGGAGGTACAGATGGCCGCCGCAGGGACCTCTGCCCCGACTCGACCTTTGTCACTTGCCGTTCTTGGTTCCCTGCAGGAAGCGGAAGAACTCGGAGTCGGGCGAGAGCACGAGCGTGGTCTCCGCGCCGATCGTCTTGCGATAGGCCTCGAGCGAGCGCTGGAAGGCATAGAAGTCCGCGTCGCCCGAGTAGGCCTCCGCATAGATGCGCGTGGCCTCGGCGTCGCCCTGCCCGCGCGTGATCTCGGCGTCGCGCCGGGCGTTGGCGACGATCACGCGGGCGTCGCGGTCGGCCTCGGCGCGGATGCGGCGGGCGCGCTCCTCGCCTTCCGCGCGGTTCTTGCGCGCCAGCCGCTCGCGCTCGGTCTTCATGCGCGCGTAGACCGACTCCTCGGTTCCCTGCGGCAACTCGGTGCGGTTGATGCGGATCTCCGCCACGCCGATTCCCACGCGCTTCAGGCTCTCGCGCGTGTTGCCGGTTATCTCGCTCATGATCTCGCCGCGCTTCTCGCGCAGCACCTCTTCCAGCGTGTGACGGCCGATCACCTCACGCACGTCATCGGCGACGATGCGGTCGATGCGCTCCTCGGCCGCCTTGCGTCCGACCGGGAAGGACTGCTGGTAGAGCACCGGGTCGTCGATCCGCCAGATCGCGTAGTTGTCCACGATCAACTGCTCTCCGTCCCGGGTCTGGATCGGCAGGGCTTCGGTGTTGAGGTAGAGCCAGCGTTGCTCGTACGTGCGGACCGTGTCGAGCAGCGGGATGCGGTACCAGGCGCCCGGCGAGGTGACCTTGCGCACTTCGTTGAAGCGCGAGATCACCTTCTGTCGACCCTCGGGCGTGATCACCAGAGGACCCAGGTCGAAGTTCGCCGCCGCGACCAGACCGACGGCCACCGCGATCAGCACCAGCGGCCAGATCAGCAGACGCCTCACTTCGCGGCCTCCGGCTGGCGCCCGAGCGGCAGGTAGGGAACCACCCCGGTAATGCCCTTCTCGATGATCACCTTGTCGACCTTGGGCAGCACCGATTCCATCGTCTCCAGGTACAGACGCTTCTCGGTGACGGCGGGCGCCTTGCGGTACTCCTCCGCCACCGCCTTGAAGCGCGTGGCCTCGCCGGTGGCCTCGGCCACGACCGCTTCGCGGTGCGCCTCCGACTCGGCCTGGAGCTCCGCCGCCTGGGCTCGCGCGCCGGGCAGGACCTCGTTGCGGTAGCCCTCGGCCTCGTTCACCAGGCGGCTCGCGTCCTGGTTCGCGGCGACCACGTCGTCGAAGGCCGCGCGCACGGCGTTGGGCGCCTGCACGTCGATCAGCTGCACGCCCTGGATGTCGATGCCCGCGTCGTATCCGTCGAGGATGTCCTGCAGCACCCGCGCCGCGTTCGCGACGAGCTCGGCGCGGTGTTCGCGCAGGACGCCGTCCACGTTCATGCGGCCGACCTCCTCGCGCATCGCGGCCTGCGCGGCGTCGCGCACGAGCGGCACGGGATCCTCGACGCGGTAGCGCTCGGCGAAGGCGTCCTTGATCGTGTACTGGAGTGAGAAGCTCACGCGCACGATGTTGTTGTCGCTGGTCTGCATGCTGGCCTCGTGCCCGGCCCGCTCCTCGTCCTCGGCCCCCTTGGCGCGGCCGAAGTCCTCGTTGCGCACCTCGCCGACGTTCACGATCGTGCGCAGCACGATCGGCGGCGGGAGCACGAGGTGGAAGCCCGGCTCGGTGATCGTGCCGGCGTGTTGCCCGAGCTGCAGCAGCACGGCGGCCTGACCCGGCGCGAGCGTGAAGGCGCCGAGCGCGAGCCAGGCTCCGAGCACGCCAAAGAGGATCAGCAGGAAGAGTCCGCTGCGGAGCGTACGGGCCACCGAGTGCTGCACGCGCTCCTCCGCCCTCAGCTCGTCGCGATCGCTGGCCACTCAGGCCCCACCGCTCTGTGTGTCGCGGGCTCTGCGTTCGCGCTCGCGCTCGTAGAAGGGCCGCAGGATGTCGATCGGGATCGGGAAGATCGTCGTCGAGTTGTTCTCGGTCGCGATCTCCGCCAGCGTCTGGAGGTAGCGGAGCTGGAGCGCCGCCTCCTGAGAGGAGAGCACGCGTGCGGCCTCGGAAAGCCGCTGCGCGGCCAGGAACTCGCCCTCGGCGTGGATCACCTTGGAGCGCTTCTCGCGCTCGGCCTCGGCCTGACGCGCCATCGCGCGCTGCATCTCCACCGGCAGGTCGATCTGCTTGACCTCCACGGCGCGCACCTTCACGCCCCACGGCTCGGTCTGCTGGTCGATGATCTCCTGCAGCTTCTGGTTGATCGCCTCGCGCGCCGCGAGCAGCTCGTCGAGCTCGGCCTGACCGCACACGCTTCGGAGTGTCGTCTGCGCGAGCTGCGAGGTGCCGTAGAGGTAGTTCTGGACCTGGATCACCGCCTTCTCGGGCTGGAGCACGCGGAAGTAGAGCACCGCGTTCACCTTCACCGACACGTTGTCGCGTGTGATCACCTCCTGCGGCGGCACGTCCATCACGATCTCGCGCAGCTCGATCCGCACCAGGCGGTCGACGCCGGGGATGATCCACTGGAGTCCCGCCGGCTTCACGCCCGCGAAGCGTCCGAAGCGGAACACTACGCCGCGTTCGTACTCCTGGAGCACGCGGATTCCGAGGAAGACCAGGAAGACCAGAATTCCGAGCGCACCCAACACTCCGAGACCCATCACCCCTCCTGTCGCGCCGCCGAGGCGCGCTATCCGGAGCGCCGCGGATCCGCCCGACGCACCCACAGGTGGAGCCCCTCCACCGCGGTCACCTCGACCGACTCTCCGCTCGCGATCTCCTCGTCCGCCGACGCGTTCCAGTACTCGCCGCGCACGAACACCTTGCCGTCGGGCGCCAGCCGGATCGCGACGCGCCCGCGCAGCCCGATCAGCTCCGACACGCCGGCCGTCTGCTTCGAGAGGATGGTGCGGCTCACGGCGATGATCACGAGCCCTGCGAAGAGTGCGAACCCCGCGACCACCGGCACGAGCACCGACCAGAAGGAGACCGACAGGTCCGAGAGTTCGGGTACGTCGAAGACCATGCTACCGCCGATCAGCATGCACACGATCCCCACTGCGAAGAGCACCCCGAACGCGCCGAGGTAGACCTCCGCCAGCATCAGCGCGACGCCCGACATCAGCACCAGGAGCCCCACCCAGGAGAAGGGCACGATCTGGAAGGCGATGCCCGCGAGCACCAGGCAGACGGCGCCCGCGACGCCCGGCAGGATCACTCCCGGCGAGTTGAACTCGACGAACAGCAGCAGCATCCCCGCCGTCACCAGCAGCATCGCGACGTTCGGGTCTGCGAGGAAGTCGAAGAGACGCGTCATCGGCTTCATCTCGATCACGCGCACCTCGGCGTCGGAGAGCGCCAGCGTGACCGTCTGCCCGCTCACCTCGACCTTGCGTCCCTCGAGCTGGCGGAAGAGATCCGCACGCGAGTCTGCCGTCAGGTCGATCACGTGGAGCTTCAATGCCTCCTCGGCCGTGATCGCCTCGGCCTCGCGCACCGCCTTCTGCGCCCACTCGACGTTGCGCTTGCGCTCCCGCGCGATCGATTCGATGAAGGCGGCGGTGAACTTTTCCGCCTTCTCCATCGCCACGTCCTTGCGCTGATTCTTGTCGTCGCGCTCGCCGCCCTCGCCGCCGGCCGAGATCGGCGACGCCGCGCCGATGCTCGTGCCCGGCGCCATCGCGGCCACGTGCCCGGCCATCGTGATGAAGGCGCCGGCCGACGCTGCCCAGGCGCCGCGCGGCGCGACGAACACGATCACCGGCACGCGCGCGTTCAGCATCGCCTCGACGATGTCCTTGGTGGCGGCGAGGAGTCCGCCCGGCGTGTCGAGCTCGAGCAGCAGCGCGGCGGCGCCGTCCGACTCGCTCTGCGCGATCGCCTGCTTCAGGTAGTCGGAAGACGCCGGATTGATCGAGCCGCCGATCCGCACGACGTTCACGTGGGCGGCCAGCGCGGCGCACGGGACGAGGAGGATCTGCGCGCAGAGCCACGCGCGCAGCGCAACGCGGAGGCGACTCACCGGCGCGACGCGCGCAGCGCGCGCACGCGGTCTAGCAGCCGCGACGCCACCTCGCTCTTCGGGAGCGGCGGCAGGCTCTCGACCTCCCCGCCCGGCCACACGAACGAGACCGCGTTGGTGTCGGCGTCGAAGCCCGCGCCTTCCTGCGAGATGTCGTTCGCCACGACCAGGTCGCAGCCTTTGCGCTCGAGCTTGCGCCGCGCCGAGGCGATCACGTCGTGGCTCTCGGCCGCGAAGCCGACGACGACGCGGTCGCCCTTTCGCCGGCTCACCTCCGCGAGGATGTCCGGGTTGCGCACCAGCTCGAGGGTCATGCCAGCGCCCTCGCCGAGATCCTCCTTCTTGATCTTGCGCGCCTGCGGCGCGGCCGGGCGGAAGTCGGCGACGGCCGCGGACTTGATCACCACGTCGGCCTTCGGCAGACGCTCGAGCACGGCGTCGCGCATCTCGAGCGCCGACTCGACGTCCACCCGCTCGACACCCGCTGGAGTCGCGAGCGCCGACGGCCCGGCGACGAGCACGACCTCCGCGCCGCGCCGCGCCGCGCAGGCCGCGATCGCGAAGCCCATCTTCCCGGACGAGCGGTTTCCGAGGAAGCGCACCGCGTCGACTCGCTCGCGCGTGCCGCCCGCGGTGACGAGCAGGCGCAGGCCCGCGAGGTCGGCCGGGCCGAGCCGGCGCTCCGCCGCGGCGGCGATGGCGGCGGGCTCCGCCATGCGGCCTTCGCCTTCCCACCCGCAGGCGAGCGAGCCGCTCTCCGGCCCGACGAATTCGGCGCCCCGCTCGCGCAGCACTCGCACGTTCTCGCGCGTCGCCGGGTGCTGCCACATGTTGACGTTCATCGCCGGCGCGATCAGCACCGGCGCGCGCGTCGCGAGCGCGACCGTCGTCACGAGGTCGTCCGCGAGGCCGTGCGCCAGGCGGGCCAGCACGTTCGCGGTGGCCGGCGCGATCAGCAGCAGCTCCGCGCGGTCGGCCAGCGCGATGTGGTCGATCTGCCCTTCCTCGGACGCGTCGAAGAGGCGCGTGCGCACGGGCAGTCCGGTCAAGGTCTGGAGCACGAGCGGCGTGACGAACTCGAGCGCGGCCTCGGTCGCGATGCAGCGGACCTCGTGACCCTCGCGACGCAGCAGTCGCACCAGCTCGGGGATCTTGTACGCGGCGATTCCCCCACTCACCGCCAGCAGGATGCGACGCGGCGCCATTCCTATCCGCCTGGCTTGCGCAGCGCGCCGCGCGCGCCGCCCAGCGCGAAGCGCTGCTTCAGCTCCACCGCCACGAGATCCGGCACGAACTCCGACACATCGCGCCCGAAGCGCGCGAGCTCGCGCAGCCGAGATGACGAGACGTACATGTACTCCTGGCTCGGCATCATGAAGATCGTCTCGACCTCGTGGTTCAGGTGCTTGTTCATCAGCGCCATCTCGAACTCGTACTCGAAGTCCGACATGGCGCGCACGCCGCGGATGATTACGCGCGCGCCGATCTCGCGCGCGAAGTCGACCGTCAGACCCTCGAAGGCCGTCGCGCGCAGGCCCGGCTCGTTCGCGATCACGGCTTCGAGCATGCGGATCCGCTCCTCGATCGGGAAGCAGCCGCTCTTGTCGAGGTTCACCGCCACCGCGAGCACGACTTCGTCGAAGAGCCGGCGCGCGCGCCGCGCGATGTCGAGATGTCCGTTCGTCACCGGATCGAAGCTCGCCGGAAAGAGCGCGGTGCGGGGCTCGGATCCTCTCTGGGTCATGCGCGGCCTGCTCCTGTGTCCCCGAGCCGCGTGCGCGGGCTCGAGCTCTCGGCGAACTCCGGCGCTTCGAAGCGTACGACGCGTGTGTCGCCGTAGTGGCGCTCGTCGACGATCGTGAGGCCCTCCGGGGTCGGCAGAGGATGACGCCGCCCGCACTCGAGGACCAGCGTTCCACCGGACACCAAAATGGCGCCTCGGGCAACTTCCGCGAGCACCCGCTCGGCTTCCCCGGATGCGTAGGGAGGATCGGCGAGGACGAGATCGAATCGCTCGCGCTCTCGCTCGAGCCTGCGCAACGCGCGAACTCCGTCGCTGCGCACGACTCGCGCGCGCTCGCGTAGACCGAGCTCGTCGAGGTTGCGACGCAGGACTGCGAGCGTGCGCGCGTCGCGATCGACGAACACTGCGGTGATGGCCCCCCGGGAAAGCGCTTCGATTCCGAGTGCCCCAGTGCCCGAGTAGAGATCGAGCACGCGCACACCGTCCAGTGCGCCGAGACACGCGAATAGCGACTCGCGCACGCGATCCGCACTCGGACGAACGCCGGAGGCCGGCACATGCAGGAGACGCCCGCCGAGCGTGCCTCCGGTTACGCGCATGGCGCGCTCGGCGATGCCGCGGCGCGGCAGCGGTCGGTTCCGCGACCAGCGCACACGCAGATGAGAAACGCGACACGAAAGGCGACACGCGGACGGGTTGCTGAACGTCGAAGCTGCTCGTACACTGCGCCTCCCTCGCAACCACCTGCGAGCGTATCACGCACCTCAACCACACCTCGATCACCCGCGCGATTGCGTGAATGGACTCGAAGCTCCTTGCGCGCGCGTGATCCAGACGAAACACGGAAGGATTTCACCGCAATGTCGACTGCCGTTGTCGAACGTCTCAAGCGATCTCTCCCGGAGCGCCTCCAGAAGGTGCGCGGCAACCGCTCTCAGCGTCAGTTCGCGCGCGATCTCGGCGTCTTCCAGCAGAACGTGAACCGCTACGAGAGCGGCACGACCCCCCACACCGACTTCCTGATCACCCTCGCCCTGAAGGAGAACGTCTCCGTGGACTGGCTCCTCCTCGGCAAGGGCAAGATGCGCCGCGGCCGCTAGCGCAAGTCGGCCGACGCAAGTCGGCCGACGCGCAGCCGACGCAGATCGGTGAGCCGAGCAAGCCCGGGCCACGCGTCCGGGCTTGCCGCCACCCGCCCTTCCCGCTGACGGCGTGGTGTGTCCGGAGGTGGTGTCTCCGGAGAAATAGGAAACCCGCTTCCCACTTCCCCACGGGCGACTCACGAGCCTCCCGGCAGTGCATGGGCAGCACCGCTCGCGAGGCCGGCATCCCACCACGCGAAAGAGACCCGCCACGGGCGCGAGGCACGCTCCTTGCTCTACCGGGTGACACCTGGGAGACGAGCGGAGGCAGCCTTGCGGACGCTGGCAGTCGTCACTCTTCTGATCTCTGCGGCGGATCACTGGACCACGTATCTGTGTCTGCGGAGCTCCGTGCCGGGCTGGCAGGTCGCAGAGGCGAACCCGGTCGCGCGCTGGCTCTTCGACACCTTGGGACTCGTCCCGGGATTGATGGTCGACAGCGTGGTGACTGTGGTCGCGGTGGTGTTCCTGATCGGCACGCCTCTGATCCCGTTGCGCGCGCGCGCCGCGTTCCTTGCGCTCGTCTCGGCGTGGACCCTGGTCGCCGTCGCGAACAACGTGCAGGCGCTGCAGGCACTGGGCCTCTCGGCGCTGGGAGCGGCCTAGCCATGGAGCGAACCGCTCGTTCCGCGCTCCCCCTGCTCACGCTCGCGATGGCGGGCCTGCTATCGTGCGACGTGCGCGTCGCATCGGCGCCCGCGCCGATCGCGCCGACCGTCGCGGCCGCGGCTACCGCGCCCGACGCCGACGTCGAGGTGGTGCTCGCCCATCTCACTCAGTATGCGGCACGCACCGGTCTGACCGAGCGCGAGATGCGATCGCTCTCGCGCACGATCGTCGCGGAGGCGCGCCGCCACCGGCTCGATCCGCGGCTCGTGCTCGCGGTCGTCCACGTGGAAAGCCGCTACGACACCTACGCGGTCTCCGACAAGCAGGCGATGGGTCTGATGCAGATGCTTCCGAGCACGGGCGAGTGGCTCGCCGCGCAGGTTGGCGTGGTATGGCGCGGACCGCAGACGCTCTTCGATCCGACCTCCAATGTGCGGCTCGGCGTCGCCTACCTGCGCATGCTGCTCGACCGCTACGACGGAAATCTCTCGGCCGCGCTGGTCGCCTACAACTGGGGGCCTGCCCACGTCGACGTCCGCCTGCGCGACGGCGTGCCGCTGCCGGCGGACTACGCGGACCTGGTGATGCGCGCGTACGGGCGCCACACCTAGGAGCCCTCAAGAGCCGGAGCCCGCCGCCGAGGTGGAACCCGACACCAGCGCCGCGGCGAAGCCGTCGACCGCGCTCATCGCGCCGTGCGCGCCGCCGCGGAAGCCGTTCACGAGGATCGAGAACACCAGCCGCTCGCCCGACACGGGGTTCGCGTAGCCCGAGAGCGAGGTCACGCGCGTGAGCAGGCCGGTCTTCGCGCGGATGCGCGCGCGCGACGTCGCGGTGCGGTGCTCGAGCGTGCCGTCGGTGTTCGCGATCGGGAGCGCCGCCTCGAACTCGGGCCCGAACTCGAACGACGTGCGCGCGAGCCGCAGCGCGGCCACGAGCAGACGCGGCGTCACGCGATTCTCCGGCGAGAGCCCCGAGCCGTCGACGAGCGTGCAGCCTTCGAGCGGCAGACCCGCCGCCTGGAGCTCCTCGCGCAGCGCCGCCATGCCGTTGGGCCACGTGCCGGTGCCGCCCGAGTGGCGAGCGCCGAGCGCCTTCACCAGCGCCTCGCCGATCTGGTTGTTGCTGTACTTGAGGAAGCGGCGCACGACGTCCGAGAGCGGAGCGCCCTCGAACGAGAGCAGCGAGACGCTGCCGAGCGGAACGCTCGCGACCCGCACGCCGCCCTGCACCGCGATGCCGACCGCCTGGAGCTGTGCGGCGAGGAGCGCACCCGCATAGCGCGTCGGATCGAGCACGCTGCGCTGCACGGTGACGGGGTCGGAGCCCGTCGCGATCGCGCCCGAGACGGCGATCTCCTCGGCGTCCTGCAGCGCGCGCCGCTCGACCTGGAGCGTCTCCTGCCCGCGCGCCGGCCCCGTGCGCGCCTGGTTCGAGAGCCGCAGATACGCGAGCGGCGGATCCACGCGCACGTCGGCCGCCGCGCCCGGCTCGGAACCCGGCGCCACCACCACCGCGAACGCGCCGTAGTTCGCGGCGAGCGCCGAGATCGGCGCGGCGTAGGCGCGCGGCGAATCCGCGCCCCAGGTCGGATGCCAGCGCTCCGCGTCGAAGAGGCTGTCGTCGAGCACGAGACCGCCCTGCACGCTGCGGAGTCCGTCGCGACGCAGGTCGGCCGCGAGTCGCCACAGGTCCTCCGACGTCAGCGCCGGATCTCCGCCGCCGCGCACGTAGAGCGTGCCGACCGCGCCGTCCGCGTCGGGACGATGGTCCGCGAGCAGCTCCGTGTGGAAGCGATACGTCGGCCCGAGCGCGCGCAGCGCCGCGACCGCGGTCAGGATCTTCTCGTTCGACGCGGGCGCGAGCGCGATCTCGCCGCCGCGTTCGTAGACGACGCGTCCGGACTCCGTCTCGACCCGCACCGCCACGCGCGCGTCGTGGAGCGCGCGCGCCGCGAGCGCCGCGTCGGCACGCGAGCGCAGGCCCGCGTAGGCGTCGAGCGCGGTGATCGAGGGTGCGGCGACCGCGACGGCGATCGCGACGAGCGCAGCGCGCATCGACTCCAGAGACCTCCGCACTGCGCCGAAAGGCTTCCGAGGGTGCGGGGGGATTGACGCGCCCGAACTTATCCTTGAGCCTGCGCGCGGGCAACGCGGTGGGGGGCCGCTCGTGCTCAACTGGATCTGGCTCGGCCTGATTTGGGGCGCCGTCGTGTACGCGGCCTTCACCGGCACCATGGAGGCGGTGTCGAAGGCCGTCTTCGACGAAGCGATCGGCGCGGTCACCCTCGTGATCAAGCTCGTCGGTCCGATGATCCTCTTCCTCGGGCTGATGAACGTGGCGAGTCAGGGCGGACTGCTCGCGGCGATTGCAAAGCTGCTGCGCCCGCTGCTGCGCCGGCTCTTCCCCGACGTCCCCGAGGATCACCCCGCGATGGGTGCGATGGTGATGAACCTCGCCTCGAACGTGCTCGGGCTCGGCAACGCCGCGACGCCGTTCGGGCTGAAGGCGATGGTCGAGCTGAACCGCTTGAACCGCGTCCCGGGTGTCGCCACCGACGCGATGGTGCTCTTCCTCGCGATCAACGCGACCTCCATCACCTTGATGGCGCCGACCGGCACCATGGCCGTCCGCGCCGCGGCCGGCTCGAGCGCGCCGCTCGCTATCTGGGTGCCGATCCTGATCGCGCACACCTGCGCCAACCTCGCCGCGGTGGCGACCGTCTTCTGGCTGCGCGGGCGCCGTCACTATGCGGTGCGCCCGCTGACGGACGCGCCCGTGATTCCAGATACGCCTCCGCCCGACGCGTCGCCGCCGACGCCGCCCGTCCGCGAGGCCGCGCCGATGGGACCGCCGCAGCGCGTCTTCGTATGGGGCACGTTCGCAGTGCTCGGCGGCGGCGCGGCGATGGAGCTGACCAGCCGCCTCGCGGACACGTCCTTCAAGCTCGCGATGATCGCGATGATGAACGGCTGGCTGGCGCCGCTGCTGATCCTCGGGCTGCTGCTCGTCGGTGTCGCCGCGCGCGTGCGCGTCTACGAGTCGATGGTGGCCGGCGCGCGCGAGGGACTCGACGTGGCGGTGCGGATCCTGCCCTACATGGTCGCGATCCTCGTCGCGGTCGGAATGTTCAAGGCCTCCGGCCTGCTCGACGTGATCGTGCACGCGCTCGACCCGATCACGTCGGCGGTCGGGTTCCCGGCCGCCGCGCTGCCGATGGCGCTCCTGCGGCCGCTCTCGGGCTCGGGCTCCTTCGCGGTCATGTCCGAGATCCTGCAGACCCACGGCCCCGACTCCTTCGTCGGCATGCTCGCCAGCACGCTCCAAGGCTCGACCGAGACCACCTTCTACGTGCTCACGGTCTACGCGGGCGTCGCCGGCATCAAGAACGTCCGCCACGCGCTGCCCGCCTGTCTGGTCGGCGACCTCGCCGGCTTCGCCGGAGCCACCGCGGCGTGTCACTTGTTCTTCGGCTAGCGATGCAGGCCGGTGACGAGGCCGTCCGCGAGCGGGTGCGGCGCGCCGTGGCACGCGTCCTCGGCGCGCGCGCGCTCGACGTCGCGCTGCTGCCGGCGGGACTCGGGCTGCGGCGCTTCGCGCGCGTGCGGCTCGAGCCCGGCGCGGCGGTCGCGAGCGTGGTCGCGCGCGTCGACGCGCCCGAGGACCGCGCCGGACGCCCCGCCGGCGTCGCGCCCGAGCCGCCGCTCGAGCCGATCCGCGCGCTGCTCGAGCGCGAGGGACTGCCGGTGCCGCGCGGCTACGGCGCCGACGACGGCGTCCTGCTCCTCGAGGACGTCGGCGACGTCTCGTTGGCGTCGCTCGCGCCGGGGCTCGGCGGGGGCGAGCGCGAGGCCCTCTACGCCGAGGCGTGTGGCTTGATCCCGCGCCTCCAGCGCGTGACCGACCCGGGCGGGGTCGCCGCCTTCTCGCGCCGCCTCGACCCCGCGCAGCTCGCCTACAAGGCCGAGCTCTTCTGCGAACACGGCCTCGCCGCGCGGAGCGGGGTCGCGACGCCGGCCGAGCGCACCTGCGTCCGCGACGCCTTCGGGCGGATCGCGGAGCTCGCGGAGTCCGCGCCGCAGCGGCTCGCGCACCGCGACTTCCAGAGCGCGAACCTCCACGTGCGCGCGGCGGCGCCGGGCCACCGTCTCGTGATGATCGACCTGCAGGGCGCGTGGCTCGCACCCCCGGAGTACGACCTCGTCTGCCTGCTGCGCGATTCGTACGTCGAGCTCCCCGAGGACGAGATCGTCGGACACTTCGAGGCGACGCGCCCACGGCTGCCCGACCGCCCCGACCCCGAGAGCGCGGCGCTCCGCTTCGCGGCGCTCGGCGTCGCGCGCAAGGCGAAGGACTACGCCCGCTTCCTCGACGTCGCGGCGCGTCGCGGCGACCGTCGCGCGCTGGCCTTCCTGCCGACCACCTGGCGCCATCTACGCGCGGCGGCGCAGGCCCTCGCGGCGCGCGACGGCGCCTTTCGCGCGCTCGAGGCGATCGTCCTCTCGCTGCCGGAGCCCGCGTGCGCGCCATGATCGTCGCGGCGGGGCTCGGCACCCGCCTGCGGCCGCTCACCCTGCTGCGACCGAAGCCCGCGCTGCCGGTGCGGGGACTCCCGCTCGTCGCCTACACCCTGGCGCTGTTGCGGCACGCGGGCGTCCGCGAGGTGGTGATCAACACGCATCCGCTCCCCCACGAGCTCGAGGCCGCGGCGCGCGCGCACTGCCCCGACGGCCTCGGTCTGCACTTCTCCTACGAGTCCACCTTGCTCGACACGGGCGGCGGCATCCGCCGCGTCGCGGACTTCCTCAAGGCCAGCGACCCGTGCCTGATCGTCGGCGGCGACATGCTAGTCGACGTCGACCTCGGCGCGCTGCTCGCCGAGCACCGCGAGCGCGGGAGCGCGGCGACCTTGCTGCTGCGCGAGGATCCGCGCGCCGCGTCCTTCGGCAGCGTCGGCGTGGACACGAGCGGCGCGCTGAGACGTATTGGGAAGCGCCTCGATCTCGGCGGCGAGGCGCGCGCGGGACTCTACACCTGGGTCAACGTCGTCTCTCGCCGCGCGCTCGACGCGCTGCCCGAGCGCGAGATCTTCAGCCACTTCGACGGCTGGCTCTGGCCGCTCGTCGAGTCCGGCGCGTGCGACGTGCGCGGCAGCTTCGCTCCCTGCCGCTGGCAGCCGGTCGGCACGCCGGCGGAGTACCTCGCCGCCAATCTGGCGCCGCAGCGCTTCGCCTGGCTCGACGCCGAGGCGCGGGCGCGCGCTCGGGGGGTCCGCTTCGAGGCGGAATGCGTGATCGGCGCTGGCGCCTCGCTCGGCGCCGGAGCTAGCTTGCGGCGCGTCGTCGTTTGGGATGGCGAGCAGGTGCCCGCGGGCCTGCGCGTGCACGACGGCGTCTTCGCTGGGGGCGCGTTCCACGCAATTTCGTGACGGGCGCGGAGAGACGAGAGGGATGCGGCCCGCGTGAGCGAAGTGGTCTTCATCGGCACCAGCGATGCCTTTGGCGCTGGCGGCCGCCGGCAGTCCGCCATCCTGCTGCGCAACGACTCGGGCGCGCTGCTGCTCGACTGCGGCGCGACCACCGGCTCCGGCCTCTACGCGCTCGGCATCGAGCGCAACGAGATCGACTGCATCCTGATCTCTCACTTCCACGCGGATCACTTCGGCGGCGTCCCTCTCTTCCTGCTCGCCGCGATCTACGAGGACGAGCGGCGCCATCCGCTGCGCCTCGCGGGCCCGCGAGGCATCGAGCCGCGCATCCGCGAGCTCGCCCGTGCGATGGGGCACGGACTCGAGAACCGGCCCTTCGGCTTTCCCATCGACTTCGTCGAGATCTCCGCCGGCACCCCGCTCGACCTCGGCCCCGTGCGCGCGCGCGCCTTCGCCACCCATCACACTCCGGACTCGATGCCGCACGGGTTCGTGCTCGACGGCGGCGGATCGCGCATCGCCTACTCCGGCGACACGGGCTGGTTCGATGGCCTGCCCCGCGCGGTCGCGGGCTCCCATCTCTTCATCAGCGAGTGCACCTACCGCCGCGCGAGCTTCGAGTATCACTTGAGCCTCGAGACGCTCGAGCAGCGCCGCGCCGAGTTCGACTGCGGCCGCATCCTGCTCACGCACCTCGGCTCGGAGATGGTGGAGCGCCGCTGCAGCTTCGACACGGCCGACGACGGCCTGCGCGTGAAGCTCTAGACGGGGAGCTTCCCGGAGCGCCCGGGCGCGATCTCGCCGAGCACCGCCGCGCGCGCGGCGCCCGTGCAGCGCGGTAGATGGTTCGGCAGCCCGAGCAGCGCGTTGCGCCCGAGCAGGGCGAAGGCCATCGCCTCGGCGGCGTCGGCCGGGACGCCGTGGCGGTCGAAGGGCTCGACGGGCACGCCGCCTCCGAGCGCCGAAGCGAGCGCCTGCATCAGCGCCGGATTGCGCGCGCCGCCACCCCCGACCAGCAAGCGGTCGAGCGAGTCGGCGCCCGCGAGATGGGTGCGACACGCGTGCGCGACGGCCTCCGCCGTGAAGGCGCAGAGGGTCGCGACCAGATCGTCGAGCGAGCGGCCGGCGGCAACGGACTCGCGCCAGAGCGCCTCGGCCTCGGCCGCGCCGTAGCGCTCGCGGCCCGTGCTCTTCGGCGGCGACTTCCGCAGGAAGTCGTCGTCGAGCAGTCGCAGGAGCAGCGACCGGTCCACGCGTCCGCGCCGCGCGCGCGCGCCGTCGCGGTCGATCCGCTCGCAACCGTCGCTCGCGGCCCGCACCACGCCATCCATCAGCGCGTTGGCGGGACCGACGTCGAAGGCGATCACCTCGTCGGGATCGCCGCCACGCGGCAACCAGGTCACGTTCGCCATGCCGCCGAGATTCAGCACGAGCCGCGACTCGGCCCGATCGCCGAGCGCGGCGAGGTGGAAGAACGGAGCCAGCGGTGCGCCCTCGCCGCCCGCGGCCAGATCGCGCGGGCGGAAGTCGGCGACGGTCGTGCAGCCGGTGCGCTCCGCGATGCGCGACGGGTCGCCGATCTGGAGCGAGCCGCGCAGCTCCGGGTGGTGCGCGACCGTCTGGCCGTGCGAGGCGACGGCGTCGACGTCGGCGAGTGACAGGCCCGCGTCCGCCGCGACCGCGGCCGCCGAGGCGGCGAAGCGCTCGCCGAGAAGCACGTCGAGCGCGAGCAGCTCGCGCAAGGTCGCGCCCGGCGCCGTGCGGCCCGCCGCGAGCGCGTGGATGCGCTGCTGGAGCTCGGGCTCGAGCGGATCCTCGCGATAGGCGCGCAGGCGGAACGGCCTCGGCGCGCGCGGGTCGTCCCATTCGACGAGCGCCGCGTCGATCGCGTCGGCCGAGGTCCCCGACATGAGCCCGATCACACGCACGGCGCGCAGAGTAGGCGACCACGTGAGAGAGGTCAGTCGCGCGCGCTCGTGTACTCGGCGTAGACGAAGTTGCCGAGCGAGTCTTCCACGGATGGGCGAGGCAGCCGCGGAGCCCACTGCGCGTAGGACTCGAGGTCGGCGACCAACACCGCGTGACGGCCCGGTCCCTGCTCCGCGATCAGGCTCCGGAAGTTCGCGACGCGGCCGAGCCAACGCGAGTGAGAGTCCGGGCGGGAGGCTCCGTATCGGAGCTCGCCGATCCCGCCCAGCACCAGCACGTCGTCGCGCCGCGCGTGCCAGCAGACCGCGGGCGCGAGGCGCGCCGCGCTCGCCACGAGCGCGCCTTCGGTCAGGCGGTCCGCGTGGCGCGCGAGCAGCGCCCCGGGCGCCTTGCGCTCGAGCACGAGGTCGGGGACGACGAACGGGTACGCGAGGAAGAGCGGGGTGGCCGCCAAGGTCGCCAGCGCGAGCACGTGCTCCGGCCGACGGCTCCGGGCCGCGGCGATCCAGGCGAGCGAGGCGAGACTCGCCGCGAGAGCCACCAGGATGAGTCGCGCCAGCTCGCCCTCTTGGTACACCCGAATGAGTCGAGAGGAGAGCAGCCACAGCATCACGACCCCGAGCGTCCCGCCGCCCACCGCGACCGCAAGCACGCGCAGGCCTGCGCGCAGCCAGCGGCCGGATCGCGCGAGCTCCGCGCGCAGCCCGACCGCCACGAGGATCGCGAGCGCCGGGAAGCAAGGCAGCAGGTAGATCGCGAGCTTTCCGCGCGCGATCGAGAAGAGCAGGAACGGGGACACGAGCCCGCAGAGCGCGAGGCGCACCAACGAGGTCGTCGGACGTGCGCGCAGGCCCACCACCGCAGCGGGCCACAGCGGGGTCCAGGGCATCGCGCAGCCGAGGAGCACCGGGGCGTAATACCAGAAGGGCGCGACGTGCTGCGCGTCGTCCGAGGCGAAGCGCCGCACGTGCTCGTTCCAGAAGAAGTAGGGCCAGAAATCCGCGTCGCTGCGCGCGACCGCTAGGCTCCACGGCAGCACGACACCGATCGCGGTCACGGGGGCGATCCACGAGTGGCGGAGCGCGTCTCGCCAGCGCCGCTCCCAGGTGAGGTACGGCGCGAGCACGATCGCCGGCAGCGCGAATCCGAGGAGCCCCTTCGTCAGGAACGCCGCGCCCGCCGCCGCGCCAGCCAGCGCCCACAGCGCGAGTCGCCTGCGGCCGTCGCCTTCGCCGGCGAGGAACGCGCAGACGAGGCTCGCCGTCACGCCGAGCGTGAAGATCGAATCGAGCGTCTTGTAGGTCGCGACGCCGAAGAAGAGGCCGGAGGTGAGCAATACGCCGGCCGCGAGGAGCGAGGCACGCGCGTCTTCGCCCGCGCGCCGGACCACGAAGGCGGTGAGCCACGCGCACAGCCCCGCCGCCAGCGCCGAGGGCAGCCGCAGCCCGAACGCGTTCTCGCCGAGCAACGCGAGGGAGCCGGCCGAGACCCAGTAGCTCAGCACCGGCTTCTCGAAGTATCGGAATCCGGCCAGGCGCGGAACCACCCAGTCGCCACCCGCGAGCATCTCGCGCGGGATCTCCGCGTAGCGGTACTCGTCGGGAACGAAGAGCGGACGCACGCCGAGCGGCAGCAGGTAGACCGCGACGTAGGCGCCGAGCAGCAGCAGCCGTGCACGCTTCATCGCGCCCTGCGCTTCGCGACCTCCGAGCCGACCGGCCTCGTCGTCGCACAGACACTACGCCGTCCGTCTCGCCTCGGAACCCGCGAACGCCATCCATCCGCGCCGACTCGAGCCGTTGACATCCGATTCTCCCCCCCGAATACTCGCCGGTCCGCCGACCCGCGGTCGCACGCACCCGCCGCAGAGACACCAACCGGGAGACCGCGATGACCGATGCCTCGCGCGCGCAAGGCGGCCTGATCTGCGTCGGCGTCGTCGTCGTCGCGGCGCTCTTCCTGCTCGGGCTCCTCGAGAAGAGCTACTGGGCGCTCGCCCTGCCGGTCGCGATCGCCGTCTTCTTCGCGCTCGGCCTCACCTTCTGGGTCGGCTACACGATCGCGACGATTCGCGTCGAGCCGTACGAGGACGCGCCGCCGCCGCCCGCCGACGCCGCGAGCACGACCTCGACGCAGGAGCGCTAGTCGCCGTGCGGATCGCGCTGCTGACCTACCGCGGCAACATGTACTGCGGCGGCCAGGGCATCTACGCGGCCTACCTCGCGCGCGAGTGGCAGCGCGCCGGGCACGACGTGCACGTGATCGCGGGCCCGCCGCTGCCGGAGCTCGCGCCGGGCATTCCGATGCACGTCATCCCCAACGTGAACGTCTTCGGCGTGAAGCACCCGGAGTGGGCGCGTCGCGAGCGGCCCTTCTCGCTGCTCGAGCCGCTGAACCTGTGGGAGCTCGGCGTCTCGCGCTTCGGCGTCTTCCCCGAGATGCAGAGCTTCGGCCTGCGCCTGCTCGCGCGCTGGAAGTCGCTCCAGCAGCGACACCGCTTCGACGTCGTCTTCGACAACCAATGCCTCTCGTGGGGACTGCTCGGCATTCGCGCGACCGGCGTGCCCGTCGTCTCGGTGATCCACCACCCGCTCCACATCGACCGCGAGGCCGACTTCGCGATCGACCCGAGCCTGGTGAAGAAGATCAAGCGCACGCTCTACTTCCCGCTCCTGATGCAACAGATCGTCGCGCCGCGGCTCGACCGGATCGTGACGGTGTCGGAGGCCTCGCGCGCCGAGATCGAGCGCTACTTCGGCATCCCCGAGAAGGAGGTGCGCGTCGTCTACAACGGCACGGACAGCGAGCTCTTCCGCCCCGTGCCCGGCACGCCGAAGGACGCCGACCTCCTCTTCGTCGGCCGCACCGAGGACCGCAAGAAGGGCGTCGGCACCTTGCTCGAGGCGCTCGCGCTGCTGCCGCGCCCGCTGACCTTGAAGATCGTCGACGGCCGCGTGCCCGACGACGGACTCGTGATGCGCGCGATCCGGCGCCTGAGGCTCGAGGACCGCGTGATCCTGTGCCGGAGGATGCTCACGATCCCGGAGCTCGTGCGCGAGTACTCGACCGCGCGCGTCGCGGTGGTGCCGTCGTTCTTCGAGGGCTTCGGCTTCCCCGCGAGCGAGGCGATGGCCTGCGGACTTCCCGTCGTGGCGAACGCGGCCGGCGCGCTGCCCGAGGTCGTCGGCAGCGACGGCAGCGCCGGCCTGCTGGTGCCGCCGCGCGACCCGCGCGCGCTCGCCGCCGCGATCCGCGGTCTGCTCGAGGAGCCGGGCCGCGCCGAGCGCATGGGGGCCGCCGCGCGCGCCCGCGTCGAGCACGTCTTCCAGTGGAAGCACGCGGCCGCCGGACTCTGCGAGGTCTTCGAGGAAACGCTGCGTGCTGCTCACCGTCGATCTCGAGCGGCTTAGGGTTCGCTCCGGCGAACGCCTGCTCGACGCCGGCTGCGGCGAGGGGCGACACTGCTTCGGGGCGCTCGAGCGCGGCGCGCACGTGGTCGGCCTCGACCTCGACCCGGCGGGACTGCACGCGCACCGGCTGCGGCTCGAGCTGCGCGCGAAGGAGCGCGAGCGACTCGGCGCCTTCGTGCAGGGCAACACCTTCGCCCTGCCCTTCCCGGACGGCTGCTTCGACAAGGTGATCTGCTCCGAGGTGATGGAGCACGTGCACGACTACCGCGCCGCGGCGCGCGAGCTCGCGCGCGTGACGCGTCCGGGAGGTCTCGTCGCGGTCACGATCCCGACGGCGACCAGCGAGAACCTCTACCTCCGCGTCGGCGACGACTACTTCGAGTCGCCCGGCGGTCACATCCGGATCTTCCGGCCGCGCGAGCTCGCGCTGGGACTCGCGGCGGCCGGTCTCGCGACGCGCGGCGTCGGCTTCGCCCACGCGCTGCACACGCCCTACTGGGTGCTGCGCTCGATCGCGGGGCTCCCGCGCGCGGACGAGAGCCGGCTGGTGCGCGCCTACCGGCAGTTCCTCATCCGCGCGACGGTGTCACGCGGGCTCTCGCGCCTCGAGCGCGTCCTCAACTACTGCTTCCCGAAGAGCCTGATCCTCTACGCGGAGAAGCCGCTCGCGCCTCCGTCGCCGCCGGCGTCATGAGCGCGCGGCCGCTGCGCGTCGCCTTCGTCGCCTACCGCGGCAACATGAACTGCGGCGGCCAGGGCGTGTACCTCTGGTTCCTCGCGCGCGAGCTGGCAAAGCTCGGGCACCGCGTCGACGTCTGGGTCGGACCGCCCTACCCCGACCCGATGCCCTTCGCGCAGGTCACCCGGCTGCCGAACCCGCAGTACTGGGCCGGCTGGTTCAACAAGGACCGCTCGCGCATGCTGCCGCGCCCGCTGCGACGCGTGTTCGAGCCGCTCAACTTCTACGAGCTCGCGGCCTCGCGCATGGGCTTCCTGCCCGAGCCCTTCGCCTTCAGCGTGCGCGCGCTGCGAGACCTCACGGCGAAGCTCCGCGGCGGCGAGCGCTACGACCTCGTGCACGACGTACAGTGCCTCGGCTGGGGTCTGCTGCCGCTACTGCGGCTCGGGCTCCCGGTCGTCAGCACCGTGCACCACCCGCTGTCGGTCGACCGGCGCGCGTCCTTCGATCGCGACCGCAACCTGCGCGAGGCGCTCGGCACGATGGAGTTCTATCCGGTCGGGATGCAGGCGGCCGTGGCGCGCCGCCTCGACTGCGTCTTCACCTCGTCCTCCGTCTCGGCGCGCGCGCTCGAGCGCGACTTCGGCGTGTCGCCGAGGAGGCTCCGCATGGTCGCGAACGGGGTCGACACCGAGCTGTTCCGGCCCGACGACGGCGCACCGCGCGATCCCTCGCTGCTGCTGTGCGTCGGCCGCGCCTCCGACCCGAACAAGGGCGTGCGCAGCCTGATCGAGGCGCTCGCGCAGGTGCCGCCGCCGGCACGCCTCGTGCTCGTCGACGACGCCCATCGCGACAACCCGGCGCGCGGCTGGGCCGAGCGCGCCGGCGTCGCGGCGCGCGTCGAGATCGCGGGCCGCGTCGACACGTCGACCCTGGTCTCGCTCTACCGGCGCGCCGCGCTCGTGGTCGTGCCGTCGCGCTACGAGGGCTTCGGACTGCCGGCGGTCGAGGCGATGGCCTGCGCCACGCCGGTCGTCGCGAACGCGGCCGGCGCGCTGCCGGAGGTGGTCTCGACCGGCGGCGGCGGCGTGCTCGTCGATGCGGCGCGGCCCGACACGCTCGCGCGCGCGATCCGCTCGCTGCTCGCCGACGAGAGGGCGCGCGCGGAGCTCGGAGCGCAGGGTCGCAAGGGCGTCGAGGCCGCCTATGCGTGGCCGCGCGTCGCGGCGCGCACGGCCGACGTCTACGCCGAGCTCGTCGCCGCTCGCCGCGGGCGGCCCGCGAGGACGAGCACGTCGGCGGCCGCCGGCCAGCGCGCCGCGAGCTGATCGAGCCCGCGCAGCGCGAGCTCGGCGACGCCTTGCGGCAGGCGCGCGAGCGCGCGCGACCAGCCCGGCAGTCCCCACGCGAGCGACACGCCTTCGACGAGCTCGAGCGCCAGGTGCGCCTCGGCCTGCTCGCGCATCAGCGCGGGGTCGTAGCGCGTGAAGTGATCGTGCGGCACGTCGTAGTGACGCCGGCCCGGCCGCGGCGCGCGCCCGAGCCATTCTTCCTCGATCTGGTCGCCGGCGCGCGCGACGCGACACGCGAGCGACTCGAAGTTCGCGATCGCGAGCACCACGCGCCCGTCGCAGCGCGTCACCCGCGCCATCTCGCCGATCGCGGCCTCGGGCGCGTCGAAGTGGTCGAGCGCGCCCTTGCAGAAGACGGCGTCGAAGCTCTCGCTGGCGAAGGGCAGCGCGTCGCCCCAGGCGCGCACGGCGTGCGCGCGCGGCCCGCCGTCGCGCTCCGAGACGATGCGCGCGAGCCCGACCATGCGCGCCGACGGCTCGACCGCGACCGCGAACGCGCCGCGCGCCGCGAGCGCCGCGGCGTCCTGGCCGGCGCCGCTCGCGACGTCGAGCACGCGCAGGCCCGGACCGGCGCGCGTCGCGGCCAAGGTGCGCTCGGTCATCCGGGCGAACAGGAACTCGCTGTCGCGCGTCGCGCCGGTCGGGATCACGTCGCGCATGTCCCGGTCGAGATCGACGACTCGCATCGCGAACACACCCTAGCAAGCCGGGCTGAAAGCCCGGCGCGCAGCGAGCCACAGGCGAGCGAAGTTCAGAAGACGAGACCCGGGCTGCGCGAGCAAACGAGCGCGCGGGCGCAACGTGAAACCTTCCCCCCTGCAGGAGCCTCCAACCTGGGTATGCTCACGCCGATGGCGGACACCGTGGCGGTGCAGGGCGAGATGCCGACCTTGCGGGGCGCTTCGCGCTCCGGCCAGCTCGACCGACTCGCGAGCTTTCGATTCACGTACCTCGCGATCTTCGCCTTCCTGATGCTCTACCTGATCACCATCCAGGCGGCCGAGGGCCTCCTGCTCCAGCACTTCCGCGACGCCGTACGGCAGGCGGTTCGCGTCTCCCCGATGGACGGACCGATCGTCCCGCAGATCCAGAGCCGCGTGGCCAGCGCGGTGCGCGAATCGCTCTGGACGCGCTGGGGCGGAGTGCAGGTGAACGTGACGGTGATCGGAGCCGACGGCAAGACACCGATCTACGTCGGCGTCGGCAGCCTGGCCCCGCCGCCGCCCGCGCAGGGCTTCGACGCGGCGATGCGCCAGGCGATCGAGCTGCTGCCGCCGATCTCGGACGTGAACGTCTCGGTGCCGATCGGCTCGCTGCTCTCGGGCGGATTCATCGTCGGCTACGGCGCGCTGCTGCTGCAGAGCCTGTTCGTGATGCAGCGCCGCCAGGCGCGTGGCCAGGAGGAGCGGCTCCACGCGGCGGTCTCGGCACGCGACGACGCCGCGCAGCGCGCGCGCGCCATCGAGGAGGAGCTCGACGCGGTGCGCCAGCGGCTGCGCACGGTCGAGCCCGCCGAGCGCTCGCAGGCGGCGGCGATCCGCGAGCTCGAGGCCGAGCGCGCGCTGCTCCAGCAGAAGCTGCGCGAGCTCGCGCAGCGCGAGGAGGAGCTTCGCACCGGCGCCGAGCGCGGCGCCGAGCTCCAGCAGGAGCACCAGGCGCTCGAGGATCTGCTCGAGGAGGCGCTCGAGGACGTCGGCCAGAAGGAGCGCGAGATCGCCGGTCTGCGCGACCGCCTCGCGACTGCCGCGCACGCCGAGGCGAAGCCGCGCGAAGGCGGCGGCCGCGTGCGCGAGGCCGAGCGCATCGGGCGCCGGCTCCGCACGCTCTACAAGAACCTCGAGTTCGAGGATCGCGCGATCGACGAGTTCGCCGCGCTCGGCGACGAGTCGCTGCGGCTGCGCGCAGAGGAGTCGCTGAAGCGCCTCTCCGACGAGTCCGAGAGCGCGGCCGTGCGGCGCAAGGTCGGCGGACTCCCCGCGCAGCTCTCGATCTTCGAGCTCGGCTTCGCGGGCAAGGGCCGCATCTACTACCGGCGCTCCGAGAAGGGCGGCTTCCAGATCCTCGCCATCGGCGGGAAGGCGACGCAGAAGCAGGATCTCGAGTATCTGAGCCGGCTCGCTTGATGGATCTTCGCTCGCCTGCCGCTCGCTGCGCTCCGCGCCGCTTGCGGCGCGCTTCGCGCGGCATGATTTTCCGAGCTTCGGGCCGCGTGCTCGAATCGCTCGCTGCACACGACGCGATCCTTAGCCGCGCTCAGCGAGATCCTTGCATGCCCGGCGCAAGCTCTCTTTCAGCGCCGCGTCCTCCCACGGCTTCGAGATCACCTCGCGCACGCCGACCGCGCGGATCTCCTCCGGCGGGATCGACTCGGTCCAGCCGGTGATGAGGAGCCGGATCGCCCGCGGACGCCGCGCCGCGACCCGCTCGAGGAGCTGGAGGCCGGTCATGCCCGGCATCTTGTGGTCCGAGAGCACGACGTCGACCGGCTGCGACTCGATCACGCGCAGCGCCTCCGCGCAGCTCTCGGCCGAGAGCAGCTCGTATGGCTCGCGCCGCAAGGTGCGCCGCAGCGCCGACAGGATGCGGGGCTCGTCGTCGACGAGCAGCACGAGCGGCAGGCGCGCCGAGGCGTCGCTCACTCTCCGGTGTCTCCCTCTTCTCCCACCGGGAGGAACACGTGGAAGGCGCTGCCGCGGCCCGGCTCGCTCTCGACCGTGAGACGGCCGCCGTGGCGCTGCACGATTCCGAACGAGGTCGAGAGGCCGAGCCCCGTGCCCGCGCCGACCTTCTTGGTCGTGAAGAACGGGTCGAAGATGCGCTCGCGATGCTCGGCCGAGATGCCGACGCCGCTGTCGCGTACGCTGATCCGCACGACGTCGCCGTGGCGCGCGGTCTCGAGCGCGATCGTGCCCGTCTCGCCGCTCCGTCCGACCGCCTCCTCGATGGCTTGATAGGCGTTGACGAGCAGGTTCATGAAGACCTGCTTGAGCTGCATCGGGAAGCAGGAGACGACCGGCAGCTCGGCGTAGCGCTTCTCGAGCACGACCGCGTGTTTCATCATCGGCCACACGATGTTGGCGGTGGAATCGAGACACTGGTTGAGGTCGGCGAGCACGCGCTCGGACGCGTCCGGGTGCGAGAAGTCGCGCAGGTCCTGGACGATGTGGCGGATGCGCTCTGAGCCCTCCTGCGACTCGCGCACCGCCTTGGCGAGATCGCCGAGCACGAACTCGACGTCGACCGCCTCGGCCTCGGCCGCGAGCGCCCGGGCGACCTCGCGCAGCTCCGCCGAGTCGGACTTCGAGGCCGCCTGCGCGAGCGCTTCCACACGCGCGAAGACGCGCCGCAGATCCTGCACGTATTCCGCCATCTGGAAGAGGTTCGCGTGGATGAAGCCCATCGGGTTGTTGATCTCGTGCGCGACGCCCGCCGCGAGCTCCCCGATCGAGGCGAGCTTCTCGTGCTGGAGGAGCTGCGTGCGCAGCTGCTTCACATCCGAGAGGTCCTGGAACACGGCGACCACGCCGCTGCGCGTGCCGTCGGCCGACTCGATCGGCGCGCACGACATGCCGACGGGCACGCGCCGGCCGTCCGGCCGCGTCACCACCGCCTCGGCGCCCTTGAAGCGCGCGCCGCTCCGCAGCGATCGCGCGATCAAGGTCTCGTCGCCCTCGCCCGCCGGCTCGAACCAGTCCGACGCCTCGCGACCGTGGAGCGCCTCGAAGCCCGCGCCGAGGATCTGCTCGGCGGGCGGATTGCAGTACGCGATGCGGCCGGTGGCGTCGACCACGAGCAGCGCGCTGTTGAGCTGCTCGACGATGTCGCGGTGCGCGCGCGCGACGTCGGACGCCGCCTCGCGCCGCAGCGCGTCTCGGCGAGCGCGCTCGCGGGCGAGCAGCCGGCGCAGCGCGAGCGCGATCCGCTCGCCGTTCGCCCCGCACGGCAGACACTCGCCGGCGCCGGCGCGCAGCCAGGCGAGCGCCGCGGAGTCGCTGCCGGCGGGCTCGAGCACCAGCGAAGGGATCGCGCGCGCGGCGAGCCAGGCGACCAGCGCCTCGGCCTCGGCGCCGACGCGCGCGTCGACCACCGCGGCATCGAGCGGGCGGGAGCGCGCGAGCGCCTGACACTCCGCTGCGCTGCCGACCCGCGCGATCTCGGCCTCGCGCAGTCGCTCTCCGGCTACGCGCAGCCAGGACGGCGAGGCGTCCGGCCCGAGCGCCGCGACCAGCGTCGTGTCACCTACCCCCGGCTGGTCCACACGCCCCCTCCGCGCGGCGCGCGCCGCGGTCGCGGGGGGTCGCGGAAGCCTAGCCGTCCTGGATGCGCGGTCGCTAGTTGCGACGCGCCTGCAGGCCATGCTTCGCGAGCTTGCGGTAGAGCGTGCTCCGCCCGAGGCCCAGGCGGCGCGCGGCCTCGGGCGCGTCGCCGCCGGTCTCGGCGAGTGCGCGCTCGAGCGCGAGGCGCTCGTAGCTCGCGAGCGAGAGCGGCACGTCGCGCGGGACCTGCGCGGCCGAGCGCGGCACGCCGCGCCGCGAGCCGGGCAGATCCGCCGCGCGGACGCGCGGGCCGCTCGCGAGCGCCATCGCCGATTCGATCGCGTTCTCGAGCTCGCGGACGTTGCCGGGCCACTCCGACTCGACGAGCGCCTGGAGCGCCTCGTCCTCGATGCCCTCGACCGGCGAGTGCGCGCCGCGGTACTTGCGCAGGAAGTGGTGGACGAGCAGCGGGATGTCGTCGCGCCGCTCTCGCAGCGGCGGGATCTCGATTCGCACGACGTCGAGCCGGTAGAAGAGGTCCTGGCGGAAGCGACCCTCCGCGACCATGCGATCGAGGTCACGATGGGTCGCGCAGATCACGCGGATGTCGACCGGCACGGCGCTCGAGCCGCCGACCGGCCGCACCTCCTTCTCCTGCAGCGCGCGCAGCAGCTTGGCCTGCACGTTCGGCGGGATCTCGCCGATCTCGTCGAGAAAGAGCGTGCCGCCGTGCGCCATGCGGAAGAGTCCCGTCGCGCCCGTCGCCCCCGTGAAGGCGCCCTTCTCGTGGCCGAAGAGCTCGCTCTCGATGATCGACTCGGGCAGCGCGCCGCAGTCGACCGGCGCGAAGGGTCCGTGCGCGCGCGGGCTGGCCGCGTGGATCGCGCGCGCGACGAGCTCCTTGCCGGTTCCACTCTCGCCGCGCAGCAGCACGTGACTCTCGTTGTGTCGGAGGCCGTGGATCGTGCGAGCGAGCCGCCGCATCACCGCCGACCCGCCGATCAGCGAGGCCGGCGCGCCGCGCTCGCGCAGCTCGGCCTCGAGCTCGCGATTGCGCGCGACCAGCCGTCGGCGCTCGATCGCCTGTCGCACGGTGCTGCGCACGCGGTGCACGTCATCGAAGGGCTTCTCGAGGTAGTCGAAGGCGCCGCTCCGGATGCAGCCGACCGCGCTCTCGATGCTCGCGTGACCCGTGATCACGATCACCTCGAGCTCCGGCCGCTCGCGCTTCAGCCGCGCGAGGAATTCGAGCCCGCTCTGGCGCCCGAGCAGCAGGTCGAGCACGACGACATCGAGATCGGGATCGGCGAGCGCCTCCTCGGCCTGCTCCGCCGACTCCGCGAGCGCGATGCGATGCCCGTCCCCGCGCAGGATGCGCTGGAGCGCCCGCAGCAGCAGCGGCTCGTCGTCGACCAGCAGCACGGAGCCACTCGAGCCCGGCGCGCCCTGCGGCGCGCGCACTGCGCGGATCCCGGCACCCATATCGAGCGGTGTATCGGTGCCGTCGCGCCTCCTCTTGAAACGCGAGAGTGACTCGCGCACATTCCGACACCCCCCTCCGCCGCGCGGAGGATTCCGGTTGCGCAAGTCGCACGTGCTCGTCGTCGACGACGAGGAGCTGTATCGGCGCTCGCTGGAGCGCATCCTCACCCGGGTGGGTCACGAGGTGCTGGAGGCGCGCGACGCCACCGAGGCGCTCGCGATCGCCGCGGCGCAGTCGGTCGATCTCGTGCTGGCCGACGTGCGCATGCCGGGAATCAATGGGCTCGAGCTCGTGCGCCAGCTCCACGAGATGCACCCGGATCTCCCGTGCATCGTCGTGACCGGCTTCGGCGGTCCCGAGCAGTCGATCGAGGCGTTGCGCGCGGGCGCCTTCTGGTACCTCGAGAAGCCCTTCGACCGCGGCCAGCTCGACGCCGTGCGCAAGCTCGTGGACCAGGCGATCGAGCACGGGCGCCTCAAGGCGGAGAACCGGCAGCTCCAGCGCGAGCTGCGCTCGAAGTACCGCTTCGAGAACGTGATCGGCGCGAGCCCCGCGCTGCGCTCGGTGCTCGATCTGGTCGCGAAGGTCGCGGAGACCGACAGCACCGTGCTGATCACGGGCGAGAGCGGAACGGGGAAGGAGTTGATCGCGCGCGCGCTCCACTACAACAGCCGGCGCGCGGAGCGCCGGCTCGTCACGGTGAACTGCGGCGCGATTCCCGAGGAGCTGCTCGAGTCGGAGCTGTTCGGCCACGTGCGCGGCGCCTTCACCAGCGCGATCAGCCAGCGCGAGGGCCGCTTCGCCCTGGCCCACGGCGGCACCATCTTCCTCGACGAGATCGGCGACATGAGCCCGAACCTCCAGGTGAAGCTCCTGCGCGTACTCCAGGACCGCACCTTCGAGCCGGTCGGATCGTCGAAATCGCAGACGGTCGACGTGCGCGTCGTCGCCGCCACCAATCAGGATCTGGAGCGCGCGATCCGCGAGGGCCGCTTCCGCGAGGACCTCTACTACCGCCTGAACGTGATCCCGATCGAGGTGCCTCCGCTGCGCCAGCGGCCGGACGACATCCCGCTGCTCGTCCAGCACTTCCTCGACGTGATGCACCAGGAGCGCGGCACGCGCGTCGACTCGATCTCCGAGGAGGCGCTGGCGCTGCTCTGCCGTCACGACTGGCCGGGCAACGTGCGCGAACTCGAGAATCTGATCGAGCGGCTGTCGGTGCTGCGCGGCGAAGGCGAGATCCGGATCGAGGACCTGCCCGCGAATCTGCGCGGACACAAGGCCGCGCCGCTCGCCGCGCCGAGCGTGCCGGAGACCGGCCTCGACTTCCGCGAGGTGGTCGATCGCTTCGAGAGCGAGCTCATCCGCCAGGCCCTCGAGCAGACCCAGGGCAACAAGAATCGCGCCGCGCAGCTGCTCGGCCTGAACCGCACGACCTTGCTCGAGAAGATCAAGAAGAAGGGCCTCGAAGGCACCGGGCGGTAGGCCGAGCTGTCAGAAAACGCGCGGCACCGGCGTCGGCCGCCCGTCGCCCTCGCCCACCCGTTCGCGGACCTGCCGCCGCGCCGGGCGGCAGGTCCGCGCAAGCGACTGCGCAGCGCGCGCGCGGAGCGGCGCGAGAAAAGCGCCGCGGATCCGCGCACCTGACTCCGCCCGCCGCGCGCCGCCCGACACCGGGCGCATGCGGCCCGCCCGCGCGTCCCGCTTTTGGCACAGGCCCTGCTTTGCGGTCCACCCACATCGAAATCGTGCGAGCGGATGCGGTGGGCGCCGACGCACAAGGGGGGAACGAAGGGCATGGAAGCGCTGCTCCGCGAGGCCAAGGAGAAGAACTCGGAGATCCCGTCGCGTCTCAAGGAGCAGATCGTGCTCGAGCACACCCCGCTGATCCGGTACATCGTGAACCGGATCGCGGTGCGACTCCCGTCCCACATCGACCTCGACGATCTGCACAACACCGGCGTGATCGGGCTGATGGACGCGATCGAGAAATACGATCCGGACAAGAACTGCAAGTTCAAGACCTACGCCGAGTTCCGCATCAAGGGCGCGATCCTCGACCAGCTCCGCTCGCTCGACTGGGTGCCGCGCAGCGTGCGCCAGAAGAGCCGCCGACTCGAGCGTGCGTACGGCGAGGTGGAGCAGCGACTCGGACGCAACGCCACCGAGGACGAAGTGGCCGACTCGCTCGGGCTCCAGATCGACAAGTTCCACGAGCTGCTGAACCAGGTGCGCGGCATCTCGCTCGTGAACCTCGAGGAGATCCGCGGCACGAACTCCGACGGCGACCGCACGGGCACGTTCGCGGACATCGTCGAGGACGTGAACTCCGAGAACCCCTTCGCCAGCTTCAAGATGACGGAGACGAAGCGGGTGATCGCGGAGACGATCGCGATGCTGCCCGAGAAGGAGCGGCTCGTGGTGTCGCTCTACTACTACGAGGATCTGAACATGAAGGAGATCGGCGGGATCCTCGGGATCACCGAATCGCGCGTGTGTCAGATTCACACGAAGGCGGTGCTGAGACTTCGCGCGAAGCTGAAGGCGCTGCTGGAACGCTGAAGAGGCCTGCCTCGTCGGGGACGAATCCCCTGCGGCGGCCATCTGTTCCTCCTCGGGGACCCGACTTCGTCCCCGGGTCGTACCGAGCTAGGCGGCGTCCGGGTCGCAGCGCACGAGGGCGACGGTCACGTTGTCCTCGCCGCCGCGCGCGTTCGCGAGATCGACGAGGCGCGTGCACACGGCCTCGACGTCGCGCTCGCGCGCCGCGACGGCCGCGATCTCGGCGTCGTCGACGTGCGTCGTGAGGCCGTCCGAGCAGAGCACCACGGCGTCGCCGACCGCCGGCGTCAGCTCGGCGAGATCCGCCTCCACGTTCTTGCGGACGCCGAGGGCGCGCGTCAGCACGTGCCGGTGCGGGTGACCGCGCGCCGATTCCTCGGAGATCTCGTGTCGCCGCACCAGCTCCGCCACGAGCGAGTGGTCGTCCGTGAGCCGCCGGATGGTTCCTTTGCGGATCAGATATGCGCGGCTGTCGCCGACGTGGGCCAGCGCGATGCGTCCCGCGCCCGCGAGCAGCGCGACCAGGGTCGTGCCCATGCCGGTCAGCTCGGGCTTGGCCTGCGCCGTCTCGTAGACCTCGCGATTGGCGGCCTCGACGCAGGCCCGGAGCTTCTCGGTCAAGGTCGCCCGGCTCTCCCCGAGCTCGCGCAGCTTCGCGACGCAGCCGCGCGCGGCGAGCCGGCTCGCGAGCTGGCCCGCGGTGTGGCCACCCATCCCGTCCGCGACCAGGTACAGGCCGAGCTTCGGGGCCAGCGCGAAGCTGTCCTCGTTCGCGCTGCGCCGGCGCCCGACGTCCGTGCGCGCGGCCGCGGTCAGGATCATCGAAACCTCCGTCCGGCCCGCGCGACCGGCTCCGCCTGCATCGGAGGGTCGCCGCGATGCCTTGAAGCGCGGCGCCGCGCGCAGGCGACGCGCAGGCGAGCGCCCGGGGTGCTGGACTCCACCGCAGAAAAAGCATTCAATCCGGCCGGATGCGCCGTCGATACGACCGTGGGCCGCGCCCGTCCGGGGCCGGACCACCGCCAGGCGTTTCGAATCGGGGGGACCATGGGCAAGACCCTGCTGCTCGCAGACGACAGCGTCACGATCCAGAAGGTGGTCGGGATCAGCTTCGCGAGCGAGGACATCTCTCTCGTCACCGTCGACAACGGCGACGATGCGATCGCGCGAGCCCGCGCGCTCCGGCCGGACGTGATCCTCGCCGACGTCGTGATGCCCGGGAAGAGCGGCTACGAGGTCTGCGAGGCGATCAAGGCCGATCCCGCCCTGCGACACATTCCCGTGCTGCTGCTGACGGGCACCTTCGAGGCGTTCGACAACGAGCGCGCGAGCCGCGCGGGCGCCGCGGGCCACATCGCGAAGCCCTTCGAGGCGCAGGCGCTCGTCGAGCGCGTGAAGCGCCTGCTCGCGAGCGCGCCGGCTCCCGCGCCCGCTGCGCCGGCCGCGCCCGCGCCGCAGGCCGCTGCCGCGCCGCGTCCGCCGATGGCCCCTCCGCAGGCCGCGGCGCCCGTCCGACCCGCGCCGGCCGCGAGACCCGCGCCCGCCCCGCCGGCTCCGCCGAGCGCGCGCAGCGAGGAGGCCTTCGATTTCTTCGAAGACTCCGTCGCCACGGAGACGGTCCCGCCGACGCGCACCGCGACCGCCGCGTCGCAGCTCGAGAGCCCGAGCTCCAACCTGAGCTTCGACGGCGGCGACGACAACGCCTTCGCCTTCGGCGACGACGATCTCGGCACGACGCCCGCGCGCACGAGCGCCGCGGCGCACACCGTCGCGATCCTGCCCGACGCGCCGGCGTCCGAGCCGGGCGACGCGCTCGCGCTCGACACCGACGTCGACGCCGCGGCGGACGCCGAGCTCGAGCTCGCGACGCCGCGCCCCTTCGTGCGCGCCCCGGCGGCGGTGACGCCCGCGCTCGACGAGGGCGAGCGCTTCGACTTCGAGTTCGGCGCGGCCGCCGAGGAGCGCGACCCGGGTGCGATGCCGAACGCCGCGGTGCTGGACCCGATCGCCGCGTCCGACTACGACGTCTCCTCCTCCGACCTGCGCGCCGCCGTCTCACCCGGCGCGACGCGCCTGCTCGAGCAGGAGCCCGCCGCGCCTCTCGCGCGGATCGCCGACGACCCCGTGATGGATCTGCTGGAAGGCGATCTCACGGAGGCCGAGGCGTCGCTCGCGAGCGACCCGGCCGACGACACCTACGATCGCGTGCCGCAGACGCCGCCGGCTCCCGCTCGCGCCGCGACGGCGCCCGCCGCGCCGCCCGCACCCGTGCGCGCGCCCGTTCCGGCCCCGCCTGCTCGCAGCGTCGTTCCGCGGCCGATGCCGGAGCTCGACGAGTCGTCGCTCTCCGACGCCGTCGTCGCTCGCGTGGCCCCCGCGCTCCGCGAGCGGCTCCACGACACGCTCGAGAAAATGGCCTGGGAGTCCTTCGGCTCGGTCGCCGAGAGCATCGTCGAGCAGGCGGTCGAGCGGCTCGAGAAGGTCGCGTGGGAGGTGGTCCCGCGGCTGGCGGAGACCCTGATCCTCGAGGAGATCCGCAAGCTGAAGGGCGGCGATTCGGAGGACCCGGCGTAGTTCTGCCGGGCCTTCGCTCGGCTACGCCTCGCTGCGCGTCGGCCGAGGTGCCTCGGCCTCCTTGCCGTCTTCGCTCGGATTTCCGGAAGGCGATGCTGCTAATCTAGGTGGCCATGCGGGGCCCGGCCGAGCTGCCTCCGGCGCATACCTGGCTTCCCCTCGTCGCCCGCGCGCTCGAGGAGGACATCGGCCCCGGCGACGTGACCTCCGCGATCGCGATCGGGCTCGATCAGCGTGGCGCGGCGGTGATCGAGGCGCGCTCGCCACTCGTGGTCTGCGGCCTCGAGATCGCGCGCAGCGTCTTCGCCACGTTCGATCCCGAGCTGGTCTTCGAGCGCTGCACGGCGGACGGCGTGCGCGTCGGCGCGGGCGCGGTGATCGCGCGCGTGCGCGGTCCGCTGCGGACCTTGCTCGCCGGCGAGCGCAGCGCGCTCAACTTCCTGATGCGCCTGTGCGGCGTCGCCACCTTCACGCGTCGCTTCGTCGACGCGGTGGCCGGAACCGGGGCCCTCGTGCTCGACACGCGGAAGACGCTTCCCGGCTGGCGCACGCTCGACAAGTACGCGACGGCCGTCGGTGGCGCGCACAACCACCGGAGCGGCCTCTACGACGGGATCCTGCTGAAGGACAACCACGTCGCGGCGGCGGGCGGCGTCGTGCAGGCGGTCAAGGCGGCGCTCTCGGCGCGGCTCGATCACCTGCGCATCCAGGTCGAGGTGGAGTCGTCGGCCGACGCCTATGCCGCGGTCGAAGCCGGCGCCGACTCGCTGCTGCTCGACAACATGGGTCTCGCCGAGATCCGCGAGGTCGCGGACGCGCTACGCGGGCGCGTGCTGCTCGAGGTCTCGGGCGGCGTGCGGCTCGAGAACGTGCGGCAGATCGCGGAGACCGGAGTGCAACGCATCTCGGTCGGCGCGCTGACGCACTCGGCGCCTGCGGCCGACGTCGCGCTCGAAATCGCGTCGGGACCTGCGGCCCGGCCGGACGCAGGAGCCGGCGCATGACACCCGATCCGGCGCGCGCGCACGTCCCCCTCCGCAGCGCCGGACCCGGCTGCCCCGATCCGCCGAACGAAGCCGACCGCCTCACCGCGGAGCACCTGTTGCCGGGGCTCCGCACGCGCTGGCTCGGTCGCACGCTCCACTGGCTGGAAGAGACCGACTCGACCAATCGCGTCGCGCAGGATCTCGCGCGCGCCGGTGCGGCGGAAGGCACGGCGGTCGTCGCCGAGAGCCAGACGGCCGGGCGCGGCCGCCTCGGCCGGAGCTTCTTCTCGCCGCCCTTCCAGAATCTCTACACGTCGATCGTGCTGCGGCCGAAGGCGTCGGCCATCGAGACGCCTGCCACCGTGCTCGCCGCCGCGGTAGCCGTCGCGAATGCGGTCGCCGACACCGTGGGCTCGCGCGAGCCCGTCGAGATCAAGTGGCCGAACGACGTGCTGCTCGCCGGCCTGAAGGTCTCCGGCATCCTGCTCGAGCTCGGCGCCGAGGGCACGCGCGTCGCCTACCTCGTGCTCGGCGTCGGCGTGAACCTGAACGTCCTGCGCGAGTCCTTCCCCGAGGAGTTCCGCGCGCGCGCCGGCTCGCTGAGGAGCTTCCTCGGCGCACCCGTCGATCGCGCGGCATTCACCCGACGCCTCTACGAGCGCCTCGAGGCGACGCTCGACCGCTGCGCGGCGGACGGCCTCCCCGGCGTGCTGCCAGACTTCGAGGCCTGGTTCCGCATGCGCGGCCGTCGCGTGCGCGTGGCGGGCGCCGGCGCGGACGTGCTCGAAGGGATCGCGCTCGGTGTCGACCGGAACGGCGCGCTGCGCCTCGGCCTCGCGAGCGGAGAGACGCGCGTGGTCGCCGGCGACGTCACGTTGCTGAAGGAGCCCGCGTGACGACCCTGCTCGTGATCGACATCGGCAACACGAACGTGTCGCTCGGTCTCTTCGACGGCGCCGAGACGCAGGGAGCGGAGCTCGCGCACCACTGGCGCATCGCGACGCGCCGCGAGCAGACCTCGGACGAGGTCGCGCTGCTCGTCTCGAGCCTCTTCCGCCACGCGGGGCGCAGCGAGGAGCAGGTCGACGACGTGATCATCTCGAGCGTCGTCCCGCCGCTGCTCCCGATCTTCGAGCGCGTGTGCGAGAAGCTCTTCGAGCGGCCGCCGCTCAGCGTCGGGCCCGGCACGCGCACGGGCATGCCGGTCCGCTACGAGAACCCGCGCGAGGTCGGCGCGGACCGCATCGTGAACGCGGTCGCGGCCTACGAGCTGCTCGGCGGCCCGGTGATCGCGGTCGACTTCGGCACCGCCACGACGTGGGACTGCGTGTCGGCGCAGGGCGAGTACCTCGGCGGCGTGATCTTCCCGGGCATCCACGTCGCGATGGAGGCGCTGTTCGAGCGCGCCTCGATGCTCCATCGCGTGGAGTTCGCACGGCCGAAGGCGGTGATCGGACGGACCACCACGAGCGCGCTCCAGTCCGGGATGCTCTACGGCTACGCCGGCATCGTCGACTCGATGGTCGAGCGCATCCGCGCCGAGCTCGGCGCCGAGGCGCGCGTGGTCGCGACCGGCGGGCTCGCCGGCCGCGTCGCCGCCGAGTGTCGGACGATCGACCGCGTCGAGCCCTTCCTCACCCTGGAAGGCCTCCGTCTCATCTACCAGAAGAACCGCGCGCCGGGGGCGGAGTCCGCCCGTCCGCGGCCCCCGCGCGCCGCAGCGGCGCCGAAGGCCCGAAAGGAGAAGCGACCGTGAAGGACACGAAGCCGAGCGACACCCACAATTTCGCGCTGGTCGGACACTCCGGAGACGGCAAGACCTCCGTGGGCGAAGCGCTGCTCCACCAGGCGGGCGCGACTGCGACGCTGGGAAGCGTCAGCGCCGGCACCTCGGTGCTGAACTTCCTGCCCGAGGAGAAGGAGCGCCAGACGACCATCAGCTCCGCCGTCTACTCCTTCGACGCCGGCGGCAAGCACTTCACGCTCGTCGACGCCCCCGGCGACTCGAACTTCCAGGCCGACGGCCAGGTCGCGCTCCACGCGCTCGACGGAGCGGTGCTCGTCGTCTCCGCGGACCACGGCGCGAAGGTCGGCACCGACCGCATGTTCCGCTTCTGCCGCGAGCGCTCCATCCCGCTGATCGCGGCGGTGAACGGCATCGACCGCGAGCGCGCGGACTGGGACGCCGCGGTCGCCTCGCTCGAGAAGATGGAGGCAAACCCCGTCGTCGTGAGCTTCCCGATCGGGAGCGCGCACGACGTGTCGGGCGTGGTGGACGTGATCCAGATGAAGGCGTACACCGCGGCCGGCGAGGGCGACGTGCCGGGCGATCTCGCGGACGAAGCCACGGCCGCGCACGAGAAGCTCGTCGAGAGCGTGGCCGAGTGCGACGACGCGCTGCTCGAGAAGTACCTCGAGCAGGGAGAGCTCCCGCCGGACGAGGTGCTGCGGGGACTCTGTGCCGGTACGCGCGCGGGCCGCATCCTGCCCGTGTTCGCAACTGCCGCGACGCGCGAGCTCGGGACCTCGCGATTGCACTGGGCGATCGCGAATCTGCTGCCGTCCGCCGCGGAGCGCGCGCCCTTCACGGACGCCGAGGGCCAGCCCGTCCTCTCCGAGGCCGACGCGCCCTTCCGCGCGCTCGTGCTGAAGACGATCATCGACCGCTACGCCGGGACGCTCTCCGTGCTGCGGGTCGTGTCGGGCACCTTGCGGCCGGAGTCGACGGTCCGCGACGCGACCGCCGACCACAAGGAGCGGCTCTCGAAGCTGATGCTGCTGCGCGGCGCGGAGCACGTGGACGCGCCCGACGCGGGGCCCGGCGACATCGTGGCCGTCGCGAAGCTCAAGTCGGTCAAGACCGGGCACGCGCTCTGCGCCGAGAAGGGCGGCTCGGCGCTCCCGCCGATCCCCATTCCCCAGGGTGTCATTTCCTACGCCATCTCGGCGAAATCAAAGGGAGATGAGGATAAAGTCTTCACCGCGCTCGGCCGACTCGTGGAGGAGGATCCGACGCTCCATCTCGGTCGCGATCCGATGACCGGGGAGTTCCTGCTGACCGGCCGGGGGGAGCTCCACGTGCGCATGACCGTGTCGAAGCTCCAGCGGATGTTCGGGGTCGAGGTGGAGCTGAAGACGCCCAAGGTTCCCTATCGGGAGACGATCAAGAAGCGAGCCGAGAACGTCGAGGGCAAGCTCAAGAAGCAGACGGGCGGCAAGGGGATGTTCGGCGTGTGTTACCTGACGGTCGAGCCGCTCCCGCGCGGCACCGGAATCGAGTTCGTGGACGAGATCGTCGGCGGCGCCATCCCGCGCAACCTGATCCCCGCCGTAGAGAAGGGCATCCAGGAGGCGTGCGTCCACGGGCCGCTCGCGGGCTACCCCGTGGTCGACGTGCGCGTGCGCTGCATCGACGGGAAGTACCACACGGTCGACTCGAACGAGATGGCCTTCAAGCTCGCGGGCTCGTTCGGGTTCAAAGCCGCGCTCGAGCAGGCGGGCCCCACGCTCCTCGAGCCGGTGATGGACCTCCACGTCGCGGTGCCGGCGCAGTACGTCGGCGACGTGATGGGCGATCTCTCGAGCCGGCGCGGCCGCGTCGGATCCTCGGAGGCGAAAGGCGCCACGCAGGTGATCCAGGCGCAGGTGCCGATGTCCGAGATGCTCGAGTACGCCAGCGCGCTGACCAGCATCACCGGCGGCCAGGGCGAGTTCCACATGGAGTTCCACCACTACGACGAGGCGCCTTCCCAGGTCCGCGAGCGAGTCGTCGCGGAGGCGCAGGCCAGCAAGACGCCGCACTGATCCGCAGGCCGTCGAAGCGGCCTCGCAGTCCCGCGGCCCGGGTCCGATTCGATGGAAGCCACACGCGAAAAGATCCAGCTCAAGCTCTCGCCGCAGGCCGAGAAGTACGCGCGCCGCGACGCGCCGCTCGAGGTCCGGCGCATGGCGGCGCGCGGCGCCCTGCCCCTGCCGCCGCTCGAGCTCGCGACCGTCCTCTTTGCCTTGATGCACGATCCCGACGCCGAGGTGAAGAGCCGCGCGCGCGACAGCCTCGAGCAGCTTCCGGACCCCGTGATCGACGCAGTGCTGTCGGGCCCCGCGCACCCCTCGCTGCTCGATCACCTCGCGCACGCCAATGCCGAGCGCGAAGCGCGCCTCGAGCGCATCGCGCTGAACGCCGCGGCCGCGGACGAGACGATCGCGTTCCTCGCCGAGCGCCCGTTCCGGCGCGTGGTGGAGATCGTCTCGAACAACCAGGAGCGCATGCTGCGCCACCCGCCGATCGTGGACGCGCTCGGCGCGAACCCGCTAACGGGTCGCGCGGTGATCGACCGCATCCTGTCCTTCCTCGGCATCGAGGAGGCGCCCGAGGACGAGGCCCCCGCGAGCCCGGAGAGCCTCGGCGAGGAGGAGATGCGCGCCGCGCTCGCGGCCCTCCTCGGCGGCGACCTCGCGAACGTGCCCGCGGCCCTGATGGACGACGACGCGGAGGCTGCGCCCGAGGAGGTCGCCGCGGGCGGGAACCTCTACGCGCTCGTGCAGAACATGACGGTCTTCCAGAAGATCAAGCTCGGGCGCATGGGCAACAAGGAGGCGCGCACCTTGCTCGTGCGCGACCGCAACAAGATCGTGGCGATCGCGGCGGTCACCAGCCCGAAGATCACGGAGAACGAGCTGCTCTCGATCGCACAGTCGCGCAACGTCTCCGACGAAGTAATCCGCACCGTCGCCAACAACCGCGAGGTGACCCGGCACTACCAGGTCAAGCTCGCGCTCGCGACCAACCCGAAGACGCCGCAGGCGGTCGCGATGCAGTTCGTGAACTACCTCCAGGAGCGCGACCTTCGCAACCTGATGAAGAGCAAGGACGTCCCCTCGATGATCTCGACACACGCGCGCCGCATCCTGGCGAAGAAAGGAAAGTCGTGATGGCGAGGGTCGAGCCCGAGTCGTCGGAGGTGAACGCGCGCATCCTCTACTGGGGGATCGAGGGCGCCGGCAAGCGGACCAACCTGCGCGGCGTCTACGCGAAGCTGCGCCCGGATCACCGCGGCGAGATGCGCGAGGTGCCGACCCGCCTCGACCCGTCGATCGCCTACACCGTGCTGCCGATCGAGCTCGGCGAGGTCGCGAGCGTGCGCACGCGCATCGAGCTCGTCGCCGTCCCCGGCTCGCCCGAGCAGGCGCCGATGCGAAAGACCCTGCTCGATCAGGTCGACGGCGTTGTGCTCGTGATCGACGCCGACCCGCGTCGCGCGCCCGAGAACGCGGCGATGCTGGAAGAGCTCCGCAAAGGGCTCGCCGACTACGCGCGCCGCCTCGAGGATCTGCCGCTGGTCGTCCAATACAACAAGCGCGACCTCTGCGACGACTACGGCATCGACGAGCTGCACCGACGGCTCGGTCTCGGCGGCGCGACGGTCTTCGAGGCGGTGGCCACCGAGGGCCGCGGCCTGCTGCAGACGCTCTCCACCATCTCGAAGAAGGTGATGCGCGCGCTGCGCGAGGAGAGCGTCGCCACTCAGCCCGTGTCTCCCGCGGTCGCAACGCGACCCGCTCCGGCCGTCGCCGCGCCGCGCCCCGCGCCCACCCCGGCGCCGATGCCGCGCCCCGCGCGCGACCGCGACGGCGAGACGCGCGTGGCGCCGAGGCCCGCGCCCGAGCCGCGGCGCACGCTCGAGGACGCGATCCTCGAGGAGACGTCGCGTCCCGACACCGCCGCGCTCGACGCCGAGATATCGTCGGCCGAATCGCTACTCGAGACGCCGTGGCCCGACGGCGGCGACGGGGCGCCGCTCGGCGCGCGCATCGGCCGCGATCTCGTGATCGTGTCGGTCGGCGACGCGTCGCGCGTCGACGACCGCAGCGTGCGGCTCCCGATCGTGCTCGGCGACGGCCTCGGCGAGACCAGCACCCTGGTGCTGACGATCCGCCTCGACGCGCTCGCCGACGAGGACCCCGGCCGATGAGGAAGCGCATCGGTCTATTCGGCGCGAGCGACGAGTCGCTCGCGCTGATCCCGCTGCTCGAGGCGAACCCCGCCGTCGAGCTGGCAAAGGTCTACGACCCGGAGGCGGCGCGGCTGCGCGAGCGCCTCGGTCGACTCGATCCGGGCGTCGCGGCCGTGCTCGAGGGCACGCTCGTCGACGACCCGCGCGAGTTCGCCGCCTCGGGTCTCGACGCGGTGGTGGCGTCGTCGCCGGACGATCTCGCGGCCGCGCTTCCCGAAGGTCCCCTCGCCGGCGCGCGCGTCGTGACGCCGTTGACCGCGAAGCTCCTGTGGGGCTACAGCGGGCCTCCCGCCGAGCGCAAGGCCGAGCTGCTCCAGATCCTGCACGAGATCGTGGAGTCGGTGGACCTGACGATCGACACCGACGAGATCTTCACCCGCGTGCTCGAGATCGCGCTCGCGGTGACCGGCGCCGAGGGCGGCTCGCTGATGCTGCTCGACGAGGCTCGAGGCGAGCTGCGCGTCCGCGTCGCGGCAGGCATCGAGCCGGAGCTCTGGTCGAAGATCCGCGTGCGGCTCGGCGAGGGCATCGCGGGCCGCGTGGCCGAGGAAGGCCGGTCGCTGCGCCTGCGCGGCAAGGCCGACCGCGCGCGCTTCCGCATCGTGCGCGAGCGGCTCGACGTCGAGTCGGCGCTCTGCGTACCCCTGCTCTCGCGCGGCCGCGTGCAGGGCGTGCTGAACCTGCACCACCGCTCGCGTCCCGACGCCTTCGACGAGGCCGACCTCGCGTTCGCCGAGGAACTCGCTCACGTCGACGCGCAGATCATCGCGCGCGCGCAGCAGCACGCCGATCTCCGCAGCCAGGCCGCGCGCTACACCGCCGTGCGCGAGGTGCGCGAGATCCTCGGCGAGCGCACGCCGCTCGACGCGCGGCTCGCGGCGCTCTGCCGGCTGGTCGCGCGCCACGCCGGCGGCGGCATCGCGACCGTCTACCTGCACGACCTCGAGGAGGACGCGCTGCGCTGCTCGGCCACGTCGTCCGCGCCCGGCTCGCTGCTCGCCGAGCTCCGCATCCGCATCGGCGAGGGAATCGACGGCGCGGCGGCCGAGAGCGGCGAGGCGACCTTGCTGCATCGCGCGGACGGCACGCTCGCCTACGCGGCGCTGCCGCTCTTCGCGGGTGACCACCTCGTCGGCGTGCTCTCGGTGCAGGCCGGCGCCTCGCTGCCGCGCGACGCGCGCGTCGAGGAGACCTTGCAGGAGATCGCGAACGTCGCGGCGGAGGAGATTGCGAAGGCGGAGCGCGAGGCCCGCACCGCGCACCGCGCGACGCAGATCGGCGCGATCAACGAGGCGGGCCTCCAGATGGTGTCGGCGACCGATCCCTCCGAGGTGTTGCGGCTCGCGACCTCGTCGGCCGCGATGACGCTCGAGGCCGACCACGCCGTGCTGCGCCTCCAGGACGAGGAGACGCGGCGCTTCGCGATCCGCTCCTACTTCGGCTCGGCCGACGGCCGCACGCAGGAGCGCCTGTTCAAGCTCGACAAGCGCGTCTCGGTGGGGGTGCTGCGGCGGCGCGCGCCGGTCCTGATCCGCGATCTCGCCGCCGATCCGGAGCTCGCCGAATCGGAGAGCGACGTGCGCTCGGTCGTCGCGGCCCCGCTCTCGCGCGAGGGCCGCCCGATCGGGACGCTTGCCCTCTACGACAAGATCGCGCCCGACCGCTTCACGCCGAGCCGCTTCGCGCAGGACGATCTGCGCCTCTTCGAGCAGTTCGTCTCGTATCTCGAGCGCGCGCTCGCCAATGCGCTGCTCCATGCGCGCACGCGGCAGCTCCGTCACTTCGATGAGGAGACGGGTCTCCCCAACGAGCGCCACCTCGCGCGCCGCATCGACGAGGAGCTCGCGCGCGCGGGATCGCGCGACGGCGCCGTCGCGCTTGCGGTCGCGAAGATCGAGAACCTCGCGGAGTTCGAGGCGCACGGCGACGCGCAGAAGACACGCCGGCTGGTCTCGCGCGTGGCCGAGTCGCTGCGCGCGCGCGCCCGCGAATTCGACGTGGTCGCGCGCCTCGGCCCGGCCGAGTTCGCCGTGCTGATGCCCGAGCCGGGGCGCGCTCCGGGCGAGCGCGTCGCGTCGCTCGCGCGCGCGGTGGCGGAGGACGTCTCGAAGGACGACGACCTGAACGAGCCGACTCGCGTCTCGCTGTCGTTCGGCTATGCGAGCGCGCCCGCGGACGGCCGCGATCGCAAGGGGCTGCTCGAAGCCGCACGCACTCCGCGCATCCACATGGTGTGAGTCAGCGCGGCGTCGCGAGCGCCGCGTCGAGATTCCGATGGAAGTGCGCGAGCGCCGCCTCGAAGCGGCCGAAGAGGAACTCGTCGTTCGCGCCGCTCTCGATCCCCTTCTGGATCGAGCAGGCGACAGCGATGTCCTCCGCGCCGCCCGTCTGGTTGACGAAAGCGGCGTCGCGCTCGGCGGCCGCCTTCCCGTCGGCTTCCTTCCCGGGCTCGGCCGGCCGGTTCGTGAGCGACCACGAGAGGAAGCGCGTCTCGCGGGTCGACACCGGGTCGAGCACGGTCAGGATCGTGTGGTGCGAGAGCACGACCACGACCGCGTTGGGGAAGAGCTGATAGACGTAGGTCAGCGCGCCCGCCACGCGGCGCTCCTCGGGCGGCAGCGCCGCGAGCTTCCGGATCCGCTGGAAGGGGAAGGTCACGCGGCTGTGCGGGCCGAACGTCTCGACGAGATTCAGGTTGTCGAAACCGAAGGGATAGAAGCTCTGCGGGTGCGTCGCGCGGATGTGGTAGCCCTCGAGGAAGCCCTCCATCAGCACCTTCCAGTTCGCCGGCACGAGGAACTCGCGCGCCGCGAACAGGCGCTGGTCCTTGGCGAGCAGCTCCGGGACGACGTCGAGGGATTCCTCGGCAACGGCCGCCTGCCTGGCCGGAGGCGAGGCAGAGGCCCCTGCGGCGGCCATCTGTTCCTCCTCGGGACCTCTGCCTCGCCCCCCCGGCTCCTGCGTGACCCACACGAGCCCGTGGCGCTCCTCCGCGGTCACCGACACGAGCCCGTGGCGCTCGCGATCGAGGCCGGGGAAGCCGTGCTCGTGCGGCACCTGCCGCAGACTCCCGTCGAGCCCGTAGGTCCAGCCGTGGTAGCGACACCGGAAGGCGGCGCTGCAGCCCGTGCCCTCGGCGACCTGCGTGCCGCGGTGGCGGCAGGCGTTGCGGAAGACGCGCACGCGGCGGTCGGCGCCGCGGACCGCGAGGAGGGGCGTGCCGGCGGCGTCGCGCGCGACGAAGGACCCGACCTCGGGAAGCGCGAGGGAGGGACAGAAGGGGCTGGGCAGGCGCCGCAGTACGCGCTGCTCCGCGTGCAACCGCTCCTCCGAAAGGTAGTGCGATACGGGCTCGCGCCACACGCCCTCCCCCTCGTCCGTCGTGCCCGCGTCGATGTGTCGGAGGATGCGCTCCGCGACCTCGCGATCCTCGAGCAGCCGCGCCATCGGGATCTCCCGCGTCCGCCCGGGACGCTTTGTGAATTGACTTCAATTCTATTCTGAGCGACCCTGCCCCGCGTGTCAACGATCCCCGTGCCCGTCACCTCGAAGGGTCGGGCCACGCGGCGCCGCCTGCTCGAGGTCGCGCGCGAGGTGGCGCTGCGGACGGGCGGCGAGATCGAGCTCGCGAGCGTGGCCGAGGCCGCCGGCGTCGTGCCGAGCCTCGTCCACCGCTACTTCGGCTCGAAGGCCGGGCTCGTCGGTGCGCTCGTCGACGACTTCTTCGACCGCTTCCACGCCGCCGTGCTCGACGCCGACCTCGACGCCCACGGAACCTGGGCGCAGCACGAGCGGATCCGGCTCGAGCGCGGCGTGCGCTTCCACTACACCGAGCCCTTCGCCGTGGTGCTCCACGGCCCGCTCGCGCGCGATCCCGAGGTCGCGCGCCAGGAGGCGCAGCGCATCGCGGTGGTGGTGGAGCGCGCGGCCCGCAGCATCCGTCGCGCGCAGAAGCGCGGCGAACTGCCGGTTGGCGTCGATCCCGGGCTCGCGGGCGCGGCCATGTTCGGCGCGATGCGGCTCGTCATGTTCGAGGCGCTGCGCCGCACGCCCCCGCCCCCGGCCTCGCGCGTGATCGACGTTCTCTGGCGTCAGGTCGCGGCGTCGGTCCGGATCGATGCCGACGCGGGCGCGCCGCGTCCGCGCGCCCGCGTCAGGCGAGGCTGAGCGGCGAGTGCGGCAGGCCCAGGGACTCCGCGACACCGCGGTGGACCAGGGCTCCCCTCCACACGTTCGCGCCGAGCGCGAGCGCCGGATCGCCTCGCACGGCCGCGTCGATCCCGTGGGCGGCGATCCGCTCGACGAAGGGAACCGTCGTGTTGGTGAGTGCCAGGGTCGAGGTGCGCGGCACCGCGCCCGGCATGTTCGATACGCCGTAGTGGATCACGCCGTGGACCTCGTAGGTCGGATCCGCGTGCGTGGTCGGACGGATCGTCTCGACGCAGCCGCCCTGGTCCACCGCGACGTCGACGATCACCGAGCCCGCCTCCATGCGCGCCACCTGCGACTCGCGCACCAGCACCGGCGCGCGGCGCCCACTCACGTAGACGGCGCCGATCAGGAGATCGCTCGTCAGCACGGAGCGCTCGATCGCGGCGGCGCTCGCGTAGAGCGTGTTGAGCTCGCCGTGGAAGATGTCGTAGAGGTAGGTCAGACGACGCAGATCGATGTCGAGCACGTCGACCTCGGCGCCGAGCGCATGCGCCACGCGCACGGCGTTGATGCCGACGATGCCGCCGCCGAGCACGCAGACCTTGCCGCGCATCACGCCCGGCACGCCGCCGAGCAGCAGTCCCTTCCCGCCGCGATCCTTCTGGAGCAGCGCGACGCCGACCTGCACCGCGAGCCGCCCCGCGACCTCGCTCATCGGCGCGAGCACCGGGAAGGTGCCGTCGGGATGCTGGATCGTCTCGTACGCGACGCCGATCACGCCCGCGTCGAGCAGCGCGCGCGTCAGGGTCGGGTTCGCGGCCAGGTGCAGGTACGTGAAGAGCACCTGGCCCTTCCGCAGCCACCCCACCTCGTCTGGCTGCGGCTCCTTCACCTTCACGATCAGATCCGGCTCCGACCAGGCTTCCTGGGGCGAGACGAGCGACGCGCCCGCCTCGCGGAAGCTCGCGTCGGAGAAGCCGCTGCCCTGCCCCGCGCCACGCTCGACGAGCACCTCGTGACCGTCGTGCCGGAGCACCCGTACCGCGTCGGGCACGAGACCGACGCGGAACTCCATCGTCTTGGTCTCGCGCGGAACCCCGATCCGCATCCCTACCTCCGATAGGACTCGATCAGGACGTCCGCGATCTGCGGGCGCATGATGCGCGGGTCGGGTCGCTGCCCCGACTGGAGCTGTTCGCGCACCTTGGTGCCGCTCACCGCGACGGGCTTCTCGTCGGGGTGGTGGTCGGTCAGGTCGACACGCCCGAGTGACTCGTAGAAGGCGGCGAATCCGATCTTGCACGGCCGCAGGTGCAGCTCGCCGCCGAGCTCCTCGAAGATCTGCTGGGCGTCGAAGTCGCCCCAGATGGGCTTTCCGTCCTCGAAGGGCGCGTCCGCGTGCTTGCGGCCGATCACGAGATCGCTCATGCCGTAGTTCTGGCGGTAGATCGCGTGCATCACCGCCTCCGAAGGGCCGCCGTAGAACATCTTGATGTCGAGCCCGATCAGCTCGAAAACCTCCGAGAGGTCGTAGCCGACGCCGCGCCACAGCGCCTCGTCCTTGTCGCCCTCGCCGAGCAGCCGGTCGTCGTGGAGCTTCCGGTAGGCGCGCATGCGCACGACCGCGGGCACGTCGTCGCCCTTCAGCTCGCCGACGAGCGGCATCAGCACGATGCCCGTGAAGTGACCTTCGCGCGTCAGGCGCTCCGCGCCCGCCACCAGCGCGTACTCGTGCGCGCGGTGCAGCGGGTTGCGCGTCTGGAAAGCCAGCGCGCGCTCCCACTTGCGATCGCGGATCAGCGCGCGCGTCATGCGGGGCGACAGCATGTACTCGCCGTACTCGGGATGGACGGGCTGCGGTAGCACCCGCAAGGTGCCGCCCGCGAGCCGCGTGCGCGGATCCTGCTCGACCTGGCGGCCGCCCGGATGGTCGTGTCGCGGCGTCCGATAGACCTTCTGCAGGTAGCGCGGCTTGTCCCACTCGAACAGCTCGAGGTCGTCGAGGATCGCGACGGTGTCACCCGCCTCCGTGTGCAGCGCGGCCGATCCGCCGCGCGCGAGCGCGCCGACCTCGTCGTCCGCGACTGGCAGCGAGAGCGGAATCGTCCAGGCATAGCGACCGCCGCCGACCTCGATGTGTCCGCGCTCGAGCACGCGGCTCCAGACCTCCGCGCGCATCGGACCCTCCAGCGGCGACAACGCGCCGTCGGAGATCCGGTACACGGTCGAGAGGTCCGCGCGCGAGACGCGGATCTTCGGCAGGCGCGCGGCCTCGCGCAGGAAGGCGGCGCGCTGCGCGAGCGGCACCCCGCGGTCCACGAGTTCGGCCAGCCCTCCGTGTACCGGCACCAGCTCCTTCACGGGTTTCCCGAGCGTCACGAGGGTCTCCTTGGCTTGAAGAGGAAGTCGCGGCGCGCGACGGATCACCAGACGGGATTCTCGCCGTCGCCGTCGGCGAAGAGGATCATGTCGCCGCTCCCGTCGAAGCGGCGCAGATAGAGATACCGGCGCGGCGGCGACTCCGAGGCGACGTAGGCCACGAAGCGGCCGTCCGGCGACAAGGTCGGCCGCGCCTCGCTCCGCTCGCTCGACCCGATGCGCGCGCGGCTGCTGCCGTCGGCGCGCATGCGCCAGATGCGCCAGTCCTTGTTCACCAGCGCGGTATAGACGATCCACGCACCGTCTGCGGAGAAGCGGGCCTGGCGGCCTGGCGCGAGCGCGACGATCTGTGCGCGCGGCTCGAGCACCAGCAGGCGGAGCTCGCTGCGCCCGTCCGGGTAGTCGCGTGTCCACACGACCGAGTGTCCGTCGGGCGCGCAGCTCGGGGCATACTCGACGCCCCAGTCCGTCAGCGGCTCGAAGGGACCGCCGCCTCCCGGCCGGGAGATCTCGATGCGCGAGCGCGAGGTGTCGCCGCTGACGTCGAACGCCGTCGCCACGACGCGCCCTTCCGACGCGTAGCAGGCCTCCGAATACGCGGTCGGGCCGTGCGTGACCGGACGCACCGTGCCGCGCTCGCGGTCGTACTCGTACACCTGGAAGTCCCGCTCGCCGGGCTGCGCGAACAGCAGGCGGTTGTGATCGGGCGACCACTCGAGCGGGATGGAGCCGCGGCGCGCCGCTTCCACGAGGCTCACCTGGCGGGTGCGCGGATCGAGGAGCGCGAGGCGCCCGGGACTCTGCTCCTCCTGCTGCGGCTTGTGGCCGAGCACCTGCGCGACGTAGCTCTTGAGGTGGTCCGCGCTGCTGTGCATCTCGCCGGTCGGGGGAAGCTGCCCGGCGCTGAGGAGTTGCTGCCGCACCGCTTCGATCTCGGCGTTCTGCTCGTCCTTGTAGGCCTCGGCGCGCCGCCGAGCCTCCTCGGGCGTGCGGTAGTTGAAGGCGATCGGCTCGGCGGGGATCTCCGCCTTGGAGACGCCGACGCTCTGGCACGCGAGCAGGGGAACCGCAAGAAGGCCGACAACAGTCGGCCGACGCGGAGCGAGGCAAGCCGTCCGGCGCGCAGCGAGGCGAAGCCGAGCGGAGATCGCACGAGATTGCCGAGCGAAGGCCGGCAGCCCGAGCGCGAGCGAATAGCGAGCGCGAAGGCCCGGCCAAGGCCTCACGACGGCAGGCTCTCGACGCGGTGGCCGCGCAGTCCATCGGCGCCCGGCCGGAAGAGCGCCACCTCGCGCACGCTCCGCTCGAAGATCGCGAGCACGATCCAGTCGGCGTCGGGAAAGCGCGAGCGCTCCTGCTCGGCGAACTCGAGGTCCATCTCCGACAGGTACGCGCCGGCGCCGACGTGTGAGTGGTAGACAGCCGTCACCTTCATGCCGCTGCGCTCGGCCTCGCGCTGCACGAGCGCGATGTCCGCGTCGCTCATGTAGAACGCGGAGTGGTTGTCGCGCGGGAACTCCACCGGGTCCTTGTTGTGCTTCGCGGTCATCTCGTTGTGGCAGCGGTGGACGTGTCCGAAGGGCGCGCGTTCGTCGCCCACGATCAGGCCACAGCACTCCTCCGGTCCCGTCTCCAGCGCGTGTTTCATCATCTCGTGCAGGACGGTCGCTGGAATCCGCACAGGCTCACTGTGCGGATCGACGTCGACTCGAGGCGTCAGAGTGCGACTCCGCAGGGGTCTCCGAACGAAGGCGCGGAGTCTACCAGAGCCCCTGTCAGATGAAGTACATCGGCGCCTCATGCTTCACCCGAGGCACGCCGAGCCGCTCGGCATCGCGGCAGACGGCGTCGAACGCGACCGCGGCTAGCGCCTCGCCGAGCCGACGCGCCAGCGCGGGCCCGAGGAAGCTCGGGCGCTCCGGAGGGGACGGATCGCCTTCCATCGCGAGCGTCTGCGAGAGCGGGCCCTCGACGGCTTCGATCACGTCGCGCAAGGTGATGCGCGAGGGCGGACGCGCGAGCGTGTAACCCCCGCCCGGACCGCGCTTGCTGAGCACCAGCTCGGCGCGCCGCAGGCGCCGGAAGATCTGCTCGAGGTAGCGCGCGGGGATCCCCTGGCGCTCGCTCACGACGCGCACCTGGACCGGGTCGCCGTGCCCGTTGTAGGCCAGGTCGAAGACGCTGCAGATCGCGTACTGGACCTGGAGAGAGAGCCTCATCAATCCAACATGCAGGACGCTTTCCAGTGCGACAAGTCGAGGAATCCGCCACCGCCGAGGGGCGCGAGCCGGCATACTGGCGGCGATGGCCGCCCCCGCACCTGACCCCTCCGCGCTCGAGGCGTCGCTGCGCTCGCTCCGGCGAACCGCGCTGCTCTCCGTCGGCGTGATCGCGCTCGGCGTGGCCGCGATCGCGCTGCGCTCCGACGTCGACCAGCGGCTCGGCGTCGATCGCCCCGTCACGTTCGGCGCGCTCGCACTCGCGAGCGTGTCGGTGCTCGCGCGCCGCTCGTTCGGCGGCGCCGTGAGCGCGCGCGCCTTCGTCGCGCGTCACGTGGCGAGCGTGCTCGCCGCGGTCGGACTCGCGCTGCTCGGCGGATTCGTCGCGCTGCGCGACGGACAGTGGCAGATCGGCCTGCTCTACGAGATCGCGGCCGCCCTGCTGCTCTTCCGCCCGGCCGAACGCTTCTCGGTCATTCCGCGCCGCGAACGCTGAGCACGCGGCGCTGCCGCGCTCCTCGCGCCGCCTGCCTCGTCGCACAGCTCCAGATCGATGCGCGCGCGGGCGATGTCGACCGACGCGATGCGCACGCGCACGCGCTCGCCGAGGCGGATCCGCCGTCCGCCCGGCAGCGACAACGCGTGACCGAGCGCGTCGGGCTCCGCACCGCCGAGCCGCGCCGCCGGCACCAGCCCGTCGATCGGCCAGGCGTCGAGTGTGACGAAGAGACCCATGCGCCCGAGTCCGGTGACCTTGCCGGCATGCTCCTCGCCGACGTGCGCTCGTAGGAAGGCGCAGCTCGCCAAGGTCGCCATCTCGCGCTCGGCGCGCTGCGCCAGGCGCTCGCGGAAGGAGATCCGAGCCGCGACGCGCTGCGCCTCGTCGAAATCCAACGGAAGCGGCTGCTGCTGGAGGCGAGCCTTCACCGCGCGGTGCACCTCGAGGTCCGCGTAGCGGCGGATCGGCGAGGTGAAGTGGAGGTAGTGGCGCATCGCGAGCGCGTAGTGACCGAGCGATGCGGCGCCGTAGCGCGCCTGACGCAGGTGACGGAGCACGAGCGCGTGCACGACGGCGGACTGCTCCGCGGGCGTTTCGTCGAGCGCACGGGCGAGCGCCCGCGACGGCAGCGGGCCCGACGGAAGATCGCGCGCGATGCCGAGCGCGCGCAGATGCGCGACCACCAGCGCCGCGTCCTCCGGGCCCGGAGGCACGTGATTCCGATACGGCACGGGCAGCGCCTCGCGGGACAGCCATTCGGCGACGGCGCGATTGGCCGCGAGCATCGCCTCCTCCACCAGACGGTGCGCGTCGCTGCGCGGCGCGCGCGCGATGCGATCGGGCCGGCCGTCGGCGCCGTACGAGATCTCGGTGCCGGGGAGCTCGAAGTCGAGGCCGCCGCGCCGACGGCGCTCGCGGCTCGCCTGTCGGGCCCAGCTCCAGAGCGTGCGCAGCATCGCCGCGTGGCGGCCGTCCGCGCCCTCGAGCTGCGCCTGCGTTTCCGCGTACGTGAGTCGCGCATGGCTGCGGATGCGCGCCTCGAGGAAGCGCGCGCTCCGGACTCCTCCGTGCGCGTCGCATCGGAGCTCGGCGACGAGCGCGAGCCGGTCGCAGTCGGGCCGCAGCGAGCAGAGGTCGGCGGACAGGAGCGGCGGCAGCATCGGGATCGCGCGATCCGGGAAATAGACGCTGTTGCCGCGACGCCGTGCCTCGCGGTCGAGCGCGGAGAGCGGTCGCACGAAGTGCGAGACGTCGGCAACCGCCACGAGGAGCCGCAAGGTCCCGTCGGGAGCGAGCTCGGCGCACACCGCGTCGTCGAAGTCCCGCGCATCGTCGGGATCGATCGTGACGAAGGCGTCATCGCGCAGGTCGGCGCGGTCCGACTGCTCGTGCGAGGGCCGCGACGCGATCGCGTGGAGCTCGGCGTCGATCTCGTGCGGGAACTCGACGGGCAGCCGATGCCGCCACACGACCGCGGCGAAGTCGGCGTCGGGCTCGCCGGGGATTCCGACCCTCCGCGTGACGCGCGCCCACGGCTCGGACCCGGAAGCGGGCCTCCGTCGGCGCCGCAACACGGGCTCGAGCTCCACGACCTCGCCGTCGCGCGCGTCGCCGGCGTCGGCGGCCGACACGCGCAGCCACCAGTCGCCGTCGTCGCGATACGGTGTCGCGTACGCAATCCCGCCGCGCCGGTGCAGGATCCCGACCCAGCGGTCGCGCACGCCTTCGACCACGTGCAGCAGATCCGCGCGCGCGGAGTCCGGCGCGCCGATCGGACTCAGCAGCACGCGGTCGCCGACCCGCGCCTCGCCCGGCGCCACGCGCCAGGTCGTCCCCGACGCGTCCACGGCGAAGAGGTCTCCACGCGCGCTCGTGGACTCGACGCGCGCTTCCACCGCGCCGTCGTCGCGTCGCACGCGGTAGCGGCCCTCGATGCGCTCGACGAGCTCGCGGCTCTCGAGCGCTCGCAGTATGCGGCGCACCGCGCGCACGGCGCGCGCGTCGGCTCCGAGCGCGCGAGTCAGCGCAGCGGGCGTGAGCCCCGAGCCGCGCCGCGCGCGCAGCGCGACGAGCACGCGCTCGGGTGTGATGCGGGCTCGCGCGTCGCGATCGGC
>DATKND010000002.1:0-10520 GCA_035541475.1 Myxococcota bacterium | reverse complement strand
CGAGGCAGAGATCCCCTGCGGCGGCCATCTGTTCCTCCTCGGGGGCCTCTGCCTCGCCCCCGGCTCCGCCGAGTCGCGTTTGCTCCGAGGCGAGCTAGCCGATCCGTGCCTGGCCGCCGTCGATCGCGATCGTCTGGCCGTTCACGTAGGCCGCGCCGTCGCTGCACAGCAGCGCGACGAAGTGGCCGATGTCGGTCTCGCAGTCGCCGATGCGCTGCTGCGGGATCGTCGCGCGGAACGCGGCCGCTTCCTCCGGGTTCGCGTCGATCCAGCCCTGCAGCGCCGGCGAGGCCGCGTGCGGCAGGATCACGTTGGTGCGGATGCCGTCGCGTCCCCACTCGCAGGCCGCCGCGCGCGTCAACGCGCGGATCGCCTCCTTCACCGCGGCGTAGGCGCCGTAGCGGCTCATGTCCCAGCGCATCGCGGCCGTGCTCGCGAGGTTCACGATCGAGCTGCCGGGCTTCATGTGCGGACGGCAGAGCTTCATCAGCCGGAAGGTCGCGAGCGGCCCCGACTCCCAGCCGGTGGTGAAGTCCTCATCGGTGACCTGCACCAGCTCGCCGAGCGGCACCTCCTGCGCGTTGTTGACGAGGATGTCGAGCCCGCCGTAGACCTCGATCACGCGCGAGACGCAGCGCTCGAGGCTCTCGGGCTTCTTCACGTCGCAGCGAACCGCGATCGCCTCGCCGCCCCGTCGCACGATCTCGTCGCAGGTGCGCTCGAGCTTGCGGACCGTGCGGCCCGCCGCGGCGACCTTCGCGCCTTCGCCGGCGAGCGCATACGCGATGCCCTGCCCGACGCCCTGACCCGCGCCCGTGACGAGCGCCACCTTGCCCGCGAGCATGCGTCCCGCGCTGCCCGTCGCTGCTGCCATGCTGCCTCCCGCCCGTCCGCGCGCGCAGCCTATCACGCGCGCCGCGCCCGCGCGTCCGAGGTAGGCTGTGCCCGCGTGCCTTCACGACGCGCGAAGGAGCCTCCGATGTACGAGACGCTCGCGATCGAGCGCGACAAGCACCTCACCTTGCTGACCTTGAACCGCCCCGACTCGCTGAACGCGCTCTCGCGCCGCATGGTGGACGAGCTGCGTGACTTCTTCTGGAACCTCGTCGACGACACCGACACGCGCGTGTTGATCCTGCGCGGCGCCGGCCGCGCATTCTGCGCGGGCCTCGACCTGAAGGAGGCCAGTGAGACCACGGCGGAGAGCGCGCGCGGCGGCATTCCGGCCGCGCTGCGCGGGCAGCGGCACATCGCCGAGGTGATGATGCTGATGCGGCGCGCGCCGCAGCCGATCATCGCGGCCGTGCAGGGCGCCGCGAGCGGCGGCGGCTTCGCTCTTGCGCTCGCCTCCGACGTGCGCATCGCCGCGCAGTCGGCGCGCATGAACGCGGCCTTCATCCGCCTCGGGCTCTCGGCGTGCGACGTCGGCGTCTCCTACTTCCTGCCGCGCGTGGTCGGCGCTTCGATCGCATCCGAGCTGCTGCTGACCGGCGACTTCATCGACGCCGCGCGCGCCGAGCGCACGGGGCTGGTCTCGCGCGTGGTGCCCGACGCCGAGCTCGACGCGGCCGCGCGCGAGCTCGCGGAGCGCATGCTGCGGAACTCGCCGCTCGCGCTGCGCCTCACGAAGGACGCGCTGAAGCACAACGTCGACGCGGGCAGCCTCGAGGCCGCCATCGCGATGGAGGATCGCAACCAGATCCTCGCGTCGGGGACGCGCGACTTCCGCGAGGGCATCGCGGCCTTCCTCCAGAAGCGCCCTCCGGTCTTCGAGGATCGCTAGGCGTTCGTGAGACGGCTGCTCGAGCGCTTCCTCTCGTGGCTGTTGCCTCGGCTGCCCGACGCCGTCGTCGCCGCGCTCGCCGGGCCGCCGCTCGAGATCCGCGGCCGCCGGCTCGACCCTCGGCTCGCGTTGCTGGCGCGCGGAGCGGCCGCGCAGCCGCCGCTCCACCGCATGAGCGCGGCCGAGGCGCGCGCGGCGACGAAGGCGCAGATCGCGCTCGCCGTCGCGGCGCCGCGTCCGCTCGCGGAGATCGACCACCGCGCGGTGCGCGGCGCGGAGGACTGGCTGCCCGCGCGACTCTACCGGCCGCAGGGCGTCGACGCGCCGCGCCCCGTCGTCCTCTACTTCCACCAGGGCGGCTGCGTGATCGGCGACCTCGACTGGTGCGAGAGCTTCTGCACGCAGCTCGCGGAGGTCGCGCGCTGCCTCGTGATCGCGGTCGACTACCGCAAGGGTCCGGAGCACCGCTTCCCGGCGGCGCAGGAGGACGCCGTCGCGGCGTATCGCTGGCTGCTCGAGCACGCGCGCGAGCTCGGTGGCGACGCCCGACGCATCGTTGTGGCGGGCGACTCGGCCGGCGGCGGGCTCGCCGCGCACGTGACGCACCAGGCGAAGCGCGAAGGGCTGCCGCAGCCGGCGCTCCAGATCCTCGTCTACCCGTGGCTCCACGCGTACGCCGACAACGCCTCCTACCGCGACTTCGGCGCCTGCTATCCGCTGACGCGCGAGTCGATGCAGTGGTTCCTCGCGCACTACGCGCCGGAAGCGCGCGACCACGAGGACCCGCGCCTCTCGCCGCTGCTCGAGAAGGACTTCACGGGTGTCGCACCCGCCGTCGTCGTCACGGCCGGCTTCGATCTCCTCTGCGACGAGGGAGAGGCCTATGCGCGCAAGCTCGAGGCAGCGGGTGTGCCGCTCACCTTCCGCTGCGAGGAGAGCGTGTGCCACTCCTTCACGGCGCTCGGCGGCCTGTCGCGCGCCGCCGCGGAGGCCTGTCTCGCGATCGCGCGCGACCTCGAGCGCGCGCTCACGACCTGGCGACCCTGATCGGAGCCCGCATGTCGAGAACGAAACGCCTCCTGCTCTACCTGATGGGCGCCTTCTACATCTTCGCCGGCGTGAATCACTTCCGCGTGCCGGACTTCTACGTCGCGATCATGCCGCCGTACCTGCCGTGGCATCTCGAGCTCGTGTACCTCTCGGGCGTCGCGGAGATCGTGTGCGGCGTGGGACTCCTGATCCCGCGCACGCGCGTCCTGGCCGCGTGGGCGACGATCGCGCTGCTGCTCGCGGTCTACCCGGCCAACATCCACGTCGCGCTCCACAACGTGCCGATGGCGGGGCGCAGCGAAGGCCTCGGCATCTGGAACTGGGTGCGCCTGCCGTTCCAGTTCGTGCTGATCGCGTGGGCGTGGTGGTATACGCGGCCGGACGCAGCCGCGGTGCCGGCGCTACGCCGCGCGGCGTAGCTCGAGTCGGCGCGGGCCGCGCACGAGGAAGGAGTCCACGACCTCGCGCGGACCTCGCCGCTCGAGCCGCAGCAGCTCGGGCGCGAGCGCCTCGAGCGCGATGCGGGCCTCGAGCCGCGCGAGCGAGGCGCCGAGGCAGAAGTGCTTGCCGAAGCCGAAGCCGACATGGCCCTGCGGGTTGCGCGTGACGTCGAAGCGGTCGGGATCGGGGAAGCGGCGCTCGTCGCGATTGGCGGAGCCGAGCAGCGGCGCGACGTAGGCGCCCTTCGGGATGCGCACGCCCGCGAGCTCGACCTCCTGCGTCGTGGTGCGGAACACGACCTGGATCGGAGACTCGAAGCGCAGCGCCTCCTCGACCGCGGAGGACAGGAGCGCCGGGTCGCGCGCGAGCCGCGCGAGCTCGGACGGATGGTCGAGCAGCGCGGTCGCGGCGTTGCCGATCAGGTTCGTCGTGGTCTCGTTGCCGGCCACGAGCAGCAGCATCACGAACTGCACGACCTCGCGCGTCGAGAGCGCCGTCGCGCCTTCCTGCTCGGACGCGATCAGGCTCACGAGGTCGTCGGCGGGTCTGCGACGGCGCGCGATGGCGATGCCGCGGACGTACGAGAGCAGCTCGATCAGCGTGTCGACCGTGCGCTTCTCGAAGGGGTCTGCGCGGCCGGGGCCCGCGATGGCGTGGATCATGTTGTCGGACCAGCGCTTGAAGTCGCGCTGGCGCGCCGTCTCCACGCCGAGCATCTCGGCGATGATCGTGACCGGCAGCGGAATCGCGAGGTCCTCGACCAGATCGAAGGAGTCGCCGCGCTCGAGCTTCACCATGGCCTCGGCCACCAGCGCGCGCGCCTTCTCCTCCCAGGCCGCGATGCGACGCGGCGTGAAGCCGCGGTTCACGATGCCGCGCATCGCGGTGTGGCTGTCGCCGTCCTCGGCGATCAGGTTGCGCGCGTTCGTGAACTCGAACGGGTTCATGCGCACGCGCAGGACGAAGCGCGCGAGGAACTTGATCACCGGCCAGCGGAGCGGCGGCGGCTCCTCGCTCCCGTTGTTCATCAGGAACGTGAACATCGCGCGCGACGAGAAGATCTCCGGATTGCGCAGCACGAACATCACGTCGTCGTAGCGCGACACGCACCAGGCGTTCGTCGACGGTGACCATGCCACCGGCGCGTGATCGCGCAGCTCGCGGTAGCAGGGGTAGGGATCCGCGCGCCAGGCGGGGCTCAGGGGATCGTGGTCGGCGTTCATCGCTCGCTCCCGGGGCGCGCGGCGGACCCTAGCAGAGCCACCGCGCCGTGTGGATGCAGCGCGGGCGCTGCGGCGCGGCGTCACGGCGTGCGATGCTGCGCGCAGGAGGTCGCGCGCGATGATCCAGGGAAGCTGTCACTGCGGCGCGGTGCGCTTCGAAGTCGAAGGTCCGATCGAGGGCGTCGAGATCTGCAACTGCTCGATCTGCACGCGCACCGCGTATCTCCACTGGTACGTCGCGCCCGAGCGCTTCCGCCTGCTGACCTCACCCGACGCGATCGCCACCTACGAGTTCGGCACGCGGGTCGCGAAGCACCACTTCTGCCGGACCTGCGGCATCTCGCCCTTCCGGCGCGCGCGCTCGAATCCGAACGAGATCGACGTCAACGTGCGCTGCCTCGAGGGCGTCGACCTCGAGGCGATCCCGGTGAAGCGCTTCGACGGCCGCGACTGGGAGCAGCAGATGAAGAGCCGCGTCTAGATCGTCGCATTCCACCAGCCGCCGCCGAGCGCGACATAGAGCTGTGCCGAGTCGGTGAGCTGCTGGCCCTGCGCCTGCGCGACGCCGAGGCGAGCCTGCTGGTAGGAGCGCTGCGAGTCGAGCAAGGTGAGAAGATCGATCTTGCCGGCGTCGTAGCGCAGCCGGTTGAGCGACAGCGCCTCCTCGGCCGTCGAGAGCAGGCGGCGCTCCGCGTCGAGCCGCGCGGCGTCGTGGTCGAGCGCGCGCAAGGTGTCGGCCACCTGCTGGAGGCCCGTGAGCACGGTTTGCGCGTAGCGGGCGCGCGACGCGTCGAAGGCGTCGATCGCCGCGCGGCGCTGCGCGCGCAAGGTGCCGCCGTGGAAGACCGGCTGGAGCACCTGCCCCGCCAGCGTGTAGGCCGCGCCGGGTGTGCTCATGATGGCGCCGGCCTCCGCGACGCTGACTGCGCCGGTGAGCGTGAATTGCGGGAAGAGGTTCGCGGTCGCGACGCCGATCGCCGCGCTCGCGGCGTGGAGATCCGCCTCGGCGGCCAGGATGTCGGGACGCTGTCGCACCAGCTCGGAGGGCAGGGTCAGCGGCAGCTCGACCGGCAAGGTGAAGTCCGTGAAGCCGAACTCGGGCGGCGACCAGACGGCCGGCGCCTGCCCCGCCAGCACCGAGAGCGCGTGCTCGGCGGCCGCGAGCTGCTGGCGGAGCACCGGGAGCTGCGCCTCGTCGCTCGCGAGCTGCGTGCTCGCGGTCAGCACGTCGCTGCGCGCGACCTTCCCGGCCTCGAACTTCCGCTCGACGAGGTCGAGGCTGCGCTGGTCGTCCGCGACCTCGTCCTCGACCGCTTCGATCTGCGCGCGCAGCGAGGCGATCGAGATCGACTGGGTGACGGCGTTCCCGGTCAAGGTGAGCCAGGCTGCGGCGAGCTCGTAGCGCTGGAACTCGGCCAGCGCCTGCTGCTGCTCCACGTTGCGGCGCACGCCCCCGAAGACGTCGAGCACATAGCTGACGTTCAGGCCGAGCGAATAGGATGTCTGGTCATGGAGTTCGTTGCGGTTGATGTTGTGGTTGTCCTGCTCCTGGACGTGGCCGCTCGCGTCGACCTGCGGATAGTAGGCGCCGCGCGCCGCGAGCACGGCTTCGTGCGCCTGCGCCAGGGTCGCGCGCGAGAGCGCGAGGTTGGGGCTGCCGTCGAGCGCGCGCTTCACGACGTCGTCGAGCGCATCCGAGCGGAAGAGCTCCCACCACGCCGCCGAGATGTCCTCGGCGAGGCGCACCTGCTGGCGGTCGGCGCCGGGCGTGAGGACCTCGGGCTCGGGGTCGGGCGTGTAGCGGCTCGCGATCGGCGGCTCCGGCCGCACGAAGTCCGGTCCGACCGCGCAGCCCGGCGCGAGCGCCGCCAGCAGCGCCATCGCCGTCACCGATGAGAGTCGCACGCAACGCATGGTCGACGTGGGACTCTCCTCACTCGTACCGGAGCGCTTCGACTGGATCGAGACCCGCCGCGCGGCGCGCCGGATAGAAGCCGAAGAAGACGCCGACCGCCGCCGAGAAGATGAAGCCGCCGACGATCGCGGCGGGCGAGAGCAGGATCGGCCAGCCCGCGAGCACCGCGACCGCCCACGAGATCGCGATGCCCGCCAGGATGCCGCACACGCCGCCGATGCCGGAGAGCAGCACCGACTCGACCAGGAATTGCAGCAGCACGTGGATGCGCCGAGCGCCGATCGCCATGCGCAGGCCGATCTCGCGCGTCCGCTCCGTCACCGAGACGAGCAGGATGTTCATGATGCCGATGCCGCCGACGAGCAGCGAGATCGACGCGACCGTCGCGAGCAGCGCGGCGAGGATGCGGCTGCTGCCCTCGCGCGCTTGCGCCACCTGGCTCACGTTGCGGACGTCGAAGTCGGGGAGCTGGCCGGGCGGGATGCGGTGGCGCGTCTCGAGAATGCGTTTCACTTCCTCGAGCGCCTTCTCCACCTCGTCGGCCGCGCGCGCCTGGACGAAGATCATGTTCACGAAGCCGGTGAGCTTCGGCGCCACGCCGAAGGGGTTGAGCTGCGCGGCGTAGATCGAGGTCGTCGTGTTGACCAGGGTCGGCGCCGCGACGCCGAGGATCTTCGTCTCGGCCGTCGAGAAGGGGACCATGATCACGTCGTCCTGGTCGCGTCCGTAGCCCGTCTGTCCGAGGGACGAGAGCACGCCGATCACCCGCAGCGGTACGTTCTTCACCAGGATCGTCGCGCCGACCGGGTTCTCGTGCGGTCCGAAGAGGTTCGAGACCACGGTATGACCGAGCAGCGCGACGCGCGCGCCCGTCTGCACCTCCTCGGGGCTGATCGTGTGCCCGGCGTCGAGCGGCCAGTTCTGGATCTGGAGCTGGTTGGCGCTGATGCCCGTCACCGTCGTGTTCCAGTTCTTCGAGCCGTATTGCGCCTGCGCGGAGCCGCGCGTCACGTAGCTGACCTGGGCCACGGAAGGCGCCTCCGCGCGGATCGCCTCGGCGTCGGACACGCGCAAGGTCGAGGCGCTCCCGAAGCCGGAGCGCACGCCGCCCGTGTTGTTCGCGCCCGGCATGACCACGACGAGGTTCGAGCCGAGGCTCTCGATCTGCTTCATCACCGCCTGGTTCGCGCCCTGGCCGATCGCAACCATCGCGATCAGCGCGGCGACGCCGATGAAGATGCCGAGCATCGTCAGCGCCGAGCGCATCTTGGCGCGCGCGATCGACTCCGCCGCGACCGAGAGCGCCATGCGCGCGAACGACACGACCGTGCGGAACTCCGATCGCGGCGTCGGGGCGCTCGCCGCGATCGGCTCCGCGACCGCCGGCACCACGGACTCGCGTAAGCGCTTGTCGGACACGATGCGTCCGTCCTGCACGGTGACGATGCGGTCGGTGAAGTCCCCCATCCGCTGCTCGTGCGTGACGAGCACGATCGTGAGGCCGCGCTCGCGATTCAGGCTGCGCAGCGTGTTCATCAGCTCGGTGGCGGCGGTCGAGTCGAGGTTTCCGGTCGGCTCGTCGGCCAGCAGGATGCTCGGGTCGTTGATCAGCGCGCGCGCGATCGCCACGCGCTGCTGCTGGCCGCCCGAGAGCTGCGACGGGTGGTTCTGCTCGCGGCCCGCGAGCCCGAGCGCGCGCAGCGCCTGCATCGCGCGCGCGCGCGCGTCGCCGAGCCGACCCGAGTAGAAGAGCGGGAGCATCACGTTCTCGACCGCGCTCGTGCGGGCGAGGAGCTGGAAGCTCTGGAACACGAACCCGATGCGCCGGCTGCGGACGTTCGCGAGCCCGGGCTCGTCGAGCGACGAGACGTCGACGCCCTCGAGCGAGTAGCTGCCGCTGGTCGGCCGGTCGAGGCAGCCGAGGAGGTTCATCAAGGTCGACTTGCCCGACCCTGACGCCCCCATGATCGCGATGAATTCCCCGCGCTCGACGGTGAGGCTGACTCCTCGCAGCGCGTGCACGAGCACGTCGCCCATCTGGTAGGTTCGCGTCACGTCCCGGACTTCGATCACCGCGTCCGACATCGGTCGCCTCAGAATCGGAAGGGCGAGCGCGCCGCGGTTTCGCCGCCGTTCCGCCCGCCCCTTTGTTCGACGATCACCGGGTCGCCGACCGCGAGCTCGCCGCCCGTCACCTCGGCACGCGTGCCGTCGTCGACTCCGATGGAGACCTTCACCGCCTGCGGCCGCCCGTCCCGCAGCACGTAGACGCGCGTGCCGTCCCCCTTTCCGCCGTTCCCGTCCCCGTTCGATCCGCCCTCGGCACTCGCGTGCACGCCCTTCGGATCGAAGCGCAGCGCCTGCGACGGGATCGTCGCGACGTCCTTCCGCTCGTCGACCAGGACGCGGACGTTGGCGGTCATGCCCGGGAAGAGCAGCAGCTCGCGGTTGTCGACGCCGATCACGACGTTGTAGGTGACGACGTTCTGCACCGTGATCGGCGCCTGGCGCACCTGCACGACCTTCCCCACGAAGGTGCGATCGGGGTAGGCCTCCACCGTGAAGGTCGCGCGCTGCCCGACCTGCGCGAGGCCGACGTCCGTCTCGCTCACGTTGGTGTCGACCTGCATCTGCGTGAGGTCCTGCGCGATCAGGAAGAGCGTCGGCGTCTGGAAGCTCGCCGCGACCGTCTGCCCGACGTCGACGTTGCGCGACACCACCGTGCCGTTGACCGGCGAGACGATGTCGGTGTAGTCGAGGTTCACCTGCGCCGCCTCGAGCGCCGCGCGGCGCTGCTCGATCGTGGCCTCGTCGAGGCGCACCTGCGCGACGGCCTGCTCGTACGTGCTGCGATCCTCGTCGATCGACTCCTGCGAGACGGCGCCCTGCGCCAGCAGGCCCTGGTCGCGCCCGTAGATGATCTTTGCCTGCTCGAGGCTCGCTTGGTCCTTGCGCTTCTGCGCGTCGGCGGTGTCGAGGCTGGCCTTCGCCTGGTCGACGGTCTCCTGGTAGGGGCGCGGGTCGATCTTCGCGCAGCGCTGCCCCGCCTGGACCTTCGTGTTGAAGTCGCACGCGAGCGACTGGATCACGCCCGAGACGTAGCTGCCGACCTGCACCGTGACGACCGGGTTCACGGCGCCGGTCGCGATGATGATGCGCGAGACGTCCTGCTTCGTGACGGGCACCGTCACGTAGTGCGGGGCCGGCGCTCGCCCGAAGAAGAAGTAGAGGGCCGCCGCGCCCGCGACGGCCGTCGCGATCAGAACGATGACGCGGCGACGCATGGATGCCTGCTAGGGTGGAAAGCTCTTCGACCCGGCGGGTTGGACGCGTGACCCCCCGGGCAGGTTGCATCGGAGTTGCATCGAGCAGGGCTCGAAAAATCTTCGCGAGCGGCAAGGATCCCGGTGTATGAAGGGGCCTCCGCGGCGGCACCGGCTCGTCGCGATGCGCCGCCCGCGGAGGGCCGACCGTGCAGGCAGACGACGACCGGAGCCATCGCCCCGGCTGGCTTCGCTACGCGCCCTTCCTCGGCCGTCCTCCCGCCCTGACCCGGCGTCAGTGGCGCGTGCTCGGGCTCGTCTCGATCGTGGGGATCTTCGAGATCTACGACGTCTTTCTGCTGTCGCTGAACCTGAAGCAGATCCAGGCGGATCTCGGCATCGCCGAATCGCATCTCGGCCTGCTCGCGGGACTGGTGCGCGCGGGGGCGCTCTTCTCGCTCCCGGTGACCCTGGCCGCGGATCGCCTCGGCCGGCGCCGCATCCTGCTCGTCACCATCCTCGGCTACACGCTCTGCACGGGAGCCACGGCCCTGGCCCCGAACACCGCGACCTTCGTGGTCTTCCAGGTGCTGTCGCGCGTCTTCGCAGGCGGGGAGTCGGCGATCGCGAACGTGGTGGTCGCGGAGGAGTTCGATGCGGAGAGCCGCGGCTGGGGGATCGGCGCGCTCGGGGCGCTGGCCGCCTGCGGCGGCGGACTCGCGGCCCTCGCCTTCGCCTTCGTGAACGTGCTGCCCTTCGGCTGGCGCTCGCTCTACGCGCTCGGGCTCGTGCCGCTCGGGATCGTCGCGCACCTGCGCCGCACCTTGCCGGAGACCGCGCGCTTC
>DATKND010000001.1:0-30727 GCA_035541475.1 Myxococcota bacterium | reverse complement strand
AGCGCCCGGCCCGGGCCAGCGCGTGCGGCCCTCGCCGTGCGCGAGCGCCTTCGCGAAGTAGGGATGCTCGGGCGGCAGCGGCTTGCCCGTGCGGTCCGCCTCGAGCCCGGCGGGACGCACTTCGGTGGCGCCCCACGCGCGCGCCTCTTCCAGTCGCGCGCGCAGCTCGGCGTCGATCGCGAAGTCCATCAGCCGCGCTCTCCGGTGGAGAGAGCGAAGGGCGGGCGCTCGGCGCCGAGCGCGAGCCCCACCTGCTCGCGCGCCGCGTCGAGTCCGCCGAGCAGGAGACCGAGCGCGCGCGACTCGCGCATCGCCTTTTCCATCGGGTAGTCCTGCATGAAGCCGTGCCCGCCGAGGATCTGCACGCCGGACGGGCCGACGAAGCGGGACGCGTCGATGGCCTCCGCGAAGGCGGCCGCCGCCTCGTTCGCGAATGGCAGGCCCTGGTCCGCGCGCCAGGCCGCCTCGTGGAGCAAGAGGCGCGCGCCGTCGACCGCCATGCGCATGTCTACGATCAGGAAGGCGAGCGCCTGGTGGTGCGCGATCGGACGCCCGAAGGCGACGCGATTTTGTGCATAGTCGCGCGAGAACTCGGCGGCGTGGCGCAACGTCCCGACGAGCAGCGCCGCCACGTAGAGTCGAGCGCGTGCGAGCGCGCGCGAGGCTGCGCCGGCCACCTCCGGCCAGCGCGCGCCGATCGGCGCGAGGTCGAGCGCGAGCTCGGACGCGCCGGCCGCGCGCAGCCCGGCGCCGCGCAAGGGCCGCAGCTCGAAGCCGCTCTGCACGGCCCACGCGCCATCCGGTTCGAGCGCGACCAGCAGGTCCACGCGATCCGACGGCACCCAGGCCGCGCGCCCCGACACGCGCGTACCCTCGACGCGAAGCCGAGCGTCGCCCGGCGCGAGCAGCACCGCGCGCGCACCCGGCCGCGCGAGCAGCGGCAGCGCGAGCTCGCGCAAGGTCTCCTCGCCGCCGCACTCGGAGAGCGCGTAGAGCGCGGGGCCCAGCGGATCGAGCGCCAGCGCGGCACCCGGATCGGCGGCGGCGAGCTCCTCGTTCACCAGCACGCGCGCGAGCGCGCCCTGCCCCGCGCCGCCGAGCTTCTCCGGCAGCTCGAGCCCGGCGAGCCCGATCTGGCGCGCCGCCGCGCGCGCCGACTCCGACACGCCGCGCGCCGACTCGTGCTCGCGCAGGCGCGGCGCGAGCTCCTCGGCGGCGAAGGCGCGCACGGTCTCGACGAGCAAGGTAAGTTCTTCGCCCGGATCGAAGTCGAACATCGGTGGGCCTCGAACCTCCTCGGTCGAGCGAACCCGGTCGCTCTTCTGATCTTCGCTCGCCTCTTCGTGCGATCTTCGCTCGGCTTCGCCTCGCTGCGCGCCGGACGGCTTGCGCTCGCTGCGCGCGCCGCTTCGCGGCGCTTGCTATTCGGAGCTGCCGAACGTATCGCACGCCTTCGGGTCGCCCGACTCGAAGCCGCGTCGGAACCACTCCGTGCGCTGCTGCGAGGACCCGTGCGTGAAGGACTCGGGGCGCACCTGGCCCGTCGCCATCTCCTGGATGCGGTCGTCGCCGACGGCGGCCGCGGCCGCGAGGCCCTCGTCCATGTCGCCCGGGTCGAGGAGATCGCGGCGCGCCGTCGAGTGTCCCCAGACGCCCGCGAAGCAATCGGCCTGGAGCTCGAGTCGTACCGAGAGCGCGTTGGTCTCGCGGGGGTTCGCGCTCTGGCGCTCGCGCACCTCGCGCTCGATGCCGAGCTGCGACTGCACGTGGTGTCCGATCTCGTGCGCGAGCACGTAGGCCTGCGCGAAGTCGCCCGGCGCGCCGAAGCGGCTCCGCAGCTCCTCGAAGAAGCCGAGGTCGACGTAGACCTTGTGGTCGCGCGGGCAGTAGAAGGGGCCGGCGGCCGATTGCGCGAAGCCGCAGCCCGTATCGACCGCGTTGCGGAAGAGCACCAGCTGCGCGTCGGTGTAGCCCGGCAGCAGGCGGCTCCAGGTCGCCTGCGTGTCGTCGAGCACGAACGAGACGAAATCGACCAGCTTTTCCTCGGCGGGGCTGCTCGAGACCGTGCCCGGCTGCCGGGGCTGTGCCGACCCCGTGTCGCCCGGCACTTCGACGCGAGTGTCCCCGTTGCTCAGCACGCCCAGCAAGGTGAGCGGGTCGATGCCGAGCAGCCACGCCGCGCCGAGCATGACGACGAGGCCACCGAGGCCGAGTCCGCCCGGGATGCGCAGGCCACCGACCCCGGCGGTCGTTCCGCCTTCGGCGCGTCGGTCCTCGAGATTCGGGCTGCGCTCGCCGCGGGTCCAGCGCATGGCAGCCAGCTTAATCCGCGTGGAGCCCCGCGTCGTGAGATTTCGGTCGGCGCTTGCCATCCGCGGGAGGTCGGGCCAGCGTTGACGCCCTTCCCCGCAGGCTCGCCCGGAGGACCGCATGCCCGCTCGCCACGCCCTGCTCGCCGCGCTCGCCGCCTCGCTCGTCGCCGTCTCGGGCTGCGATCGCGTCGAGAGCGCGCTCGTCGAGCGCGCCGCGAAGCGCGCCGCCACGGCGCCGGATCACCGCGAGTGGCTCGACGACCAGGCGCTGCACGTCGTCCTCTGCGGCACCGGCTCGCCGCTGCCGTCGGAGCGCCGCGCCGGCCCCTGCACCGCGATCCTCGCCGGCGGTCACTTCGTGCTCGTCGACGCGGGCCCCGGCTCGAACGACCGCATGGGACTCCTGCGCCTGCCGCGCGAGGCGATCGACGCCGTGCTGATCACGCACTTCCACTCGGACCACATCGGCGAGCTCGGCGAGACTGGGCTCCAGTCGTGGGCGCTCGGGCGTCCCGTGCCGCTACGCGTCTACGGGCCGCCGGGCATCGAGCAGGTCGTCGCGGGCTTCGAGCAGGCCTACGCGTTCGATACGCGCTACCGCGTCGCGCACCACGGCGAGGACCTGATGCCGCCCGGCGCTCGCCCGCTGCAGGCGCGCACGGTCGAGGTGCCGGTGGAAGGCGTCGGCGTGGTCTTCGAGGACGGCCCGCTGCGAGTCCGCGCCTTCCCCGTGAATCACGCTCCGGTGTCACCCGCCTACGGCTACCGCATCGACTACGCGGGTCGCTCGGTGGTGGTCAGCGGCGACACCGCGCCGAGCGACACCCTGGTCGCGAACGCGCGCGGCGCCGACCTGCTGGTGCACGAGGCCCTGGCCGCGCACCTGATCGCGGCGGGCGAGCGCGCCGCCCGCGAGGCGGGCCTCACGCGGCGCGCGCGAATCGCCCACGACATCCCCGGCTATCACACGACGCCCGTGCAGGCGGCCGAGATCGCGAAGCGCGCCGGCGTGAAGATGCTGGTGCTGACCCACCTGGTGCCGCCGCCCGACAACGCGCTCGCGCGGCGGCTCTTCCTGCGCGGTGTGTCCGAGGCCTGGGACGGCGACGTCGTCCTCGGCGAGGACGGCATGCACTTCACCTTGCCGGCCGGCGGGAGCAAGATCGAGGTCGAAGAGATCGACTAGCGACGCGCCGCTAGAAGTTCCCCGAGCAGCGGCTTCTTCACCAGGCTCGGCAGCACCGGGATCACCTGGAAGCGGAAGCTCCAGGCCTGCCCGATGTCGTCGGGGTGCACGACGGCGTAGTCCACCTCGGCGGTCAGCTTCACGGGCAGCTTCCCGAAGAAGAAGAGGTGCCCGACGCCCAGCCCGACCGGGAACGTCACCTCGTTCCGATCGCTGGCCTTCCAGTCGACCGTCATGTTCGGCCCCATGCCGATCTGCCACTTGTCGGGCAGCAGGCGGTAGAGGAAGTACTGCACGTTGGTCTGGTTCGTGTCCGGGCGGTTGTTCGAGCCCTCGATCGACCACCATTGCTGCGCGAGCACGCCGAAGATCCACTCGTCGCCGAGGTGGAGCGCCACGGCGGCCGGCCCCGCCTGCCACTTCTGCTGCCCGAGCGCGTCCTTCGTCGCGGTCGGGAAGATGAAGGTCGGACCCACGCCCCAGAGCAGGCCGCCCTGCTCGTGTGCGGGCGAGAACAGCGAGAAGAGGGTGGTGTCGCCGAGGCCGCTCTCGTCCTGGAAGTGGTCGTTGTCGAGCACGGGCTGCTCGCCGAAGATCGAGAAGATCGGGCGCGAGATCAGGTTCCAGCTCTCGGTCAGCTTCAGCGGGATCACCGGCTGGAAGACCAGGTTGTAGAACCACTCGCTGTTGCCGTGGGGCCAGTTCGGAAGATCGGCGCCCCTGTTCTTCAGCTCCACGATGTTGTTCTGGAAGTTGAAGCTCCAGATCGACGACACGGGGTTGTTGAGCTGCTTGTTGAGCTCCTCGGCCGACATCTTCTCCGGCCCCGCCGGCGCGGCGTCGTCCGCGAGCGCGGGATGTCCGAATCCTCCAACGCAGAGTGCGAGTGCAAGAACGAATCGCCACGTGCGCGTGATCCGCCTCACCAGCTCCTCCTCCGAGTCGCCGCAGCATGGAACATGCGCGCGGGCCACGAAAGGGCGCATGCGCCTGCGAGCGCGTCTGGTAGCTTCGGCGGCGCGCCGGCGGGGGGCGGAGGTGCACGAGAGCGAGCTCGCGGACATCGGGCGCGTGATCCAGCTCGCGATCGCGCCGGTCTTCCTGTTGACCGGCGTGGCCTCGTTCCTCGGCGTCCTGACCAACCGCCTCGGCCGCGTCATCGACCGCGCGCGCGTGCTCGAGTCGATGCTCGGCCACGTCAGCGAGCGCGAGCGCGCCGAGGCCGAGCGCGAGCTCGCCGCGCTCTCGCGGCGCGCACGCCTGATCAACCGCTCGATCGGCATGGCGACCATCTGCGCGCTGCTCGTCTGCACCGTGATCGCGCTGCTCTTCATCGGTGCGTTCCTCGGCGTCGAGATGCACGTGATGATCGGGCTCGCCTTCGTCGCGACCATGCTCGCGCTGATCGCCGCGCTCGTCTCGTTCCTGCGCGAGATCTTCCTCGCGACGCGCCACCTGCGCATCGGCTCCGGGACCACGGGCGCATAAGGATGCTCAGCGAGCACCAGCTCCTGCTCTTCTGGGTGCAGCTCCTCGTGCTGCTCGTGACGGCGCGCTCGCTCGGCGCGCTGTCGCGCCGATTCGGGCAGCCGCCCGTGATCGGCGAGCTGGCGGCGGGGCTGCTCCTCGGCCCCTCCGTGCTGGGTCGCGTGGCGCCTGCGCTCTTCGCGTGGCTCTTTCCGTCCGACCCGCTGCAGCGGAGCGCGATCGGCGCGGTGGCCTGGCTCGGCGTGCTGCTGCTGCTGCTCGTGACCGGCTTCGAGACGGATCTCAAGCTGGTGCGGCGTCTCGGCCGCACGACGGCCCGCGTGGCGATCGGCAGCCTGGTCGTGCCCCTCTTCGTCGGGCTCGGGCTCGGCCTGCTGATGCCGGATCACTTCGTCGGCGCGAACGCCGAGCGCTCCGTGTTCGCGCTCTTCATGGGCACTGCGCTCGGCATCTCCGCGCTCCCGGTGCTGGCCGCGGTGATCTCGCAGCTCGGCCTCATGCGCCGGAGCATCGCGCAGTTGATGATCGCCGCGGCCATGGTGAACGACCTGGCCGGCTGGCTACTGCTCGGCATCGCCGCGCGGCTCGCGCAGTCCGGAGAGGTCGGCACCTTGCAGCTCGCGATCAGCGTGGCCGGCGTCGCGCTCTTCGGGCTGTTCGCATTCACCTTGGGTCAGCGCTGTGTCGACTGGCTGCTGCGCGGCGTGCGCGCGCGCAGATCCGGTCCGCGCGGCGCCTTCACGGTCGCCCTCGCCGCCGCGTTCGCGGCCGGCTGCACCACGCAGCTCCTCGGTCTCGAAGCGGTGCTCGGCGCCTTCGTCGCCGGCATCGTACTCGGACGCTCGAAGTTCCAGCACGACGAGACCTTTGCGATGCTCGACCGACTGACCGGCGCGTTCCTCGCCCCGATCTTCTTCTCGACCGCCGGATTGCGCGTCGACCTCGGTCTGCTGGGCGAGCCCGAGGTCGCGCTCTGGGGCGTCTGGGTGCTCGTCGCGGCGAGCGTCTCGAAGTTCGGCGGCGCCTATCTCGGCGGCTGGTTCGCCGGGCTGCCCGCGCGCGAGCGGCTCGCGCTCGGCGCCGGGCTGAACGCGCGAGGCGCGGTCGAGATCGTGGTCGCGACGGTCGGCCTTTCGGTCGGCGTGCTGTCGGGCAGCGCGTACGCGGTGATCGTGCTGATGGCGATGGCCACGTCGATCGTGGCGCCGCCGCTGCTGCGCCTGGCGCTGCGCGGCTGGCGCGGCACCGAGGAGGAGCAGCTCCGCCTCGAGCGCGAGCGCATGCTCTCCGACAACGTGCTGGTGCGCGCGACGCGCATCCTGCTGCCGAGCCACGGCGGTCCGAACTCGCTGCTCGCGGCGCGCATCGTCGACCTCGCCTGGCCGCGCGAGGTCGAGGTGACGCTCCTCAGTGCAGGAGCCGACGTGCCTCCGGAGGACCTCGCGCGCGTGCGCGGCGCGCTCGCGGACCGGCCCGTGGTGCACGAGCACGTCGCGAACCGCACCACGCTCGGCGCGATCCTCGACCACGCGGGGCTCGGCTACGGTGTGATGGCCGTCGGCGCGACCGACGTGCGCGTCGCGGGGCGACTGGTCTCGCCCGTGATCGACGAGCTGCTCGCGGTCTCGCCGCTGCCGGTCGTGATGGTCCGCCGCGGCGCGCGCGAGAACCTCGACGCGCCGCCCGACTACCGACGCATCCTGGTGCCGGCCACGGGCACCGCGCCCGGCCGCGCCGCGCAGGAGATGGCCTACCAGATCGCGTCGCGCACCGGCGCGCACGTGCTGATCGCGCATGTCGTGACGCACGTGCCGGAGCGGCGCGGCATCTCGTATCCGGCCTGGGGCGAGGACACGCGGCTCGACGAGCGCGCCGAGGTCGCGCTCCAGGTGCTGGAGGAGGCGCGCGACTTCGCCGCGCGCATGGGCGTCCACGCCGAGACCGTGATCCGCGCCGGCGTGGCGCCCTCCGAGGAGATCCTGGCGATCGCGCGCGAGCGCGAGGTCGACCTGCTGGTCGTCGCGGCCAACCTGCGCCAGCTCTCGGGCCGCCCCTTCCTCGGCCACGGCGCCGAGGATCTGCTGGCGCGCTGCGAGGCGACGACCGTGATCGTGACCGAGCCGCCGGGATGGGTTCGCTGAGGGGGCGAGGCAGAGGTCCCCTGCGGCGGCCATCTGTTCCTCCTCGGGAACCTCTGCCTCGCCCCCGCGTCGGCTTCGCTTATGCTGAGCACCTCCGAGGAGGGGCTGTCGATGGCGTATCGCGTGATCCAGTGGGCGACCGGCGGCGTAGGCCGCGCGGCCATCGAGGGCATCGCCGACCACCCGGAGCTCGAGCTCGTCGGCTGCTACGTCACGAATCCGGAGAAGGTCGGCCGCGACGCCGGCGAGATCGCCGGACGCGCGCCGCTCGGCGTGCGCGCGACGAACGACGCGGGCGCGCTGCTCGCGCAGGACGCCGACTGCGTGCTCTACAGCCCGCTGCTCGCGAACCCCGACGAGGTCGTGCGCATCCTCGAGTCTGGCAAGAACGTGGTCACGCCGCTCGGCTGGTTCTATCCGTTCCGCAGCCCGAACGTCGCCGCGATGCAGGCGGCGTGCCTCAAGGGCGGCGTGACGCTCCACGGCACGGGCATCCATCCGGGCGGCATCACCGAGCGCTTCCCGCTGATGGTGTCGGCGCTCTCGCGCGCGGTGACCCACGTGCGCGCGGAGGAGTTCAGCGACATCCGCACCTACGGAACCGTCGCGGTGGTGCGCGACATCATGCTATTCGGCCACGCGCCGGAGAGCGCCGCGAAGAGCCCTATGCTCAAGATCCTCAGTGGCGGCTTCGAGCAGTCGCTCGACATGCTGGCCGACGCGCTCGGCGTCGCGCTCGACGAGAAGAAGCGGACGCGCCACGAGATGGCGGTCGCGACCGCGCCGATCGACTCGCCGATCGGGAAGATCGCGCCCGGTCGCGTCGCGGCGCAGCGCTTCACCTGGCAGGGTCTGGTGCGAGGCGAGCCCTTCTGCACAGCGCGCGTCAACTGGCTGATGGGCGAGGAGCACCTCGACCCGCCGTGGCGTTTCGGGCCCGAGGGCGAGCGCTTCGAGGTCGAGGTGACCGGCGACCCGTCGGTGTCGCTCACGTTCCACGGGCTCCACCCCGAGTCGATCGCGCAGGGCCTCGCGCGCAACCCGGGCATCGTCGCGACCGCGCTCCACTGCGTGAACGCGATCCCGTACGTGGTGCGCGCCGAGCCCGGCATCAAGACCTACCTCGATCTGCCGCTGGTGTCGGGCCGCGCGGCGCCGCGCCTGCTGCGGAAGTCGTCGTGATCCTCGACCGCTTCCGCCTGACCGATCGCGTCGCGCTGGTGACGGGAGCGGGACGCGGCATCGGCCGCGGCATCGCGCTCGCCTTCGCGGAGGCGGGCGCCGATCTCGTGTGCGCCGCGCGCACGCAGGCCGACCTCGACGCGACCGCCGAGGCGGTGCGCGCGCGCGGCCGCCGCGCGGCGACGGTCGTGTGCGACGTCACGAAGACGGCCGACCTCGAGCGCGCGGTCTCCGAGGCGCTCGGCGCCTTCGGGCGCCTCGACATCCTCGTCAACAACGCGGGTGGGACGCCGCCGCGCCCCGCCCTCCAGACGAGCGAGGCCTTCTTCGAGATCGCGCTGCGGTTCAACGCGACGAGCGCCTTCCTGCTCTCGCGCATCGCGGTGCCCCAGATGGTGAAGACCGCCGGCGGCGGCGCGATCGTCAACATCTCGTCGCGCTCGAGCGACATGGTGCAGACGGGCTTCGTCGCCTACGGCGCCGCCAAGGCCGCGCTCAACATGCTGACGCGGAACCTCGCGGCCGAGCTCGCGCCGAAGGTGCGCGTGAACGCGATCTCGGTGGGCGGCGTCGATACGGACGCGCTCGCGTCGGTCCTCCAGAGCGACGCGCTGCGCCAGCAGTTCGAGGCCAACACCCCGATGCGACGCCCCGGCACGGTCGAGGACATCGCCGCCTGCGCGCTCTACCTCGCGTCGCCGGCAGCGGGCTGGGTCACGGGCAAGGTCTTCCAGATCGACGGCGGCACCGAGTTCCCGGCGATCCGCGTGCCGACGCCGCCGCTCTAACGGAGGAGGTCTGATGGACGAGGCTGCGAAGGGACCCGGCGCGCTGACGCGCCGCGAGCTGCTCGAGACCGCGGCTCTCGTCGGCGCGGGCGCCGCGCTGGCGACGGGCGTGGGCCGGAGCGCGCTGGCCGCGGAGGCTCCGGGCGCGAAGGCGCCCGCGTATCGCGGCGAGCACCCGATCCAGCCGCTGCCCTTCGATCCGGCGAAGCTGAAGGGCCTCTCCCAGAAGCTCCTGCTCTCGCATCACGACAACAACTACGCCGGCGCGGTGAAGCGCCTCAATCAGATCCAGCAGCAGCTCGGCTCGCTGCCGGCGGACGCGCCGCCCTATCAGACGGGATCGCTGAAGCGCGAGGAGCTGCTCGCGGCGAACTCGATGCTCCTGCACGAGCACTACTTCGGGAACCTCGGTGGCAAAGGACCGTGCGAGGGCGTCGTCGCGGCGCTCCTCCAGGAGGAGTACGGCTCGCTGGAGGTCTGGCAGCGGGACTTCCGGCGGACGGCGCTCGCGCTTGGCGGCGGCTCGGGCTGGGTGATCGTCGCCTACGAGCCGACGAGCCGAACGCTCCACAACTGGTGGGGCTCGGATCACATGCACCAGCCGGTGGCCGGCGACCCGGTGCTCGTGCTCGACATGTACGAGCACGCCTATGCGATGGACTACGGTGCCGACGCGAAGAGCTACATCGACGTGTTCTTCGCCAATGTGCTGTGGAGCGAGGTGAACCGCCGCGTCGACGCGGCGCGCAAGCGGCTCGCGACCTGACGGCGCACGGGAGGTTCCATGCCGCGCGTGATCGACTGCGACCAGCACCTGTACGAGTACCGGGGACTCTGGGAGGAGCACATCGACCCGGAGATGCGTCACGAGGCGATCCGCTTCGTCGACGACGCGCAGGGACACGTGCACGTGTGCTGGCGCGAGCACGTGCTCGGGGTCGCCGACGTGCAGACGCCCGGCGAGACCGATGCGATCGGCGAGCGGCGGCGCCGCGAGCGCGAGGGCCTGCCGCCGCAGGCGCGCTACGACGAGATCCTGCCGCGCGACTACTGGGACCCGCGCGCGCGCCGCGATCGGCTCGCCGCGCTCGGCGTCGACGAGGCGATGCTCTTCCCGAACTACGGGCTCGGCTGGGAGCGCATCCTCTCGCGCGACCTGCGCGCCCTGTGCGCCAACATGACCGCCTGGAACCGCTGGTGCGAGGCGGTCGTGGCCGAGGGCGAAGGCCGCCTCCACCCCGTCGCGCACCTCACCTTGCGCGATCCGCGCTGGCTCGAGCAGGAGCTCGCGCGGCTCTCTCGTGCCGGCGTGCGCGCGGCCATGATCGCGCCCGCGCAGGTCGAGGGACGCGCGCTCTCGCATCCCGATCTCGACCGCGTCTGGGCCGCCTTCGCCGACCACGGCATCTCGCCCTGCTTCCACGTCGCCGACCAGCCGAAGGTCTTCGATCCGGCCTGGTACGCCGATCGCGACGACCGCGGCGTCTTCGCGATCGACACCGTGCTCCTCTACGTGCCGGCCGCGCTCGCGCTGACGGACCTGATCCTCCACGGTGTCTTCGAGCGCCATCCCGAGCTGCGGGTCGGCGTGATCGAGCTCTCCGCCGTGTGGGTGCCGCTCTTCCTCATGATGCTCGACGGCGGCAGCGAGTTCGTGCGCCGCCTCGACGGCCGCGACTCTCCGCTGCGGTTGCGCCCGAGCGACTACTTCCGCCGCCAGGTACGCGTCGCGTCGTTCGCCTACGAGCTGCCGCGGAACCTCGCGCGCCAGCTCCCCGGCGCGGATCTCCTGATGTGCTGCAGCGATTACCCGCACTCCGAGGGCACCGCGCACCCGCTCGATGACTACGCGGCCGGGAAGCTCGGCCTGCGTCCCGACGAGGCGCCCGGTCTCTTCCGCGAGAACGCGGCCTTCCTGCTGCACCGCGACGGGTCGACGCCCAGCTGAGCGCGGGGCTCGCACCCCATCCGAGCGCGACGCGCGGCGGTTTCCCGGAGCCGGTGGACATTCGCGCGAGATTGTGTCGAGATCAGGTTCCCTCGATCGTCGCGAGGATGGAGGATTCCCGGATGATGTCCGTTCCGATCACTGCGATCTACGCCGGACTGCTCGGTCTGATGTTCCTGGCGCTCGAGATTCCGATCGGCGTGATGCGCACGCGCGGCAACGTCTCGCTCGGCGACGGCGGCAACCCGGATCTGACCGTCGCGATCCGGCGCCACGCGAACTTCGTCGAGCACGTGCCGCTCGCGCTGCTGCTGATGGCGCTGCTCGAGCTGAACGGCGCCGGACACACGCTCCTCCACCTGCTCGGCTCCGCGCTCGTGCTCGCGCGTCTGATGCACCCCTTCGGCCTCGACGTCCACGTGATGCGCCGCCCGCCGCGCGGCCTCGGCGCGGGGGTCACGTCGCTCGTGATCCTCGTCTCGTCGGCGGCGCTGATCTGGCGGGCGATCTAGCGCCAGGTTCGCGCGGCGCCTCCGGCGCCGCGCGCCGAGCCTTGTGTGGCGGCGCCAGCGGCGGTGCTGCCAGAGATACGACTCGGGATGGGCGCGGACGACCTCGCCCATCTCGTCGCAGAATCGCTGCGTCAGGCGCAGGGCATCCGCGCGCGGGTCTTCGGAGGGCTCGAAGCCCCTGATCTCGCGCACGTGGCAGACGTGGCCGGCGCCGTCGCGCACGCGCGTGTCGACCACGACGAAGATGCGGCAGACGCGCGCGCGCAGCGCCGCTAGCGCCGGGCCCGCGTGCGTGCTCGCGGGCACGCCGAGGAAATCGACCACGACGCCGCCGCTGCGCGCGAACTGGTCCGGCAGCATGCAGACCACGCCGCCCTCGCGCAGCCGCCGCGCGCATCCGAGCACGAGCCCGCGCTCCTGCGCCGAGAGCACCTCGAAGCCGTAGCTGCGTCGCGCCCCGACGAGCAGCTCGTCGAAGCGCGGCGTGCCGAGCGGCTTCATCACGACCGCGAGCGGACGGCCGTAGTCGAGCGTGAAGCGCAGGCCGCAGAGGTCGAAGTTGCCCGAGTGCGCGACCACCAGCAGGCTGCCGCGCGGATCGGCGGCGAGCTCGTCGACGAGCGCTCGCGGCTCGAACTCGAGCGTGCGCGCGACCTCGTCACGCGCGCGCGGGTGCGAGCCGCGCGCCATCTCGGCCGCGGAGAGGAAGAGGTTCCGCATCGCGCTGCGCGCGATCCGCCGCTTCTCGGCGTTTGCTTTGCGATCGCCGTAGACGCGGTCGAGATTCGACAGCATCGCGCGCCGCCGCACGCGCAGGGCGAAGGCGCAGTCGGCGAGCGCGCGCGCGCCGGCGAGCACGACTCGGTGCGGCATCCGCGCGAGCAGCGCGACGAAGAACCGCGCCGCGACGACCGCCGCGCGCTCGAACGCGTCGGCGAGAACTCTCCGGCTCACTGCGCGTAGCCGAGGGCGCGGAGCCGCTCGCGGTCCTCGGGCGAGAGCGTCGCAGCCACGGGCGCCGGCGCCTGCGCCCCCGAGGCCTCGGCGGCCGCGAGCGCGGCCGAGAGATAGCGCGACACCAATTCGTTTCGGCCCGAGAGATCGCGCTGCTCGCCGGGATCCGCATCGAGGTCGAACAGCAGCTCGCCCTCGCGCACGGGGAGTCCCAGCGTCGCGGCGCCGGCGTCGCGCACTTCGATCCGCTTCCAGTGATCCCCGCGCACCGCGCGCAGCCGCGCGCCCGCGCGGTCGATCTGCGCGAATAGGAGCCTGCCGCGCGGCGCCTCGTCGCCGCGCGCGAGCCCGAGCAGGCTCCGGCCCTCGAACTCCGGCGGCGCGGGGAGTCCGAGCGCGTCGAGGACGGTCGGCGCGACGTCGATCAGCGACACCGGCGCGTCGACCACGCGGCCCGCCTGCTCGCCGCGGGGCAGGCGCAGCACCAGCGGCACGTGCAGCACCTCCTCGTAGAGCGTCCAGCCGTGGCCCTCGAGCGAGCCGTGCTCGCCGAATTCCTCGCCGTGGTCCGACACGAACACGACGAGGCTCTCTTCGCCGAGCGCGTCGAGCGCGCGCAGCAGGCGTCCGAGCTCGGTGTCGGCGTAGCGGATCTCGCCGTCGTAGAGCGAGGTCACGCGCTCGCGCACCGCGTCCGGAATCGCCGGCACCGGCTTGCCGAGGTAGGGGATGTAGCGGCTCAAGGTCGCGTAGCGGCCGTCGGCGGCGGCGGGGTCGCCGCCGAACATCGAGTCGTAGGGTGCGGGCGGCGCATAGTCGAGGTGCGGATCGAAGAGGTGGACGAAGAGGAAGAAGGGCCGCGCCGGCTTCGACGCGAGCCACGCGAGCGCCGCGTCGACCACCTGCGCGGCGGGCGCCGCGCCGCCGCCCGAGGCGGGCTCGTAGTGCGCGCGGTCGACGAGCTCGCGGTAGACGTCGAAGCCCTGTCCGAGCCCGTAGGCCGCGCCGACGTAGACCCAGGAGACGAAGCCGGCCGTGCTGTAGCCCGCGGCCGAGAGCAGTTTCGCCAAGGTGGTCGCCTGCGGCGAGAGCGCATTGCGGTCGTCGCGCACGCCGTGACGGCTCGGCAGCTGCGACGTGAAGAGCGAGACGTGCGAGGGCAAGGTCCAGCTCGCCGCCGCGTAGGCATGCGCATAGCGAACGCCCTGCGCCGCGAGGCGATCGATCTCGGGCGACGTGTCGCGAGCGTAGCCGTAGCTCCCGAGATGATCCGCGCGCAGCGTGTCGATCGACACCAGCACGACGTTCGGGGCACGCGAGAATCCGCAGCCCGTCGCCAGCGCGAGCGCCAGGGCCGCCGCGGCGCGCATCCAGCGCTCCTGTCGCACGCATTCCCCCGACGAGGCGGCGAGCATACCCGCCACTACGGGACGCGCAGCGGCTCCTCGCGGAAGCCGCCCGGCCGCTCCGGGTCGGGCCGGATCAGCGAGCCGCTCGTGTCGTCGCGGATCACCGCCCCGATGCCGGCGCGACCGAGGCGGTCCGCGCGCTCCGCCGGCGGCGCGCGCCGCACGCTCTCGACGAAGCGCACGGTCTCCTGCTCGACCGCGCGCGGCAGGCGTGGGAGCCAGCCCGACACGATCGCCTTGCCGTGCACGAGCTGGTTGCGCTTCGAGTGGCGCGAGAGATCGAGCACGGCGTGGACGTCGGAGAGGTCGCGCAGGCGCAGCGCGATCGGCGCCGGCTCGTCCCGCCAGAGCGGCAGGTCGAGTGGAAGAGGCGGCGCGAATCCCACGTCGAGGACGTGCAAAAGGCCGAGCGACGCGACGAGCGCCGCCCCCGCGCCGCGGGCGCGCGAGTCGGCGAGACGCGCGAGCGCCGCGGCGCCGGCGGCCGCCGGCAGCGAGAGCGCGAGCAGCGCGGGCGCGACGAAGCGCCACGGATTCGAGAGCAGCGAGAAGCCCGGCGCATGCGCCAGCGCGACACCCGGAAGCGGCACGCGGACGCCGAAGAGCGTCACGAAGGGTCCGAGCGCGAGCAGCAGACACACTGCCGCCCCGAAGAGCCAGGGCGTGAGCCGCCGGCGCGGTCCGCTGACGGCGCCACACGCAGCCAGCGCCACGAGCAGCGCGCCGAGGTAGTCGCCGCGAAATCCCCAGGCCGGGCTTGCGTCGCGCGCCGACGACCACGGCCACAGGAGCTCCGCCGGCTGTGCGGCGAGATGCGCGGCGTCGGCGCTCGAGTGGATCAGCAGATCGGCGCCGGCGGCGCGCCACATCGGGAGCGCGCGCGGGAGGACGAGTGCGAGCAGCACGCCCGCCGACGCGGCGGCTCGCAGCGCTCCGCCCGGAGCGCGCAGCCAGCCTCGCAGGCCGGACACGTACCAGGGAGCGAGCGCCGCGCCGAGCAAGACGAGATCCACGAAGAAGTAGGGACTCACGTGGAAGGCGAGCCCGACGGTCGCGCCGGCGAGCGCGGCGTCGCGCACGCGCCGCGTTCGCAGGGCGCGCCACGCCGCCAGCAGCGCCAGCGGCAGCACCCAGATCTGCACGAGGTAGAGCCAGGCATTGCCGACGCACGCGCGCCAGAAGCAGGACGCCGCGAAGCAGAGTCCGGCGAGCCAGCCCGCGTCGGCGCGACCGGAGAAGCGCGCGCAGAGCGCCCAGGTCGCGGCGCCGGCGAGGACGAGCGACGCCAGCAGCAGCGCGTTCCAGGCGAGCGTCGTGCCGAGCGCGCGCTCGATCAGATAGAACGCGGTGTTCAGCGCGAGATTCAGATCCGCGAGCTGGAGGTTCACGACCTGCGGGTAGTGGATCACGTCGGTGTGGAAGAGCGGACGCCCGGAATGGAACGACTCCGCGAACCACCACTGCACCCAGAGCTGGTGGACGACGTCCGCCTCCCAGTGGGACGGCACCGCGCGCGTGAGCTCCGACGCGAGCGGCCGGGCCAGGAAGAGCGCCGCCGCGAGATAGGCGGCGAGGCCCGCCGCGACGCCGAGACGGCGCAGGCGCGCGACCTCTCAGCCGGCCTGCGGTGAGTGCAGGCGCGCGCGCAGCTCGTTCGCCGTGTGCGTGCTGCCGTCGCGGCTCCAGCCCGGCGGCAGCAACCAGACGCGCAGTGCGTCGCGCCAGCTCGCGGCCGCGCGCGCGTCGCGCCACATCGCGCGCCACTCGTGAACGAAAATCTCCCAGGGCGAAAAGCTCGTCAGGTTCTTCGTCAGGCCGTAGTCGACGGCCTCGACCTCCGCCTCGAAGGTCCCGAACAGCCGATCCCAGACGATCAGGATGCCGCCGTGGTTGCGGTCGAGATAACGGACGTTCCGGCCGTGGTGGACGCGGTGGTGCGAAGGCGTGTTGAAGATCCACTCGAGCGGCCCCAGCCGATCGATCAGCTCGGTGTGGATCCAGAACTGGTAGAGCAGGTTCACCGAGTGGACCGTGACCAGCAGCAGCGGATCGAAGCCGAGCAGCGGCAGCGGCGCGTAGAAGAGCGGGCCCATGAAGGTCGACCACGGCTGGCGAAGCGCGGTCGACAGGTTGAAGTGTCGACTCGAATGGTGGACGACGTGACCGGCCCACATGAAGCGCACCTCGTGGTGCAGCCGGTGGTACCAGTAGTAACAGAAGTCGTCGCCGAGGAGCGCCGCCGCGAAGACCAGCGGGCCCGTGCCGAGCTCGAAGAGGCGGAACCGGTGGAGGACTTCGTAGGCGCTGAACCAGAGCCACTTGGTCGCGACGCCGACGACGAGCGAGCCGAGGCCCATCCCGATGCTGGCCCAGCTGTCGCGCCGCACGTAGCCGCGCGTTCCTGCCGCCGACCCGCGCGCGCGGCGCCTCGCGCTGACGAACACCTCGAGCGCGATCAGCGCCAGAAAGACCGGAGCCGCCCAGGTGGTGAGGTCCATGACCTATTTCCGCTTCTTCCCGCGCTCGCCGAGCACCCGGCGCGCGAGCGCGGTCAGAGCCTCGAGGCGCTTGGCATCGGACGCGGCATCGGAGAGCACGAGCGCACCGAGCGACGCGCCCTGCATGGCCGAGATCACGACGTCGAGCATCGCGTCGAACTCCGCGGCGTCGCCCGGGACCTGCGGGAAGAGCTCGCGCGCAGCCGCGCTCAGGTTCTCGCGATGGCGGATCTGCACCGCCTCGAGCGCGCGGCGCAGCGCGGGATCGCAGCGGCCGGCGCCCATCAGCTCGAAGACCGCCTGGAGCGTCGGGCGCCTCATGATCTGCCAGAGGAGGCGCACGGCCGCGCGCACGCGATCCTCGCTCTCCGACACCGACGCGAGTCCGCGCCGGTAGTCCGCGACGAGCGACGCGAAGAGATCCTCGACGGCCGCCGCGAGCAGTGCGTCCTTGGTCGGGTAGTGCTTGAAGAGCGCGCCCTGCGACACGCCCGCGCGACGGCACACCTCGCTCGTGGTCGTGCCCGCGAGGCCGCGCTCGACGAGACAGGCGACGCAGGCCCGTAGCAGCCTGCGGCGCGTGGCGCGGCTGCGCGCCTGCTGCGGCGGGGGCGAGATGGCGAGAGCGGCCATTGGCGGGCAGCCTACCAGCCCATAAAGAAAGTGACAAGTCACTTTCTTTATGGCCGAGGATCGCGGCTACGCCGGCCGCCGCGCCACCACCCGCTGATTCGAGGTCGCCCCGCCCGCGCGCGCGCGGGCCGCGTCGAGCGCGACGAAGAGCGCGAGCAGCAGCGGGTTCTGGAAGTGGAAGAAGCGGACGAACCAGTCGGGCCAGCCGCGGTCCAGGAAGTAGTTGTGCAGGGAGATCGTCCACGCCGACGTGCTGATCAGGAACTCGGTCCGCGCGATCTCGAAGCCCTCGCGCTCGAGCATGCGTTGGAGCGCGGCGGTGGAGAAGAGGTTCCAGTGGCGCGGGAAGTGGTAGTGGCCCCACCAGCGCCCGCGGAAGGCGCGGTAATCGAGCCCGGCGAGGTTCGGCGTCTCGACGATGAACACGCCTCCCGGCCGCAGCAGCGAGAAGACGCGCCGGCAGATCGCGACGGGATCCTCGACGTGCTCGATCAGCTGCAACATCACGATCGCGTCGAAGCCCTCGGCGTCCTCGAGCTCCTCGATCCGGCCGACCTGCGTGCGGAAGCCCTTCGCGGCGCAGGCGGCCGCCGCGCGCGCGTCGATCTCGATGCCCTCGAGTCGCCACTCGGGCGAGCCGGCGTCGCGCAGGATGCCGAGGAAGCGGCCGTCGCCCGAACCCACATCGAGGATGCGGCGCGGCCCGTCGCCGACGAGCTCGCGGTAGAGGCGCACCTTGCCGCGCTCCCAGCGCCGGCGCAGCGGCGCGACGATCGGGTTCGAGGCGCCGCCGTAGGCGTAGTAGTTCGCGGGATAGATCGCGCCGAGGTCGGACGGGCGCGGGCGCGGGTTCAGGTAGACGTGGTCGCAGCGCCGGCAGCGCACGAAGCGGAAGTCGTTGGCGGCGGTGTCGTACTCGAAGTCCCGGCCGGAGGCCTCGAGCTGCGCGTCGTCGCTGCCGCAGAGCGCGCAGCGCGTCTCAATCAGCGAGAGGGTCGCGGCCGGCGGAGCCATACGAGGACCAGCGCGGAAGCCGCGTCTCGATCGGCACGCCGCGCTCGCGCAGCTGCCCCCGCTTCTCGCGGAACGTGGCGGGGTAGCGGTGCCACGGCAGATTGGGCCAGAGGTGATGGATGGCGTGGTAGTTGTGACCGAGCACCAGCGGCGTGAGCCAGGCGACGTCGACGATGCGCGTGCCGGCATAGCGATCGGGCGGCAGGCCCGCGTGCGGCAGCCAGTTGATGTACCAGTCCATCACGAGCTTCGAGAGCGTGAACGGCAACGCCCACAGCACGAGCAGGTCGACGAACGCGCCGCGCGCGAGCGCCGTCGCGACGAGCGCGACCACGAGCACGAGCGGCAGACGGTCGATCCAGCGCTCGAACCGGCTGCGCGGGTCGTCGCGCATGCGCGCCCGCGCGTAGCGCAGGATGCGCACGTAGCGGAGCGGCAGCCGCCACAGCGGTCCGTCGGTGTAGATGTAGTTCGGGTCGTCGGCGCGGTTCAGCAGCGCGTGGTGCTGGAGGTGGAACCACTTCTCCAGGTAGAAGGGCGCCATGTAGGGCAGCGCGCCGAGCACGCCGATCGCGTCGTTCAGACAGCCGATGCGCGACGCGTTGCGGTGCACCGCCTCGTGCCAGACCGTGAAGGCGAGGTGGATCGCGAGCGTGCCGATGAGCATGTGCAGCGGCCACGGCAGCGGCGCCCGGAAGTAGAGCCACACGTTGCCGCCAAGCAGTCCATACATGGCTGCGAGCACGAGCGCGGTCGGGATGTCGAAGGGCGGCTTCGCTCGCATGGGGTGCGCGGCGCAGCGGGCGCCGCTGCGCAAATACCCTAAGGTTGGCCGCGATTTACGTCAAACATGCGATTCGCCGGACTCTTCGCGGCCACGCTCCTCCTCCAGCTCCCGTTCTTCGACCGCTGGTACAGCGGCATGGACGAGGGGCACCTGCTGCTGTTCGCGCAGATCGCGGCGCGCGGCGGCACGCTCTACCGCGACGCCACCTTCTATCCCCTGCCCGGCGCCTTCTATCTGCTCGCGGGGCTCTTCCGGATCTTCGAGCCATCGGTGCTGGTGGCGCGCTGGGCCGTCGTCGTCGAGTTCTCGCTGTTCGTGCCCGTCGTGTACGGGCTGATGCGCCGCATCACGCCGGCGGCGTTCGCGGCGGCGACGATCCCGCTGCTGTGGGCCTATCGGCTCTGGGCCTTCCCGCACTGGCAGATGTACAGCTACAGCACGACGGCGCTGCTGCTCTTCGCCGTTTCGCTGCGGCTGCTGGTGGCGCATCTCGACGGCTCGTCGCGGCGTGCGCCGCTCCTCGCGTCGGGCCTCGTGTTCGGGCTCGGCGTCTTCTGCAAGCAGGACTACGGAGCCGCCGCGCTGCTGGCGACGCTCGTCACGCTCGCCGTGGCCGCGCGCACGCGCGCCGCGGACTCGCCCGGCTTCGGCGCGCGCGCCGCGCAGTTCCTCGCGCCCGCGGCGGCGGTCGGCGCGCTCGCCGGACTGCTCTTCGCCGCGCAGGGCGTGCTCGGCGACGTGCTGCGCTTCTGCGTCTGGACCCACGCGTTCGGCACCGCGACGTTCCCGTTCTCGTCGTTCGCCTGGCCGTGGGAGCTCCTCGCGACGAATCCCGCGCTGCGCACGCCCGCCGGCATCGCGACGCACTTTCCGCCGCTCGTCTGGACGCTCGACTGGAAGCGCGCCACCGGCGGACCGCTCTTCTCCAGCACGCCGCTCTACGAGCTCTACGTGTTGGTCGTGCTGTACGGCCCATGGCTGCTGCTCGCCGCGTCCGCATGGCGGCAGTGGCGGGCGCGCGCGCGCCTGCGCGATCCGGCGCAGCGCGCCCAGGCGCTCCCGGAAGTCGCGCTGTGGGCGACTGCCGCCGCGTTCTGCGCGCTCGGGCACGTCGCCAAGCCGCAGGACTACCTCCACTGGGCGGTGATCACCTGGCCCTTCGCCGCGCTTGCGGTGCTCGAGGCGAGCGCGCTCTGGCGCGCTCACCGGCGTCTCGCGCGCTGGCTGGCGCTGCCGCTGCTGCCGGCCTGCGCCGCCGGACTCGCCTACACCGCCTTCCTCGCGGCCGAGCTGCGCATCCAGAACTCGGAGCCCGTGCGCCTCGCGCGCGCCGCGGGCCTCTACGTCGAGCCGGCGGACGCGCGTCTGCTCGAGGACCTCGTCGCGACGATCGAGCGCGAGACGGCTCCCGGCGAAACGATCGCGGTGTACCCGTACTTTCCGCTCCTGCACTTCCTGTCCGACCGGCCCGGGCCCCACCGCAGCGGCTACATCGTGTGGCCCGTCCCCGAGATCGAGGACCGCGAAGGCGCGCTGATCGCCGCGATGGAGGCGAAGCACGTCCGCCTGGTGATCTACCACTTCACCCAGTTCCTCACCTTGCCGCCGCTGGAACGCTACGCGCCGAAGCTCTTCCAGTACCTGGTGGACCGCTTCGAGATCTTCGCGACGTTCCACGCCGGGCCATTCGGCTACAAGATCGCGGCGCTGCACCGGGACGACGCGCCGCCCCGCGGACGCCCGTTGCTCCGCGACGAAGTCGGCGTGCTGCGCGTGGAGCGCGACGGGAAGGCGCGCACCGTCACGGGAGCGGAGCGCGACGCGATGCTGCGTCGGGAGCCGTGGCCCTTCCGGCCCGTCGTCGCTCTCGCGCCGACGGCGAACGGCGCGACCACCTTGGAGGTGCCGCTGCACGCGCTGCCGGGCGAGCATCTGCGCACGGCGATCGGCGCGCATCCCTCGAAGTGGTTCGCGCTCCCGCCCGCCTCGGTCACCTTCCGCATCGCTGCCCTGGAAGGCGGCGCGAGCCGGCTGCTGTTCGAGCGCAAGCTCGAGCCCGAACGCAAGCTCGAGGACCGCGGATGGACGGAGGTGGACGTCCCGCTCGACGTCGTCGCCGGACGCGACGTGACCCTCGTGCTCTCCACCTCCACGGACATCGCAGCCGGCGAGACACCGTGGATTGCGGGCTTCGCGGAGCCGCGACTGGTCATGCCGTGAGCGAACGCGCCCGCTCGCTGCGAGATCACCCGGCGTTCGCTCCGCTGGGAGTCGCGCTCGCCACCTTCGTCTACCAGCTCCCGTTCTTCGACCGCTGGTTCAGCGTGATGGACGAGGGCCACGTGCTCGAGTACGCGGACCTGATCGACCGGGGCGGCATGCTCTACCGCGACGCCACCTGCTACCCGCTGCCCGGCGCCTTCTACCTGCTGGCGCTCACCTTCCGGATCTTCGGCGCGTCGATCCTGGTGTCGCGCTGGCTGGTCGTGCTCGAGTTCGCCGCGTTCACGGCGATCGGGTTCGCCTTGCTGCGGCGCCTGGTGCCGTCGCCGTGGCCGTGGATCGGCGTGGCTCTGCTGTGGCTGCACCGCGCCTGGGCCTTCCCGCACTGGCAGATCTACAGCTACAGCACGACGGCGCTGCTCCTGCAGACGGCGTCGCTGGGGCTGCTCGCGCGCCATCTCGAGTCGCAGCGGCGCGGGCCGCTGCTCGCGTCCGGGCTCTGCTTCGGCCTCGGCGTCTTCTGCAAGCAGGACTACGGGGCCGCGGCGCTGCTCGCGAGCCTGGCCAGCTTGATCGTGGCGTCCCGCGCGCAGGGCGTGCCGACGCTCCGGCGGATCGCCGAGTTCCTCGGCGCCGGCGCGGCGGTGGGTCTCGTCGCCGCGCTCCACTTCACGCTCCAGGGTCAGCTCGGCCGCGTCGTGCAGCAGACCGTGCTGAACCACTTCATCGGCATGTCGAGCTACACCTACCCGGGGCTGCCCTCCCTGTGGCCGCTCTTCCGCCAGGATCCCGGCCTGCGCGAGCTCGGCGGCGTGCACCAGTGGGTGCCGAGCCTGATGGTGGCCGCCGGATCCGACTGGAAGACCTTGATCGAGAGCCGCCTCTACACCGACACGTGGCTCTACGACCTCGCGGTCAAGCTCGGCATCCTGGCGCCGCTCGTCTGGCTCGGCGTGCTCGCGCTGCGGCAGTGGCGGCGGCGCCGCGCGCTGCGCGATCCGGCGGAGCGTCCGCGCGCGCTCCAGGAACGGGCGCTCTTTCACTTCGCCGCGGCGCTGCTGCTACTCGGCTACGTCGTGAAGCCGCAGGACTACGTCCACCTCGCCGTGCTGACGAGCCCGCTGCTGCTGGCGAGCGTGCCCTGGCTCCACGACGCGCTGGCGCCGCGCCCGGTCGCGCGGCACGCCGCGCTCGCCGTGCTTCTTGCGGCAGGCGCGGGCACGGCGTGGCTGCTCGCTGGATTGCGCGCGCAGCACTCCGAGCCGCTGCGGGGTCCACGCGCAGGCGTGTACGCGCGTCCGGCCCAGGCGCGCATGCTCAGCGAACTGGTCGAGTACGTGCGGCGCACGACGGCGCCGGACGAGGCCGTCGGCGCGATGCCGTATCTGCCGATCGCGCTCTTCCTCGCCGAGCGACGCGCGCCGCATCCGGCCAGCTACATCGTGTGGCCCTTCCCCGAGTACCCGGACCGCGACCGCCGCATCGCCGACGCGCTGGAGGCGCAGCAGACGCCGCTCGTCCTCTACAACTTCACCCAGTTCCCAGCGCTGCCGCCGATGCCGGAGTACGCGCCCGAGCTCTACGCCTATCTCGTCGAGCACTACGAGATGAGCCGGGTGTTCAGCGAGGAGCTCCTCGGGATGCGCGTCGCCGCACTGCGCCGCGCGGATCCGCCGGCGGGCGAGCGGCTGCTGCCCGAGCTTCGCGCGGCCGAGGTCTTTTCCGAGAGCTACGACGGCTCGCGCAATCGCATCCAGGGCGCGCGCCGCGACGCCTTCCTGCAGCGGCAGGTGTGGCCCTTCCGTCCGACGCTCGCGCTGCGCCCCCTGCCCTTCGGCGCACGCACCGTACTGTCGCTGCGCCTGCGCGTGCCGGAAGGCACGCGGCTCGAGAGTGCCGTCGGCGTCCACCCGGACGCCTGGTTCCACATCCCCACGTCGGCCACCACGTTCGAGGTGCGCGTGCGCGACGGCGACGGGAGCGCGCCGCTCTTCGCGCGCACGCTCGATCCGCAGCGCGTGCTGGAGGAACGCGGCTGGTTCCCCGTCGACGTCGACCTCTCGCCTTACGCGGGCCGCGAGATCACGCTCGAGCTCTCGACCGCCGCGTCGGATCCGTCCGGGTCTTCACTCGCGATGGGAGGCTGGGGCGAGCCCATGCTCGTGCAAGACGCGCTCGGCGCGCGCAGCGAGGCGAAAGCCGTCGGGCGCGCAGCGAGCGAAGCGAGCGGAGATCGCACGAGCGTGCCGAGCGAAGCTCAGACAAATGGCCCGGTGCGCTGACGCAACCGTTTCTTCCAGCAGCTCGACGCAGCGCGGGAGCGCGTTGCGCGGGCCGACGGCCATGAGGCGTTCGCATGGCGCGCGACGCCGTTCGGCGTCGCCGAGCAGGAGCTGCGCGCCCTCGGCGAGCGCTTCCGCGGTGCCGTCTGCGACGAGCGCGGTGCGCTCCGCGCGGCACGCCGCCGTTCGCTGCCGCTGATCGCCGCACGGCATCGGCGTCGCGACGCAGGGGCGGCCGATCGCTTGTACCCAGCCGAGCAGTCCGCCGCGCGCGCAGACGACGACCTCCGCCGCCGACAGACACCAGGTCGGCCATCGCCCCTAGAGCGCGTGCAGCCGGTGCGCCTCGGCGCGCAGCGTCTCGCGGAACTCGGGGTGCGCGATCTCGATCAGCGCGCCCGCGCGCTCGCGCACGCTGCGCCCGCGCAGGTCCGCGATGCCGTGCTCCGTCACCACCGTGTCGACGAAAGTACGCGGCACGGTGACGGGCGTGCCGGGCGGCAGCCCGGGGACGATGCGGCTCGCGCGCGGGCGTCCCGCGGCGGGCAAGGTGGATGACGGCAGCACGCTGACCGATCGGCCGCCCGGCGAGTAGGCGCCCGCGATCATGAAGACGGTCTGCCCGCCGACCCCCGTGTACATGCGCGCGTCGAACGACTCGGCCGCCACCTGACCGGTGAGATCGACCGCGAGCGCGTTGTTCACCGTGACGAAGCGCTCGATCTGGACGAGGCGCCGCAGGTCGTCGGTGTAGCCGAAGTCGTAGAGCTCGAAGACGGGGTTCTCGTGGATCTCCTGCAGCTCCTCTCGAGCGAGCGCCACCGTCGCCGAGCCGACCACCTTGAAGCGATGGAGGGTCTTGTAGCGGCCCGTCACGACGCCCTTTCGCACCAGCTCCGCGATGCCGCCCGTGATCAGCTCGGTCTGCACGCCGAGGTCGTTGCGGAACTCGAGGAACGGCGCGAGCGATGCGGATACCGTACCGACGCCCGTCTGCACGGTGTCGCCGTCGCGGATCAGCTCGGCCGCGACCAGGTTGCAGATCACCTCGACGGCCTCGCGCTCCTCGGGCGGGAGCGCCGCCGGCGCGCCGCTGCCGGTCGGCTCCTGCGCCTCGACGAACCCGTCGATCCGATCCACGTGCACGTAGTTCTCGCCGAAGGTGCGGATGAAGTCCTCGTGCACCTCGGCGATCACTCGCTTGGCGTGCCGGACGGCCGTGCCCGACATCCACACGCCGGGTCCGAACGAGCAGTAGCCGCGTTCGTTCGGCGGCGACACCGGCACCAGGAACACGTCGGGGTCCCGCGTGTAGCCGGCGGGCATCTCGTGCGCGCGCCAGACCGAGATGGGCACGTACTCCATGGCGCCGTCGTGACACGCGGCGCGGTTGGCCGCGGTCGCGTAGTTGTCGTGCAGCTCGAAGGCGCCGCGCAGCTCGGGCGCGGTCCAGGGAAAGAGCGAGGCCGGGTGGTCGACGCGGATCTTCGAGAGACCCCTTCTCCGCACGTGTTCGGCGAGCGCGCGGCAGAGCGTGTACGGCGTGCAGGTGAAGGGAGCGACCCCGATCACGTCGCCGGAGCGCACGCTCTCCAGCGCGCGATCCGGCGCCACGAGCTTCCCACGGACCCGGTCGCGCCAGCTCATCGCCCTCGCTCCGTCGGCGCCGCCGCGACCGACGCCTCGTAGTGCACCTTGCGCGACGCCTGCTCGTCGCGGCCGTCGCGCCAGCGAGCCTCCACGCGCAGCTCGTTCGCGCCGGGCACCAGCGGGAGCACCGCGTCGAAGTCGCCTTCCGGCGAGACGCGCAGCGAGCGCGCGCTCTCTCCGCTGGTCGCGTTCACGATCTCGAGCCAGTCGGGCCGCGGCTCGGCGGGCGGGAGATCCTCGAGCAGCCGCGCCGGCGACCGGACGCGCACCAGCACGCCGCCGCCCGCCGCCGCGAGCGCCTGCAGGAACTCGAGATCGACCTTCCCACGCTCCTCGTCGAGCTGCGCGCCGAAGGCCAGCACGTAGAGGGCGATGCCCTGCGCGGAGAGCTGCGACGCCTCGTGCAGCGCGCGCTGCTTCGCGCTGTAGCGCGGCGGCGGCACCGTCGGCTCGCCGTCGCTGCAGAGCACGATCGCGCGCGCGCGACCCGGCGACGCGGGCGACGCCTCCTCGAGCAGCCGCGCGGCGCGCCACAGCGCGCGCGCGACGTCGGTGCCCGTGATGTCCTCTTCGATCGGCACCGCGTCGATCGCCTGCCGCGCCTGCTCGGGACTCCCGACCGGCGCGCGGATGCGCGGCTGCGCGGTGTAGGTCAGCACGCCGATGCGGTCGCGGCGCGCCGACAGCGCCTCGACGAGCGCCTGTCCCGCGAGCTTCTCCGCGTGCAGGATCGAGTCGTCCTCGTCCGTGGTCCACGCGGTGTGCGAGGTGATGAAGCGCCCCGCATCCTCCGCGAATGCGCGCGTGACGCCGACCACCCCGTCGCCATCGAGGTCCTCGCCCGAGGCGAGCAGCGCGCTGTTCGAGACGTCGAGCGCGACCACGACATCGGCGCCGAAGAGCTCTGCGCCGACGCGACCGCGCACGCGCACGAGCGGATCGGGCTGCCTCACCTTCTCGTCCGGCGCGGGCGCGTCGATCCGGAGCGTGGCGCGGCGCGCAGACGGCGAGACGTCGGCATCTCGCTGCGAGGGCATGCCCGGCTCCGCGCCCGCGCTCGCGCCGACGAACGCGAGCGCGGCGGCCAGTGCGAGCCTGCAGCTCCCTCGTTCGCGGTCGGACACGGCGCGCCTCGTACTCGTTTCAGTATACGAGTCATGCGGTGTCCGCGTGCCGGGATGCATTAGGATGGGGTCCCATGAAGGTCGGCATCTCGCTGCGCGGTCACTTCCCGATCAGCCAGGCGGGGCTCGACCTCTTCATGGCGGTCGCGGCGAAGCTGCCGCCGGGCTCGATGTACGACGTGCCGGCCGGCGACTTCGACACTCGCACGCAGGCTCGCAACCTGATCGAGGTCGCGCGCGCGGTGCGCGAGGCGCGCCTCGACATGCTGCTGATCGGCGATCACCACGCGATGCCGGTCACGAACTTCTTCCAGCCGACGCCGACCCTCGGCCGTCTGCTCGCCGAGACCGGCGACGTGCCGGTCGGGATCCTGTACCTCGCACCGTTCCTCCACCCGGTGCTGCTCGCCGAGCAGGTCGGCACGCTCGCGGCGTTCGCACCGGAGCCGCTCGTGCTCGTGCTCTCGGTCGGCGCACGCGACGCGATGTTCCGCGCCTTCGGCATGACGGAACGCAGCCGCGTGTCGCGCACCGAGGAGCTCGTGCCGCTGGTTCGGCGCCTCCTCGCCGGCGAGACCGTCGACCACGCGGGCCGTCACTTCCAGCTGGAAGGCGCGCGCATCAATCCGGTGCCGCGCGTGCCGACGCCGATCTGGATCGGCGGACGGATGGGCGCCGCGGTCGAGCGCGCGGGACGTCTCGGCGACGGCTGGCTCACCGGCACCACCTCGCATGACGCCGAGCTCACGGTCGAGCTCGAGCGCTACCGCAAGGCCTCGGAGTCCGCGGGGCGGCGACCGCACGCGGTGCTCCGCCGCGACTTCCACGTCGCGCACGACGACGAGTCGGCGCGCGCGGAGGTCGAGCCGATCCTCGCGCGCGGCTACCGACGCGAGACGATCGACTGGGACGACCTGCTGGTCGGCTCGGCGCGCACGGTCGCAGCGCGGCTGCGTCACTACGCCGAGATGGGCTTCGAGGCGGCGCTGCTGCGGCCCATCGTCGGCGAGCACGCGGCGATGCTCGATGCGCTCCGCCGGCTCGGCGACGACGTGAAGCCCCCGCTGGCCGCGCGGCCGGCGTAGATCGGATCGGAGAGCGGCGTGAAGTTCGGCGTGCTCCAGTTCTTCTCCTGGCCCGAGCGGCGCGTGCCGCTCGACACCGTCTTCGCGCGCGCGCTCCAGCGCATCGAGATCATGGACCGGACCGGCTATGACGCCGTCTGGCTCGCCGAGCACCACTTCAGCGGCTTCAGCGTGTGCCCGTCGGTGCACGTGATGGGCGCGCACGTGGCGGCGCGCACGCAGCGGCTGCGGATCGGCACGGCGGTGTCGCTGGCCGCCTTCTATCACCCGCTGCGGCTCGCGGAAGAGGTCGCGCTCCTCGACGTGCTGTCCGGCGGCCGCGTCGACTGGGGCGCGGGCCGCGGCTTCGACCGCACGGAATTCGAGAACTTCGGCGTGACCCTCGAGGAGAGCGCGGCGCGCTTCCGCGAGGCGGTCGAGATCGTGCTGGCGGCATGGAAGAGCGATCGCATCGACTTCGACGGCCGCTTCCATCACTTCCACGGCGTCGAGGTGCTGCCGAAGCCGCTCCAGAAGCCACACCCGCCGGTGTGGGTCGCGGCGTCGTCCGAGTCGGCGATCGAGTGGGCCGCGCAGCAGGGCCACTCGATCCTGATGGATCCGCACGCGGCGCACGTCGAGATCGGCCGCAAGCGCGCGCTCTACCGGAAGCTCTTGGTCGAGAACGGCCATAGCCCGGAGGGCCGCGAGATCCCGACTGCGCGGCTGCTGGCCGTCGCGCCGAGCGAGGCGGAGGCGCGCGAGGTCGCGCGCCGGGGTGCCTCCTGGATCGTCGGCTCCTACATGGGCGACGCGCACGCGATGATCTTCGACCCGAAGAACCTGACGGGGCTGAACGCGATCCCCGAGCCCGCGGAGCGCTCCGTGAAGGGCTCCGTCATCCACGGCACGCCCGAGTCGGTCACCGAGCAGATCCAGAAGCTCCAACAGGAGATCGGGCTCGAGTACCTGATGTGCGCGCCGCTCTCGCACGAGTCGTTCGTGCTCTTCACGGAGAAGGTGCTGCCGAAGCTGCGGTGAGCCCGGCGCTTCGCGTCGTGCGCCTACTTCTCGGGCTTCTCCTCGAGCAGCGCCGCGACCGCGGCGCGCGCCTCGCTGCGGGCGGCGCTCGGCGACGGCTTCTTCGCGAGGTCGAGCGGCGTGAGGCCCTTCGCGTCGACGAGATCCCTGCGCGCGCCGTGCGCCAGCAGCGGTCGCACCAGCTCGATCTGACCGCGCTGCGCGGCCAGGTGCAGCGGCGTGTCGCGACCGTCGGTGAGCGCGTTCGGATCGGCGCCCTTCGCGAGCAGCAACTCGAGCACCTCGACGCGACCGTGCTGCACCGCGACGTGGGTCGGGTGCAGGCCATCGCGCGCCGGCGCGTCGATCTGCGCGCCGCGCGCGAGCAGCGCCGCCACAGCGTCGCGGCGGTCGGCCTCGACGGCGAGGTGGAGCGGGCGCCACCCGTTCAACCGTTTCGCCTCGATCTGCGCGCCCTTCGCCAGCAGACGCTCGACCAGCGCGACGTCTCCCACGTGCGCGGCGAAGTGAAGCGGGCGCCAGTCGCGATAGGCGGCGGCGTCGGGCGCGGCGCCGGCGTCGAGGAGCACGAGCGCGAGCGCGCCGTGGTCCTCGCGCGCGGCGCAGTGGAGCGCCGTCATGTCGGCCTTGTTGCGCGCGTCGACGGGCGCCCCCTTCGCGAGCAGGAGCTTCGCAGGCCCCAGGAAGCCGTAGAGCGCCGCGACATGGAGTGGCGTCATTCCGACGCTGTCGACCACGTCGGGCTTCGCCCCGCGCTCGAGCAGCAGGCGCACGATCTCGAGATTTCCGCCGTAGGCCGCGGCGTGGAGCGGCGTGACGCCTTCCCAGGCCGGCGCCGTGACATCGGCGTGCTGCGCGATCAGCTGCTTCACGGCCGCGATGTCGCCATTGGCCGCGGCCTGCTCGAGCGGCGTCTCGAAACGCACGCGCTGCTTCGGCGGCGCGCCGCGCTTCCAGCGCGGCGTCGCGAGATCGCGGCGCTGGAGGAGGTCGGGACCGCCGCCCCCGTCCTCGGGCTCCGCCGCCGCGGCGGCCAGCGCCTGGAGGAGCGCGAGCACGGCGAAGAGCAGCGCGGAGCGCTTCCGATGGCGCATCTACACCGCGAAGCGGAACGAGGCGCCGTCCCGCACGATGCGTCCGGCCGTCGGACCCGCGAAGTGCGTACCGAAGACCCGCACGCCGCTCCGCTCCGAGCCGCGGAGAAATTCCTCGCGCGTGCGGCGCGCCTGCTCCGTGTCGTAGTCGGCGCGGCTCTTCCACTCGGAGTGCGCGCACTGGACCGGGTGGTGCATCAGATCGCCGGTCACGACCGCCTCCTCGCCGCGCGAGCGGAGCCGCACGCTCACGTGGCCCGGCGTGTGCCCGGGCGTCGGCTCGAGGCGCAGCTCCGGCGCCACCGCGTGATCGGGCTTCACCAGGTCGGCGAGTCCGGCATCGAGGATCGGGCGCACCGAGTCGCCGAAGACGTCACCGTAGATCTGCTCGTTCTGCTCGCGCCAGTAGACGAGCTCCTGCTCCGCGAAGAGGTAGCGGGCGTTCGGGAAGGTCGGCACCCAGCGGTCCTTCTCGAGGCGCGTGTTCCAGCCGACGTGATCGACGTGGAGATGCGTACAGAGGACGGTGTCGATCGACTCCGGCGGGAAGCCGGCCTCGGTCAGATCGGCGAGGAAGGGGCCCTGGCGGCGATCCCAGCCGGGGATCGGCCGCAGCTTGTCGTTGCCGACGCAGGTGTCGATCAGGACGCGCCGGTCACCCACCTCGATCACGAGCGCGTGTACGCTCATCACGGCCTTGCCCTGCGCGTCGGCGAAGTGCGGCACCAGCCACGAAATGTCGGCCAGGCGCTCGGGCTTCGCGTCGGGCAGGATCCAGGTGGCCGAGCCGGTGGTCTCGAGCTCCACCACCTTCGTGAGCCTCGCGTCGCCGATCTGCCAGCGCGGGAACCGATCCGTCACGAGGCCTCCAGCTCGCCCCAGAAGCGCAGCGCGTGCGCGTAGGGCGCGTCGTGCACGTGGCAGCGCGGCGCGAGCACGAGCGTCGCACGGCGCTCCGCGTCGTAGGCGGGCCACTCCGGCAGGTCCTCGTGACCCGGATCGCCGCTGCGCGCGAACGCGATCCAGGCGCGCTGCACGCGCGCCGACAGACGTTGCGCCCCCCGCGCGAAGAGGAAGAGCGGCGCGAGCGGCGGCTCGCGCAGGGTGCCGAACACGAACGGGATCTCGATGCCGTGGCAGGCGCCGATCATGCGGCGCAGGGCGGGCGGTGCCCAGTCGAAGCGGTAGGCGAAGGTCGGGGCGTGCGCGCTCTGCAGCTCGGCCAGGCGATGCGCGGGCGCGTGGAAGACGCGGTCGGCCTGGAAGCACTCCCAGCTCTCGGAGAACGACGCGCCCCGACGCGGAGCGGCGTCGCCGCGGTACGCATGGAAGGCGCGCTCGGCCAGCGCCGCGCCGCGCTCGTCGCTTCCGGGCAGCGCGCGCGCGAGACGGCGCCG